>DATEJM010000104.1:0-19993 GCA_035277965.1 Steroidobacteraceae bacterium | reverse complement strand
GCCTGTCGCCAACCGGCGTCAAATTCGCGAATAAGTTAAAGACCCTTCGCTCGCTTTGTGATATCCCGCACGGTACGCCGTCCAGTGTTCTTTACACTCCGCTGTAAAGTTCAGCACCCACCGCATGGCGCACTGATGTCCGATTCGGCTGATGTCCGGACGCACGAGGTGCGACGCGAGCAGCCGCTGACAGGGATCGCACACGCGAGGACTTGATGACCGCGAAAACACATCGTCGCAAGCTGCTGATTTTGGAGAACGACCGCGCTCTGAGACGCGAGCTCGAACAGATGTTCTCGGATCTCGAGGTCACCCTCACCGAGACTTCCGCCCAGGCGCTCGTCCTGGTGCGCCGCCTCGAGCCCGACGTCATCCTGTTCGATCTCGGGGCGGCGCGCGAGCCGGCGGTCGCCGCGCAGAGTCTCGACCTGCTGCGCCAGATCATCACGCTGTCGCCGGATACGAAGGTGATCGCCATGACCGAGCACGATGCCCGGGGGCTGGCGGTTGCGGCCGTGGGACTGGGAGCGGCGGACTTTTATCACAAGCCGCTCGATGCCGGCGTGTTGTCGATCGTGGTGCGCCGGGCGTTTCGGATCCGTGAGCTCGAAGAAGAGAATTGGCGTCTGCGCGAGCAGACAGGGTCGATGGCGCTCGAAGGAATCATCGGCGTCAGCGATGCGATGCGGGCCGTGTGTCGCGCTGTCGAGAAGGTGGCTCCGACCAACGCCACCGTTCTCCTGCTCGGCGATAGCGGTACCGGCAAGGAGCTGCTGGCGCGCTCCGTACATCGCCTGTCTACCCGCTCTCATCTGCCTTTTGTGGCGATCAACTGTGCCGCGATTCCCGACACGCTCCTCGAGAGCGAGCTATTTGGCTACGAGAAGGGGGCCTTCACGGGAGCCGCGAAGCGCACGCCGGGCAAGCTCGAAGCGGCTGATGGCGGCACCATCTTCCTGGACGAGATCGGCGAGATGCCGGCTCCGCTGCAGGCAAAGATGCTACGGGTGCTTCAGGAGCGCACCGTCGAGCGTATCGGTGGCCGAACACCGATTCCTCTCGACATCCGGATCGTGTGCGCGACGAACCGTAATCTCGATGCGCTGATCGGCACGGGCGACTTCCGGGATGATCTGTTCTACCGAATCAGCGAAGTCGCGATCCGGATACCGCCGCTGCGTGAGCGGCAGGGCGACAGTCTGCTGCTGGCGCAATTCCTCGTGCAGCAGATGGCCGAGCGCTTCGGGCGGCCGACGCGCGGTCTGGCACCGGACGCGATCCGCGCGATCCAGGCTCATCGCTGGCCCGGCAATGTTCGCGAGCTGGAGAATCGTATCAAGGGCGCCGTAATCATGGCGGAGGGGGCGGTGGTCACCGCGAACGATCTCGGCCTGCAAGACCCCGGCGACAACCCGGAGTATCTGAATCTGCGCGTGGCGCGCCAGCAGGCGGAAGCCCAGGCGGTCAGACAGTCCCTCGCGGTCGCGCGAGGCAATCTTTCACGCGCCGCGGAGCTGCTCGGGGTCACACGGCCGACGCTCTACGACCTTCTCGCGAAGCATCAAATAGACGCTGCTCAGTTCGGGAAGGCGGCCGCATCGGCGGCCGTCCCTGCGGAAGTCACGCCGGCATCCGGAGCGCCTGCGCTCGCTGAGGTGGGTCCGGAGTAGGGCTGCCGCTGGAGCAGGCCGCCAAAGTCGCGCCTTTGGCGGTGGACGATCGGAGCGCGTGGTTATCGTCAGTCGACCTGGGTCGACACTTCCGGCGACAGCAGGCTTTCCTGACCCACTGAGTTGTAGGCGGTCACTGCGAAGTAGTACGTGCCGGCGGTCAGGTCCGGCACGACGTAGGTCGTCAGACCCGCGTTCGACAGGTCGACGGTCTCCGTATAGGTCTTGGATGACGCACCGTAGTGGACCTTGTAACCCTTCAGATCGACGAGGGGCGAGCCATCCGCATTCTCGCTGGGAGGCGTCCACGACAGCGTAACCGCGCTGGTCCCGCTGTCGGCCGCAACAATGATGCTGAAAGGAGCGGTCGTATTCGTGTCGGTACCATCGGTCACGGAGATCTTGATGCCGGAGTACTGACCGACCTGCGCGGCGCTCGGCGTGCCGCTCAACGTGCCGGTCTTCGTATCGAACTTCAGCCACTTGGGCAGATTGGCGATCGAGAACTTCAGCGTGCTGCCGCTCGGCGAGCTGACCACCGTCGGCGTGTACTTGTAAGCCTGACCAACTTTGGCGCTGGCCTGCGGCAGACCTTGAATCGAGGGCCCGGGCGCGACCGTGTCGTTGGAGCGGCTGATCGGGGAGCTGCCCGTTTCTGCCGCCGTTGCCGGCGACATCGACCCATCTCCACACGCCGCCAGCGAGGCGCCTGCCAGAACGATACCTGCAACTGCGAACGAACGCGCGCCCCTCCAACCACACTTCAACATGCGAACCCCCGACATAACCCCGTTTGGCGAACAAATCGGGCAGCGCGCGACGTCGGGTCCGCTGGAAAACACAGGCCAAGCGAAGTTGCTCGTGGTGGCACGTAACCACCGCGTTAACGAGATCGCGGAGGCGATCCCGGCAACTCCGCCGTCGTGGGCCCGAGGCCTTTAGACCGGAAGCTTTGCGCCCCCACCTTTCGGTGGGTTTGCCCTTGGTGCGCTGTACTATGTGCAATGAGTGTGCCAGGTATCGTAATACTATGATTTACATGAAGAAACTACCTTCCCGGGGCAACCGGAAAGCGGTTTTGGCGGTTCTTTATGTTGCCCGCGGCAGACAGGGACGCCGGGCATAATCTTGGCGCGCTGCATAACTCATTCATTTTGTGAGGGAAAGGCAGGGTCGCTGTTGGCCGACAGCCCACCTGACGACAGCGACGGATTGCGCGTGCGCGCAGAGCTGCATCGCAGTGCCCAACCGGCGTTGTCGCCAAATAGGTCGAGCGCGTGCGCTTTTTGCGCGGAGCTGCTGTGCACGGGTTGGGCTGGCTCACGTTTCTTAATCGCCGGTGGACACCGGAAGGCGCACAATCTCCTCGACCGACGCGGCAAGAGAAGTCAGCCCGAGTCCGCGAGCACCCCAGCTCGCGGGAAGAAGACTGCTGGTCCGAAGGTTGCAGGTACAGGACGCCGTCGAGACGCCGCGGGCCCAACCAGGTCCGTCGGATTGCGGATGGTCAGGCAGGAGGAAAAAGAAATGACGAACCCGGTCGTGTTCAAGCACACGCTACCCATCGCTCTGCTGACCGTGGCACAGGCCACTGCGCTCCCGTTGCTGGCAGTCGCCTCGCTCATTTTCGATCGCTGGTATTTCGATTTCGACTGGGATGGGCAATTCACCGCGCTGCTCGTCATGGTCCTGGTGCTCGGTTTCGCGCTTCTGCAGCCGCCGCGCGGCTTCATGTCGCTGATTGGCGGCCGCGGACAACTCATCACGCGAATCGCGCTTCGCTGGCTGGTTCTACTGTTCGTGTTGCTGGCGGTGGGCTATGCGACCAAGAGCTCCGGGTACTTCGCGCGGCGCGTGCTGTTGACCTGGGCGGTCACCACGCCCGGCCTGCTGCTCGGCGCGGCGCTGCTGATGCACGCGGCGTGGAAGCAGATGCTCTCGGACCCGGCAAGCGCTCGTCGCGCCGTGTTCGTGGGATACAACGACATCAGTGTGTCATTGGCGCAGCGCCTCGAGACCAATTCGTCCGCTGCGCTGCGAGTGGCCGGCTTCTTCGATGATCGGGCCGCCGACCGGCTCGGTGCGCACACGCCGGCGCTGCTCAAAGGGGGATTGAAGGACATCGTCGATTACGTCCAGAGGCACGAGGTCGACGTGATCTTCGTCGCTTTGCCGGTGAGTCACCTGGCGAGGGTGCAAAAGCTGCTCGACGATCTGCGCGACACCACGGTGTCCATTTACTACGTTCCCATGGTGTTCCCGTTCGATTCGATCCAGAGCGGCACCAGCGAGTTTCTGGGCGTGCCGCTCATCGCCTTGTGCGAGACGCCGTTTCACGGCTACCGCGGGGTGAGCAAGCGCCTCACGGATCTGGTGTTGGCCTCGGCCATTCTGATTCCGGCAGCGCCCGTCATGGTGGGCATTGCCCTCCTGATCCGCGTTACGTCGCGGGGCCCGGTAATTTTCAAGCAGCGCCGCTATGGGCTCGATGGGCGAGAAATTATCGTCTATAAGTTCCGGACGATGACTGTCACGGAGGACGGCGAGGCGATCCGTCAAGCGACGGTGACCGATTCACGCGTCACACCGCTTGGCCGCATATTGCGGCGCTCTTCGCTGGACGAGCTGCCCCAACTTCTGAACGTCGTCCAGGGACGCATGAGTCTGGTAGGACCGCGGCCGCATGCCGTCGCTCATAACGAGCTGTATCGCAAGCTGATCAAGGGCTACATGGTGCGTCACAAAGTCGCGCCGGGAATAACGGGACTGGCGCAGATTCACGGCATGCGCGGCGAGACCCAGACCCTCGAGCAGATGGAGGCCCGCCTCAAATACGATCTGGACTACCTGAGGAACTGGTCGCCGCTGCTCGATCTGAAGATCCTGGTGAAGACGCTCCTCATCGTCGCGCGCGGCGACAAGGCGTACTGAGCGCTAACGCTACCTCGAGAGCCTGAGGCTCCTCGCCGCGAGCCGCGTGTGCGGTCGCATCGTAGGAGGCTATTGATCGCGCGCGACGACTGCATGATGATGAAGATGATTTCGCCCGGCAGATGACAGGGATGCGCCATGCATAGTTTCTGGCGAGGCATTCTGCTCGCCTCGGGATTCATTTGTGGAGACGGGCAGCACCTGCGGCGCTCTCTCTACATCCTCTACGCGCTGCCGTATCTGCGTAGCATCGACCGATTCGTCAAGGCACGCGGCAACAGCATGCTTGCGCGGGAGATCAGCCAGTTTCCACACCTGCTCGAGGCGATCTACCGGCCCTACGTCAATAGCCGGTGGCGTTGCCCGCAGCGGCTGCGGGCCATCGAGATGCACTACCGGATTCTCGGGAACCCCGGCTTCGGCATCCTGGATATTGCCTGGAACGAATATTTCGATCTGCTGGAGTCGCAGCTCGAGGGACATCGCGTGAGGATCGTCATCGATCGGCCGCCGTGGCTGCGACTCGAGGGGCAGCTCGCCCTCTCGATCTTCCTCGACACCGACAGGATCTACAGTCTCGCGTTCTCGCTCGGCGGGTCCGAGGAGCAGCCCAGTTTCATAGTGGGTGGCGTGCAGGGCTCGGGCGCGCCGGAGGCCTCGGCGAGGATCAAGCAACTCACCAAGATGCTGCACGGCATGCGGCCGCGTGATTATCTGCTCGACATCTTCAAGATGCTGGCCACGGAGCTGGGCGTCAGGAGCATCTACGCGGTCAACAACCGGTACCACCGCACTGCACATCGTTTCTCGCGAGGCTACAAGCACGCCGACTACGACAGGATCTGGGAGGAGCACGGCGGCTCCTATCGTGGCGGCGGCTTCTACGCTCTCTCGAGCTCAAGCACGCGCAGAGGTCTTGCGGAGATCTCAGCGAAGAAGCGCAGCGCGTACCGCAAGCGGTACGCGCACCTCGATACGGTAGCCGCGCGCGTGCGGTCAGCAGTCTCGTCCGGCGAGAAGACCGTTTTCGTCCATGAGGTGTACGCCTGAGCGACCCGTGCGCCGTGAGGACTACGAGGAGCGGCTGCCGGCGCGCGCGGTCGGTCAGATCGTCAAGAAGGGCTTCCCAGCTCGGAAAAGCAACGCCCCGTTGCAGGGCGGCTCCCTCGGGCAACGTCTGCAGTGCCGCGGTTATTCACACCCACTGCCCGAGCGCGGGCGCGAGCACCAGAGGGTGTGCAGAAAGGCGCCCGCCACCGCGAGCAGCACGAAGTCGAACGGGATGCGGAAGCGCAGCCTCGTGAAGAAAATCGCGCTCGCGAACGCGTTCAGGAAATACAGTCCCAACACGAGTATCTCGTGCCGCTCCAGCGGATGACGTCGCCAGAGTGCGGCCCGCCAGAGAGCGAGTGCCAGAAGCGGGTAGTACGACAGGAAGACGATCCAGTCGCGCCAGGCGCCGCCCGGGCCCGCGCTGGCGACCTCGTTGCGAAAGTTGAAATAGTTGACGAGCTTGGCGACATACAGGCGCGCCGCATCGAGCGGATGCGCCTCGATCCAGTCGAGCGCGCACCCCTGCAGCGCCTTGTCGAAGTCGGTCTCGCTCATGTGCGGCCGGAGCCGGTTACACAACGGCAGCACGTTGACCGTCAACCCGCTGTTCGCGGTCGTGATCGGCGAGTTGCCGACGAACAGGTTGAAGCCATTGTTGGCCGAGACCGGGACGATCGCGCCGAACTCGCGGTAGTTGCGCCAGCTCCAGGGCAGCACGACGAGGACGCAGATCAGGGCGAAAACGCCTGCGCGCAACGCGGCCGCGCGGCGGCGGCCGCCTGCCCAGATCACCATGTAGGCGAGCAGTACCGGTAGCAGCGCCTGAAAGTACGGTACGGCCAGGATCAGCACGCCGTAGCAGATGCCGGCGAGCGCAGCCTGGCCGAAACTGACCTCGCGCCCGCCGATGAGCAGCAGAGTCAGCGTGAGCAACAGGCAGGAGAGGGTCTGGGGATACAACAGACTCGAGCAGTAGATCAAGAGTGGCGAGGCGAGAACGAGCCACGGCATGAGCGCGCCGGCTCCGGGCACCATCCGGGTGGCGAGGCTCGCCAGCGCGAGCGTTGCGAGCAGCAGAAATACGGTGTTGACGATCTTCGCCGCCAGGGGACGCTCGGCCACGGAGTAGATCGCCGCGATCACGGCCGGGTAGCCGGGCGGGCGGCTCACAATGGGTTCGCCGCCGTGATAGTCGGGATACGAGAACCGATGATCGTGCAGTATGGAGGTCGCGAGCGCCGCGTAGTCCTTTTCATCCGCGTATCCAAGCCGGTCCCCGGAGGCGAAGTCGAGAACCAGGGCAATCAACATCATCAACGCGAGCCCCCAGGCGGTCGCGGGAGCAAAGTGGTGCGTGGGTCGGGAAGAGGGGCTCGCGCTAACCATGCGGCCGTAGTGCAGTCGACCTGCACGGCTCGGGGAGCGCCGATTCGGCTGGCGGCGTCTCGATGTGCTTCATGATGCGCGCTCTGATCCGCTTGCCGACGTTCGCCCAGTTGTATCGCTCCGTCGCACGCTCGAAACCGCGCTCGCCCATGCGCTCGGTCGCGGCAGGGTCGGCGAGCATTCGACTCAAGGCCCGATGCAGGCCGGCGATGTCACCTGGCTCGACGAGATAGCCATTGAGGCCATCTTCGACCATGTCGGGTACCGCACCCACGCGGGTCCCCACGATGGGCAGGCGATGTGTCATGGCCTCCACGAAGGCGATACCGAAGGGCTCCCGCCGGGTCGGCAGGCAGAAGATGTCCGCGTTCGCGTAGTACTGCTCGAGCTGGGACGGGTTGACTCGGCCGGCGACCTCGCAGTTGGGCTCGTCGAGGGCCATCTCGGGCCCCACGATCGTCAGACGAGCGTCCGGGTGGTCCTGGCGGACGCGTCGGAACGCCTGTAACAGATCAGGCCCTCCCTTGCGCTCCCAGTCCATACCCACGAACAGCAGCCGGCGCTGCGATCCATGACTCGCGGCCAGTGTACTGGGCCGCCGCGCTGCATCGAGCTCGCAGATAGGGTCGGCCGATCCGGGCGGCTCCGGCAGGTTGCTTCCGGCGTACACGCACTCGACCTTCTGTGGCGGCACGCCATAGAACTGCATCAGGTCGGATGAGACATTGCTGCTGCGCGTGAAGATCGCCGTCGCGTTCTCGTAGACCGTGCGCTCCAGCGCCCGCCACGACCTCGGACGCAATCGCCTGCGATCGAAGTCCGGATATTGCAGGTTCGATAGGTGTGTGTGATCGGTATAGACGAAGTGGGGTATTCCCGGCACGCTCGTGTCGTAAAGCGACTGCAGCTGGAAGGAGAACGCATAGCGTGCCGGATCCAGGGTGCGGCGCATCATCTGCCTCAGCCGCTTGAAGGCGAACGTCGTTAAGAAGTATGCGCCCCGGATATTCAGATGCCGCCGCAAAATGGCTGGACCATACTGCACGGCTACGTAAACCAAATTCGGCGCGACCCACTCTCTGTGCTGCTTCAACAGATCGAGCACGGAGAAGTGATCGATCTCATACTCCGGAAAGGCCGCGGCGAGCATCTGCTCGATGTTCCGGCCACTCGGATGCGAGCCATAAGCGCTGATGGTGGCGATTCGACGTCTCGCGGACAACCGGCCTATCCGTGTACGCGTTGAGATTTGGGGACGACGCGCGCCGGAGCACTCATGGTCGGCGCGACCTGCCTTTGCGCCAGGCTCAGCTCACCGCGGCGAGCCGCGATGACGCCCGAGAAGTACCAGAAGAAAAACGAAACCGACGTGAAAGTGTGCAGTACCGAATAGAAGTTGGAGACCGCAATAACCGCCACGATGCCGATCCAACCTGCGGCGATGGCCCCGACCAGGCCGGTATCCGCTTTCGCTACGGCCAGAGCATCCGAGAAGATCATCCAGTAGAGCAGGAACACGGCACTGGTACCCAGGACGCCGATCTCGAGCATGAACGTCAGGAAGGACATGATCGAGAAGTGGCCCAGCACGTCATAGTACAAGCCGGTGAACTGCTCGCCGATGTTCGAGTGAGATGCGTTGCCCATCCCGAGGCCCATCGCGAGATGGACCGGATCGCGTGCGAGGTAACCGATGGACACCTTGAGCGCCTGGCCGCGCGAAACGGTGGTCGTGGTGCCGAGACTCGCATCCTTCTTGCCCTGCAGGTACTGGTTGAACTGCTGCTCGTCGGTGAAGAAGTCAACGATGCTCTTGTCGTTCTTGTACGGACTGTTGGCATTCATGAGCGCGTAGATCGGGATCATGAGTGCCGCGAACAGGCCCAGCATCGCGGTGCCGCCCAGGAAGATCGGCAGTCGCTTGCCACGGGGCGCCGCGGTGATAATCGTCGCCATCAACCCGAGAGGCAGCAGGACGGCCGTAGCCTTCGTCTCGTTGATGGTGGTGGGGAACAGCAGGACGAAGAAGAGGATGAAGTAGGGCAATTTCCCGAGCCGCTTGCGCATCATGAATCCGGTCAGGACGCAGACGGTACAGATCAGGAAAATCGACAGGATGCCGGAGTCCATGACCGTGCCGCGTACGTCGTCACCGGAAAACCGTCCCGCGTCCAGGATAATCCAGCGCTGATAGATCGCCACGGGCACCTGGAGCAGCGCGATCCCGAGCATCAGCAGTAGTTGTCGCTTGGTGCTCTTCTCGGAGAATCTGGCCACCGCGGGGACAAAGAACAGTGGGATCGCCCGGAGGTAGTAACGCATTCCGGCGAGGATAGGGCCTGAGCCTACCCCGTTGGAGAAGATGCCGCAGATGATGATGAACGCGAGGAAGGCGAAGACTATCCAGTACTTGGCCGCGATCGTCGCGATTCCCCCACGAATGGCCCGCAGGAGCACCATCATAGCGAGGACGCAGGAGAGCATCTCCGGGATGAATTTGAGCGTGCTTGGCCCCTTCAGCGAGATGGACGCGAAATCCATCGTCGCCGCCGCGACCAAGCTTAACATAACGAGCGCTTCCATCTAAGCTACCGAGCCTCGCAAAACGTGGTGTAGCTTGGCGGTAATGCGATGTAAGTATATGTAATCTTGATAATTACACGCCAAACGGTACGCGCAGCAGCATACACTACGCGTACGGCCGCCGCAGCTCACGAACTCACGCACCCAAGCGGGCGGTCGGTGCACAGACTCATGAAATATCGCGCAGATATCGACGGCTTGCGGGCCGTCGCCGTTGTGTCCGTAGTGCTTTTTCACGCCCACGTTCCCGGGATCAGCGGGGGCTTCGTGGGCGTCGATGTCTTCTTCGTCATCTCTGGATACCTGATCTGCTCGCTGATCGCGGGGGAATTGAGCGCCGGCAAGTTCTCGATCGTGCAGTTCTACGAGCGCCGCTGCCGCCGTATCCTGCCGGCCTTGTTTGCGATGCTGGCGATCGTGGCCGCACTGTCCAGCGTCGTGCTGCTGCCGCCCGATCTGCTCGAGCTCAACGGCTCGCTGATCAGCTCGGTGACCTTTGTATCGAACATCTTCTTCTGGCACAACGCGAACTATTTCGCGGGCGCCTCGGCCTTCAAGCCCCTGCTGCACACGTGGTCGCTGGGAGTCGAGGAGCAGTTCTACATCTTCATGCCGCTGATCCTGATGCTGCTGTCGCGCGGCCACAGGCCGAAATATGCGCTCGGCCTGACATCGCTCGCCGTGGCCTCGTTCGCCCTCAACGTGTGGACCCTGAATCGAGCGCCCACCGCCGATTTCTATTTGCTGCCGACGCGCTTCTGGGAGCTCACGGTCGGTGCCCTGGGCGCTCTCGCGACACCTGTGGGCCTGCAGAGTCGTGCGATGCGCGAAGTCGTTGGGCTGGGCGGAGTGACCTTGTGCGCGAGCGCCATTGTGCTGCTGTCGGAGGCGAGTCCCTTTCCGGGGTGGCGCGCAGCGCTGCCGTGCATGGGAGCAGCGTTGATCATCTATCAGGGTCGCTGCGGAACATCTATCGTGACGCGCGCGCTGAGCGCCCGACCATGCGTATTCATCGGACAGATCTCATACTCGCTCTATCTGTGGCATTGGCCGCTGTTGGCACTTGCGCGTTATGAGGTCGCGACGCGAGAGCTCACCCCAGGTGAGATCGCTGGGCTGCTGTTAACGAGCTTTCTGGCGGCCGTCCTCTCATGGCATTTCGTGGAGCGTCCGT
Organism: Steroidobacteraceae bacterium; assembly: GCA_035277965.1. GTDB lineage: Bacteria > Pseudomonadota > Gammaproteobacteria > Steroidobacterales > Steroidobacteraceae > 13-2-20CM-66-19. Next base: position 9,196 of record DATEJM010000104.1, on the reverse strand, counting down.
TCCGCAACCGAGTCCGCATCAGCAGTCCTGCCGTAGTCAAGGTTTGCGGCGTCGCGTCGGTGGTGTTGCTCACCATGGGGGTCGCGCAGATTCGAGCGCATGGATACAGCCTGCGCTATCCGGAATTCAAGAGGCAGCACATCGAGGGTCGCAGCGAGTACCGGGCCAGCGAGTGCTTCCTGCAGGAGACGCAGGACTTTTCCGCATGGCGAGGGCAGGAGTGCTTTCTGACAAGGGGCCATGGAACCAATGTGCTGCTGTGGGGCGATTCCTATGCAGCTCACTATGCGCCGGGCATCGTCGACCATGCCAGCCATGCCGGCGCTGATATCCTCCAGTTCACGGCGATCGGCTGTGCCCCGATCTTCGGGTATTACTCGGCCGCCATACCTCATTGCCGCGACAACAACGACCACATCCCGGAATTGTTGACGAAGTATCACATCCGCGCAGTGATCATGGCCGCGCGCTGGGAGTCGCTCTTTCGACGCGGAGTCCGGCCGGAGCAGGTCGCAGCAACCGTGCTGCGACTGAGAAAACTCAGAGTCGCTGTTTACGTCATTGGTCAATCACCCCTTTTCGCGAACGACGTGCAGGTCATCTTCGCGAAGCAAGACGGGCGGCAGATGGATCCTGAGGCCACAGCGCCGCTGGCATTCGACCCTCGTGTCAACGACATGTTGCACGCTGCGCTGCACGCCGGCACGTTCATCGATCCGTTGAGCGCACTCTGCGAAAGCGATTCGTGCCGGTATCGCCGCGACGGCAACTTTCTCGTCGTCGATGACGGCCATCTCTCCTCTTTCGGCAGCGGGTTGGCCGTAGCTGCATACTTCCCCTTCATGTACGGCCGCACGGAGTCCACTCCCTCGCTTGCGGATCGCGGCAGTCGCCATCCTTGACATGATTGGGTACCATGACCGCCGATCCCCAAAGCGCATGCGACACCTTTGCCCCACGTATTTGCGGTGACCACCCGGGTTCGAGCTCGGGAGGGCAGGGCTACGGTCGTTCTATATGGCGCTCTCGCGATCGCTTCGATCACATTCTGGTTTGCCGTCGGCTTTCCCTGGCAGCACCACAATGAATCGCTGACCTGGGCCGCCGATCTGCAGGATCTGTCCTTCTGGGGAAGTCTCCTGCCCAAGCCGATCCGTCACGTCGCGACCTATCGCCCAATCGGTATTGCTATCGCCTGGTCGAGCTTCCGGTTGAGCGGTGGGGGAGTGTGGCTGCAGCAGCTCATTAACTATGGGTTCACGGCGTTCGCGTGGGTGCTCGCGCTCCGTGCCGTGCGCGATCGCCTGAGCTTCGCTTGGCTGAGCTTCCTGTGCGGCGGCGCCTTCTTCTCCGGCTACATCTATCTTTTCCATCTACACGGCGTTTTCTACGGCCCGCTGCTCGTGTATGTGGCGTGGCTGCTTATTGAGGATGAGCGGGCACATCTGCTGTCCTGGCCGACGGTTATGCGCTGGGTCGGGATCACGGTGCTCGTGGGCCTCGTGCATACGTTCGCCTTCCTGTTGCTCGCCGCGTTCGTCATCGGCATCGCCATTCAGCGTCTGCTGGCACGCGAGCCAGCGAACTTGGTGGCCGCGGCGTTTGCAGTCGTCAGTGCCGGGGCGGCCATCATTCTCCTGACTCGTGATTCCCAACAGACCGAAGCCGTCCATCTTTGGGAGGGCTTCGTGTTCTCATACCGGTCGCTGGAGCTGAATCGCGCCATGGGCGCCCTTGGCGTGCTGTTTGCGATCATCGCAGCGTCGTCGGTCGGTAGCGGCTGGGCGATGTACGTTGGCGCGGCGGCTGTCCTGTGCCTGCTGCTTGGCGCATTACACCTCCCCATGCTCCTTGGATGGCTGATGGTATGCGGACTGAAGGCACTCTGGATGCGCCGATTCGCGCTGGCGGCCCTGCTGGCAGCGTGCGCATCCCTGCCCATTGCCACGGGGACCGGCTCGCCAACCTACGCGTTGTTCGCACTCATGCCGGCCATCTACATCACAGTGCTGGGCTTCGAGGTGAGCGAGAGCGTTGAGAGGCTACAGCGCGGTCTAGCAGTGGTAGCGCTCATCGCTATACCGATTGCCGCGGTCATCCTCATGAACGCGAGTCCCGCCGGCCGGCTTTCCGCGATCGGGCGACCGCTGTTTGCCGAACGGGAGAAGACCGAGCAGCTCATGCAGATGCTGTCCTGGCTGCAGAGCAATCCTGACGTGCGGGGTGTCTTGCGTCTGTGTCAGCCGGCGGATGTGCCCGTAAAGGGTGGGGCTCTTCAGCGCCAACACCGCGCGCCCACCGACGCCTTCTCGCTGAGGCACTACTTGCAGGAGCGCTACGGTGACCGGTTCCAGGAAGGGCCAGGTGAGCTGATGTTGTGTTTCGGAGGCGAGAGCCTACCTGACGCTACACCCTTACACACGGTTCCGGGCCCCTGGGCCGGCCAGGCGACGCTCGAGAGTTTTTGACTGGCGGTGGGCTGGCCGGCACGTCCGCGTGCCCTGGCCTGCGTTGCCTGCTACGTCCCGGGTCGAGTATGTTGTACGGACCGCATTAGCGTTAGAAGGAACATATGCCATGGCTGCTTCGGCAAGGACCCGGTTCCTCCCTTTACTGCGTCCATTTGTGAAGGGCGCGCTCACGTTTATCCCCGGCGCGAACGCGATACTTCCCAAGCCGAATGCGGGTCACCGCCCGCCGTCAACCTACTTCTACGGTGTATGGCTCAAGCATCTGAGTTTCCTATTGGATCAGGGTTTTCCCCTGCCCACCTCCGTGGCCGAGTTGGGGCCCGGTGACTCGCTCGGATTGGGAATCTGTGCGCTCCTGTGCGGCGCGGATCGTTATGTTGGACTCGATATTTTTCGTCACACGGCTGTTCGGGACAATGTCAAGGTATTGCACGAGCTGGCAACTCTTTTCCGCAGCTGCGCACCAAGACCCACCAAGGGCTGGCCCGATTTTGACGGTTTATTGGACCCGCGTCTGTTCCTGAAAGGGGTCCAGCCTGCGGTGACGGATGAGCTCGTGCAGTCGATCGAGCGTGCGCTGCTCCACGAGGAAGCTGACGGGTTGACCTGCGCTTACAAGGTGCCTTGGTACCGCCCCGATACCATTGAGCCTTCTTCGGTCGATCTTGCCATCTCGCACGCAGTGCTGGAGCACGTCAAAGATATTCGCGAGACGTATGCAGCTCTCCACGTTTGGCTGAAGCCCGGTGGGGTGATGAGCCACCAGATCGACTTCAGGTCGCACAATCTGACGCCCGAATGGAATGGTTATCGGGCGATTCCGGAGAGTGTGTGGCGGGTCATGATGGGCCGCCGACCCTATCTCATCAATCGAGAGCCCTGGTCTGCCCACGCTCGTGCCATCACGGATGCCGGGTTCAAGATCATTAATTTTCGGCTGCTGTTACGGGAGGACGGCATTGAGCGAGACGAATGTGCAGGGCGCTGGAAAGACATCTCGGAAGAAGATCTGACATGCGCCGAGGCGTTCGTCCAGGCACAAAAAATCTGAAACGCAGCGTCGGGCGCGCTTCGATCGGGTTGACTGAGCGTCGCTTGACGTCACGCATTCGAGGGCGCAGAGGCCCCCCTCCGCCGATGTAAAGGGGCAGTGGAGGGCGCCTGCACTGCCTCATTGCGGGTAATTGCCCGGGTAACTCGTGTTGGTGAGCGGGTTCGTGCGTAGAACCGCGGTCACCTGCGCCCACGTCGGCCGCGGCGAGCCGCTGCCCGGCACATGACACCAGAAGGCATGTGAGGCCTTCGAAGTCGTATTGAGACCGGCGATGATGTCGAGGGGAGTATTGTTCTGCTTGGCGCCTGAGCCGGTGCCGATGTTGCCGCTCTCCACGTCCATCATCGCACGCGCCATGCCGCGTGAATCCGAACCCGTCCAGAGGCTGTTCGCCACCGTGATGCCAGCATATGCTGACAGACCCCAGCTGCCGGCACCGCCCGTCTTGGTGTAGTAGCTCTGGCCGGAGGAGTCCGCGCTGCTGGGTGCGATGTACTGTCCGCCCCGGATCATCCAGTCCTCGAGCTGCTGCGTCGGATTCGCCGTGTTGAGCCACGTATTCTGCAGGATGAGGCTCGTATTCGGAAATGCGGAGCGCCAGGCCGTGAGGTAGGTCTTGATGGACGAAACGTAGCTGTCGTCTGAATAGCTCCCATCCTTGGGCGGAAAGACCAGGGCAGGGCCCATTACGGCCGAGGTCTCCTGGTCCATGAGGGCTTCGAAGTTGGGATCCGAGTTGTACTTCGCGCCCAGCGCCTTGCCGAGCTTCCCGTACTCCGCCGCGACATTGGGACGATAGACCGCCGCGGTATACGCGCCTTGGGTCGCTCCGGCAGGCGGTCCCCACCAGCCGGAGGAGGAGCCGTCCGGGCTCGGCCCGTACTTCGACACATCCTTCGTAATGTACTCGGGCACGATCCCAAAGTCGTCCGGATCGCGCGAGCCATGCTGGAAGCTCATCACGAGCAAGCCGATGACGAGCTGCTTCGGCTTGTTGTAGTTGGTCTTGAGGCGGCTCAGGACCTGATCGAGCAGCGACGTGCGATACAGGTGCGCCGTATTGTCGGCGCCAGCGTTCAACGCACCTGACCAGCTGGCCGCGGTGCCGGTCACCTTGACCGAGCGATACTCGCCATCGGGGAAAGCGACCCAGTACGTGTCATCGCCAGGGGCGGCGGTCACAGTTCCGGAAGTCGCGCCGGCAACGGAGCCCGTGAAGGTGATGGGGCCGGCGTCGAGGGCGGCCCATGTCATGAACAATCGGTAGCCCACGATCCAATCGTCCTTGAGCATGTCATCCATCTCGGGACGGAACTTGCTCAGTGTGTCCGCTGGATAGGCGATGCCGGCGCTCGCGCCGTAGTGCCCCGGATTCCACTTGACCTTGCCCGAGGTGGCCGCCGGCCCGCTCGCGCACTTGTTGTTTACACAGATCGTTGCCGGTGCATTCGGCTTCTTGGTGGCGGCTGTCCCCGCCTCCGCGCCTGCCAGCAGCGCCAGTCCACACACGATCCCCGCGATCCGGATTCCTACGCCCATCGTACACCCCGAAATGTTTGAGATTCGCCCATCCGAAGGCGCAGTAAGCGGCTTCCTTGCCGTGGCGGCAGGCAAGCTATCGTCGGCATGGCGTCGGCGTCAACTGTCGATCAGCAGCGACAAACCGCATAAATCGCGTCAATGGGTGTTTAACGATGCACGGGCGTATTCGCAGCGCGAATCAAACTTGCAGTCTGTGACACAGTCGTCACATTGCGGGGGTACCTTCGCAAAGCGCGCTGCCCGGTTGCGGCAGCGCGCAAAACGGCCCCATGACCCGATGACTCAATTGTTCACGAACTCTTTCAGCGGGTAGCGTGTCTCGACGGTGTTGCGGCCACGCACCAGCGGCGCTTTCTGCCGGGTATTCAGGAAGGGCGTGCGCTCCTTGAAAGGCGAGGGCTCGACCTTCGAGTAGTCGATGTAGCGGTCGAAGTTGATCCGGCCGCCGAGCGCGACCTTGACCTTGTTCTTCAGCACCCACATCAGGGGCCCGATCTTCGGCGCCTGGGGGATCAGCGTCGAGCGCATGGCCGTTCGGGCCGTGGTGACCATCCAGCAATTCTGCTCGCAGCCGTGCACCTTGTTGATGGCCTGCCGGGCCTGAGCGCTCGCCAGGATCTCTTCCCACGACTGTCGCGCGAGATTACCCATGAGCAGGTCGGAGCGGACGTTGCACGTCCAGACGTCGGACCACGGGTCGATGAAGGCGAAATCGGTTCCGGCCGTGCAACGGATGAGCCGCTGGTGGCCGAGGATCTTCTCGATCAGCCCGAGATTCAGGTACGCGCGGAACCAGTTCTTCGGGGTGCCGCTCGCGAGCATCGCGGTGATCAACCCCTCGACCTTGCGCGCGACTTTCACGCGGTCGTAGAAATAGTTGTCGTTCTTGTAGAACTGCCAGGCGTTGTGCAGGGTGGAGGTGGACAGCTCCACACCCATCTTGCGCGCCTTCTCGTAGACCTGCACGAGCTGATCGGCGTTCTCGTCCTGGATCACGAACGCGAAGCCGAGGTCCGTCCCCCCTGCCTCCTGCAGGGTGCGCAGGCCGGCGATCTTGGTGGCATAGCCGTCCTTCTCGCCGCGGATCGTGTTGTTGGTGAGCTCGTCGCCCTCGAGGCTGAAGCGCACCTTGATGTTCGGAAACTTCTTGATGATCGGCACGAGCTTCTCGGGATGCAGCCCGTTCGAGCTGATCTCCAGCACGCGCGCCTTGGGATGCAGCAGCTCGGCGATCTCGCCGAGATCGCGTCGCAGGGTGGGCTCGCCGCCCGATACGTTGAGGTTGTCGAACCCGCCGGGCAGCTTGCTCAGCGTCTCGAGACTGACCTCCTCCTTCTGGTCGGTCGGGTTCTTCCAGATGTAGCACATCTGGCAACGGGAGTTGCAGCGGTAGGTCGAGATGACTGTCAGGTCCATGGATGAATCCTAGATGACACTGCGTCCAAGCGGACGATGCTCGCGCATCACCCGGCTGTAGACCTCGTGTGTCTGTTGAGCGATGCGTCCCCAATTGTAATGCTCGATGACCCAGCGCCGGCGTGCATCGCGCACAGCGTCATCCTGAGGAGCATTTGCGATGGCGGTCAGACGCTCCGCGAGCGTCCTGACGTCGCCGACGGGGAAGTATGTCGAGGGATTGAGGCCGATCTCACGATTTGCGGGGATATCGCTGGCGAGAACCGGTAGGCCATAGCTCAGCGCCTCCAGTATCGCGATCGGTAAACCCTCGTGAGAAGAGGGGAGTACGAACGCACCTGCATGCGTGTAGAGCTGAGCAAGCGCCGCGCCCCGCTGGAAGCCTGCTAGCACGACGCCCGCGGCCTTGGCCGCCGCCTCGACTTTCTGCGAGTACGCATCGCTGCCGCCACGACCGACGAGGACCAGCTTCCAGCCCGGCGGCCGAGCCAGACTGAAGGCCTGAATGAGGTCGAGCTGACGCTTCTCCGGGACGATGCGGCTGACCTGCACGAAATAGCGACCGGGTGTCAGGCCAAAGCGCTCGATCTCCCGCGTGTCCCGCTGCAGGTTGACGGGAACCGCGCCGTTGGGGATGAGGTCGGACTCGCGGCCATACTTCGTCTGAATCAACTGCTCGATGACACGCGAAATGGAAATCCGGGCATGAGCGAAACGCATTCCCAGGCTCTCGCCGGTGCGCAGGACCCACTTGGGAAAGGGCCCCCACTTGTCGCGATCGTAGTCGGGACCGTGATTGGTCACGACCACCCGCAGACCGAGGAGCCGCGCGATGGGCGTGACGATCGCAGGTCCGATGGCGTGAATGTGCAGAACGTCCGGCCGCGTCAGGCCGGCATACAGGACACCCAGCAGCGAGTGGACCAAGGTCTCATAGCCGCGGGCCGTCGGGGACCAGATCCGCCGTATCCGCACGGAGCCGAAATTGCGCCGCGTCGATGGCACAAACGGAGTACGCACCAACACTTCGACCTCGCAGCCGAGATTCGCCAGGCGCTCGTAGAGCTGCTCGGCGTGCGTCTCGATGCCGCCCTGCACAGCCGGTATGCCGCGCACGCCTAACACCATGACTCTCACGGGTGACACCGATTCGTCCTCATAGCGGCGCACGCAGTGGAACGCTGCCGTGCGCGGCGACGGTGACGCCGAGGTCACGGTAGGCGGCGAGAATTCTTTGTTGATACATCGCGACTGTAAACTCCTGCTCCACCCAGCGGCGCGCGCAGCGGCCCATCTCCGCAATCTCCGCGTCCGGCCGTTGCGCCATTCCCCTCAGCGCTGCGCTCAATTCCGTAACGCTACCGCTCGTGAAGCAATTGCCCGTCTCATTCTCCCGGATCAGCTCCGGTATTCCACCTATGCGGGCTCCGATCACAGGTTTGCCCAACGCGTAGGCTTCGAGCACGCTGACCGGGGCATTCTCGTACCATTCGGAGGGTAACACCACCGCCCGGGCGCTTCGAATAGCTTCGTGCAGGGCCGTTCCGGCGAGATGACCCAAGAAAGAGACATCTGCCTGCAGCTCGGCTGCCAGTTTCTGCATCGCCGCAAGTTCCGGACCCGTGCCGGCAATCTTCAGGGCGATGCGCGCTTGCGCAGCGGCGCGAATGAGCGTGGCCACGCCTTTCTGGCCTATTACCCTGCCGAAATAGAGAAATTTCGTCCCGGGGGTGTAATCCGGCTCGAAGCCTGAAAGGTTCACGAAATTTGGAATATGTCTGAACTGGGAGCGGGGCAGACCCCATTCCACGAACTTGTCGACATAAAACCGGCTGGGGACGATGAAGCAATCCACGCAGCGGCGGTACGAGCCCAGCACTTTGTGCAACACGGCCTCGAACGCGACGACGAGACTCATCAGCGCCGAGCCGCCGATGCAGCGATTCGTTACGACGTTATAGAGCTTGCCGCCACGGCAGCGCTCGCAGACCCCGTCCCGGGCCAGCATGTTGTAGGCCGGGCAGGCGATCTTCAGGTCGTGGAGTGTCAGCACCGTCGGTATACCGCGGCTCTTCAACAGTCCGAGGACCGATGGCGAGATGTGATGGTAGATGTTGTGCGCGTGGACGATGTCGGGCTCGACCTTGCGCAGCAGCAGATCCAGCTTGCGCCGTGCCTCGAACGAATAGATGACCTTCGAGACTCGCGCCACCTTCTGGAGCGCCGAGTACTTGCCGTGCATCTCGAGGTCGTCGACGAAATACTCTTCCCAGGGCGTCGCCAGGTTGCTCGGGTGATGCATCGAGAACGGCACGACCGTCCAGCCGAGCGCCTCGAGCATGCGATTGTGCTCGAAGAAAATCGTCTCGGAACCGCCGCGCCGATAGTAATAGTTATTGATGGCAATGAGCTTGCTCATGACCTATCCCCCTGCGCGCACACGAGCCGAGCCAACCCCCGGGCGTTCTCCAGGGAGTGATGCTGCATTGCATGAACGCGCCCTTTTGCAGCATAGCGGGTCCGCAGCCCGGAATCTGTGACTAAAGTCCGGACTGCTTTGGCCAAGGTCTGCTCGTCGTCGCGGCAGAAAAGCCCCATCCCCTGCGTCTCCAGGACCCCGTCGGGGTCCACCTGCAGGCTCACCACCACGGCTTCCCGCATCCAGGCCTGGATGAAGGTGTTCGGAAAGCCTTCCTGGCGGCTGGTATTGACG
>DATEJM010000103.1:0-18475 GCA_035277965.1 Steroidobacteraceae bacterium | reverse complement strand
AAGTATTGGTCGGAGCGCCGAGATTTGAACTCGGGACCCCTTGCACCCCATGCAAGTGCGCTACCAGGCTGCGCCACGCTCCGACTCGATATTGTTCTTCTTGACCCTTCGCTCGACCTGCGATCGCGCAGGGCTTTCGCGATCTTCACGCGCGCGAGTGGGGATCTTCGCGCGCAGCCAATGATACGCGGTTTTGCTCGCGTTTTGGGGCAGCAAAGCTGCGGCGTCAGGCCCGGCGCCAACGCAGTCGCGGCCCATCCATCTTGCGATGGTCATGTGCGCGCAATGCGCCAAAGCGCGCTCAGCCGAATGAGCGGTGTCCACCACACAACGCGGACACAGGCATCCCTACCGCCGCAGCACCTTCAGCAGCTCCTCGAGCTCCAGCCGCACCTGCTTCACGATCTGCTGGCTCTGGCTCACGTCCGTGCGAGCTTCCTCGCCCGTCAGCTTGTTGCGCGCGCCGCCGATGGTGAAACCCTGCTCGTACAGCAGGCTGCGGATCTGGCGGATCACGATGACATCCTGACGCTGGTAATAGCGCCGATTGCCGCGCCGCTTCACCGGCTTGAGCTGTGGAAACTCCTGCTCCCAGTAGCGCAGAACGTGCGGCTTGACGCCGCAGAGGTCGCTTACTTCGCCGATCGTGAAGTACCGCTTCCCCGGGATCGCCGGTAACTGGGCGTTATTCTTTGGCTCCAACATAGGCCTCGACCCGCGCTTTTAGCTTTTGGCCCGGTCGAAACGTGACCACTCGACGAGCGCTGATGGGTATCTCTTCGCCGGTCTTGGGGTTACGCCCCGGGCGCTGGTTCTTATCACGCAGATCGAAATTGCCAAAGCCGGACAGCTTGACCTGCTCCCCGTTGGACAGCGCTGCCCGGACCTCCTCGAAGAACAGATCGACCAGCTCGCGGGCTTCGCGTTTGTTGAGCCCCAGCTGATTGAACAGCGCTTCCGCCATCTCCGCCTTGGTCAGGGCCATCTCTCTTATTCTCGTATTTTTGCGTTCAACTTCGCACGCAAATCTGCAACGACGGAGGCGATCAGCCGCTCCACGTCGTCGTCAGTTAGAGTGCGAGAAATATCCTGAAAAATCAAGCCCAAAGCGACACTTTTTCGACCGGCTTCTACTCCAGGGCCGCGGTATAGGTCGAAAATGCGGATGTTTTGCAGGAGGCTCGACGCACTCAAGGTTACACGCTCGGCGAGAGCACTTAAAGACACGCCTTCGTCCACCACCACCGCGATATCGCGCCGTACCTGCGGGAAGCGCGAAATCTCACGATATCGAGGCTTGACGACCGCCAGGGCGGCTGCAGTATCGATTTCGAAGAGCACAGGGGCATATGTAAAGTCAAGCTCGCGCACCAGAAGGGGGTGCAATTCACCGAGCCAGCCGATCTCCTGACCCCCACGCAGTATTCGAGCAGTGCGTCCGGGGTGCAGACAGGCGAGCTCGCCGGGCTCGTAAAGAATGTCGGTTGCGCCGGTCGCAGCGAAAAGCGCTTCGAGGTCACCCTTCACATCGAAGAAATCGGCCGGGGCGCGCAAATCACGGGGGACACCCCACTGCTCCGGCAGTCGGGCTCCGGCCGCAACACCCGCGAGCGCATCCACCTCGCGCGTCGCACCCGTAGTCCGGTCTGTCACAATGAACTTCGCACCATGCTCGAACAGCCGCACACGATCCTGCTGGCGCCGCTGATTCTCGAGCGCCGCCCGCAGCAGCCCGGGCCACAAGGACACGCGCATGACGGACAGGTCACTCGCGATCGGATTCGCAAGTGGCAGGCCGGCGCGCTCGGGAAACAAACGCCTCTGCAGCTCAGGATCGACGAATGCGAACGTGATGGCCTCTTCGTACCCGCGCCCGACCAACACGTCGAGGATGGTGCGTTCGCCCGGCCGCTCTTCGGGCGAGCTCGGAAAACGCTGCGGCGCAACCGTCTCTTCCTCCGGAATCGCATCGAAGCCGACGATCCGTGCAACCTCCTCGATGAGATCCGCTTCGATCGCGACGTCGAAACGGTGTGGCGGAGGGGTTGCTCTCCAGCCTTCCGGGGTCGCTTCGACCTTCATCTGCAATGCCGTCAGCGTCGAGACGACGCGGTCATCCGCCACGGTAACGCCGAGGAGCTGCTGAAGACGCGATCGCCGCAGCGGTACCGGGGTGCGGCGCGGCAGATGCTCCGGCGCTTGCGTGACAGTAATCGTTCCGATTGTCCCGCCCGTGATCGTCCTGACGAGTGAGGCCGCCCTTTCCATCGCCCGGCGCTGCAGGCTTGGATCGACTCCGCGCTCGAAGCGCTGACTCGCGTCCGTCACCAACCCCCAGCGGCGACCACGGCCGATGACAGCCTGAGGGCCGAAGTAAGCGCCTTCGAGGAACACATCGGTCGTCTGGTCGTTCACGGCGGTGCGCTCACCGCCCATGACTCCCGCCATGCTGACGGGGCCGTCACGATCCGCGATCAGCAGAACGTCCGGATCGACCTTGACGGTCTTGCCATCCAGCAACGTGATTGACTCGCCGATGGTCGCGAGACGCACGTGGATGTCTCCCCGGAGCTTTTTCAGGTCATACGCATGCATGGGCTGGCCCAGCTCCAACATGACGTAGTTGGTGATGTCAACGACGGGACTGATCTGGCGCACACCGGCGCGCCGCAGTCGCTCCTTCATCCAGACAGGCGTGGCCGCCTTGTTGTTGACGCCATGTACAACGCAGCCGAAAAAGGCCGGACAGGCGTCCGGTGCGTCCAGGTGCACGGCGAAGGTGTCTGGATGCTCCTCCGCGATCTTTTCTGCGGCCGGGCCCGTGATCGATGCGTTCGTGAGCGCTGCGACCTCGCGCGCGATGCCGAGGATCGACATGGCATCGCCCCGGTTGGGGGTGATGTTCAATTCCAGGATGGGGTCATCGAGAGTGAGGTATGCCCTCAGATCCGTGCCCACCGGAGCATCGGCGGGCAGCTCGAGAATTCCCGTGGCGGCTTCCGCAAGCCCGAGCTCCTTGGCGGAAGCCAGCATGCCCTGCGAGTCCACGCCCCGCAGCTTCGCCGCCTCGATGTTGAGATTGCCAGGGAGCTGCGCGCCGATGATTGCGAGGGCGCTCTTGAGGCCGGCGCGTGCGTTCGCCGCACCACAGACGATCTGCAGGGGTTCGCCGTTGTTGATCGCCGGCCCGGCGTTCACCTTGCAGACCTGCAACCGGTCCGCTTGCGGGTGGCGCTGCGCAGACAGGATCTCAGCGACGAAGACCTGCGAAAAAGGCGGTGCGGCGGCCTCCAGCACCTCGAGCTCGAATCCGGCCATCGTCAGGCGCGAGCCGAGCTCCGGCGCCGCCCACGGCATGCGCACCCAGTCCGCCAGCCAGGAGTATGGAATCCTCATGGATCAGAACGTCCTGAACTGCCGCAGGAAGCGCAGATCGTTCTCGAAGGCGAGCCGCAGATCATTGATGCCATAGCGCAGCATGGCCAGCCGGTCGATGCCCATGCCGAAAGCCCAACCGGTGTAGAGCTCGGCGTCGATGCCGCTTGCTTGCAGCACGTTCGGGTGCACCATGCCGCAGCCGGCGATCTCGAGCCATCCGGTCTGCTTACAGGTGCGACATCCCTTTCCCTCACAGAACACACATGACATGTCGACCTCGGCCGACGGCTCGGTGAACGGGAAATAGGACGGCCGCAGCCGCACGGACAGGTCCTTCTCGAAGAATGCCTGCAGGAATCCATGCAGCGTCGCCTTCAGATTGGCGAAGCTGACTCCCTCGCCCACCGCGAGTCCCTCGAGCTGGTGGAACATCGGTGAGTGGGTCATATCATAGTCGCACCGGTACACCCGGCCCGGGGCGATGATCGCAATCGGCGCGCCGTGAGCGAGCATCGAGCGGACCTGCACGGGCGAGGTGTGGGTACGCAGCAGCCGCCCGTCGGCAAAATAGAAAGTATCGTGCATCGCTCGCGCCGGATGGTCCGGCGGGATGTTCAACGCCGCGAAGTTGTGAAAATCGTCCTCGATCTCGGGACCCGTTGCGACTTCAAAGCCGGCGCGCCGGAACAGCGACTCGATACGCAGCCGCGCCTTGGTCACCGGGTGCAGGCCGCCTCGCTCCTCGCCTCGCCCGGGTAATGTGACATCGATACGTCCGGCGAGCAGCCGGCTCTCGATGTCCTGCCTTTCGAGATCGGCCCGGCGGGAATCGAGCGCCGCCTGGACATTCTGCTTGGCCTCGTTGATGCGCTGACCGGCGGCCGGCCGCTGCGCCGCAGGCAGGGCACCCAGCGTCTTCAGTTGCTCGGTGAGGGTACCCTTCTTGCCGAGCCAACGCACCCGCGCTTCGTCCAGCGCAGCGAGGTCACCGCAAGCGGCGACCTCGTCTAGCGCCTGTTGGACGAGAGACGTCAGGTCTGACAAAGCATCCCCTTACGTTAGCCGCCGAAAAGCCGCGAACGGCCTTCTGACACACTCTGTCAGGCGATGCCCAGTCCAGCCTTTGCCTGCTGTGCGATGGCCCCAAAGGCCTCGGCATCATGGACCGCGATATCGGCGAGCACCTTGCGGTCAACTTCGACGCCCGCCTTCAGCAGCCCGTTGATCATGCGGCTGTAGGACAGGCCGTGCAGCCGGGCGGCTGCATTGATGCGGGTGATCCAAAGGGCGCGGAACTCGCGCTTCTTCGCACGGCGATCGCGGTAGGCGTACTGGCCCGCCTTGATGACCGCCTGCTTGGCTGCGCGATAGACCTTACGTCGGGCGTTGTAATAGCCCTTCGCCTTCCCCAGAACTTTCTTGTGACGACGACCTGCCGTCACGCCACGTTTGACTCGTGCCATCTGCGCTACGCCTTATCGATGATGTGGGAGAAGTTGCTCGAGACGGCCGACGTCGGTCTCGTGAACGAGACTGGTGCCGCCCGAACGGGCGTGGCGCTTCACCTTGCGGGTCTTGTGACCGAGGTTATGGCGACGATTCGCCGAGTACCGCTTGAAGCCTTTCGCCGTTTTGCGAAAACGCTTCGCCGCGGCCCGGTTGGTTTTCAACTTGGGCACGATCTGACTCCTATATAGCAACGCTCGCTAGGCGACGGCGGCGGCTCACCGGCCCCATGCCGGAAGTAACCGCGACCAACACCCGCTTGCGGGCGAACGACACGACCGCCGCCCGAGGCGGCGGCTCGCGCCGTTACTTCTTTTTCGGTGCAAAAACCATGACCATCTGCTTGCCCTCCATGAGCGGGTTCTGCTCGACCACGCCGTGTGTAGCGAGGTCGGTCGACACCCGATCGAGGAGCTTGCGCCCGATGTCCTGGTGCACCATCTCACGGCCACGGAACCGCAGGGTTACCTTGGCCTTGTCGCCCTCGGTCAGGAAGCGGATCAGATTACGCAGCTTGATCTGGTAATCCGCCTCTCCCGTACCGGGACGAAACTTCACTTCTTTGACCTGAATCTGCTTCTGCTTGCGCTTTGCCGAGTGGGCCTTCTTGTTCTGCTCGAACAGGAATTTCCCGTAGTCCATGATGCGCACCACCGGCGGCTCCGCCGTGGGCGAGACTTCAACGAGATCCAACTCGGCTGACAACGCCATCTGCAGCGCGTCGTACCGGGACATTACGCCGGCCTGCGATCCATCGGCCGCGATCACGCGCAATTGCGGTGCGGTGATGTCTTCATTGCGCCGGACGCGCTTGGTTGCACTGGCTATACTTCAATCCTCCAACGTTCGGCGCCCGCGGCTGTCGAGCTCGATACGGAGACGTTCGGCGAACGTCTCCGGGGACATCGTGCCCAGATCCCTGCCGCTTCGAGTGCGCACTGAAAGCAGATGTGCGGCGACCTCCTTATCGCCCGCCACCAAAAGATACGGAACACGCTGCAGCGTGTGTTCGCGAATCTTAAAGCCGACCTTCTCGTTGCGCAAGTCGGACTCGACGCGAAATCCCTGATTTTTCAGGGTTTCCGCAACCTGCCCGACATATTCGCTCTGGCGGTCCGTGATGCTCATCACCACGGCCTGGGTGGGCGCGAGCCAGGCCGGCAGCCGCCCCGCATGGTGCTCCAGAAGGATTGCGAAGAAGCGCTCGAGGGACCCGAAGATGGCCCGATGCAACATCACCGGAGTGCGCTTCGCGCTTTGCTCGTCAATATAATATGCGCCCAGCCTCCCAGGGAGGTTGAGGTCCACCTGCAAGGTGCCGCATTGCCAGTCCCGGCCGATCGCATCCCGCAGGACGAACTCGAGCTTCGGGCCGTAAAACGCGCCCTCCCCTGGATTGAGGGTGTACTCGATCCCGGCCGCGCGGGAGGCCGCCTTCAGCGCCTGCTCGGCCCGGTCCCAGACATCGTCGGCGCCGACCCGCTTCGGGGGACGATCGGCGAACTTGATCTTCAGGTCATCGAAGCCGAAGTCCCGGTAGATATCCAGAATCAGCTTCGTGACAGCCACCGACTCCTCGGTGATCTGCTCTTCCGTAATGAAGATGTGGGCGTCGTCCTGGGTGAAAGCCCGCACCCGCATGAGACCGTGCAAGGCACCCGACGGCTCGTACCGATGGACCTTGCCGAACTCCGCGAGCCGGATGGGCAGCTCGCGGTAACTACGCAACCCATGCTTGAAGATTTGGACGTGGCCCGGACAGTTCATCGGCTTGATGGCGTAGAGCCGGTCGTCGGGCGTCTTGGTGAGGAACATGTTCTCGCCGAACTTCTCCAGGTGCCCTGACTGCTGCCACAGACTGGCGTCCATGAGCTCGGGGGCGCTGACCTCCTGATAGCCGGCGGTCAGCTGCCGCTCCCGCATGTAGCCGATCAGGCCCTGGAAGACGCTCCAGCCCTTCGGGTGCCAGAAGACCGCCCCGGGGGCCTCCTCCTGCAGGTGAAAGAGGTCCAGTTCCTTGCCGATGCGCCGATGGTCCCGCTTCTCCGCCTCCTCGAGACGGTGCAGGTAGTCATCGAGCTGCTTTTTGTCAGGCCACGCCGTTCCATAGATCCGCTGCAGCATTTCATTGCGCGAGTCCCCGCGCCAATAGGCGCCAGCGACCTTGGTCAGCTTGAAGGCCTTCAGCTTGCCGGTCGAGGGGACGTGAGGGCCCCTGCACAGATCGACCCACTCACCCTTCCCATTACCCTGACCGTACAGACTGATCTCTTCCTTGGCGGGAATGCTCGCAATGATCTGCGCCTTGTAAATCTCGCCGAGGCCCTGGAAGTACTTCACCGCCTCATCCCGAGGCAGCACTCGCCGATGCACGGGCTGATCGGCCTTGGCCAGCGCCTGCATCTTGGCCTCGATCGCCGCCAGATCCTCGGTCGTGAAGGGGCGCTTGTAAGCGAAATCGTAATAGAACCCATCCTCGATCACCGGGCCGATGGTGACCTGGGCCTCGGGAAACAGCTCCTTGACTGCCTGGGCGAGCAGGTGCGCCGTCGAGTGACGAATCACCTCGAGTCCATCCGTGTCCTTGTCCGTGACGATGGCGAGCTTTGCGTCGTCGCGGATGCAGTACGAGGTGTCCACGAGCTTGCCGTCAACGCGGCCCGCCAAGGCGGCCTTGCGCAGGCCCGCGCCGATGTCGGCTGCGACCTCATCGACGGTAACGGGATGATCGAAACGGCGCTGACTGCCATCCGGCAAAGTCACGACAGGCATGAGAGCAAGACCCTAAAAACAAAAGTGGTGCCCGCCCGGGCGTCGAAACCGCCGCAAGGCAGTCACGCAAAACCGGCTACGCGCCCGGCCAAGTCCTTGATTCAGCGCCGGAAACGCCCAAGGCGACTATTCTGGACCGATTCCATGCTGAAAGCGACCCGCACGAGCGCCCGGCACCATACTCGGGCAGGGTCACGAGGCGCAAGAGAAGCCGTTACTTCACCCGTCCTGCTCGACGCCCCTTGTCGCGGCTGCGCAGGGATCGCTGCCGTCGGCTCCACAAGTTCGCGAGCGTCTCGCCGGCTAGGTCGCTGCCAGCAGCCTGGCACCCACGATGACGAGTATCGTTGCGAGAAAGCCGCGCAGCACTCGCTCGGGAATCCGACACGACAGGTGGCTACCGAAGTAGACACCGGGAAGAGAGCCGAGCAGCAGCGACGCGAACAGTCCCCAGTCGAGATCGTGGAGCATCCAATGTCCAAGCCCGGCTACCAGCGTCAGCGGTACGGCGTGTGCCAGATCCGACGCTACGATCCGGACTGCGGACAGCGTGGGATACAGAAACAACAGCACCGTGACTCCGAGCGCCCCTGCCCCCACCGACGTCAGGGATACCAGGCAACCGAGCACGGCACCCGTCAGAACCGTAAACGCCGGATGCCGTTCCACCAGGGTATCGGGCGCGCTGAGAAATTTTCGTAGACGGGCGCCCAGCAGCAGTGACGCGGCAGTCACCAGTAACGCGATGCCCAGCGTGAGAGTAATGGTCCGGCTCGCGGCGGCCATGCCGCCCGGCGCGAAGTAATGGATCGAGAACAAAGTGAGCGCCGCCGCAGGCAGACTGCCGCTCGCCAACCGGCGCGTGATCCGCCAGTCGACGTTCGACTTTTCCTCGTGTACGAAGGTGCCGGCAGCTTTCGTGACCGCCGCATACAGCAGGTCAGTACCCACCGCTGTCGCCGGGTGGATGCCGAACAACAGGACGAGCAGTGGCGTCATCAGCGAGCCGCCGCCGACCCCGGTCAAACCGACAACCAGGCCGACGACGAATCCGGAAACGGATTGCGCAGTGTTTATCAAGAATGAACTCGAGAAGCCATCCGCGACGCGCCCATGAGTGGTGCGCATCGGCTACAGGCCCGCAGCTCATGATCGGGCCAACAGGTGACGCTCAGCGGCATGCCGCTCGAACAGTGTGACGCACGCAAAGCGGATTGGTAGGCGCGAGTGGGATCGAACCACCGACCACCACCATGTCAAGGTGGTGCTCTACCACTGAGCTACGCGCCTGCAATTCCTTCGAATGGAGGGTGGCGGAAGATACAAGAGCGGCTGTCTCGAAGCAAGCGAGCTCCGAGCCCCCGCGGACTCGTGTTGGCTGTCACTACGGCGGCGTGACAACATCTTCACGGCGGATGGCCTCGGCCGCCGACTGCCTGGGCGGGGACGCGACCGGCTCCATCGGCATGGCCTGGAGAGAGGATTGCTCGGGACCCGCCGGTTCCAGGGCCGCGAGGCAGGCAGCGAAATTTGTCACGAGCTGCGTCGCACCGGCGGACTCGAGCCTCTGGCGCGCCCGCTCCAGATCGCCCGCCGCGCGCCACAATCCGACAATCACGCGGATCTTGGGGTTTCCGCCTCGCACCCGCTTCGACAGCATTCTGGCCGGCGCCACCGCCTCCGGCGGGAGCGCCGAGATGACGATCACCTCGATACTGCCTGTGTCGGCGCGCCACCGACCGCCCGCCTCGGTCGGTCCAAGAATGCGAACGCTCAGGCCGCGCTGCATGAGCACCACCTCGAGCAGCTTCACGATGATCTCGTCGGCACGATCGGCGGCGGGGATGCAGGCGACTGTTACGCTCGCCGTCGATTTGTTCGCGGGCATCGCGTCCGCGTGCGCTGCAGGCTCCAGACCATCCAGTTGCTCGTCCACCCACTGACTGACGTGCTCGAGAATCGTGTCGCGCTTCTCGCCGGCGAGCGAGCCTCGATGATAATCCTCCTCCATCAGCATCATCGCAGGGACGATCAGGGCATCGCAGACATCCAACATCGGGTTGAGGCGCAAAGCGTCCTGGAGAATGGCATCCGCCTCGTCGCGATTGCTGCTCAGCAGTCGCTGATACAGCCGCTCATGCGGCTCCAGGACGGGCTCATCTCCGAGCAGCACTTCGAGGAAAGCGAGCGCCGGAATGTACTTGCCCATCACGACGACACACACGGTCAGCGGAATCGCGAGGAACAGGCCCGGCAGCCCCCACAACCAGGTCCAGAACGCCGCCGCGAGCAGCAGCGCGACGGGCGAGACTCCGGTGTGCGCGCCGTACAGCCACGGCTCGAGGACCGAGTAAGCGAAGAACTCGAGACCCGCGAACAGCGCGGCGACCAACACCGGTTGCGTCCAGTCGTCGAATACCGCAAACGAGAGAGCTACCGGCATCGCCGCCGCGGCCCATGCGCCTACATAGGGAATGAAGCGCAACAGCACAGTCAGCACACCCCACAGGCCGGCATTGGGAACGTGTAGCGCCCACAAGCCCAGAGTGACCCAGAATCCCGTCCAGCCGTTGATCAGGACCTGCATCACGAGGTAGCTGCTCACCCGGTTGGCCGCGTCATTGAGCGCCTCGGTCGTGATGTTGAGATTGCGCGAGCCGAGCAGCCGGATGATTCGCTCGCGCAGATCGGGTAGTCGCAGGAGCATGAACGCAACGAGCACCACGACCGCGAGTGTGGTGCCTACCGGCCTGATGAGCGGGCCGACCAGGTCGCGCAGCGTCTCGAGAGCGGTCGGCGTCGGCTCGATGACCTGGACCTTCGGCACCGCCCGTCCTTGTTTTTGCGGCGGACTGACGCGATCGATCTCCTCTGTCAACTGCTCGACCGCGCGCGTCGTCTCCAGGACACCGACTCGCAGGGCGCCACCGAGCTCCGTCAGATTGCTGCGCAATTGCCGCTGGTAGTTCGGGAGTTGATGAGCCAGATCGGCGACCTGCGTGAAGACGAGATTGCCCAGGGCGCCCGCCAGGGTGAGCGCAACCGACAGGGCGACGAGTGTCGCAAGCACACGGTTTACACTCCAGCGGGTCAGCCGCTCGACCAGCGGCGCAAGCAGGAAAGTCAACAGAATCGCGATGGCGAGCGGCACGAAGACTTCTTGAGCCAGCTTCAGAACCGCAACGACGACAACCACACTGAGGAGCGCGGAGCGCGTCGTCCTCGATGCTTGGCCTGAGCCGTTCATGGCCAAGACGCCGCAGGAATCGTGCCCGGAGCGCGTCGGCGCAACGCGCTCAGCCCGCCGCCCGATCCGGCAGACCCAGTTCCAATTGCTTCAGTCGCTCGATTTCGTCGCGCAGCTTCGCGGCCTGCTCGAACTCGAGGTTGCGGGCGCGCTTGTACATTTCACCCTCGAGCTTCTTGATCTGTCGTACCAGGGTCTCGGGCCTCAGATCGGCGGGAGCGGGGGCCTGATCTGCCCTGCCCGCGCGCTTGCGCCCCGTCGGCATCGGCGCCGACGACCGCGCGCCTTCCATGATGTCGGCGACCGCCTTCTGAATGCCCCGCGGCGTGATGCCATGGGCGATGTTGTACTCGAGCTGCTTCTTGCGGCGCCGACCGGTCTCGTCGATGGCACGCTGCATGGAGCCGGTGACGGTATCCGCGTACAGAATCGCACGGCCATTGAGATGGCGGGCCGCTCGTCCGATCGTCTGAATGAGCGAGTTATCCGAGCGCAGGAAGCCTTCCTTGTCGGCATCCAGGATCGCGACGAGCGAGACTTCCGGCATATCCAGCCCTTCGCGCAGCAGGTTGATTCCCACGAGCACGTCGAACTTCCCGAGACGCAGATCGCGAATGATCTCGGTGCGCTCCACCGTCTCGATGTCGGCGTGTAAATATCGCACGCGCACGTCGTGCTCGTGCAGATATTCCGTCAGGTCCTCGGCCATGCGCTTCGTGAGCGTCGTGATGAGCACGCGCTCGCCGACCTCGACACGCTTTTTGATCTCCGACAGTACGTCATCGACCTGGGTGCCGACGGGACGCACCTCGACCTCGGGATCCACGAGGCCCGTGGGGCGCACGACCTGCTCGACGGTCTGCGCCGCGTGAGCCGCCTCGTAGCGGCCTGGCGTCGCGGACACGAAAATCATCTGCGGCGCGAGATGCTCCCATTCCTCGAATTTCAACGGCCGGTTATCGAGCGCCGAAGGCAGTCGAAACCCGTACTCCACCAGCACCTCCTTGCGCGAGCGATCGCCGCGATACATCGCGCCGAGCTGCGGAATCGTCTGGTGGCTCTCGTCGATGATCAGCAATGCATTCGCGGGCAGATAGTCGAACAGGCACGGCGGCGGCTCGCCCGGCGCGCGCCCCGACAGATAGCGCGAATAGTTCTCGATGCCGGCGCAGTACCCGACTTCCTTCATCATTTCCATGTCGAATAGAGTGCGCTGCTCGAGACGCTGCGCCTCGAGCAGCTTGCCTGCATCGCGCAGCTCCTTCAGACGAGCTCGCAGATCCTCGCGTACCTGGTCCACGGCACCGATCAGTCGCTCACGCGGTGTGACGTAGTGTGTGCCCGGGTACACGGTGAATCGCGGCACCTTGCGCGAGACGGCTCCCGTGAGCGGATCAAACAGCGTGATCGCCTCGATACGGTCATCGAAGAGCTCGACGCGCACCGCTTCGCGCTCGGATTCCGCCGGAAAGATATCGATGACGTCGCCGCGTACACGGTACGTCCCCTGCGTGAGATCCAGCTCGTTACGCGTGTACTGCATGTCCGCCAGGCGCCTGAGGAGCCGGCGCTGATCCATGAGGTCCCCGCGCACGATGTGCAGGATCATGGATAGATAGGCCTGGGGATCTCCCAGTCCATAGATCGACGAGACGGTCGCGACGATGATCGAATCGGAACGCTCGAGAAGCGCCTTGGTGGCGGACAGGCGCATCTGCTCGATGTGCTCGTTTACCGAGGAGTCCTTCTCGATGTACGTGTCCGAGGACGGCACGTACGCCTCCGGCTGGTAGTAGTCGTAGTACGAGACGAAGTACTCGACTGAGTTCTGCGGGAAGAACTCGCGAAACTCGCCATAGAGCTGGGCGGCGAGCGTCTTGTTGTGGGCAAGCACCATCGTCGGACGCTGTACGCGCTCGATGACGGACGCGACTGAGAACGTCTTGCCGCTCCCGGTCACTCCGAGAAGGGTCTGGTGCGCAAGCCCTTCTTCCAGGCCCTCTACGAGCCGGTCGATCGCCTGTGGCTGATCACCGGAGGCCGCGAAACCGGCTTGGAGTTTGAAAGGAATGCGTTCGTCGAGGCTCGAGGGCATGCGGCTCATTGGTGGGGATGAGGGTGATCCCGTAATATAGCCACGCCGCTCGATTTAAAGCGATCACAGGAAGACTCGTGACCCTACCCGTTTCACGACGCGTCCAGCGCGTCAAGCCCTCGCCTACGCTCGCTGTCACCGCTCGTGCCGCTCGCCTGAAGGCGGAAGGAAAGGACATCATCGGGCTGGGTGCCGGCGAGCCCGATTTCGATACCCCCGAGCACATTTCCCAGGCGGGCCAGGACGCGATCAAGAGCGGCTTCACCCGCTACACGAATGTCGAGGGCATCAACGAGCTGAGGGATGCGATCAGCGCGAAGTTCGAGCGCGACAGCGGCATTCACTACGATCGTGCCCAGATCCTCGTCTCCTCGGGAGCGAAGCAGACGATCTACAACCTGTGCATGGCCGTCCTCGATGCCGGCGACGAGGCCGTGATTCCCGCCCCTTACTGGGTCTCCTACCCGGACATGGTGATGTTGGCGGATGGCCTTCCGGTCATGCCTTTCGCGGGTGCTGCTCAGGGCTACAAGATCACACCCCGGCAGCTCGCGGCGGCCATCACGCCGAAGACGCGGCTGGTTCTGCTCAACAGCCCCTGCAACCCGACAGGTGCCGCCTATACGCGCGCCGAGCTGCGTGCATTGGGGGAGGTGCTCCTCGAGCATCCCCGGGTCATCATCGGCACCGATGACATGTACGAAAAGATCTATTGGGCACCGGAGCCGTTCTGCAGCCTCCTGACGGCGGTGCCTGAGCTATACGGACGCACCGTCACGATCAACGGCGTATCGAAGGCCTATGCCATGACCGGCTGGCGCATCGGCTATTGCGGTGGACCGAAGGAGCTCATCACTGCGATGGCGACGATTCAGGGTCAGTCCACATCGAACGCTTCCAGCATCTCGCAGCGTGCGGCCACTGCCGCCCTGGCCGGTGACCAGGCCTGCGTGGAGAGGATGAACGAGGCGTTCAAAGCGCGTCACGACTTCGTCGTGAAGGGCCTGAATTCGTTACCGGGCGTGAGCTGCCTGCCGGCCGCAGGCACGTTCTACGCCTTCGCCGACGTTTCGAAGGCGATGGCCGCTCTCGGTTGCCGTGACGACCATGAGTTCGCCGAAGTCCTGCTCAACGAGGGGGGCGTCGCGGTCGTGCCGGGCTCCGGATTCGGCGCACCGGGCCACATGCGCATCTCTTTCGCCTGCAGCATGCAGATCTTGGAGAAGGCGATCGAGCGCATGGGTCGCGTGCTCGAGGGTGGACAAGTCGCCCGCAGCGCCTGAGGATCTCCGCCGCGCTGACTAGACGCGGCAACGTTCCCAGTGGGTCTCAGATCGTCGCGGACGCGGCGGCTTCGTGGCGTCCCAGATCGCGTAGCGCGCGCATCTGCGCGAAATGCACGACCTGCTGCGCGAGAATTTTCATCTGTGCCGTGTTGCCGGGCTCTGCCAGCGTTCCGTCCTCGTTGAAGGGCCGGCCGATCGTGTTGATGGCGACGCCCAACGGCGTCGGCCAGCCGCGTAGCGCGTGAACAATCGACCGCAACGCGCTCAACGTGGAGCCGGTCGCCTGCCATCCGGCCGCGCAGGCGATCAGGCCGACCGCTCGACCCTCGAAATACGGGAGATCGTCGCTGCGCATGTCCTCGACGTAATCGAGCGCATTTTTCAGCAGACCCGACACTGAGCCGTGATAGCCAGGTGAGGCCAGCACGATTCCATTTGCTCGTCGCAGCGCGGAAATGAGAGCCATCGCCTCCCTGCTCCGGTCCTTGGACTCGGGCGCGTACATGGGCAGCTCTATCTCGCGACCGGTGAAGAGCTGCACGTCCGCGCCCGCCAGCTGCGCCTCGGCCAGAACGAGACGGAGAGCCTTCTCGGAAGACGAGCCCCCCCGGGTGGTGCCGCCCACGCCTACGACAAGGGGGCGCCAAGGCACGGTATCGGGGTCAGAGCGTCGGTCCGGACTCATTCAAGGGGCTCCCGGTCGAGGGTGCTAGTCTAAATGAAGCCAGGCGCAGACACATGGGGCGCACGTCACCGCGCCCCCGATCGCGGCAGCGGCGCGGTGATGAGCCCACAGATTTCCCGATTACTCGATCGTGGCGAGCACGGTCCCGACCGGATAGGCCTCGCCGACCGGCACGAGGATCTTCAGCGTGCCCGAAGCCGGTGCCTCGACTTCCTGGACGGCCTTACCCGTTTCCAGTGCATACAAAGGGGCCCCCGCCTTGACCGTGGCACCGTCCTGAGCGAACCACTCGGAGACCGTTCCCTCGGCCATCGCGAAATCCAGCTTGGGTAGTAATACCTCGAATGCCATGAGTTATTTCCCGCCC
Source organism: Steroidobacteraceae bacterium (assembly GCA_035277965.1). GTDB lineage: Bacteria > Pseudomonadota > Gammaproteobacteria > Steroidobacterales > Steroidobacteraceae > 13-2-20CM-66-19. The sequence goes on along the minus strand of DATEJM010000103.1, from coordinate 3,139 downwards.
TTGCCACACGCTGATCGAATCGCCGCCTCGACCTCCGCCTTGCTGGGAACGAAGGCGGTCTCGAGTGCGCGCGCGAAGGGTACCGGCGAGAACTTGCCGGCGACACGGTGCACGGGAGCGGCGAGCTTGCCGAACAGACTCTCGTTGATCTGGGTCGCGATCTCCGCGCCGACTCCGAAGTCCTTCACGGCCTCGTGCACGATGACCGCGCGCTTGGTCTTGCCGACGGAGGCGAGCACCGTCTCCTTGTCGTATGGGGCGATGGTGCGCAGATCGATCACCTCGACGCTGATGTCCTTCAGCGCATCGGCGGCTGCCATGACTTCCTGCAACTGCTTCCCATAGGTGATGACCGTGACATCGGTCCCCTGACGAACGATGTTGGCCTTGCCCAGAGGAATCCGCGAGCCCCGCTGCGGCGCGGGCCCTGACGCAAACAACACCATGATCGGCTCGACGAAGATGCACGGATCCTCGTCATCGATGCACGAGCGCAGCAGACCGTACGCTTCCGCGGGCCCCGAGGGCACCACCACCTTCAGTCCCGGTACGTGCGCGAACCAGCTCTCCAGCATGTCGCTGTGCTGACCGCCATTGGCGATCCCCGCACCCGACATGGTCATGATGGTCAGGGGGACGCCGGTCTGACCGCCGGACATGAAACGCAGCTTCGCGGCGTGATTGACGATCATGTCCATGCAGACCGTCGTGAAATTCATCAGCATGATCTCGGCCACCGGCTTCATGCCGGCGATCGCCGCGCCAATGGCCGCACCGACGATGGCCTGCTCGGAGATGGGCGTGGAGCGTACGCGCTTGTCACCGAACTTCGAGGACAGACCTCTGGTGACGCCCGCTACCCCGCCGCCTTCGCGATCGGCCACGTCCTCGCCGAGCATCAGAACATTCTTATCGTCCTGCATGGCGTCTTCGAGCGCCATGTTCAGAGCCTGAATGGTCGTCACGGGCTTAGCGGCCCCAGCCGCGGGAACGGGTTTCGCCGAGCTCATACCGCCAACTCCTGCGCAAAGACATCGCGCCGCAATTCGATCGCTTCCGGCTCAGGGCTCGACAGCGCGAACTCCAGAGCCTCATCGATTTCCTTCTCGATCTTCGCTTCCGTGGCAGCCAACGCTTCCTCGGTCGCGTGACCCTGGGAGATCAGCCAGGCGCGATACTTCGGGAAGGGATCCTTATCGATCCAGCCCTGCTTCTCCCCGGCGGGCATGTACTCGTCCATGTCGCCCATGATGTGGCCATGGAAGCGGAAGGTCATCGCCTCGATCAGCGTCGGTCCGCCGCCCGAGCGTGCTCGATCGATGGCCTCCTTCGCCGCCGCGTACATCGCCAGCGGCTCATTGCCGTCCACGTGGATCCCGGGCATCCCGTAGCTCGCGGCGCGCTTGGCGATCTGGTCGACCGGCGTGGTGACCTCATATTTGGTGTGCTCGCCATAACGGTTGTTCTGGCACACGAACACCACCGGGAGCTTCCAGGCACCCGCCAGATTGAGGGCTTCGTGGAAGCTGCCGATGTTCGCCGCCCCGTCCCCGAAATTCGCGACCGCCACCCGGCTCTCCCCGCGTAGCTGCGCTGCCCAGGCGAGCCCGTTGGCGATTGGCATGGACGAGCCGACGATGCCGGTGGTCACCATGACGCCCGAGGCCGGATGGGTGATGTGCATCGGCCCGCCCTTGCCTTTGCAGGTGCCGGTCGCCTTGCCGGCGAGCTCGGCCCACACGTACTTCACCGGGACGCCCTTGGCCAGCGAATCATGGATGCCGCGATAGATCGTGCAAACGTAGTCATCGTTGCGCAGATTCACCGACATGCAGGCCGGAATGACCTCCTGACCGCGCGTGGAGTAGTACGGCATGATCAACCGGCCCGTGCGGATGACTTGTCGGAAGCGCTCGTCGTTCTGCTTGATGAGCGCCATGCGTCGAAAGATGTCGAGCAAGGTCTCCCTCGAGGGAGTCGCCTTGGCGGCGTTTTGTGCCTGTGTATTGGCCATGGAAATAGGCTCCGGCTGATATCCCGCTATTGCGTCTCGCACACCTGAACCTCGCAGGCGCGCCCGTTCGCGGCCGCCTAGATAACGGCGGCGTCGCATCAAAGTCAATCACGTTCGCAGAACTGGTGACTCACTGTTCACTCAAAGGGCGTCGGCCGCGAAGTTACGTAAGCATGCCGCGCCAGGATCGGGGGCTGCCCCGGCGATGCTTCAGCGCCCGCTGCCGAACAGCCCGTGGGAGAGGAATTTCAGGATCGTCCGCGTGACCTCGGCGGGCGGTGGCCTTATTTTGCCGTCGCTCTGGGCGAATCGCATGCTGACACTGCGTCGCAAGGCGATGAGGACCTGAGCCACCACACCCAGCTCGTGCTCGTCATAGCCAGGTAGCTCCCCGCGCCGCCAGGCCTTCTGCAGCACGCGCAGATACTTCGAATGAAGCGTCTCGCCGTGCCGCCGATGCCCCTCGGGAGCGAAGAATTCGGCCTCGTTCATCACTCGATGGAAGCCCGGGTTCTCAGCGAGGAATTCGAAGAACGCGAGGAAACTCTCCTCTTCCTGCTGGGGCAACGGCGCGTCCCGCGGAATACGCCGCCGCAGATAGGCCAGCATCTGATCGCCACAAGCCGGCAGCAGGCTGTCCAGAAGCGCCTGCCGGTTCTCGAAGTGCTTATAGAACGTCCCCTGTGCGACCTTGGCTCGCTGGGTGATCAAGGAGACCGATGCGTCGCTGTAGCCCCGCTTTCCGACGATATACGCCGCAGCCCGGAAAAGAGCCTGGCGGGTAAAGCTCGCCTTTGCCACCCTGCCGAGCTTGGGCTTCGCGCGACGCTTCTCGGCGGCGGTATATGCTGTGGAGTTCAAAATGCCTTTGATCCCGCCCTTGGTCGCGGTATTGAAGCACGTCCTCGGATTGGGGGGGAGTCGATGCGGGCAGGCGGTAGGATGGCTGCGCGATGTCACGGTCTTCCTTGACTATCCCAGTCTCGTTACGCAAGATGCGGCCCGCTTTGGGTCCCGCCCGTGTTCCCCGGTAGCTCAGCGGTAGAGCGTCGGACTGTTAATCCGTTGGTCGTTGGTTCGATTCCAACCCGGGGAGCCATTTGGCTGCTCAGCGCGTATCACCCC
>DATEJM010000102.1:0-17006 GCA_035277965.1 Steroidobacteraceae bacterium | reverse complement strand
CTTCAGTAGTGTCCAGCTCACTCGACTGAGCGGCACCATCGAACTTGGCGGCGATGAGCATTTCACGGTCGAGTGATCCCAGCATCCGATTCCCCGAATGCCGCCGCAGTCAGTTCGACGTCTGCGCGTGAAATCTTTAGGGCGGCCGCGGCACGCCGCCATTGCCGTGTTTCGCGTAGCACTTCCGCGACGATCGCCCGACCCGTGTCCTTGGATCCCACATACCACTCGGCAGTCTCAATTACGGACGTAAGGCTGGGCCGGTTGTCCGATTCGTCGATATTCAGGACATGGTCGGCTCTGTCGATGTTCGGGTTCAGATCGAAGGCTGGGGCGAGGCGCCAGCCAGCAGGGGTCAAAAGAAACCCATGGTTCCTCAGGTGATCGTCGCGGTTGCCGATCGCAACGTTGAAGGCCACTCTGCGGAAGAGCTGTTCGAGATCAGAAGCAACATGGTCTTTCGCGCCGCGCGCCGGTTCGCAAGTGCTTCCCAGGCTCCGACGTCGCGGGTGTCATCACGGGCGGGAAACTTGGCGATCCATAAGCTGCCGTTCGTTTCCATGAAACTGGCTTTCGGTCGTGCGCCGCCCAGGGAAGCCCCCGGCGCTACGAGAACTTTCAGCCACTCACGCAGCGCCGCGAGACCGTCGATGCGCTTCGCGGTAATCTCGCGTGCGACGGCTTCGAGCTCCTTTAGACTCGCCACCGGCGGCACGGTCAAACTCTCATGCGCCAGAAACGCGTCTTCGCCGACGCTTCGATAGCGCAGCGCGCCCTGGCGGCTTACGTCCTCGACGCCTAAGAGAAAGTCCCACGCGTAGAGCGCCCTGGGGTTGCGGCCTTCATCTTTTGCCGTGAGTGCTTCGCGGCGCTTCATGAGGGTCTGACCCCACCGATCTGGTGCTGAGTCGTCGAAAATGCGGAAATTGCCAGCTTCCGCGTTCGGGAAGTAGGGTCCCTCACCGAGTGATAGATCGGGGTCGAGCGCAAAGGCCTGCGGGTTTTTCAGCCACGCCGGCTCGTACGCAAAACGGAGTGTCCCGCGATCGTGGGAGAGGGTGCCGACGCGCGTGCGCTCGAGAAAGTCGGCATCTAGCCAAACTTCCACTGTCTCGGTCACGGCCCCTGTTCCTTCTGTTCCGATGTCTTTGGGCGCGCGTGCACACCGCGGCGCCTGCGCTGTGGGAGCGCCTGGTCCTGAAGGAGCCTGCCGGCCTTGTCGTCGCGCGCAAGGGCCTCGAGATCGGCCTCGAGTCCCAGTACTGAGAGAATTCGTAACAGCGTTCCGAGTGCGATGGCGGGGTTGCCGGCTTCCGCCCGAAAGAGTGTCATTCGCGAGATGCCAGCGCGTTCACACGTGAGGTCGATAGTCAGCTTCCGGCGCAGACGCGCGAGCCTCAATCGCTCTCCGAGCGCTGTCAGGACCCGCTTTTGGCCTGGATAGAAGGGCGGTTGCTTCGCTGGCATGTATCGTAATATAGATTAAAAGCTCAGATTAGTCTAAAACGCGATACACAGTAAGAGGTCCGCCTTTTTTCTAAGTCTTTGACCGATAGGCCGTGAAGCGCATCACGCGCTCACGTACACGCAAGGCCCGCTGACCGCGAGGGCCTCGTAGCCCGTGCAAACGCTTGACGCCTACCGCGCGGCCCGCTCCGGCCGTGCCAGCCGCGCAGTCAGATCGTAAGCACTCGCCGCGGTGATCTCGACATCGGCCCAGTCGCCCACCTTTAGTTTCCCGCCATTCATGACGCGGACGACACCGTCGATCTCCGGTGCGTCCGCTTCGCTGCGCGCGATGGCCACACCGTCTTCGACACCGTCCACCAGCACTTTCAGGACACGACCAACCCGGCGGGCCAGTCGTTCGGCGCTGATAGCAGCGGCTCGCTCCATGAACCGCCGGTAGCGCTCTTCCTGCACCTCGGCCGCCACGTGCCCAGCCAAAGCATTCGCCGCCGCCCCCTCCACCGGCGAGTATTTGAAGCATCCCACGCGATCGAGGTCAGCCTCCTGCAGCCACTGCAGCAACTCTTCGAACTGCGCCTCCGTCTCGCCCGGGAATCCAACGATGAACGTGCTGCGGATCGCCAGATCCGGGCAGTCGCTGCGCCATTGCCGGATGCGCGCCAGCGTATTTTCCGCGTGAGCGGGACGCCTCATCCGCTTCAACACGGCGGCGCTCCCGTGTTGGAATGGAATGTCCAGATACGGTAGCACCCGCCGCTCCGCCATCAGCGGGATGACTTCATCAACGTGCGGATACGGATAAACGTAGTGCAGGCGCACCCACGCGCCGAGCGACCCGAGTCCGCGTGCCAGATCGATGAAGCGACTGGCATAGTCCGCGCCGCGCCAGCTCGCCCGCGCGTACTTGATGTCGGCTCCGTAGGCGCTCGTGTCCTGGGAGATGACCAACAATTCCTTCACGCCGGCGCCCACGAGGCGCTCGGCCTCGCGCAGCACGTCGTCGATGGGGCGACTGGCCAGCCGCCCCCGCATCGCCGGGATGATGCAGAAGCTGCACTTGTTGTTGCAGCCTTCCGAGATCTTGAGATACGCGTAGTGGCGTGGGGTCAGCCGGATCCCTTGCGGAGGAACCAGATCCGCGAAGGGGTCGTGCGCGGGTGGCAGATGCTCATGTACGGCCCCGAGCACGTCCTCGTATGCATGGGGACCCGTCACCTTGAGAACTCGCGGGTGCCGCTCGAGGATGCGCTCCGGCTTGGCCCCCAGGCACCCTGTTACGATGACGCGCCCGTTCTGTTCGATAGCCTCGCCGATGGCATCCAGCGATTCATCGACGGCCGCGTCGATGAATCCGCACGTATTGACGACCACCACGTCCGCACGGTCGTATGTTGGAGCGACCTCGTAGCCCTCGGCCCGCAGGCGCGTCAGGATTCTCTCGGAGTCGACCAGAGCTTTGGGGCAACCGAGGCTGACGAAGCCGATTCGCGGAGCGCGTTTTTTCTTGGCAGGGCGGGGCATAGGAGAGGCGCGTCATGGGCGGCGCCGCGGATAGGGTTAAGGCGCGGCGGGCTCGCCGGGCGGAACAGATGCTGTGTTGCCCTGCGGGGCAGCCGCAGCGGGGCCGGCCGCGAGCGGGGCCGGTTCGGCCGTCTGCCGCAGGCGATTCAGCACGTAGAAAACCACCAGCGTCACCAGTGGCATCAGCAGCCACGGCCAGATCGCCGGCCGGCGTTCGCCCGGTGTTGCTTTCATCAGGGGTGTTGAAGAGTCGGCGGTCACGGCGCGGAAGCCTACCCCCGGACTGCTCGAGCGGCAAGAGCGCCCCGGCACCCCTTGAAGCCCCCGTTCACCTACAGGATACCGCCAGCGGGCTCGATCTGTGACTGCGGGAGTGGCCCGGGTGTGCAACGGAACCCGGGTGGTGCATAGTGCAGGAGGAAAATAGCAGGCGCCCGCCTGTGCTCGAGGTTTCCCGATGGCTTTGAGCAGAACGGCACTCGTGACCGGCTCGACGGATGGCCTCGGGCGGGCCGTCGCGCGGCGGCTCGAAGGGCCCTGATGAGCGGGCAGCCTCCCGTCGATCCGAGGCTCGAGGCGCCGAATCAGTCGAGCGAGCTCGTTGACTACAACCTGTACACGAGCAACCCGGCACTGCAGAACGCGTTGCTGTCCAACGGCGGCGGAGCCGAGCATGCCGGGCTGGTTGCACTGGGTGCCGAGCTCGGTACCGCGGAGATGTTCGCTCTGGGGGATGCCGCGAATCGCTATCCGCCGACCTTGAAGCTCTTCGATCGCTTCGGCAATCGCCGCGACGAGGTTGAGTTTCATCCGGCGTGGCATGCGTTGATGGCGCGGCTGGTTGCAGCCGGACTGCACACGAGCCCGTGGGATGGCAGTGGCAGGATCACCCATCGCGCCCGCGCGGCAGGCTACCTGTTGTGGTCGGAGGTCGAGAACGGGACTCAGTGCCCGGCCACCATGACCTACGGGGCGGTACCTCCGCTCATGCGCCAGGCAGGTGACTTCAAGGACTGGCTCCCGCGCCTGCTTGCCCGCGAGTACGATCGACGCTTCGTGCCCGTGAGCCACAAGAGTGGAGTGCTGATGGGCATGGGTATGACCGAAAAGCAGGGAGGCTCCGACGTCCGCTCGAACACAACTCGTGCTTCGCCGGCGGAGCGCTCGGGCCCGGGTCAGGAATATCGCTTGAACGGTCACAAGTGGTTCTTCTCGGCGCCGATGTGCGACGCCTTTCTGGTACTCGCTCAGTCGCCCGGCGGGCTTGCGTGCTTCTTCGTGCCTCGATTCCAACCTGACGGCCGTCTCAACGGCATCCGTCTCCAACGCCTCAAGGACAAGATGGGCAATCGCTCGAACGCCTCGACCGAGGTGCAGCTCGAGGACGCATACGGTGTGCTGGTCGGTGAGGAGGGACGCGGAATCCCAACCATCCTCGAGATGGGTGTCTATACCCGCCTCGACAACGCAATCGGCTCCACTGGGCTGATGCGCCAATGCGTCTCGCAGGCCATTCATCATGCCCGCCAGCGGCGCGCCTTCGGCGAGCGGCTGATCGATCAGCCCCTCATGCGTAACGTGCTGGCCGATCTGGCGCTGGAATGTGAGGCGGCCATCCTGTTGATCATGAGGCTGGCCAGCGCGTTCGACGCTCCCGCATCCGAGGAGGAGACCTTGCTGCGCCGGGTGCTCACACCCGCCGCGAAGTACTGGTTGTGCAAACGAGCGCCGACGGTCTGCGCCGAGGCGATGGAGGTGTTAGGAGGCAATGGCTACGTCGAGGAGGGTCCGATCGCGCGCCGCCTGCGCGAGTCGCCCCTGAACTCGATCTGGGAGGGGTCGGGCAACATCATGTGTCTCGATGTGTTGCGTGCGCTGTCACGCGAGCCACGCTCGCTCGACGCCCTGATCGCGCTCCTGGACGCGGCGCGGGGCCTGAACACGGGTTACGATCGATTCGTTGGCCGGTTGCTCGCGGAGCTGGCCGATCCGGCCGACACGCAAGTGCGGGCACGCAGAATAACGGAAAGTATCGCCCTGGCCGTCCAATCTTCTTTATTGATTCATCACGCCTCTCAATCATCCAGTGAAGCGTTTGTTATATCGAGGTTGGAAGCGGGCGCACCGGCGGCCTTTGGCGCGCTGCCGCGCGGAGCGCCCTTCGGCAGCCTCATCGAGCGTACGTTTTCGCCGTAAAGGCCGTGTTTTGCAGGTGTTGTGCGGCGTTCCTGGCGGAAACCGCAGCATGACCTCGTGCGTTCATCCTGACCCGTGACTTGACGGTCAGCTTGTACGGTAGCGTAACTTGGCAGGGTGAGCGGACGTTGAGCTGTTATTCTGTTAAATCGGAGCCTTATGGACCGTCGAGAGTGAATCTATTCGAAAAATTCGATATTCTCGATTGACACGATAATTACGATATAAGAAAGTTGCGCTCGCGGGTCAATTTTAGGAGCGGATCGCGTGCGCCATTCATCAGGAGCAGGTCGTAACCGACCCAATGACCGGGGACGCACGGAACACGAGGATCATGAAGAAAAAGTCCAAGCAGAAGACGCACCTGACGCCCAACGAAGTTGCCGAAATGCTGATGGTGAATCCCGTTACCGTGCGGCAATGGGCTGCGCGCGGTCTGCTCCGTTCTCTGACGACTCCCGGCGGGCATCGCCGTTTTCTCCTGAGCGATGTCGAAGAATTCGCCCGCAGCCGTGGAACGACCCCTGTACCGCGCAACTCCGGCCGGCCCGATCGCGTCCTGATCGTTGACGATGACCCGCAGGTCGGGCAGTTCATCGCCGAGCTGATCCGCCTGCGCGATCCGCAGATCGAGACCGAGCTGGCGCGGGATGGGTTTGAAGCGGGCTCGAAGGTGGAGTCGTTTCGTCCTCACGCGCTCGTCCTCGACCTGATGATGCCGGGCATCGACGGGTTCGAGGTGTGTCGCCGACTGCGCTCGCGGCCAACATTGAGCCATATCCGCATCATCGCGATGACGGGCTTTGCGAGTCCCGAGAATGTCGAGCGGATCCTCGCTGCCGGCGCGGATGCGTGCCTGCCGAAGCCGCTCGAGGCGGAGCGACTGCTCGCCGAGCTCGGACTCAGCGCCGCCCAGACGAGCGACCTCGGCCTCTGACCCGCCCCGGCGCGTGGTCAAGTGTCCGGGTGTCCCGCCATCTCCAATAACCTGCGGTTGATTGCGCGCGCGCGTTTCGTGGCCACGGCGATCTCATTGGCATAGGCTCGGGCGCCGTGGTCGGTGCCGAGCGCGGCCAGCAGCAGATCGCTGTAACCGGCGATGATCGTCAGCACGTTGTTGAAGTCGTGCGCGATGACACCCAGCTCAGGGTTCGTGGGAGCGCTGCTGCTCACAAGACCTCCATCGTGCCTGGCACTCGCGAGCCTCACAGAGTACCCAACTCGGCCGAGATGCGCCCGCGACTTTGATATTCTCGGCGCCTCGATGGGCTTCGACCGCCACTACTATCAGCGCTTTTACTACGACCCGCGCACGGCCGTAACGACGCGTCATGAGATGCGGGCGCGCGCAAGGCTGATTGCGGCCTATTGCCGTCACGCCGGGCTGCCCGTACGGAGCATCCTGGACGCAGGTTGCGGAACGGGCCTTCTTCGCTCACCGCTCCTGCGAGCGCTGCCGGAAGCGACTTACACCGGCCTCGATCCCAGCGAATATCTGTGCCACCGCTACGGCTGGCAGCATGGCCATCTCGAGGACCATCGGGTCGCCAAGCCATTCGATCTGGTGATCTGCTACGACGTGTTGCAGTACCTGGATACCCGCGCTGCCACACGAGCACTCGCCAATCTGGCCAAGCTCTGTCGCGGCATCCTCTACTTCACGGCTCTGACGCGTCACGACTGGGAGCACAACTGCGACCGTCAGCGCACCGATCGGGACGTCCACCTGCGCAGCGGCCGGTGGTACCGCCAGCAACTGCGGCGTGCGTTCAACGAGGTCGGTGTCGGATTCTGGCTGCGACGGGGCGCGCCGCTCACGGTCTGGGAGCTGGAGTCAGTCTGAGCGCGGCCCACCCGCCGCGGGGCCGATGGCCGCAGGAGTAGCGTACAATCGCCGCCGACCGATGCGCTCGCACGCAGAATCTCCTATCGCGAATTCGATTACCGCAGGGGTGCGGGTTGAGCCGGTCGCGGACCGGGGGGCGGCTCGGAGGAGGGCACCCTGAAGCCGGGTGATCTGACTGACCATTTCTCGCGCGTCGCCGCGGCCTATTCCGCTTTCCGGCCGCGATATCCGGCGGCTCTGTTCGATTACCTGGCGAGCCTGCCCGCCCGTCGCGATGTGGCCTGGGACTGTGCCTGCGGCAGTGGTCAGGCGACCTTGGATCTCGCGGCGCGCTTCACGAGCGTGATCGCTACGGATCTGAGTGAGAAGCAGGTTGCCGAGGCACCGACCGATCCCCGGGTCACGTATCGCGTCGCACCGGCGCAGGACAGCGGTATCGCGGCGCGCTCGATCGATCTCGTGACGGTCGCACAGGCTCTGCACTGGCTCGATCTGCCTCGCTTCTATGCGGAAGTCGAGCGTGTCCTGCGGCCCGCGGGTGTCCTCGCCGTCTGGACTTATGGAATGCTCGTGGTGGAGGGGAGCACTATCGACGCCGAGATCCAACACTTCTACAGGCATGTCGTCGGTCCCTACTGGCCCCCCGAGCGGCGCCTGGTCGAGACCGGCTATCGTGACCTGCCGTTTCCGTTCGCGGAGAGATCGAATCCCTCATTCGCCATCGAGGTGCGCTGGACGCTCGAGCATCTGCTCGGCTACATCCGCAGCTGGTCCGCCACGGGACGCTACGTCGAGCAACAGGGCATCGACCCGGTGGTCGGGCTGGAGCGCCGCGTGCGGCCCTTATGGTCGGATCCGCGGCAGACGCGACTCGTGAGCTGGCCGCTGGCGCTGCGAGTGGGGTCGGCATGACCGAGGTGCTCCGCCACATTGTCAGCTTTCGTGGCGGCGTGAGCTGCCGGCGCGAGACGAGCGGCCCACTGGGACTGATCCTGATCGGCAGGACGTCGGATGCCCGGCACGAAGCCGCGTCACTCGCGTTCTGCGGCGTGGCACCCGCCGACTTGCCCGAGGCCATCGAAGACCCGAGCATCGAATGCGCTCGCAGTGGTCACTATCGGATCACAGCCGGCCCGCGCCAATGGTACGTAGTGGCCCGCTCTGTCTACCTCCATAGAGAGGTGGCGTCGCGCTTTTACGAGGCGATACCGCCGCGCAAAGTCCCATGGCACAAGAAGGTCTTCTGGAGCGTAGTGCTGCGACTGGTGGCGAGCGAGCGCGGCAAGCGCTTGTTGCTGGCGTTGCGGCGCTAGCATGCTCGCCGCCTAGGCGGCGGACACATCCGTGTGCCTCGCTATCACCCGCGCGTCAGCGGGCGTCTGATAACATCCGCACGCGGGTGCTCGAGCCCCCAAAATACTCTTCTCATTTCGGGATTGGCATGGCGATGACGACTGGCTCCTCGGGCTCGAAGCGGATTCCCGTGACGGTCCTCACCGGGTTTCTGGGCTCCGGCAAGACGACGCTGCTGAACCGCATCCTGAGCGAGCAGCACGGCAAGCGCATCGCGGTCATCGAGAATGAGTTCGGCGAAGTGGGCGTCGATCACCAGCTCGTGATCGGCGGCGAAGAGGAGATCGTCGAGACCAACAACGGGTGCATCTGTTGCACGGTCCGCGGGGATCTGATCCGCATTCTCGGCCAGCTGCTCAAGCGGCGCGACCGGTTCGACTACATCATGATCGAGACCACGGGGCTTGCGGACCCCGGCCCTGTCGCCCAGACCTTTTTCATCGACGAGGATGTGCGCGAGCAGTTCCTGCTCGATGCCATCGTGACCGTGGTGGATGCCCGGCACGTCGAGAAGCATCTGGAGGAGGTGGATGAGCCCGCTCAGCAGATTGCCTTCGCGGACGTCGTGCTGCTGAACAAGACCGATCTCGTCGGACCGCAGGACCTGGCGCGAATCGAACAGCGCATTCGCTCCCTGAACGGCACCACGAAGGTGTTTCGCACCCGCAATTCCGACGTGCCGATCGGCGACGTCCTCGATGTCGGTGCGTTCGATCTGAATCGGGCCCTGGCCGCCGACAGCTCGTTCCTGGAGGCCCCGCGTCCGTTCGAGTGGGCAGGAATCTATCGGCTCGAAGCCGGGAGCTACCGTGTCCGCACCGGAACGGCCGATCGCAAGCACGCGCACGGTCATCACGATCACGATCACGATCACGGGCATGAGCATGGCGGTCACACTCCTGGAGAGACTCACACAGGTCAGGCGCACGCAGGCCTGGGGTTGCTGGTTCTTCCCGCGAAGGAAGGCAGCCTCGAAGCGCTGGATGGCGTGATCGATCCTGCGATCAAAGCGTTCGATGCGTCCGCGATCGACATCCACTGTGGAGGAACGATCCAGCCGGGAGACCAACTCTATCGCCTGGATGTGAGCCACGACGGCGGCGAAGCGTCACTACGCATCGATCGCGCAGGATATTACGCACTCGTGTGCGAGCACGCCCCGCAGGAGTTCTCGCTTCGTGTCGAAGGCGCGAGTCCCGTGGTGGAACGGCAGTTCGCCTCGCACCATCATCACGACGAGGAGATCGGGTCGATCGGCATAGTGGATCCGCGGCCCCTGGATCCCCAGAAGCTGAACGAGTGGCTGTCCTATCTGTTGCAAAGCCGCGGTCAGGATATTTTCCGCATGAAGGGCGTTCTCAACATCCGGGGCGAGGATCGCCGCTACGTGTTCCACGGAGTGCACATGATGTTCGACGGCAAGATGGAGCGACCGTGGGGCACGGGCGCGCGCGCCAACACGCTCGTGTTCATCGGGCGCAACCTCGACCGACAGGAGCTCGAAGCGGGCTTCGCATCCTGCGTCGCATGAACATGGCCAGGCTCGAGCGGCGCGCCAGCGTCTCGCTCGACACTTACATCGTGGACTGTGCTTGGGCACCCAGCGGCGCCGCTATCGCGGTAGCGGGCGGTGAAGGTGCCGTCGTGCGGGTTGATGGACCCGCGCAGGCAGCGACACCGCGCGTTCTGGGGGAACACGCGCTCGGTGTGCTTTCGATCGCCTGGCGTCCCGATGGCGCTGAAATCGCATCGAGCGGCCAGGATGGAGCGGTTGCCTTTTGGCATGGCGATAGCGGCGATGAGCGAATGCGCATGCGGCCCGGCACCGCCTGGACCGAGCACCTGGCCTACTCGCCGAACGGCAAGGTCCTCGCGGCCGCGACGGGCAAGACGGTATCGCTGTGGAGCGCCGCGGGCGAGCGCATTCATGATTTTGCGCAGCATTCTGCGGCGGTGACCGCCATCGCCTGGGACAAGCCGGGGCGGGATCTCGCTGCGGCCACGAACGGCGCGATGTGGGTGCATCGCGTGGAGCTTCCGCGCGTCGCCTCGCGCAGCCTCGAGTGGCCCGCCGCCTGCCTGACCGCGGCGTTCAGTCCCAACGGCAAGGTGTTGGCCTCGGGGATGCAGGACGGCTCCGTCCATTTCTGGTATCTGATCAACCGCCGCGATTCGCAGATGCGTGGCTACAGCTCGAAGGTGCAGCTCACGGCCTGGAGCGCCAACAGCCGCTATCTGCTGACCAGCGCCGGTGCCGAGATCGTGGGTTGGGATTTCTCCGGCAAGGGACCGGAAGGATCGCGGGCGCTGCAGCTCGTGGGGCATACGGAGCGGGTCGAATGCCTGGCTGCCCATCCAAGCGGTCCGTGGCTCGCCTCCGGAGGTCGCGACTGGCGTCTCGTGCTCTGGTCGCCGGGAAAATCAACTCGAGCCATCGATGCTCATCTCGTGGACGCGGAGGTGTCCGTGTTGCGTTGGTCGCCGGACGGCCGCTTCCTGGCCGTCGGTGCCCGCAACGGGCAGCTCGCGATCTACGAGCTCGTCACGAGCTCGGCGAGCGCAGCTCGATGATCTCGTGACGCGGCACGCTGACGCGCCGCGGGCCCAGGAGCGCCGTGTAGGTGCCGAGCTGAATCTGAAAGGCCTGATTCCAGGTGAAGCGCTGCAGCACGCGGGCGCGGGCCGCGGCGCCCAGGGCATCGAGATCGCGATCGTAGAGTGCGGCAATCGCAGCCGCCAGGCTGCTCGCCTGGTGGGGCTCGGCCAGCAGCCCCACGGTGTCGTCAACGAATTCGGGAATGGCCGCCGCGCGCGCGGCGATCACCGGTCGTCCGCAGGCCATCGCTTCGAGGATGACCAGGCCGAAAGTCTCCTGGGTGCCGGCGTGCACCAGCGCGTCGGCGGATGCGAGCCACTGGGCGAGCTCCAGGCTGTCGCGGCGATAGGGGAGCATCGTGATGTTCGCGGTGGGCCGCGCTTCCCGATCGCCGCCGATCATGACCAGATGGTACGGCGAGCCGAGCTGCGCGAATGCCTGCAACAGCACCGGGAGATTCTTCTCCCCCGCGAAGCGGCCGGCGTAGACGAGCACTCGTGTGCCGGCTGCGAGTCCCAGCGCCGCGCGCATCCGTTCGCTGCGCCGCTCGGGCCGGAATATCTCGGTATCTACACCCAGCGGCTGATGAACGGCGTTACGCAGGCCGAGGCTGCCCAGATAGGAGCACATCAGGCGGCTCGGCGCGAACACGACATCGAAGCGCTCATACAGCGCACGCACGTAGCGGCTCACGAGGCGTTCGCTGATGCCCCCGGCTTTCCGGCCGATGATCTGCGGCAGATTCGAGTGATAGAACGCCGCAAGGCCGGCCCCCCGGCGCCGGGCGACGTAAGCCGCGCACCATGCCGGATGAAAGGCATCGCCTGCCTCGATGAGGTCCGGCTCGAGCGCCATCAGCAGATCGATCCAGCGCCGCGGATCGAGCGGTAACCGATAGTTGAATGTGCCCGGGACGGGATAGCCGCTGAGCGTGCAGACACCGCCCCGGTCGGCATGGCTCTCGCGCCCGGGCACGACCAGAGTGTGCTCCCAGGTGGTGTGAGCACCGAGCCAGGCATGTTTGGCGTTGAGGTACCTCTTCACGCCGCCGCTGGTAGGTGAATAGAAGAGGGTCGTGTCGACGAGATGCATCGGTTTTTGGTTGGGATGACCCGTGGCCCCGTTAAGACGGGCCAGCAAGCTCCGGGCCCGCATTGCACCTGCCCGGACCGCGTAGTGTCAAGCTCGAATCTCGATCGCGGCCGCCAGCACGTCGTTTTCCACAGGCTTCACGAGATGATGATCGAAGCCCACTTCCCGAGTCCGCCGCCGGTCTTCCGGTTGACCGTAGCCTGACAGGGCAATCAAGCGCGTGCTCGTGAGCGCCGGGTCGGAGCGCACCGCCCGTGCCACGGAGTAACCGTCCATGTCCGGCATGGCCAGATCGAGAATCATCACTTCGGGCGCGAACTCCCGAGCCGCCTCGAGCGCTGCATGCCCACCATGAACGACGCGCACGTCATGTCCCGAAACCTGCAGCAATGCCCCCAAACTCTCGGCGGCGTCGACATTGTCGTCAACCACCAATATTCGTCTCACTGCCGGGGCCTCCGCGCCGGTCGCTGCGCGAGCCGCTCGCAGCGGTGATGTTGTGACGGGAAGCTGCAGCACAAATTCACTACCCTTACCCAGTCCCTCACTATGAGCGGTCAGGACGCCGCGATGCAGCTCCGCAATGCTTCGCGCCAGACTCAGGCCCACTCCCAGTCCGCCTTGAGAAGCGTGCTCGGGACTGGACGCCTGAGCGAACAGCTCGAAGACCTGGGACAGCTCCTCAGCCGTCATGCCTATGCCGGTATCCCGTATCCGTACGACGACCTGTCCGTCTTCCGCGGCGACAGCCAGCTTGATGTGACCACCCTCGGTGGTGTACTTCGCGGCGTTGTTCAGGAGATTGGCCAGCAGCTGGGGCAGGCGGATTCGGTCGGCCTCGACCCAGAGCGGTTGCTGGGGCAAGGAGACCTCGAGCGTGTGGCGGCGCGTCTCGATCAGCGGGCGCGCGAGGTCGAGGGCGCTGGCAACCATCCCTGCGATCTCGACGCGCTCGAGCTCGAGGACGATCTTGCCCGAGCGAATACGCGCGACATCCAACAGGTCATCGACGAGGCGCACGAGATGGCGCAGCTGTCGCTCCATCAGGCCGCGCGTGCGTGCCATCAGCGCCTGATCGTTGCTCCTCAGAGTGAGCAACTGTAGGCCATTCTGCAGGGGGGCCAGCGGATTCCGCAGCTCGTGCCCCAGCATGGCGAGGAATTCATCCTTGCGCCGATCCGCTGTCGCCAGCTCATCTGCCTGCCGCGCCAGGCGCTCCTCGCTCAGGCGCAAGCGCGCATAATCCGCAGCGCGCCGCCGCTCGGCGAGATTGCGCTCGGCGGTCGCCGCGCCGAGAAACAGGCCGGTCACGGCGACGACCGCCATGAACAGACTGACCTCGAGCAGACTGGTCTCGATGCCCACGGGGCTGGCAAAAGGTCCCCGCCCCTGCAGCGTCGCGAGAATCGTGACGAGCAGCGCGCCGAACACCAGCGTCGCCGTCGCTCGCTGACCGAGGCGCACGGCCGCCCAGATGATCGCGGGGAAGATCAGATATTGGACCGGGTAAGGAACGCGGTTGCCCCGATCGACGAACACGGCAATGCTCACGAGCAACATCGCGCATCCGAGCACCGCGGCTTCGCCAAGCTGTCGCAGCTTCACGACTCGACGGGCGGGATCGACCCACACGAACAGAAAGGGCGCGACGACGAGATCGCCCGTGGCATCGCCGATCCACCATGTGGACCAGAGCGGGCTGAAGTTGTCCCAGGAGGCCGCGCCGGTCGCACACAGAGTGGTGACGCCGATCGTGGCACTGACGATCGTGCTGAGACAAGCCGCCAGCAGGAACAGCGAGGCCACATCGTGCAGCCGGCGCATCGATGGTTGAAAGCCGACGCGCCCCAGCAGCGCTGCCCCGATGAGCGCCTCCAGGGTATTGCCGACGGCAATGCCCGACGATGCGAGCAGCGAGGTACCCGATAACCAGTTGGCTGCAAGGGCACCCAGCAATATCCCGGGCCACAATCTGCGTCCGCGCACGATGAGAGGAACGAGTGCGACACCCGTCGCAGGCCATACGACCGACACCTGGCGCGCAATGACCGCCATGCGCAGACCCAGCCATGCGGCCGCGAAATATACGACCGTGACCCCCAGCAGCTCCAGGACGCGCGTCGGCCGGACCTTCATCCTTCCGATGTTACGAAGGCACGGCCGGCGAGACAATGCTGTCCGCTGTTGGCGACCACCGCGGAACGCTTACTTACAATCCGTGGCTCTCAGGCAACGTTTGATTCCGCTTCGCCGGCCGCCAGAGCAGCGGTGAACGCCGCGACGATATCCTCGGCTTTCTGGTACCTGTCTTCCCGGGATTTAGCCATCAGGCGCATCAGCAGCGGCTCGTTGTGCGCCACGGACGGCGGCAGGCGGGGGGTGGATGCATGCACATGCTGCTGGAGCACATCCATCGCCGATCCGCCGCTATACGGCTTTCGTCCCGTCAACATCTCGTAGAAGATGACGCCGAGGCTGTAGAAGTCCGAGCGTGCATCGAGCTGCTCGCCCAGCGCCTGCTCCGGGCTCATGTAATAAGGCGAGCCTCGCAGCACCCCGGTGCGGGTGTTGGGAGTGCTGCCATCGAGCGCACGCGCCAGCCCGAAATCGATCAGGGCCACATCGTCGTGGTCGCGCATCATGATGTTCGGTGGCTTCAAGTCCCGGTGCAGCAGTCCCGCCTGGTGCACGACCCCGAGCGCGCCGGCGATCTTGGCGATGTAGCTCAATGACTCCTGCTCCGTCACACCGCGCTGCATGCGGACTTTGAGATCTCCCCGCGGCAGGTACTCCATCGCGAGATACTCGTACCCGCCCTGGATGCCGTAGTCGTAGATCTGCACCACGGAGGGATGCCGGATCGCCACGATGGCCGTGTACTCGCGCTCGAGAAACTGCCGTCCGGCCGCCTCGTCGCGCAACGTCTTGCTGACCTTCAACGCGACGTTGTGGCAGAGAGCCGCGCTGGTAGCGAGATAGACGGTCGCCTTCTCGGATTCGCCCACCGTCGCTCGAATGACATAACCGGGAATGAAGTCGGCAGGCACGTAGCCGCCACCCGGCGCCAGCGCCTTGGGAGGCGCACGCTTGTGCGTCGGAGTCGGGTTTCGACGCGGCCTCGTCTCCCGACTCAACATGGCGTCCACATTTTCGCGCGAGGCAGTCGCGCCTTCCGTCTTTGCGGCACTCCGGGCTTCGGCGTCGGCTCCTCGCGGAATCTCCAGGCTCGCGGGCTCCGGCGCCTCGGCTTGCGTTGGCGTCGAGACACCGAGGATCGCGTGCGGAGCGACGACAGTGCTCGGCTCCGGTGCCGGCTCGGGCGCCGGGGCCAGCGCTTCTTTCGCATCCGTTCGTTTCTCGATCCGGCGCGCGGCGAGCCGCGCGGAGTTTCTCAATCGCTCCGGAGTCAACAGACGCTTCGGCAGATAGTCCACGGCCCCGAGCTGCAGGGCGCGGACCGCGGTGAGCTCATTCCCTTCTTCGGCAATTGCGATGATGGCCGGGCCATCGGGCCGGGCGCGCAGCCGTCGTAGCCATTCGAGACCTTTGGCGAGCGGGTCATCGGGGCTCGAGCCGAACATGGCGGTCATCAACAGCACATCGCAATCCGGGCTCGCGGGCGAATCGATCCACTGCTCGAGCCCCGCAGGGTCGCCTACGATGATGTTCGAGTCGGGATAGAGGATCGAAAGGTGATGACGCAGCCACTCTGCATAGCGCGCGTCCTGATCGATGATGGTCCAGCGAGGAGTCATGGCACTACTGCTGCAGGGTGAAGCGAACGCGCACGCGGCCGTTCTGCTCGACAGGCTGCCCATTTCGCTGCGGAGGGTTGTAGCGCCACTGGTCCACGGCGTTCAGTGCAGCTTTTTCGAAGACGCCGGCAGGCTCCGATCCGACCACCGCTGCATCCCCAACGGAGCCGTCCGGCCTCACTACGAATTGCACGTCTACCCAACCACTGATACCCCTGCTATTGGCTTGCGTCGGAAACTCCGGTGGCACGTAGTGGACGAGTTGCAGTGGCGAGGGCTCAGCCGCTTTCGCCTTCGTGCTGTCAGCTCCAGTTGCTTCCGCGGTCGCAGGACCTTCTGCAGCGGCCTGGTCTGGTACTGAGCTGGCGCTTGCTACTGCGGTCGTGGTTGCGGCCGTCGTCGTGGTTGCGGTCGTCGTCGTGGTTGCGGTCGTGGTTGCGGTCGCGGTGAGCGGCGTGCGCTGCGCCTCGACCGTCAGCGCGGCCACCTCATCCTTCGACATGCCCGATTCGACCGCGGCGGCTGCCAGGCGGATGTTACCGGACGAGGTGGCTCGCCGAGCCGTTGCGAGCAGCGCTCGCTCGTGCTCCTTGCCGATCCTCGCGGCCAGGAACGTGACACGCACATCGTTGGGTCGCAGCGCCCGCGCGCGGTCGACCAGCTTCTGCGCTTCTTCGAGATGTTGGCCGGCGAGAGCTCTCTCCGATTGAGACAATAGAGCCGCGAGCTGCGCCTCGTCCGCGCTGGCTGCTGCCGTACTCGCGGCGGCGGACACGGCCTGCTGCCCAGGCTCCGTGGACTCGTGTGCGACGATCCAGATGCCGGCTGCGACGAGGAGGGTCGCGGCCACGCCGAAGAGCGCAGCGCGCCCCCTGGGACCGCGGTCTCCTGCCTCTATGGACGGGGTGGTGGGTGTCTCAGCCTCGCCGGCCAGGAGCTCCTCGTGCCGGCGCCAGGCCGCATCCAGCATCAGCCGGATGCGCTGCTCCGAGACAGGCTTGTGGAGGAAGCGATAGACCCTGCCCTTCGTGATGTCTGCGGTGAGGGTGGCCTGATGTTTTTGATCGCCCGCCACGATCCAGACATGATCCGGAAACTGTATCCTCAATTGCTCGGTGAGCTCGCCTATCGGCGTGACGGCTGCGGCGGCGTCGATCACGACGACGCCGAGGGGGTC
>DATEJM010000101.1:0-47769 GCA_035277965.1 Steroidobacteraceae bacterium | reverse complement strand
TTACTTTCGCACGACGGATGTGACGGGGGCGATTGAGTTGCCTGCGGGCACGGAGATGATCATGCCCGGGGACAACATCAAGATCACGGTGGAGCTGATCAGCCCGATTGCGATGGAGGAGGGGCTGCGCTTTGCGATCCGCGAGGGTGGCAAGACCGTCGGCGCCGGTGTCGTCGCGAAGATCCTGAAGTAAGCAGCACAACGGAGTGATGTCCGCCGAAAGCGCCGCCGGCAAATTAACAGTGAGCGCAGCCAGCAAAAACCACGCTTTTTGCTGGCGGGCGACGGAGTGATGTCCGCCGAAAGCGCCGACAGGCGACTTTCGGCCAATTAACATAGGAGGCGCGCGAAGAGCGTCTCCTGAGGAGTCCGGGCGCAGCCCGTAACATGGCTAATCAGAACATCCGTATCCGCCTGAAGGCCTTCGATCACCGATTGATCGACAGCTCGGCGCGGGAGATCGTGGAAACCGCGAAGCGCACCGGCGCGACGGTGAAGGGCCCGGTGCCTCTGCCGACGAAGATGGAGCGTTTCACGATGCTCGTCTCGCCGCACGGCGACAAGGACGCGCGCGATCAGTTCGAGCTGCGCACGCACAAGCGGCTCATGGACATCCTGAACCCGACGGACAAGACGGTAGACGCGCTGATGAAGCTCGAGCTGCCGGCGGGCGTGGACGTGCAGATCAAGCTCAATTGATCCGTGGCGGGCAAAGCACGCTTTGCCCACGGCCGCCCCTTGACCCCGCGGCCGCCCGTTGAACGAGGTTGATTGATAGGAGGGCCGCGCATATACTGCGCGGCCTTTTCGCCGGGTAGCCCGTTGAGGGATTGATCCGGCCGTCGCTCAAAAGAGCGGCATCGGGCGAGGTTGGAGATCGAAGTCGGTCCGCAAGGGCCTCGAAATCTCCAAGACCACTCGAGATCACCGCAGCGCTGTCCTGAGTGCGCGGTCAGTCTCTTGTGCGTCTTTACAAAACCTCTCCCGGTCGGTTCCGGATCGCCCCATCGAAGCGACCGGAAGGCTGTAGAGGAAATAACGCATGGCTATCGGATTGATCGGCCGTAAGGCTGGTATGACCCGCGTGTTCACGGACGCCGGCGAGACTGTGCCCGTGACGGTTATCGAGGTGCTGCCCAACCGCGTCACCCTGGTCAAGGACCCGGAAAAGGACGGCTATCGGGCGGTCCAGGTCACCTTTGGAACGCGGCGTCCGCAGCTCTATTCCAAGGCGGTCACCGGCCACTATGCCAAGGCCAACGTCGCGCCCGGTAAGGCCCTCGTCGAGTTCCGGCTGGCTGACAATGAGAAGTCCGATCTGCAGGCGGGCGCCGAGCTCAAGCCGGACCTGTTCAAGGTCGGCGATCCCGTGGATGTCACGGGCACCACGATCGGCAAGGGCTTCGCCGGCACCATGAAGCGGCACAACTTCGGCGGCTTGCCGGCTACGCACGGCGTCTCCGTCTCGCACCGCTCCCCGGGATCGATCGGCCAGCGCCAGACTCCGGGCCGCGTGTTCAAGGGCCGGCGCATGTCGGGGCACATGGGGGTCGTGCGCCGCACCACCGAGAACCTGAAGGTCGTCGAGGTCGATCTCGAGCGCAACCTGCTCCTGATCCGCGGCGCGGTACCCGGAGCCGAGGGTGGGCAGGTGCTGATCCGGCCCTCCCTGAAGGCCGCCCGCCAGGCGAAGCGCAAGACCGTGGCGCCCACCAAGATTGGCTCGGCTCCGTCGAAGGACCCCGCCAAGGCCGGAAAGAAGTAACCCATGCCCAAGCTCAGAATGGTCAGTGGCGGTGGCGAGCTGCAGGTGTCGGATGCAGCCTTCGGCCACCAGTTCAACGAGGCGCTCGTCCATCAGGTGGTGACTGCCTATCGGGCTGCGAGTCGATCCGGCACGAAGGCGCAGAAGACCCGCGCGGAAGTGCGGGGCGGCGGCAGGAAGCCCTGGAGCCAGAAGGGCACGGGCCAGGCGCGCGCCGGCTCCAGCCGGTCGCCGATCTGGGTAGGGGGCGGTCGTGCCTTCGCGGCGAAGCCGCGCAGCTTCGAGCAAAAGGTCAACCGCAAGATGTACCGCGGCGCCATCCGCTCGATGCTGTCCGAGCTGGCCCGCACGCAGCGCCTGCTGGTCACCGACGACTTCGGCCTCGAGGCGCCGAAGACGAAACTGCTCGCCACCAAGCTCAAGAGCTGGTCGCTGTCGAATGTGCTGATCGTGGTCGAGGCGGCCGACGAGAAGCTGTTGCTGGCCGCCCGCAACCTCCCGCACGTGGAGGTGCTGGAGGTCGCGCACCTCAATCCCTTGGCCCTCGTGGGCTATGACAAGGTGCTGATGACCGTGGGCGCGGTCAAGTTGATCGAGGAGCGGCTCCCGTGAACAAAGAGCAGCTGATGGGTGTCCTGATCGCCCCGCACGTGACCGAGAAGACCTCGCTCGCGATGCAGAACCACAACCAGTACACGTTCCGCGTGCGCCGCGATGCGACCAAGACCGACATCAAGCAAGCCGTCGAGCTGATGTTCGAAGTGAAGGTTGCCGGCGTTCAGGTCGTGAACGAGCCCGGCAAGACGCGCCGCTTCGGCAAGACCGTGGGCCGCACGCAGGACTGGAAGAAGGCCTACGTCAGTCTCGCCGAAGGCCAGGCGATCGACTACGAGGCTCGAGCGAAAGGATGAACTAGGACCGAATATGGCTCTCATCAAATACAAGCCGACCTCTCCGGGCACGCGCTCGGTCATCAAGGTCGACCGCTCGCACCTGCACAAGGGCGGCCCTTTCGTCCAGCTGACCGTTGCGCAGAGCAAGACCGGAGCGCGCAATCATTCCGGGCGCATCACGACGCGTCACGTTGGCGGCGGCTCGCGACAGAAGTACCGCATTATCGACTTCAAGCGCGACAAGGACGGGATCGCAGGCGTGGTCGAGCGTGTGGAGTACGATCCGAATCGCACGAGCCACATCGCGCTGGTGAAGTATATCGACGGCGAGCGTCGTTACATCCTCGCGCCCAAGGGTGTGAAGCCCGGCGAGGAGATCCGCTCCGGGGCCGACGCTCCGATCAAAGCGGGCAACGCGATGGCCCTGCGGCACATCCCCGTCGGCTCCATCGTGCACAACGTCGAGTTGAAGCCCGGCAAAGGCGGCCAGCTCGCTCGCAGCGCCGGCAGCTCGGTGTCGTTCACCGCGCGTGAGGGCATCTATGCGTACCTGCGCTTGAAGTCGGGTGAGACTCGCAAGGTACATATCGATTGCCGCGCCACCATCGGTGAAGTGGGCAATGACGAGCACAACCTGCGCAGCTACGGCAAGGCAGGTGCTACGCGGTGGCGCGGCGTGCGCCCGACCGTTCGCGGACTCGCGATGAATCCGGTCGACCATCCGCACGGTGGTGGTGAAGGTAAGTCGGGCCAGGGCAATCCGCATCCAGTGTCGCCCTGGGGCTGGAATACCAAGGGCCTGAAGACCCGCCACAACAAGCGCACGGACAACATGATCGTCCAGCGCCGCAAGAACCGGATCCGTTAAACGGAGCTAGATATTCATGCCGCGTTCACTGAAGAAAGGTCCGTTCGTCGATCTGCATCTGGCCAAGAAAGTGCAGGTGGCCTCCGCGAAGAACGACCGCAAGCCGATCAAGACCTGGTCGCGCCGCTCGATGGTCACGCCCGACATGGTGGGACTGACCATCGCCGTCCACAACGGACGTCAGCATATCCCGGTGCTCGTCACCGAGAACATGGTCGGCCACAAGCTGGGTGAGTTTGCGCCGACGCGAACCTTCAAGACGCACTCCGGCGACCGCAAGGTCGAGTCGGCGGCCTGAGGTAGCGCCATGGAAGTGACATCGAAACTGCGTTACGCGCGCATCTCGCCGCAGAAGTGCCGCCTGGTAGCGGACCTCGTGCGCGGCAAGCCGGCGGGTAACGCCATTGCAACTCTGAAGTACATGCCCAAGAAGGGCGCCGAGCTCGTGCGCAAAGTGCTCGAGTCAGCGGTCGCGAACGCGGAGCACAACCACGGCGCCGATGTCGACGACCTGAAGGTGTCGCTGATCCATGTGGATGCGGCGCCGGTGCTGAAGCGATTCGCTGCACGCGCAAAAGGGCGGGGCACGCGCCTCGTGAAGCGCAACAGTCACATCACCGTCGCGGTGAGCGACGGCAAGAAGGATTAAGGCATGGGTCAGAAGGTCAATCCGCTGGGCGTGCGTCTGGGCATCACTCGCGACTGGACGTCGAAGTGGTATGCCAACAAGAAGCAGTTCCCGATACACGTCCACACTGATTTTCGCGTGCGCGACTTCCTGCGCTCCCGGCTCTCGGAGGCATCCGTCAGCCGCATCCAGATCGAGCGCGCCGCCAAGAAGGTCAACATCACGATCCAGACGGCGCGGCCGGGCATCGTGATCGGCAAGAAGGGCGAGGACATCGAGAAGCTGCGGCTCGAGACCGCGAAGCTGCTCGGCATGGCCGTGTCCGACGTGCGGCTCAACATTGCCGAGATTCGCAAGCCCGAGTTGGACGCGCAGCTCGTGGCGGACAGCATTGCGCAACAGATCGAGAAGCGCGTGATGTTCCGTCGCGCGATGAAGCGCGCGGTGATGAGCACCATGCGCAGCGGTGCGCTGGGCGTCAAGGTTCGCGTCTCGGGCCGCTTGAACGGATCCGAGATCGCTCGTACCGAGTGGTACCGCGAGGGGCGGATTCCGCTGCACACGTTCCGGGCCGACATCGATTACGGCCTGTCCGAGGCGCGGACCACCTACGGCGTCATCGGCGTGAAAGTGTGGATCTTCAAGGGCGAGGTGTTCGACAAGGCGGAGGTCGAGCAGGCATCGGCTGAGGGCGAAGCCGCCCAGGGCCAGGCTGCCCAGGGCCAGGCTGCGGCTCCGGCCGCCCCACCCGCGGTTGAGTCCGCGCCGGCGGTCTAGGATTTCCCATGCTGCAGCCAAAACGCACGAAATATCGCAAGCAGTTCAAAGGCCGCAATGCCGGTCTGGCGCTGCGGGGCAGCTCCGTCTCGTTTGGTGAGTTCGGGCTGAAGGCCACGAGCCGGGCGCGCATGACGGCGCGCGAGATCGAGGCAGCACGCCGCGCGATGGCGCGCTACGTGAAACGCGGCGGGCAGATCTGGATCCGCGTATTTCCGGATGTCCCGATCAGCAAGAAGCCGTTGGAAGTCCGCATGGGCAGCGGCAAGGGCAACGTGGAGTACTACGTCGCCCGCATCCGCCCCGGCAAGGTGCTCTTCGAGATGGAGGGCGTCGATGAGACGACGGCGCGTGAGGCCTTCCGCCTCGCCGGCTCGAAGCTCTCGGTGTCCACGACGTTCGTCAAACGGCAGGTTCGATAATGGAAGCGAAAGAGTTGCGCTCGAAGTCGGCCGCGGAGTTGGCGGATGAGCTTCTGAAGCTGCGCAAGGAGCAGTTCGCTCTGCGCATGCAGCGGGCCACGGGCCAGGCGCCCAAGCCGGACCAGTTCACGAAGGTGCGCCGCAATATCGCGCGCCTGAAGACCGTTCAGCGCGAGGTCCAGGGGACCGCGGCTGCCGGGACCGGGAGCAAGAAATGAGTACCGAGACCCCCAGCGCACCCGCGATCGAGGCGGAGAAAGGCGCGCGCTCGCTGACCGGCCGTGTCGTCAGCACCAAGATGCAGAAGACGATCGCCGTCGAGATCGAGCGGCTGATCCGTCACGACACGTACGGCAAGTACCTCCGCCGTACGACCAAGCTGCTGGCGCACGACGAGAAGGGCGAGTCCCGCGAGGGCGATCTGGTGAAGATCGCGCCGTGCCGCCCGATGTCGCGCCGCAAGTCGTGGCAGCTCGTCCAGGTTCTCGAGAAGGCCTCGGGACGCTGAAGGGAGCCACGACATGATCCAGTTGCAAACGTTGCTGAACGCCGCTGACAACAGCGGCGCCCGCACCTTGATGTGCATCAAGGTGTTGGGTGGCAGCAAGCGGCGCTACGCGACGGTCGGCGACGTCATCAAGGTGAGCGTCAAGGACGCGATCCCGCGTGGCAAGGTGAAGAAGGGCGAGGTGTACGACGCCGTCGTCGTGCGCACCCGCCGCGGCGTGCGGCGCCCCGACGGCTCGCTGATCCGCTTCGACGGCAATGCCGCCGTGCTGCTGACCAACAAGCTCGAGCCGATCGGCACTCGTATTTTCGGACCCGTGACGCGCGAGCTGCGCAACCAGCAGTTCATGAAGATTATCTCGCTGGCACCGGAGGTGCTTTGAGATGAAGAAGATCCGAAAGGGCGATCAGGTCGTGGTCCTGAGCGGACGCGACAAGGGACGCCGCGGAGCCGTGTTGAGCGTGCTCGACGATGACCGGGTCATCGTCGAGAGCGTCAACAAGGTGAAGAAGCACCAGAAGCCCAATCCGCAGGCGGGCCAGCAAGGCGGCATCCTCGAGAAGGAAGCCCCGCTCGCCCTGTCCAAGGTGGCCATCTGGAATCCGTCGGCCAAGAAGGCCGACCGCATCGGTTTCAAGACGCTGACGGACGGGAAGAAGGTGCGCTTCTTCAAGTCGAACGGCGAGATGATCGACGCCTAGAGGCGGTGTAGTCATGGCCAGGTTACAACAGCAATATCGTGAGCAGATTCTTCCGCGCCTCAAGGAGGAGCTGAAGATCGGGAACGTGATGCAGGTTCCGCGCATCACCAAGATCACGATCAACATGGGCGTCGGCGAAGCCGTCGCCGATCGCAAGGTGATGGACGCGGCGGTCGCCGATCTCACGAAGATCACGGGACAGAAGCCGCTCGTCACGAAGGCGAGAAAGGCGATTGCGTCCTTCAAGCTGCGCGCCGGTCTGGCGGTGGGAGCGAAGGTGACGCTGCGCGGCGCCCGCATGTATGAGTTCCTCGACCGGCTGATCAACATCGCGATGCCGCGTATCCGCGACTTCCGTGGTGTGTCGCCGCGCTCTTTCGATGGCCAGGGCAACTACAGCCTCGGCGTGAAGGAGCAGATCATTTTCCCCGAGATCCAGTACGACCAGGTGGACCAGATCCGGGGCATGGACATCACGATTACGACGACGGCGACGGACAATCGCCAGGGGCGAGCGTTGCTCGAGGCTTTCAACTTCCCCTTCCGGAAGTAAGAGGATTTCTGAGGTCTATGGCTAAGACGAGCATGGTCGAGCGCGAGAAGCGTCGCGCCAAGATCGCGAAACGGTACGCCGCGAAGCGCGCGCAGCTCAAGGAGCTGATCAGGAGCCCGAAGACATCGCCGGATGACCGCGCGAACGCTCAGGCGAAATTGCAGGCACTCCCGCGGGATGCGGCCCCGTCGCGACAGCGCAAGCGCTGCGCGATCACCGGCCGCTCACGCGGCGTGTATCGCAAGTTCGGCCTCGCACGCGTGAAGATTCGCGAGGTCGCCAATCGAGGCGAGATCCCGGGCCTTACCAAGGCGAGCTGGTGAGGTACGCCGCATGAGCATGACCGATCCCATCGCAGATCTCTTGACCCGTATCCGCAACGGCCAGACCGCAGGTAAGGCCGAAGTGCATCTCGCGTCATCGAAGATCAAATCCGCCATCGCGAAGGTGCTGAAGGACGAGGGCTACATAGCCGACTTCCGCACCGACAGCGAGGGCGGCAAGCCGACTCTCATCATCGGCCTCAAGTACTACGAGGGCCGGCCGGTGATCGACCGGCTGGAGCGCGTCAGCCGGCCGGGACTGCGGATCTATCGCGGCAAGGACGAGCTGCCGAAGATCCTCGGAGGCATGGGGACGGTGATCGTCTCCACGCCGAAGGGCGTGATGACCGACAAGCAGGCGCGCTCGATCGGCCAGGGCGGCGAAGTGTTATGCATCGTAGCGTAGTAACACGCGGGTTCTTCCCCGGCGCGCTTCGCGCCGCTACGGCTCGGCGGTTGCGGCTTGGCGCGATCCCCCTGAATGGTCCGGCCGGAGGCCGTTGATATGTCGAGAATTGCAAAAGCACCCGTCGACCTGCCTCAGGGCGTCACGGCCACGGTGTCGGGGGAGACGATCACGATCAAGGGCGCGAAAGGCTCGCTCAGCCTGCCGCTCGGTCGCGGTGTGTCCGTCGTCCAGGCCGACAAGAAGCTCGAGATCCAATATTCGGATCCGAACGCGGCCCGGACGCAAGCCGGGTCGACCCGGGCGCACCTCGCGAACATGGTGGTCGGGGTGACCAAGGGCTACGAGCGCAAGCTCGAGCTCGTAGGCGTCGGCTTTCGCGCGCAAGTGCAGGGCAAGAGCCTCAATCTGACCCTCGGCTTCTCGCACCCGGTGAATATCCCGATTCCCGAAGGCATCACGATCGAGACCCCGAGCCAGACCGAGATCCTCATCAAGGGCATCGACGTTCAGAAAGTGGGTCAGGTGGCTGCGGAGCTGCGGGATATCCGTCCCCCCGAGCCCTACAAGGGCAAGGGCGTGCGGTACGCGGGTGAGCAGATCACGCTGAAGGAAGGCAAGAAGAAATGATCATCACCAAGAAGCAGCGGCGGCTGCGCCGCGCGCTCAAGACGCGGGCGCACATCCGTCAGCTGGGCGTCGCTCGCCTGACGATCCATCGCACGCCCCGTCACATCTATGCCCAGGTGACCGACGCAAGCGGTGCAAAGGTGATTGCCTCCGCTTCGACGGTCCAGGAGACGGTCAAGGAGGGGCTGAAAGGCACCGGCAACGTCGAGGCGGCGAAGAACGTCGGCCGCATCATTGCCGAGCGCACGAAGGCCGCGGGCGTCACCAAGGTGGCCTTCGATCGGGCCGGTTTTCAATTCCACGGGCGCGTCAAGGCGCTCGCCGATGCGGCCCGCGAAGCGGGTCTGGAGCTCTAAGACATGGCAAGACCGGAAAGGGGCCAATCGGGAGACGAGCTGGTCGAGAAGCTCGTCGCGGTGAATCGGACGGCCAAGGTCGTGAAGGGGGGGCGCCAGTTCGGCTTCACCGCCCTGACGGTCGTCGGCGATGGCGCCGGCCGCGTCGGCTACGGTTTCGGCAAGGCCCGCGAGGTGCCGGTGGCGATCTCCAAGGCGATGGCCTCGGCACGCAAGAACCTGATCAACGTCGCCTTGCGAAACGATTCCCTGCACTACGCGGTCAAAGGCACGCACGGTGCGACTCGCGTCCTGATGCTGCCGGCATCCGACGGTACGGGCGTCATCGCCGGAGGCGGAATGCGCGCAGTGCTCGAGTGCGCGGGGATTCGGAACGTCCTGGCGAAGAGCTACGGTTCCCGGAATCCCATCAACGTCGTGCGGGCAACCATGAATGCCCTGGCGAAGATCCGGTCGCCCGATGAGATTGCCGCCAAGCGTGGCAAGACCCTGGAAGAGATCACGGGCTGAGCATCATGTCAGACAAGGCGGCATTGAAAGTCACGTTGACCAAGAGCCTCGCCGGGCAGCTCGCGAACATCGCGGCCTCGGCGCGGGGTCTGGGCCTGCGCAGGATCCGACAGACGGTCACCGTCGCGGACACCCCGGAGAACCGCGGGATGATCCAGACAGCGGTGCACCTGCTGAAGGTCGAGAAGAATGCGTAGGCGATTGAGATAGGACGACAGCACATGCGACTGAACTCACTCAAACCTTCGCCGGGCTCCAAGCGCCCGCGTCTGCGGGTAGGCCGTGGCGCCTCCGCCGGCCAGGGCAAAACCTGCGGCCGGGGCGTGAAGGGACAGCGCGCGCGTAAGGGCGGCTACCACAAGGTGGGCTTCGAGGGCGGCCAGACGCCCATCGACCGCCGGCTGCCGAAGTTCGGCTTCCGCTCGGACATTGCGCCGACGCGAGCGGAGGTGCGCCTGCACGAGCTCGCCAAGATCGAGGGTATCGTCGATCTCGAGGCCCTGAAGAAGGCGGGCGTCGTTCCCGTGACCACGGAGCGCGTCAAGGTCATCCTCTCCGGAGAGATCAAGAAGGCGGTCACGCTCAAGGGCATCGCGGCCACCCGGGGCGCACGAGCTGCCATCGAGGCAGCCGGAGGGAAGCTGGAGGAGGCCTGAGCCTTTCAATCGCTCCTTCCGCCCCTATATAGAGACCCGCACGCGTGGCCAACACTCCCTTCAGCAATCCTGCCGCCGCTCTCGGCGAGGCGGCCCGTTATGGGGAGATCCGCAGCCGGATCTTTTTCCTGATCGGGGCGCTGGTGGTGTATCGCATCGGGACGTTCATCCCGGTGCCGGGGATCAATCCGAGCGAAGTGGCGCGCTTCTTCACCGATCAGTCGAACACGATCCTCGGGATCGTGAACATGTTCTCGGGTGGAGCGCTGTCGCGCCTGTCGATCTTCGCCATGGGCGTCATGCCGTACATCTCGGCCTCGATCATCATCCAGATGATGTCGATGGTCGTTCCGACGCTCATGGAGCTGCGCAAGGAAGGCGAGTCGGGCCGTCGCAAGATCACCGAATACACCCGGTACGCGACCGTGGTCCTGGCCGCGTTTCAGTCGTTCGCCGCCGCAGGGGCGCTCGCCAAGGGCGGCCTGACGCTGATTACGGGCTGGCAGTTCCTGTTCGTGGCGACGGTCACGATGACCACCGGCACGCTGTTCTTGATGTGGCTCGGCGAGCAGATCACCGAGCGGGGCATCGGCAACGGGATCTCGATGATCATCCTCGCGGGCATCGTGGCCGGATTGCCAGGGGCGATCGGCAACACGGCGGAAGCCGTCAGCACGGGCGAGATGTCCGGGCCGTTCGCGCTGCTGCTGATCATTCTGGTGCTGGGCACGACGGGCTTCGTGGTGTTCGTCGAGCGGGCGCAGCGACGGATCACGGTGAACTATGCGAAGCGGCAGGTCGGGCGGCGCATGTATGCGGGGCAGAGCAGTCACCTGCCTTTCAAGCTGAACATGTCGGGCGTGATTCCGCCGATCTTCGCCTCGAGTCTGCTGCTGTTCCCGGCGACGCTCGCGAGCTTCTTCGGGACGAATTCCGAAGGGAAGGTCGCGGCGGCGATGCAGGACGTGGCTCAGGCTCTGGGTTATGGCCAGCCGCTGCACCTCGTGATCTATGCGCTGCTGATCGTGTTTTTCTGCTTCTTCTACACGGCGCTGGTGTTCAATGCCCGGGACACGGCGGACAATCTGAAGAAGTCGGGTGCCTTTATCCCCGGCATCCGGCCCGGACAGCAGACGGCGGACTACATCGATCGCGTGCTCAGCCGGCTGACCCTGTGGGGGGCGCTGTATGTGACGGCGGTGTGCCTGTTGCCGGAGATCCTGGTTTCCTCGCAGGGAGTGCCGTTCCATTTCGGCGGCACCTCGCTGCTGATCGTGGTCGTGGTGGTGATGGATTTCATGTCGCAGCTGCAGGCCCACATGATGTCGCACCACTATCCCGGCCTGCTGAAGAAGGCCAACCTGCTCGGCTACGGCCGCCAGGGTTCGGGCGGATAACGGTTCGATCGATTAAGGGCTCGGTGAACGAGTGGTCCCGGTGGTGAAGAGGTCTCGAAGCTCATGAAAGTACGTCCGTCGGTCAAGAAGATCTGCAAGAACTGCAAGGTCGTGCGCCGCCGCCGCGTGGTCTACGTCATTTGCTCGGACCCGCGCCACAAGCAGCGCCAGGGCTAGGACGAGAGGTGATTTGACGTGTTTTCCAGTATCATGTCGCGTTTTTGTCCCGCCGTGGCGGGACGGTAGAGCACCATGGCACGCATAGCCGGTATCAACATCCCGATGAACAAGCACGTGTGGATCGGGCTCACGCAGATCTACGGCGTGGGCCGGACTCGCGCGCGCAATTGTTGCGCCGCCGCAGGCGTCGATCCGCGCACGAAGGTCAAGGACCTCACCGAGGTGGAGGTGAACGCCATCCGCTCGCAGATCGCGAAGTTCGCGGTCGAGGGCGACCTGCGGCGTGAAGTGTCCATGAACATCAAGCGCCTGATGGATCTCGGCTCCTACCGCGGCATCCGCCATCGGCGCGGCCTGCCCGTTCGCGGCCAGCGTACCCGCACGAACGCGCGCACCCGCAAGGGGCCACGCAAGCAGGCCGTCAAACTCAACGCACCGCCGGGCAAGGCATAACACATGGCTGATCAGAAACAGCAGACCGGCAGCTCCGCGGGCGCGGGCGCCAAGAAGCCGAAGAAGGCTCGCAAGAACGTGTTGGATGCGATCGCGCACGTGCACGCTTCGTTCAACAACACGATCATCACGATCACCGACCGCCAGGGAAACACGCTTTCCTGGGCGACCTCGGGCGGCTGCGGGTTCCGCGGCTCGCGCAAGAGCACGCCGTTCGCGGCGCAGGTGGCCGCCGAGAAGGCCGGCGTCGCGGCGCAGGAGCACGGGGTGAAGAACGTGGAAGTGCGCGTTGGTGGCCCCGGCCCCGGCCGCGAGTCCGCGGTGCGCGCACTCAACAATTGCGGCTTGAAGATCACCAGCATCTCGGACGTCACGCCGATTCCGCACAACGGCTGCCGTCCTCCGAAGAAGCGTAGGGTTTAGCGTATGGCGCGTTACGTCGGTCCGAAGTGCAAGCTCGCCCGCCGCGAGGGCACAGACCTGTTCCTGAAGAGCGGCGTCAAGCCTCTCGAGAACAAGTGCAAGCTCACCGTGCCGCCCGGCGGCATCAAGGGTGAGCGGCGTCAGCGGCTGTCCGATTATGGTCTGCAGCTTCGCGAGAAGCAGAAGCTGCGCCGCATGTACGGCGTGCTCGAGCGCCAGTTCGGCAACTACTACACCGAAGCCGCCCGGCGCACGGGCGCCACGGGCGAGAACCTGCTGCGGTTGCTGGAGTGCCGTCTGGACAACGTGGTTTATCGGATGGGCTTCGCGGCGACGCGTGCCGAGGCACGCCAGCTCGTCAGTCACAAGGCCGTCAGCGTGAACGAGCAGCCCGTGACGATCGCGTCCTACCAGTGCAAGGCCGGCGACGTCGTGCAGATCCGTGAGAAGGCGCGCAAGCAGCTGCGCATCACCGCCGCGCTCGGTATCGCACAGCAGGTCGGCCTGCCCGAGTGGGTTGAAGTGAACGACAAGGAGTTTCGCGGCGTGTTCAAGACGCCTCCGGCCCGGGATGACATCCTGCCGGACATCAACGAGAACCTCGTCGTCGAGTTGTATTCGAAGTAGCCGCTGAGCGGCGCCGGTGCTCGTGCACCGGGCGCGCCCGCGTCTGTCTCGTATCGAAGAGTCCGCTTTCCGTTTGCTGCCGGTCGTACTGCCGGCAAAGTGAGTTCGCAATGCAGGGATCCGTTACCGAGTTCTTGAAGCCCCGCGTCGTGAAGGTGCAGCCGGTGGCTCCCCGCCAGGCGCGGGTCGTCATCGAGCCCTTCGAGCGCGGCTTCGGCCACACTTTGGGCAACGCGCTGCGCCGCGTGCTGCTCTCGTCCATGCCCGGAAGTGCGATCACCGAGGTCGAGATCGACGGCGTTCTGCACGAGTACACGAGCATCGAAGGCGTCCAGGAGGACGTGGTCGACATCCTGTTGAATCTCAAGCAGGTCGCGATCCGCATGCACTCGCGCGACACCGCCGAGCTGCGCCTGCACAAGAAGGGCCCGGGACCGGTCACCGCCGGCGACATTCAGACGGACCATGACATCGAGGTCGTCAACCCGGAGCTCGTGATCGCCAACCTGACCAAGGCCGGCGAGTTGAGCATGAATCTGCGCGTGGAGCGCGGTCGCGGCTACCGCCCGGCTGCAGCGCGTGTTGCCTTTGAGGAGCAGACGCGCCCGATCGGCCGCCTGCAGCTCGATGCGTCGTTCTCGCCCGTGCGCCGCGTGACCTACTCGGTCGATGCCGCGCGCGTCGAGCAGCGCACCGATCTCGACAAGCTGGTCATCGACATCGAGACCAATGGCACGATCGACGCCGAGGAGGCGATTCGCCGCGCCGGCAGCATCCTGAAGGATCAGCTGTCGGTGTTCGTGGATCTGCAGGGCGAGGAAGAGGCCGCGACCAAGGTCGCCGAGATGCAGTTCGATCCCATCCTGCTGCGGCCCGTGGACGAGCTGGAGCTCACCGTCCGCAGCGCGAACTGCCTGAAGGCGGAGAATATTCACTACATCGGCGATCTCGTGCAACGCACCGAGGTCGAGCTGCTGCGTACGCCGAACTTGGGCAAGAAGTCGCTCACCGAGATCAAGGAAGTGCTGCAGAGCCACGGCCTGATGCTCGGTATGCGCCTCGACGGCTGGCCGCCGACCGGGCTCAAGCACGACGAGGAACGCGAGATCATCTAAGGGTTATTTGTCATGCGTCATCATCTGACCGGGCGGCAGCTCTCGCGCAACACGCCGCATCGACATGCGCTGCTCAGGAACATGAGCGTGTCGCTGCTGCGTCACGAGACCATCCGCACCACGCTGCCGAAGGCGAAAGAGCTCCGGCGGGTCGTCGAGCCCCTGATCACACTCGGGAAGACCGACGGCGAGGCCAACCGGCGTCTTGCGTTCTCGCGCCTGCGTGACGCGGAGGTCGTCGAGAAGCTGTTCTCCGACATCGGGCCCCGCTTCAAGGCGCGTCCGGGCGGCTACACCCGGATCCTGCGGATGTTGCCGCGGCCAGGGGATTCGGCGCCGATGGCGCTGATGCAGCTCGTGGATGGCCCGGCTGCCGCCGCGCCGGCCGAGGAGCCGAAGGCGGCGAAGAAGACCGCCAGGCGTCGCAAGCAGTCTGAAGGTCAGGTTACGGCTCAGGACAAGCCGGCACGGAAGAAGAAGGCCGCGGCGGCCTGATTTCGCAGGTTCCACGAAAGGCGGGTGGGATGACGGTCCCACCCGCCTTTTCCGTTGATGACCTCCGGGCGTTTGCGCTCCGTTGCGCCTTTGCCGTACCCTCATCGCGCGTGTGCATTTAACAAAAATAGGGAGCGCCCCATGAGTCTCGGCTCGGAATTCAAAGAATTCGCGATGAAGGGCAGCGTCCTCGACCTCGCCGTGGGCGTGGTCATCGGCGCAGCCTTCGGGAAGATCGTCAGCTCTCTGGTCGCCGATGTGATCATGCCGCCACTCGGTCTCGTGATCGGCAACATCAACTTCACCGACCTCGCGGCTCACATCGGCACGGACCCGACCGGCAAGCCGGTGCTGTTGAAGTACGGTGTGTTCATCCAGACGATCTTCGAGTTCACGCTGATCGCCCTCGTGTTGTTCATGGTGATCAAGGGGATCAACCAGCTGAAGCGGCCGCCGCCGCCGAGTGCCGCCGCGCCGCCGCCGCCCCCGCCGCGCCAGGAAGTGCTGCTGCAGGAGATCCGGGACCTCCTCGCCTCCAAGCGTTAGAGCTGCGGGGGGCGCTCAGCTAATCACTGCGGCGAACGCGTCGCGAGTGAGGTTCTCGCAGCCGGCTGCGGTGACGGCGAGGTCATCCTCGATGCGGATGCCCCCGAACGGCCGCAGCGAGTCCACCCGCGCCCAGTTGATGTGCCGTGCCCGCGCGTCGGCGCGGGCAGCGCCCAGCAGCTGCTCGATGAAGTAGATCCCCGGCTCCATCGTCACTACGAAGCCGTCTTCCAACACGCGCGTCAGCCGCAGGCTCGGATGACCATCGGGCTTCGGGATGTCGCCGCCCTCGGGCGCAGCCATGAAGCCGCCCGCGTCATGCACCTCGAGACCCAGCAGGTGGCCGATGCCGTGCGGCAGAAAAACCCTGGAAATTCCGGTGGCGACGCATTCCTCGGCGCTGCAGGTGGTAATGCCCGCATCGCGCAGCACGCTCGCTACGAGAGCGTGAGCCTCCATGTGGATGTCGCGCCAGTCCACGCCGGCGCGCACCTGCTTGCAAAGCGATTGCTGGAGAGCGTCCATCCGCGCGATGAGCTCCGCGAAATCGCGATCGCCTGCCGAGTAGGTGCGGGTGATGTCGCTGGCATAGCCGGCGAACTCCGCGCCGGCATCGATGAGCAGACCATTGCGCCTGGCCGGCGCGTCCTTCGCCAACACCTGATAGTGCAACACGGCGCCGCTCTCGTTCAGCGCGATGATGGGGTTGTACGGCAGCTCCTGCTCGCGCTGCCCGCAAGCTCGCAGGAACGCGAGCTCGATTTCAAACTCCGTGGCGCCTGCCGCGAACGCCTGTGCTGCCGCGAGGTGTCCGCGGGCCCCGAGGCGGCTTGCCGCACGCAGGCACGCCAACTCGTAGGGTGTCTTGCGGGCGCGGTGAAAGTCGAGCCTGCGCATCAGCGGCCGGGGGTTGACGGCCCCCAATCCCCAGCTCGCCAGCTCCGGAAACACGTCGCCGATGTATGCGGTCCGGCCCAGCGCCGCAGGCAAGCCCGCGCGCACGGCAGCGCGGTCGGCAACGGGCAGGATGTCGAAGTGCCGTGCCCAGTAGGCTCGAGGCAGATCCGCAGGCTTGTACCAATAGTCCTGCGGATGATGAAAGAAGAGCACCGGCGGCCGCCCAACCTGAAAATGTATGAAGCAGTCCGGCACATCGAGCAGCGGGGCCCAGACCTTGAAGGGAGCATGGACCTCGAAGGGATAGCTGCGGTCGTCCTCGAACACCTCCAGGAGCGACCCCGCATGCACCACCAACGACCGGTAGCCTTCAGCCTCCAGAGCCTGCCCCGTCCGCGCCATGACGGCGGCCAGGTAAGCCGGATATGAAGCCTCCACGTCGTTCATGCTTCACTCCTCATCGCACACCGCCGGCGTATGGTTGCCATATTGCCGCACCTCAACTGTCGCCCATACGCGTCAACATTGCATGCGGTGTTTCCAATCGCCTACAGAGTCTATAGAATTTGTGGTCGCGATCCGCACAGGGACTCGCGGGACGACAAAAAATCGTTCGTATGGTTCTCACCACTCAATTGCTGCTTCGGGGTACCGATCGATGAACACCAAACTCGCTCTTAGCGCACTCGTCGCGGCGCTGATGCTGACGGCCTGCGCGAAGCAGGAATCCGCCAGCACCGAGCCCGCCGCCGCTCCGCCCGCCACCACAGAGAGCGCTCCGGCGCCCGCTGCGCCAGCGGCCGATGCGCCTGCGGCTCCTGCCGGTGATGCTGCTGCGACGCCGCCCGCCGAGGGCACCGCAGCGCCTCCTGCTGACGCTGCTGCTCCTGCCACGCCGCCGAAGCAGTAATTCGAAAGAATTACGCTTCGAGCTCGAGGCTACCGCCGGCCCGGACAGATCGCATCGCGACCTGTCCGGGCCGTGCTTTTTTGGGATGAGGGTATTTTCGTAGCTCTCTGCACCTCGAGGGCGTTCCATGACGGTCAGTGTTCGCGATGCTCGCTCCAGCCCGGCGGATCGGCTGTGGATCGAGAGCGTCTATCGCGACTACCTCGATGACCTGGCGCCGCTGAACACCGGCATTTTCCCGATCCTGGGCGAGGTCGGGCATCGCGAGCCGGACCAGATCGCGCGCTGGTTTGGCGATCGCAACGCCTATCCGCTGGTGATCCTCAAGAGTCAGGAGACCGTGGGATTCGCCATGGTGGCCCGCGGCGGCAGCGCCTCCTCGCAGCCGCCCGTGCAATACCGGATGGCCGAGTTTTTCATTGCGCGCGCGAAGCGCCGCCTGGGGATCGGCCAGACCGCCGTCCAGCTCATCCTGAGCCGCTTTGCCGGCCGGTGGGAGATCACGGAATACCTGCGTAATCCCAGCGCCGTCAGCTTCTGGCGCCGCGTCGTGGCCGGCTACACGCGAGGCAACTACTCCGAGCGGGTCGTGAACGGCGAGGTCCGGCAGCTCTTCGACTCACGGCCGCAACGGTCGTAAATTCATGGGGCAAACTGGCCTGCGGCCGTTTGTCGGACATCCGTTTCGTTGCCGCCGGCAAAAAGCGTTTTGGCCGGCCTGCCTAAGGCCTATGGACCTTCGATTGTGAGCAGGTGCCGCAGGCGCCGCCGAGCCGGGCCAGCGTACGTTGCCTCGCTCGAGTCAGCCACCCGTCCGCCGGGGCTCCGATCGCCGCGGCAACCGCATCCAGCAGGCGAAGCCGCATGCGTGCTGACATGAGTCGCCATGCGCTGAAGGCGAAGCACACGACGACTATCGAGGCGACGACGAAATTCTCCAGCAGGTCCATCAGCCGCCTCCCAGCGCGACTGCGATCCGATAGGTGATGAAGGCGCCGGCGTACGCCATTGCGAAGAGGTAGGTGGCCATGGCGATGGGGTAGCGCCATGAATTTGTTTCACGCCGGACGACCGCGAGCGTAGACAGGCATTGTGGCGCGAACACGTACCAGGCGAGCAGCGACAGGCCGGTCGCGAGACTCCAGCTGCCGGCGATCGCTTTCGAGAGTTGGCCGGCGAGGTCTCCCGCATCCGACATCGCATAGACGGTCCCGAGGGCGCTGACGGCGACCTCACGCGCGGCGAGCCCTGGCACCAGGGCGATCGAGATCTGCCAGTTGAAGCCGAGCGGCGCAAACACGACCTCCAGGCCGCGACCGATCATGCCGGCGACGCTGTACACGATGGCGGGGCCCGTCGCTCCGGGCGGCGGGGCCGGGAAGCTCGCGAGAAACCACAGCACCACCATCAAGGCGAGGATGATCGTGCCGACCCGGCCCACGAAGATCCGCACCCGCTCCCAGAGCCCGAGCGCGAGGTTGCGCAGGTTCGGCCAGCGATATTCGGGCAGCTCCAGCAGGAGAGGCCGGTACTCCTTGCGCAACAGGCTCTGTTTGAGCGTGAAGGCAACCAACATCGCCGCGAGCACGCCGGCCATGTAGAGGCCGAACAGAACCAGGCCGCGAAGGTTGCAGGGACCCACCGAGCGTTGCGGAATGAATGCGCCGATGAGCAACGCATAGACGGGCAGGCGCGCGGAGCAGGTCATCAGGGGCGCGATCATGATCGTTGCCAGCCGGTCGCGCCGCGACGGGAGGGTCCGCGTCGCCATGATGCCCGGAATCGCGCAGGCGAAGCTCGAAAGCAGGGGGATGAACGCGCGGCCCGAAAGACCCACTTTACCCATCAGACGATCGAGCATGAAGGCGGCGCGCGGCAGATATCCCGAGTCTTCCAGCGCGAGGATGAAGAGGAACAGGATCAGGATCTGCGGCAGGAAAACCAGCACGCTGCCCGTGCCGCTCAACACGCCATCCAACAGCAGGCCGCGCAGCGGCCCCGGATGCATCTGCCGGCTCAGTGCGATCCTCAGGTGCTCGAAACCGGAGTCGATCAAGTTCTTGGGCAGTTCCGCCCAGCTGAACACCGCCTGGAACATCAGGAACAGCACGCTCGCGAGCAACAAGGGCCCGGCGACGGGATGCAACACCACGCCGTCGAGCTTCGTGAGCAAAGCCAGACGCGCAGGCACCCGGTAGCCGATGTTGTCGAGTATGCGGCGCACTTCCCGCTGGGTGGCCTCGATGTCCGCGGCAGTGGCGGGCGCCGGTGCGGTGATAGGATCGATTCGCTCGCCAAACCCGAAGCGGTCGATGGCGTCCACCAGCTCGCGCTCGCCTCCGGGTCGCACCGCGACTGTCTCGATGACAGGCATTCCGAGCGCTTTCTCGAGTGCGGCGCGATCGATGCGGTAGCCGCGGTCCGCCGCGACATCGCTCATGTTGAGGGCGACGAGCATGGGGCGCCCGATGCGCTTCAACTCGAGGACGAGCCGGAGGTTGAGCCGCAGATTCGTGGCATCCACGACGCACACCATGAGATCAGGAGGCGGCTCCGATGCGTGGCGTCCGAGAATGACGTCACGGGCCACGGCCTCATCCAGACTCGTGGGCTCGAGACTGTAAGCACCCGGCAGGTCGACAACTCGATAGATACGGCCTGTGCGCGGGCCGAGAAAGCGTCCTTCCTTGCGCTCGACCGTGACGCCGGGGTAGTTGGCGACTTTCTGCCGGCTACCCGTCAGGCGGTTGAAGAGGGCGGTCTTCCCGCAGTTGGGGACTCCGACGAGGGACAGACTGGGCCCGTCCGCCGTCGTGGCAGGGGCGCTCATGCAGCGGTCCCGGGTCGGGAGATCTCCACCCAGACGTTATCCGCCTCGCGCCGCCGGAGGGCGAGGGTCGTGTGGCCCACACGGACCACGAAGGGATCGCGACCGGGTCTGGCCTCTGCAACGATCTCAATGTGCTCGCCGTTGCAAAAGCCGAGCTCGAGGAGGCGCCGGTCGAGGGGGCTCAGCTCTCCTGAGGGCGCGCCCACTCGCACCACAACCCCGGTCATTCCGGGCGCTAGGGCGCTCAAGCTCATGTGTCCGGGTTCTAGGGTGAGGCCCCCGGGTGCAGCCACGGCATCCATGGTGAGCAGTATCGATGAGAACGGTTCGCATTTGCAATCTGGAGATGACGGATCTGTGACCGGCGGGCTCCCTCGAGCACCCGTGGCGTCCCCCCATTTGACCTATTGCCGGGACC
Source organism: Steroidobacteraceae bacterium (assembly GCA_035277965.1). Classification (GTDB taxonomy): domain Bacteria; phylum Pseudomonadota; class Gammaproteobacteria; order Steroidobacterales; family Steroidobacteraceae; genus 13-2-20CM-66-19. Next base: position 27,482 of record DATEJM010000101.1, on the reverse strand, counting down.
CGGGGCCTGGGGCCGTTCTCATTTGACCTACCCCCCGGCGACCCTGGCCTGGGCGGTTCTCATTTGACCTACGTCCGGCGACCCTGGCCGGGGGCCGTTCTCATTTGACCTACCCCCGGCGACCCTGGCCTGGGCGGTTCTCATTTGACCTACGTCCGGCGACCCTGGCCTGGGCCGTTCTCATTTGACCGACTGCCCGGCAACCCTGGCCTGGGCCGTTCTCAGTAGCGGTTTCAGGAACGCGCCGGTATGCGATCGAGGATTGGCTGCGATCTGTTCGGGAGTGCCGCTTCCCAGGATCTCCCCTCCGCCATCCCCGCCCTCGGGGCCCAGGTCGATCACCCAGTCGGCGGTCTTGATCACATCGAGATTGTGCTCGATCACGACGAGGGTGTTGCCCTCATCGCGCAAGCGATGCAGGACGTCGAGAAGCTGGGCCACATCGTGGAAGTGCAGACCTGTCGTCGGCTCATCCAGGATGTAGAGCGTCCGACCTGTCGCGCGTTTTGCCAGCTCGCGCGCGAGCTTGACGCGCTGAGCTTCGCCGCCCGACAGCGTAGTGGCGTTCTGCCCAAGCCGTACGTAGGACAGGCCGACGTCGGTGAGTGTTTGCAACTTGCCGGCCACCGCGGGCACGTTCTGGAAGAAGCGCAGCGCCTCCTCCACTGTCATCTCCAATGCCTCATAGATGTTTTTGCCGCGGTACCGGATCTCCAGCGTCTCGCGGTTGTATCGCTGCCCCCGGCAAACGTCGCAGGGCACATACACGTCCGGCAGAAAGTGCATCTCAACTCTGATCACGCCGTCGCCCTGGCATGCCTCGCAACGGCCACCTTTCACGTTGAAGCTGAAGCGCCCGGCGTCGTAGCCACGCGCACGCGCCTCGGGCACGGCTGCGAACAGTTCGCGCAGCGGCGCGAACAGCCCCGTGTAGGTGGCCGGGTTGGAACGCGGCGTGCGCCCGATCGGGCTCTGGTCGATGTCGATCACTCGGTCGAGCTGCTCGAGTCCGTCGATGCGCTCGCACGGCGCTGCATCCAGAACGACCCCGTTCAGTCGGGCGGCTGCATGAGCGAACAAGGTATCGATGATGAGAGTCGACTTCCCGGAGCCGGAGACGCCGGTCACACAGGTCAGCAGCCCCAACGGTATCTCGGCGGTCACGTTGCGGAGGTTGTTGCCGCGCGCTCCGGCGATACGAATCTGCCGGTCGGCCCCTGGGGTGGTGCGCAGTCCCGGCAGGGCAATCTGCCGCTTGCCACTCAGGTACTGGCCGGTGATCGAGGCCGGGTTGCGCTTGATGTCGGCCGGTGTCCCCTGTGCAACGAGCTCTCCTCCGTGAGCACCTGCTCCGGGGCCGAGATCGACAACATGGTCTGCCTCGAGAATCGCCTCCTCGTCGTGCTCGACGACGATGACGGTGTTGCCGATATCGCGTAGCCGCTTGAGGGTCGCGAGCAGACGCTGATTGTCGCGCTGGTGCAGCCCGATCGAGGGCTCATCGAGGATGTACATGACGCCCGTGAGACCGGAGCCGACCTGGCTCGCCAGACGAATACGCTGCGCTTCGCCGCCGGAGAGGGTCTCGGCGCTGCGGTCGAGCGTCAGATAGTCGAGACCGACATCCACCAGGAAACGCAATCGCTCCGCCACATCCTTCACGATCTTCGCCGCAACGTCGCCGCGCCAACCCTCCACGTGCAGGGAGCTGAACCAGTCGAGTGCCTTCCCCACGGTCAGATGCACCGCCTCGGGCAGGCTGCGGCCCGCGATGAAGACGAAGCGCGCCGCGCGATTCAGCCGCGTGCCGAGGCAATCCGGGCACGGCCGGATGCCCAGATATTTCGCCAGCTCCTCGCGCACGGTCGCCGACTCGGTCTCGCGGTAGCGCCGCTGCAGGTTGGGAACGATGCCCTCGAAGGAATGTCGCTTGCGCGTCGCGCGTCCGTTCGATTCCTCATAGCGGAACTCGATGACTTCCCGGCCGCTGCCGTGAAGCAGCATCTCCTGAATCGCGGTGGGCAGCTCCGTCCAGGGCGTCTCGATGTCGAAGTCGTAGTGCCGGGCGAGGGACTGGATGAGCTGGAAGTAATGCGCGTTGCGGCGGTCCCAGCCCCGGATGGCACCGCTCGCGAGTGACAGGTTGGGATGGACGACGACGCGCTGCGGGTCGAAGAACTCCTGGGTACCGAGGCCATTGCACGTCGGGCACGCGCCGGCGGGATTGTTGAATGAAAACAGCTTCGGCTCGAGCGTCGGCACGCTGTAACCGCACACGGGGCACGCGTGCCGGCTCGAGAACACCGGCTCCTCGCGTACGGGCTCGTCGAGGAAGGCGAGCTTGGCCACCCCTCCGGTGAGGCGGAGGGCGGTCTCGAAGGATTCCGCGAGCCGCTGCCCCGCATCCGGCCGGATGCGCGTGCGATCCACCACGGCTTCGATGGTGTGCTTGCGCTTCGGATCCAACTTGGGAAGAGCGTCGACCTCGTGGATACGGCCGTCGATCCGCACCCGTACGAAACCCTGAGCGGCAAGGTCCGCGAGCTCGGCGGCATGCTCGCCTTTGCGATCGCTGACCAGGGGCGCGAGCAGCGCGACCGCGGTTCCTTCGGGCAACTTCAACACCTGGTCCACCATCTGGCTCACGGTCTGCGCCGTGAGATCGATGAGGTGGTCGGGACAGCGGGGGATTCCGGCACGCGCGTACAGGAGTCGCAGATAGTCGTAGATCTCCGTGACCGTACCGACGGTCGAGCGGGGATTGTGCGACGTCGCCTTCTGCTCGATGGCGATCGCCGGCGACAGGCCATCGATGCTGTCGACGTCGGGCTTGTCCATCATCGACAGGAATTGCCGGGCGTAGGCCGACAGGGACTCCACGTAGCGACGTTGCCCTTCGGCATACAGCGTATCGAAGGCGAGCGATGACTTGCCCGACCCCGACAGGCCGGTGACGACGATGAGGCGGTCTCGCGGGAGGTCGAGATCGATGCTCTTCAGATTGTGAGTGCGTGCACCGCGGACGCGAATGAGCTGCATGGGGTCCCTACGACGACAGGCCGGACGGCAAGCGCCGTGTGCCAGCGAACCAGTAAGTCTACGCCACGGGCCCTCTCCGGGGCGTCGATGCTTCCCCGTGTCGATGCTTCCCCGTGTCGATGCACCCGGGATCAGTGCCACCCTGCCGCTCAACGGCGTCATGCGGGCCGCGGGGCAGCCCTGGATTATTGCGGGAAATCTCACCTGAGAGGCGGGCCCGCTTGCAGGCCGGACGCGGTAAACTACTCCTCATCATCCCGTTCCCTGTTTGCACACCCAGCAGCTCGAGGGCCGAAGTCATGGCGCGCGGAATCAACAAGGTGATCATCATCGGCAATCTCGGCGCGGACCCGGAGACTCGCGCCATGCCCTCGGGTACATCGGTCGCCAACCTGCGTATCGCGACCAGCGAGAGCTGGCGTGACAAGACGAGCGGCGAGCAGCAGGAGCGCACGGAGTGGCATCGTGTCGCCCTCTTCGGCAGGCTCGCCGAGATCGCGTCCGAGTATCTTCGCAAGGGCTCCCAGGTCTACATCGAGGGGAGCCTGCGCACGCGCAAGTGGCAGGACAAGCAGGGCAATGAGCGCTTTTCGACGGAGATCGTGGGCAACGAGATGCAGATGCTCGGGAGTCGGGGCGGAGGCTCGGCCGCGGGCGGCTCGTCCGGCGGCGGCGGGATGGGCGCGAGCGGGGGGGCTCAGGGTGGCGGTCGCGGTGAGCGATCCGAACCGTTCCCGGAATACGCGGGCTCGAGCGGCCCTGGGGGCGCCGGGGGGGAGCGGGATGACTTCGACGACGATATTCCGTTCTAGTCACAAGTGACTGAAAATGAAGAGATTTACTGAATAAGTTCAAATTTCCGCCGATGGACGGCCGTGCGAGGGGGAGCGTAACGGGCGTAGAATTTCGGGCTTCGTACGCTATGTCCCGTCGCTACTTCATCAAAACCTACGGCTGCCAGATGAACGAGTACGACTCCGCCCGGATGGCGGACGTGCTTCACGCTGGCGCGCAACTGATGCCGACAGACAATCCGGCCGAGGCGGACGTTCTCCTGATGAACACGTGCTCGGTGCGCGAGAAGGCGCAGGAGAAGGTGTTCTCTCTTCTGGGCGAGTGGCGTCAGATCAAGGCTGTGCGTCCCCATGTCGTAATCGGTGTGGGCGGGTGCGTGGCGAGCCAGGAAGGGGCGGCCATCACTCAGCGCGCGCCGTTCGTCGATCTGGTGTTCGGTCCGCAGACACTGCATCGCTTGCCCGAGATGATCGCCGAGCTGCAGCGCACCGGGCGGCCGGTCGTCGATGTGAGCTTCCCGGAGATCGAGAAGTTCGACCACCTGCCGGCGCCGCGCGCCCAGGGCGCGGCGGCTTTCGTTTCGATCATGGAGGGGTGCAGCAAGTACTGCAGCTTCTGCATCGTCCCCTACACACGGGGTGATGAGGTGAGCCGCCCGTTCGAGTCGGTCCTCGAGGAGATCGAGCGGCTGGCAGAGCAGGGCGTTCGCGAGGTGACCCTGCTGGGGCAGAACGTGAATGCATACGCGGGGCCGATGGCGGACGGCGCGGTCGTGGATCTTGCGACGCTGATCCATCACGTGGCCGAGATTCCCGGCATCGAGCGAATCCGCTTCACCACCTCGCATCCGCTCGAGTTCGATGACAGCCTCATCGAGGCTTATGCACACATCCCGAAGCTCGCCGACCACCTGCACCTGCCGGTGCAAAGCGGGTCCGATCGGATCCTGGCGGCGATGAAGCGGGGCTATACGGCGCTCGAGTTCAAAGACAAGATCCGCAAGCTGCGCCGGGTGCGGGCCGATATCAGTGTCTCTTCCGATTTCATAGTGGGTTTCCCGGGCGAGAGCGAGCGTGACTTCGAAGCCACGCTTGGGCTCGTGCGCGACGTGGGTCTCGATCAGTCGTTCTGCTTCCACTACAGCCGGCGGCCGGGTACCCCGGCGGCCGGATTGCCGGACGACGTATCGCTCACGGTCAAGCAGGAACGGCTTGCCCGGCTGCAGCAGCTCCTCGACACGCAGGCACGTGCCATCAGTGAAAGGATGGTAGGCACCGTGCAACGTGTGCTCGTGGAGCGGCCAGCCAGGAAAAATGCGCACGAGCTCGCCGGGCGAACCGCGAACAACCGCTGGATCAACTTCGCGGGGCCCACGAGTCTGATCGACCGCTTCGCCGATGTTCTGGTCACCGAAGCGTTGCCCCACAGCCTGCGCGGACGCCTGCCCGGCGCGGCGGCTACGGATCCGCCCGCGCTGCGCGCGGGGGCGGCGGCTTGAACAGTTCAGTGGCTTCGCACGCCCCGGAGCTGCAGCGCGAATTCGAGCTCGAGCCGTCCGACAATGCGCGGCTGGCGAATCTGTGCGGGCCGCTCGATGAGAATCTGCGGCTGCTCGAATCGCGCCTCGACGTCGAGATCCGCCGCCGGGGTGACAACTTCAAGGTCATCGGCGCTCACGCGCAGAGCGCGGAAGACATGCTGCGGGAGCTCTTCGATCTCGCCGAGAGCGAGGAGGTGACGCCCGAGCGAGTGCACCTGGTGTTGCGGGAGCGCGAGTCGGGTCGGCCCGCGGACAGCTCGGAGCAAGCGGAGAGCGTCGTGCGCGTCCCGCGGGGCGGCATTCGTGCTCGCGGTACGCATCAGCGCGAGTACCTCACGCACATCCGCTCGCGCGATCTGACATTCGGTATCGGTCCCGCCGGTACCGGCAAGACGTATCTTGCAGTCGCGTGTGCCGTCGAGGCTCTGCAGGCGGACCGCATCCGCCGCATCGTGCTCGTGCGACCCGCCGTCGAGGCTGGTGAGCGTCTGGGATTCCTTCCCGGGGACCTGACACAGAAGGTGGACCCGTATCTGCGGCCGATGTACGACGCGCTGTACGAGATGATGGGATTCGATCGGGTCGCGCGCTTCATCGAGCGCAATGTCATCGAGGTCGCGCCGCTCGCCTTCATGCGCGGACGCTCGTTGAATGACTCGTTCATCATTCTGGACGAAGCGCAGAACACGACGCCGGAACAGATGAAGATGTTTCTGACGCGCATCGGGTTCGGATCGAGAGCCGTGGTGACGGGGGATGTCACCCAGACCGATCTGCCGCCAGGCAAACAGTCCGGCCTGAATCACGTGATCCACATACTGCGCGGTGTGGACGGCGTTGCCTTTACGTTCTTCGACGCGCAGGACGTGGTGCGCCATCCGTTGGTGCAGCGGATCGTGCAGGCCTACGAGGCACGGGGTACGTCATCGTGAGCGTCAGGGCGCCGCGCGCCAGACGATCACGCGCAGTGCAAGTGGACATGCAGAGCCGCGTGCGAACCTGGGCACCGCGGCGAGCCGAGATCGAGGCTTGGGCGAATCGCGCTCTCGGCCGCCAGGCGGCGGGCTGCGAGCTGGCCATCAGCGTGGTCGGGGCGGCGGAGAGTCGACGGCTGAACGCTCAATTTCGCGGGCGCGACAAACCGACCAACGTGCTGTCCTTTCCGGCGACACGCCTTCCTGCGGTAGCTGAGGGGAGTACGCGGCCCCTGGGCGATCTCGTGATCTGCCCGCAGGTGCTGCGACTGGAGGCCCGCGAGCAGTGCAAAAGCCTGCGGGCACATTGGGCGCACCTGGTAGTGCACGGTGCGCTGCATCTGATCGGCTATGACCATGTGCGTGAGGCGGACGCTCGACGCATGGAGAAGCGCGAGATCAGCGTGCTGCGGGGCTTCGGATTCGACAACCCTTACCGGAGCGTCTGATGGCCAAGGACCTGAACGCGACCGGCCGCTGGCTCAAGAGGCTGACTCAAAGCTTCGCCGGAGAGCCTCAGGATCGTGAGGAGCTCCTGCGGGTGTTGCGGGAGGCGCGGGAGCGTGGGCTGCTGGACGCCGACGCGCTTACGATGCTGGAGGGCGTGCTCGACGTCTCGGACCTGCAGGTGCGTGACATCATGGTGCCGCGAGCGCAGATGGCGTGTGTCCGGCGCGAGGACCCCGTTGCGAGCCTCCTCTCGGTCGTCGTCGAGTCCGGCCATTCGCGTTTTCCCGTGATGGACGGCGACCGGGACGGTATCGTCGGCATCCTGCTCGCAAAGGATCTGTTGCGGCTGTGCATTGGCGATGCCCAGGAGCGCTTCGACATCCGCGAATACATGCGCCCGGCCGTATTCGTGCCCGAATCGAAGCGGCTCAATGTCCTGCTGAAGGATTTCCGGCGCAACCGCAATCACATGGCCATCGTCGTGGACGAGTATGGGGGGGTGTCGGGCCTCGTCACGATCGAGGACGTCATCGAGCAGATCACCGGCGAGATCGACGACGAGTTTGATGTGGACGACGATCAGAACATCCGCAAGGAGGCCGAGCGCCAGTTCACCGTGCGTGGGGTCACGCGCATCGATGAGTTCAACGACTATTTCGGCGCCCGGCTCTCCGAGGAGGAAGGCTTCGACACCGTGGCGGGCCTGCTCATGAAGCAGCTCGGCCGCCTGCCGAGGCGCGGCGAGGTCGCCCACATCGATGGCTTCGAGTTCCGGGTGACCCGGGCAGACCGGCGCCGTATCGATGCCCTGCGGGTCGTGAGCCCCCGCGACGTAGTGCCGCCCGAAGAGCGGCAGACGGGCGGCGAATCCTGAGCGCTACATTGGACTGCGTGGAGCGCGCTATTCCAGGCGCGATCGTGGCGCGTGCCCGGTGGGCGGCCGCCTTCGGGTCGGGCGCCGTCCTGGCGTGCGCCTTCGCGCCCCTCGAATGGTGGCCGCTCGCCGTGTTGTGTCCGGCCGTCCTCATGTATCTGTGGCAGGGGGCCGCGCCGCGGCAGGCCGCCTGGCTCGGCTTCTGGTTCAACGCGGGCACGTTCGCCGCGGGGACCTACTGGCTCTACATCAGCATCCATGTCTTCGGCGGCGCGCCCTTGTGGGTCGCCGGGTTTCTCATGCTGTCGCTCGTCGCGATCATGGGCCTGTACCACGCGGCGCTCGGCTATTGCGTGTCGCGTTGGTTGCCCGCGCAGGGGGCGCTACGCTCGCTCGTGGCCGTCCCGGCGGCCTGGCTACTGGTCGAATGGTGGCGCGGCTGGTTCCTGTCCGGCTTCTCCTGGCTGTCGCTTGGCTACTCTCAGACGGACACGTGGCTCTCGCATGTCGCACCGGTCGCCGGCGTGTACGGCATCAGTGCGCTGCTGCTCGTGTGCTCGGGAGCACTGACCGCAATGGTCTGCGGAACGACACGTACACGGGTGATTGCCGCCGTCGTGTTCGTCGTACCGTGGGCGTTGGGCGCGGCTCTCGACTCGGTCGAGTGGACGCATCCGAGCGGGAAGCCCGTCAGCGTCGCGATCGTGCAGGGGGCGATTCCGCAGGATCAGAAATGGCTCGATACCAACCGTGACACCACGCTCGCCCTGTATCACGACCTGACGCAGTCCGTGCTCGGCAAGCAGCTCATCGTCTGGCCCGAGTCGGCCCTTCCCGATCTCGCGAACGAGATGATCCCCTACATCAGCAACGCTTACCTCGAAGCGCGAACCCACGGCTCCGCGCTGGTGTTCGGGGTCATCCGCCTCTCCGACGACGGGCTGCGCTACTACAACTCGGTGCTCGCGCTCGGCGATCGGGTGAGCTGGTACGACAAGAACCACTTGGTGCCGTTCGCGGAATTCTTTCCGGTCCCGGGCTTCGTGCGTCGCTGGCTGCGCCTCATGAGCCTGCCGTACTCGGACTTCACGCGAGGGGGCGACGACCAGCCGCCCCTGCCCGCCGCCGGCATGCAGCTCGCGACCACGGTCTGCTACGAGGATGCCTACGGCAGCTCGATGCTGAAGGTGCTGCGGGAGGCGGATGGCCTGGTCAATGTCACCAACGATGCCTGGTTCGGCCACTCGACCGCCCGGCACCAACATTTCCAGATCGCGCGCATGCGGGCCATCGAGGCGGATCGCTATCTGATCCGGGCCGCCAACGACGGGATCTCCGGCGTCATCGGTCCCAGGGGCGAGGTCATCGCACGGGCTCCCGAATTCCGGCGTTACGTCCTCGTCTCGGCCGTCACCCCGCGCACCGGCCTGCCGCCCTATGCCCGTGTTGGAAACTGGCCGATGGTGAGCCTGGCCGCCCTCGCGCTGGCGTTGGGCGTGGCCCTGAGGAATCATAGGGGCCGGCGAGGGTTGGCCGCGGCGCCGACGGGTACGCCGGGTGCTGGCTGACCCCCTTTTTGCCGCCCTTTTTTCGGAGTCCATCATGAACGCTTCCTGCCGCGGCCGCCGCGCCGTTTGCCTGCTTGGCCTGTCCATCGCCCTGGGGGCCTGCTCCGGCGACTTGAGCGCTCAGGCGCCGCGACCGCAATCGCAGGCGCCGCAGGGTGCGCCGCCCGCCCCGGCGGCAACGACTCAGTCCGCAACCGCGCAGTCAACAGCGGCACAGACCGTTCCGACCGGGCAGGCGACCGAGGGCGCGGTGGTGCGTGCGCTGCCGGACTTTTCGCCTCTGGTCGAGAGGTACGGTCCGGCAGTCGTGAACGTCGAGGTCGTCGAGAAGACCCAGCCGGCGAGCGGCGGTGTCCCCGGCCTGTCTCCGAACGATCCTTTCTATGACTTCTTCCGCCGCTTCGGCATTCCGACGCCCGATCAGCCTCGCGGCAACGCGCCACCCGTGCGGGGCGCCGGCTCCGGCTTCATAGTGAGCGCCGACGGCTATATCCTTACGAACACACACGTCGTCTCCAACGCCGACGACGTCACTGTCCGCCTGACCGATCGCCGCGAATTCCAGGCAAAGGTCATCGGCGCCGACGAGCGCACCGATGTCGCGGTCATCAAGATCAACGCCGCCAACCTGCCGACCGTCAAGCTCGGCGACCCGGCACGCGTCAAGCCCGGTCAGTGGGTGCTCGCGATCGGCTCGCCGTTTGGATTTGAGAACAGCGCGACGGCCGGCATCATCAGCGCGACGGCGCGCTCTCTGCCGAGCGACAACTACGTGCCGTTCATCCAGACCGACGTGGCGGTCAACCCGGGCAACTCGGGCGGTCCGCTATTCAACATGGCGGGCGAGGTCATCGGCATCAACTCGCAGATCTTCAGCCGCACGGGCGGCTACATGGGCGTCTCCTTCGCGATTCCCATCGACGTTGCGCGCAACGTGGAGGACCAGCTCATCAAAACAGGCCGCGTGGTGCGCGGCCGCATCGGCGTGACCATCCAGGACGTCAACGCACAGCTCGCCGAGTCGTTTGGTCTCGACCGTCCGCGCGGCGCGCTGGTCAGCTCGGTGGAGAAGGATGGTCCGGCCGCAAAGGCGGGCCTGCAGCCGGGTGACGTCATCCTCGCTGTGAACAACAAGCCGATCGAGCGCTATGGAGAGCTGTCGGGTCAGATTGCCGCCATGAAGCCGGGAACGGATGTCGCGCTGGAGATCTGGCGCAATGGCAAGCGGCAGAACGTGACCGTGAAAGTGGCCGAGATGAAGGAGCAGCAGCAGGCGAAGGCGGGCGGCAAGCAGGGCGCTCCCCGCACGGGTCAGGCGAGCCAGCTGGGCCTAACGGTTCGCCCTCTGGATCCCCAGGAGAAGCAACAGGCCGACACGCAAGGCACCCTGGTCGTCGAAGAGGTCGCGGGCCCGGCGGCCGCCGCGGGCGTGCAGCCCGGTGACATCATCCTCGGCATCAATGGTCAGCGCGTAAAGACCGTCAAGGAGCTGTTGGAAGCCTCCAAGTCCTCCGGCAAGAACGTGGCCCTGCTCATTCAGCGTGAGGACGCGCAGATCTTCGTACCGCTGCGGTTGCCATGAACAGGATGGATGAGGTCTATGACCCCGCGGTCGTCGAACGGACCGCGCAGGGGGACTGGTCGCGCGAGCGCGCATTCGAAGTGCGCGAGGATCCCGCTCGTCCGAAGTTCTACTGTTTGTCGATGTTCCCGTATCCGTCGGGTCGGTTGCACATGGGACACGTGCGCAACTACACGATCGGCGACGTGCTGACGCGCTTCATGCGCATGCAGGGCTACAACGTCCTGCAGCCGATGGGTTGGGATGCGTTCGGCCTCCCGGCCGAAAACGCGGCCATGAAGAACGGTGTCCCGCCCGCGAAATGGACACGCGAGAACATCTCGTACATGCGCGGGCAACTCCAGTCGCTCGGATTGGCGATCGACTGGTCGCGCGAGCTCGCCACCTGCGATGCGAGCTATTACCGCTGGAACCAGTGGCTGTTCCTGCGCATGCTCGAGCGCGGCATCGCCTGCCGCCGTACGGGAGTCGTGAACTGGGATCCCGTGGATCAGACCGTGTTGGCCAACGAGCAGGTCATCGATGGCCGCGGGTGGCGTACGGGAGCGCTGGTCGAGAAGCGCGAGATCCCGATGTACTACCTGCAGATCACGCGCTATGCCGACGAGCTGTTGGGCGCGCTGGACGAGCTGCCGGGGTGGCCCGAGCGCGTCAGGCTGATGCAGGCGAACTGGATCGGTCGCAGCGAGGGGTGCGAGATCTCGTTCCCTTACGCGCCGGATACGCGCTCTGCCATGCAGGGCGAGGGCGTCCTCAAGGTCTTCACGACGCGTGCGGACACGCTCTTCGGCGTGACCTTCATGGCCGTGGCCGCAGAGCATCCCGTGGCGCTCGCTGCGGCGCGCTCGAACCCCCCACTCGCCGCGTTCATTGAAGAATGCCGGCGTGGCAGCGTCATGGAGGCCGACGTCGCCACGCAGGAAAAGAAGGGCATGGCAACGGGCCTGCACGTGCTTCATCCGCTGACCGGCGAGCAAGTGGAGGTTTGGGTCGCGAACTATGTCCTGATGGGCTACGGCGAGGGCGCCGTGATGGGCGTGCCGGGTCATGACGAGCGCGACTTCGGCTTCGCGCTCGAGAAGGGCCTGCGTATCGTGCAGGTCGTGCGATCCTCGACGGGCGCCTACGACGACGTGCGTGAGCCCTGGAAGCCGGCGTATTCGGAGTATGGGGTTACGGTGAATTCGGGTGAGTTCTCCGGCCTCGAGTTTCAGGAGGCGGTGGACGCTGTGGCGGCGGCCCTCGAAAAGAAGGGGCTGGGCCGCAAGCGCAGACATTACCGTCTGCGGGACTGGGGCATATCCCGCCAACGCTACTGGGGCTGCCCGATTCCGATCGTGCACTGCGGCGCCTGCGGCGAGGTGCCGGTGCCCGATGAGCAACTGCCCGTGCTCCTCCCCGAGAACCTGGTGCCCGATGGCAGCGGCAATCCTCTGGCGAAGTCAGCCGCGTTCTACGAGTGCAGCTGTCCCCAGTGCGGCAAGCCGGCGCGACGCGAGACCGACACGATGGACACATTCGTGGACTCGTCGTGGTACTTCCTGCGCTTCACGTGCCCGGACCAGTCCGCGTCGATGCTGGACCAGCGAGTCGCCTACTGGGCCCCTGTAGACCAATACATCGGCGGCATCGAACACGCCATCCTCCACCTGCTCTACGCACGCTTCTGGACGAAAGTCATGCGCGACATCGGTCTCGTGAAGAGCGGCGAGCCCTTCACGAACCTCCTGACGCAGGGCATGGTGTTGAATCACATCTACTCCTACCAGCCGGCGGGGGGCCGGCGGCAGTACTTCAATCCTGCGGACGTCGACACACGCAAGGACGAGGCCGGCAAAGAGGTGCATGAGGCCGTTGGGCCTGACGGAACGCGCCTGCGCGTCCAATACGAAGGCCTCGGCAAGATGTCGAAGTCGGAGAACAACGGCGTCGATCCGCAGAACCTCGTCGAGCGGTTCGGCGCGGACACGGCGCGGCTCTTCACGATGTTCGCCGCTCCTCCCGAGCAGACGCTCGAATGGTCTGATGAGGGAGTGTTGGGCGCGCTTCGCTTCATTCGCCGGCTATGGACGGCGGTACACGAGCACGTCAAGCGGGGTCTTCCGGACCGTCTGGACGCGATGAGTCTGACGAGCGCGGAGCGCGACCTGCGGCGCCTGACGCATCACACGCTCGCGAAGGTGCGAGATGACATCGGACGGCGTCGCAGCTTCAATACCGCGATTGCCGCGGTGATGGAGCTCTTGAACGCGATCGGCAAGCTGGATGACTCCGGTTCGCAGAGCCGTGCCGTGCGCCATGAGGCGCTCGAGGTGGCGACGCTGACCCTGGCTCCCATCATTCCGCACGTCACGCACGTCCTCTGGAAGGCGCTGGGACATGCCGGCGCGTTGTTGGATGAGAGATGGCCCGAAGCCGATCGCGAAGCGCTGGTGCAGGACGCGATCGACATGGTCGTCCAGGTAAATGGCAAACTCCGTGGCCGGATCCGGATTGCGGCGGCGGCCGACCAGGGCATTGCCCAGGCCGCGGCCCTGGCGGACGAGCAGGTGAGGAAGTTCGTGGACAAGCCGATCCGCAAGGTGGTGTTCGTGCCGGGCAAGCTCATCAACATCGTGGTGTGAGCTCGAGCACCATGCGCCCCCTCCCGCTCAGCCGTCTCGCCGTCGTGATCCTGGCCGCGCTCGTCAGCAGTTGCGGGTTTCACCTCCAGGGCCGCACGCCTCTGCCGGAATTCCTCCGCACGGCGTATGTCGAGGCCGCGGACCCACAGACCGATTTTGTCCAGAGCTTGCACAAGGCGCTGCGGGTTTCCGGGGCTCATCCGGCGCAGGAGCGCGATCGCGCCTCCGCGGTGGTGAATATCCTGAAGGATGAGGTCAGCAGGCGCGTGCTGTCCGTCTCGGCCGCGAACCGGCCGAGCGAGTACGAGGTGAGCTACACCGTGCGCTTCTCGGTGAGCCGGGGCGACCAGGAAGTGCTCGCGCCACGCGAGGTGTCGGCGACTCGGGACTTCAGCTTCGACGAGCGGCTGCTGCTCGCGAAGGAAAACGAGGAGACGATTCTCCGCGAGACGATGGCGCGGGACCTGGCAGACATCGTGATGCGCCAGCTGTCGAGCCTTTGACTATCGGCAAAATTCGCCTGCGGCGCTCTTGCGGACATCGGTTTCGTTGCCGGCGGCAAAAAGCGTGGTTTTTGCCGCCTGTGCAGGGTTGGGTTTGATGTTGCATTTGAACGCGGTGGATCGGATTGCGCTGGCCCAGCTCCTGATGCATTACGGGTTGGAGCTGACTCTGGTCGCTCCGCAGGAGGTCATTCCCGGCTCCTACTGGGGCGAGAGCGAAGCCGGCCTGATTCACGGGCGGCTGTATGCGCGGCTCGATACCCCGGTGCATTCGGTGCTGCACGAGGCGAGCCACTACATCTGCATGACTCCCGAGCGGCGCGCGGGGCTCGATCGCGATGCGGGCGGTGACGATCCCGAGGAATCCGCCGTGTGCTATCTGCAGATTTTGCTCGCGGACGCGATCGCCGGCATGGGACGCGACCGAGCGTTCGCCGACATGGATGCCTGGGGGTATAGCTTCCGGCTGGGCAACACCCGGAGCTGGTTCGAGACCGACGCGCGGGATGCGCGAACGTGGCTGACGCTGCACGGCGTGATCGACGGCGCGGGCCGGCCGACAGGCAAGCTCCGGTGCTGAAGCCCGAGCGCGTACCGCTCACCGTGTTGCTGCTGATGGCCACAGCATCGTTGCTCGGCTGTAGCGGGCTCGGCTTCTTCGCCGCGAATGCGCCCGTCATCTTCGATTCCAATCGCCGCGCCGTCGATCTGGCCTATGGGCAGGACGCGCGGCAACGACTGGACGTCTACGCACCCCCAGGTGCTGCCGCTCTGCCGGTCGTGATCTTCTGGTATGGAGGCTCATGGACGCACGGCGACAAATCGGAGTATCGGTTCGTCGCGGAAGCTCTCGCCCGGCAGGGCCTCGTCGTTGCAATCCCCGATTACCGCCTGTTTCCGGGAGTCAAATACCCGGACTTCGTACAGGACGGAGCGCATGCGCTGCAATGGGTCGAGCAGCACGCGCGCGAGTACGGCGGGGATCCCAACCGCATCGTGCTCATGGGACATTCGGCCGGCGCGCACATGGCAGCGATGCTCGCCTTCAACCGAAAGGCCGCCGCCGCCGCAGGCGCGGATCCGCGTTGTGTCGTTGGCCTCGTGGGATTGTCGGGACCTTATGCTCTCGATCCCAACTCCGATCTCCTGCGGACCATCTTCGCCGCGCCGTACACGGTGGCCGACTGGCAGCCGGTGCGATACGTGGACGATCAGTCGCCGCCTGCGCTACTGATCCACGGGCTCAGCGACGATGTCGTGTACGTGAGCCATGCAGAGAAACTTCACGCTGCGCTCGTCGAGCATCACGTGCGCGTGGAGATGCAGCTGTATCCCGAGCGCGGTCACTCGGATACGGTGGCGGCGTTCTCGCTGATCTTGCGGCGGCGGACGCCGGCACTCGCGCAGACGGTAGCCTTCATCCGGAGTGTAACGACGCGAAGCGATCCGTCGCACTGACGAGCTCGTGCAGGGTCCCGGCCTCGAATGCAGAGTGTCCGGCATCAGGAATGATCCGCAAGTCCGCCTCCGGCCACGCGCGATGCAGCTCCCACGCACTGCGCAGAGGACACACCACGTCATAACGCCCTTGGACGATCACAGCCGGGATGTGTCGGATGCGACCGACCTCTTCGATCAACTGGTTGTCCGTACGGAAGAAGCCGCGATTGACGAAGTAGTGGCATTCGATGCGGGCGAAGGCCGCGGAGTACGCATCGTCCTCGTGGAATCGATTCACGTAATCGTCGTTGAGCCGCAGGAAGCTCGTGGCGCCTTCCCATACCGACCATGCGCGCGCAGCGCGAATCATGAGCTGCGCGTCGGACCCGGTCAGACGCTTGTAGTAGGCTGCGATCATGTCGCCGCGCTCGGCGTCGGGGATCGTTTCCACATAGGATTCCCACAGGTCCGGAAACATCGCCGCGGTTCCGTGCGGGTCCTGATAGAACCACGCCAGCTCCCAGCGGCGCAGCAAGAAGATTCCGCGCAGCACCAGCGCCGCGACTCTATCCGGATGCGTCTCGGCGTATGCGAGGGCGAGTGTCGAGCCCCACGAGCCGCCGAACACCAGCCAGCGGTGAATGCCGAGGTGCTCGCGCAGCCTCTCGATGTCCTCGACGAGGTGCCATGTGGTGTTATCGACCAGGTTGGCGTGAGGACGGCTCTTTCCACAGCCGCGCTGATCGAACAGGATGATCCGGTAGCGTTCGGGATCGAAGAACCCGCGCATCTTCGGGTCCGTGCCGCCGCCGGGTCCACCGTGCAGGAAAACGGCAGGCTTGCCGTCAGGATTGCCGCTCTCCTCGAAATACAACTCATGGACGTCGGAGACGCGCAGAAATCCGGTGCGATAGGGCTCGCGAATCGGATAGAGATCGCGCAGACGGGGCGGTGCGGCTTTTTTCTTCGGGGCGCGGGTGCGGCGGACCGGGACCCGTCGCTTGGCTCGGCGCGATGCCATCAGTAGTGATAGACCTCGATGTTGTCCGCACGCAGCTCGTACGCGCTGGCTCCGAGGCGAGTCGTCGTGGTCGTGACGTGCAGCTTCCCCGTGATCCAGTATGCATCATAGATCGAGTCGAGCGCCGGGAGCCGGCTGGCGCGTACGTACACCAGTTGATTCGGCGGCGGCGGTGGAACATGGATGCAAGCCCCGAAATAGGGGACCAGGAGGAAGTCGCTCAGATGTCCATCCCGCGGCGGGTCCAGCGAGACGATGAACCCGGGCAAGCGCACCACGGCACCCTCCAGAGCTTTGTTCACGCGGAAGTCCGGCACCTGGACGGCCGGCGGTCCGCCTTCGCCGCGCGCGTCATGAACCGGCTCGGGAGCGACCGCGCTGTAGTGGGCCCGCTCGCTGGGCGGCAGCAGCTCCTTCCAGTCGAGCTCGAGCACCGTGCGTTGGCGGGCGCCTTCGGCAGCCGGGACCGAGAGCGCCGCGAGGGCGAGGAGGACAGCGTGCAATAATGGGGCTCGAAGCATGATGCCGAAATCCTAACGCGGCCCTTGTCCATGACAAAATGGGTCCCTGACAAAATGGCCCGCGAGAAAACGGTCCCCGCCGGCAGACGGGTCGGACTGTGAGACTCCATACAGACGCGCTCGGCGCGCATTTGCAGCAGCAGCTCCTGCGGGCCTATCTCGTCTCGGGCGACGAGCCGTTGCTCGTCGGCGAGGCTGCCGACGCGGTGCGCGCTCGGGCCCGGGCGTCGGGCTTCACGGAGCGCGAGGTTCATTTCATCGAGCGCGCGGCCGACTGGCCCGACGTGCAGGCCTCCGCGGGCAATCTGTCCCTGTTCGGCTCGAGACGCTTGCTGGAGGTCAGACTGTCGACCGGCAAGCCCGGCGTCGCCGGTGGCGCGGCTCTGGTCTCGCTGCTGCAGACCCCCGATCCCGACACGGCCTTGCTCATCATGGCGCCGCGACTCGACCGGGACGCGCAGAGCGCCCACTGGGTGCGGGCTGTCGAAGCACACGGCGCCTGGGTGCAGGCCTGGCCGGTGAGCGTCGATCGTCTGGCCGGCTGGCTGCGCGCGCGAGCCCGCAAGATGGATCTCGACCTGGCGGATGATGCGCTCGAGATGCTCGCCGAGCGGACCGAGGGGAACCTCCTCGCCGCTCACCAGGAGTTGGAGAAGCTGAAGCTGCAAGGAGCGGCGGGAAAAATCACCGCCGACGTGCTGCTCGCGGGAGTGGCCGACAGTGCCCGGTTCGATGTCTTTCAACTCGGGGAGACCGTGTTGGGAGGCGATGCGGACCGAGCCCTGCGGATGCTGGGCGGGCTGCGTGCGGAGGGGACTGAGCCGACGCTCGTGCTCTGGGCGCTCAACAAGGCGGCGCGCGATCTGTGGGGTACCGTGGCTCCCGGGGGAGGCGGCGCGCGCTCCTGGCAGCGCCAGACGGCCGCTCTCGAAAAAGGTGCCCGCCGTGCCGGGCGTCTGCCGTTCGGCTCTCTGGCGGCTCGAGCCAGTCGCGCAGACCGTATCATCAAGGGGCGCCTGGTCGGCGATGCCTGGGACGAGCTGGCGCTGCTGGCCGCCGCCATCTGCGGCCGGCCGGCGTTGCACGGGCCCGAAAGCGTGCTCAAATAGCCCCCGGAAAGCTTTCGCGGACGGGATGATGCAACCCATAGGGCTCTTTGGCGGGACGTTCGATCCGGTTCACTATGGCCACCTGCGCACGGCCTTCGAGCTGTGGCAGGAGCTGCGATTGACGCAGGTCCGGTTTCTCCCGACGGGCAGCCCACCGCATCGGGATGCGCCGACCGTGTCGCCGGAGCTGCGATTGGCCATGGTGAGGGCGGCGGTGGCGGGCCAGCCGGCGTTCGTGGTTGACGATCGCGAGATGCGCCGCACGGGCGTGTCTTATTCCGTGGATACGTTGACTGAGCTGCGCCGGGAGTATCCGGACCGCTCGCTGTGTCTGCTGCTCGGCATGGATGCATTTCTGGGCCTGCCCAACTGGCATCGCTGGCGAGACCTCTTCGGCCTGGCGCACGTCGTGGTTGCGCACAGGCCGGGCTGGAAGGCCCCGACGATGGGCCCGCTGGGGGAGATTATGGTCGATCACGGCACGGGCTCGATCCGGGAGCTGCACGAGCGCCCCTCGGGGCGCGTCTACATTCACGCCGTGACACAGCTCGAGATTTCCTCCACGGAGCTGCGACAGCTCATCGTGGCGGGACGGGACCCGCGCTTTCTCGTTCCCGAGGAGGTGCGGAGGATCATTCTCGAGACGAGGTGCTATGCTCGGCCGTGAGACCCACGCGGGAGATTTCACTTAAGCACATGACCACTCGCACACGTTCGCGCCGCACCGTGGAGCGCGTTTCGCCGTTGCAGGGAATCGTCACGGCCGCGCTCGAAGACATGAAAGCCGTGAATGTGAAGGTACTGGATGTACGAGGGTTGACTGACATAGCGGATACGATGGTCATCGCATCCGGCAACTCGGATCGTCACGTGCGCTCGATCGCCGACCGAGTCGTGGAAAAGGCGAAGGAATCCGGGTTCCGGCCTCTCGGTACGGAGGGTGCGCGCGATGGCGAGTGGGTTCTCGTGGACCTGCAGGACATCGTCGTACACGTGATGCTGCCCCGGGTACGTGAGTTCTACGGCCTCGAGCGCCTGTGGGATCACGGCACCGACACCGCAGAGGTCGCCTCGGCCGGCGGTCAACGCCAGACCGCTCCCGCCCGCCGCCGCCGCTCCTGACCTTGGCACGGCGCATGCCGGCAAAAACCGCGCTTTTTGCCGGCGGAAACGAAGCTGATGTCTGAAAAACGGCTGCAGGCCAGTTTTTCCAGTCGATGAGAGTGCGTCTCCTCGCGGTGGGCAGTCGCATGCCGCGCTGGGTGCGGGAGGCCTACGAGGACTACATCGGCCGGCTCGCGCCGAAGCTCAAAGTGGACCTGGTCGAGATCGAGCCCGGGCCCCGCAGCGCCGGTCAACCCCCCCGAAGGGCCGTGGAGGCCGAAGCCCAACGACTCCTCGCCGCGCTGCGCCGGGACGAGTTCGTGGTCTCGCTGGACGAGCAGGGGACCGAGATGACGACACGGGAGCTGGCGGCCTGGCTCAGCACGCGGATGCGCGATGGGCGGGACCTCGCTCTGCTCGTCGGCGGCCCCGACGGACTCGCCGCGCCGGTTCTGGCGCGCAGCGATTTCAAGTGGTCCCTGTCGAAGCTGACGCTGCCTCATGCTCTGGTAAGGGTCGTCCTCGCGGAGCAGCTCTATCGTGCTCATGGCGTGCTGACGAATCATCCGTATCATCGGGACTGATGAGCCCCCCGATACCCGTGCTGTGCCTCGCCTCCGGCTCACCGCGGCGGCGCGAGCTCCTCACCCAGATCGGCGTGGTGCACACGGTGCGCGGCGCTGATATCGACGAGACGGTCCTGCCCGCCGAGTCCCCTCGAGACTACGTGGTGCGCCTCGCGCGCCGGAAGGCAGTAGCGGTGCGCGAGCAGGGTGAGCGATTGCCGGTTCTGGCCGCGGACACCACTGTGGTCCTGGACGGGGTCGTGCTCGGAAAGCCCCGTGATCGCGAGGATGCGCTCGCGATGCTGGCTCGCCTGGGTGGCCGCGCACACGAGGTGTTGACCGCCGTGGCCCTCGTCGATCGCCGGGGCACTCGGGAGCGATTGAGCGCCAGCGTCGTGCGCATGCGCTCTCTCACGGAAACCGAGCGCGAGTGGTACTGGGATTCGGGAGAGCCGCGCGACAAGGCGGGGAGTTACGCCATCCAGGGACTCGGCGCGATGTTCATCGAGTCGCTGACGGGCAGTTACTCGGCAGTCATGGGGCTGCCCCTGTTCGAGACCGCGCAGTTGCTGCAGGAAGCCGGCATCGCCTGGTGCTCGCCGACAGCCGGACGCGGGGCGCGCCCGTGAGCACCGAGATCTACGTCAATGTCGCGCCCCGCGAGACCCGGGCCGCGCTCATCGAGAGCGGCGTCCTTCAGGAGATCGGCATCGAGCGCACCAGTCGCCGGGGCCTCGTCAGCAATCTCTACAAGGGGCGCGTGTCACGCGTGCTGCCCGGCATGCAGGCGGCGTTCATCGATATCGGCCTCGAGCGGACGGCGTTCCTGCATGTGGCCGACATTGCCGAGGTGCAGTCGGAAGACACGATCGTCAATCTGCCCGCGGTGGATGACATCAGGCGTCTCGTCAGCCCGGGAGACGACATCCTGGTGCAGGTCATCAAGGATCCGATCGGCACGAAGGGCGCGCGGCTGACGACGTTCATCGCGCTGCCGTCCCGATATCTCGTCTACATGCCGCGCGGCGAGGGAATCGGCGTGTCGACACGTATCGACGACGATACGGAGCGGCAGCGTCTCAAGGACGCTGTCGCAAGTGCCATCGCGGGGAGCCTGGTCGGCGGCTACATCCTGCGCACGGCGGCGCAAGGCGCCTCGGTCGAGAGCTTGCGCGAGGACATGGTGTACCTCAACAAGCTCTGGCAGCACGTGCGAGTGCGCGCGCAGGAGGCGCAGTCCGGAGCGATCGTTCATGAGGATCTGCCGTTGTCGTTGCGGGTGCTGCGCGACGAGTTGGCACGCGGGGTGAGCCGCGTGTTGGTGGATTCGCCACGGGAGCACGCCCGCATGATTGCGTTTGCCGCCACATTCATGCCCGACGCGGCGGCGCGTATCGAGCTGCACAACGGCCCGCGGCCGCTGTTCGATCTCCACGGCCTCGAGGAGGAGATCGCCAAGGCCCTCGACCGCAAGGTGCCGCTGAAGTCCGGCGGCCACCTGATCATCGATCAGACCGAGGCGATGACCACGATCGATGTCAACACCGGAGCCTATGTCGGGCACCGCAATCTGGAGGAGACCATCTTCCGGACCAACCTCGAGGCGGCGGTGACGATCGCGCGGCAACTGCGGCTGCGCAATCTCGGCGGCATCATCATCATCGACTTCATCGACATGCACGATGAGGCGCATCGCAAGCAGGTGCTGGCCGCTCTCGAGCGCGCTCTGCAGGCGGATCGCGCCCAGACGCGCATCGTGAGTCTCTCGCCCCTCGGGCTCGTGGAGATGACCCGCAAGCGCACGCGCGAGAGCCTGGAACATCTGCTGTGCGTGGCTTGTCCCACCTGCGAGGGCCGCGGCTTCGTCAAGTCCGCGGATTCGGTGTGCAACGAGATTTTTCGCGAGATTGTGCGACAAAGCCGGCAGTTCGCGAGCCGCGAGCTGCTGATACTGGCTCATCAGGATGTCGTGGACCGGCTGCTCGATGACGAGTCGGCCACGCTCGCAGAGCTCGAGTCGCAGGTTGGGCGGCCGATTCGCATGCAAGTCGAGGCTCTCTACGGTGTCGATCAGTACGACGTCGTCCTCGTCTAGGGCTCGCGCGTGGCGCGCGCTCGCGCTAGCCGCGTTGGGTGCGGCTGCGCTCCTCGCCGGGATCGCTCTTGCCTATGAGCTTGCTCTGGCGAAGGTCCCGCAGCACCGCGCTGCTCTCGAGAAGGTCGTGCGCGCTCAGACGGGTCTCGACATCCGCTTCGGCGAGCTCGCGCTTCGCTGGGGCTGGTACGGACCCGAGGCGGTATTCAGCCGCGTGGAGCTTGGCGAGCCGGGCACTACCGCTGTCCTGCTGCGCGCACCGCAGCTCGTCGTCGGCTTCGATGTCTGGCGTACCTTGAGGAGCGGACAACCGGAGGCGGGGCGAATCTGGCTCGTCGAGCCCGACATCCATCTGGACTCCGTCATTCGATCGCGGGGCGCTGCTGCCCCGGGCTCACGAACAGGTGTTGCTGCCCCGGGCTCACGGGCAGGCGCTCGAAGCTCACCGGGAGCAGATACCGGCACGAGCACGGCGGTGCGCATTCTTCAACGGTGGCGCGGGGGGCACATCGACATCGAGGGCGGTGTGGTGCATTTGCCGGACCCCGCCGGCAGCACGACGCCGTTGAGTCTCGCCATCAGGCATGCCGCCGTGCGCCGCTCGGACGATGAATGGAGCGTCTTCGGGCTGGTGTTTTTGCCCGAGAGAGTGGGGCGAACCGCTCGGATCGCCCTGCGCGTCAACGGCGAGCTCGCCAAGCCGCGGACGCTGTCCGGGTCAGCGCAGATAGAGGGGCATGCCCTCAGCTTCGCGGGGCTCCGCGATCTCATCGCCCCGGGGGAGCCATTCGGCGGCTACCTGCCGCGGACGGGCGGCGGTGATGTTGGTTTCAACATCGATTTCGCGCACGGTGAGATCGCACGGGCGCGCGGCGACCTGCGCGCGACAGGCGTCGGCTTCGAAGCGCCGGAGGTGCGCCTCGATCGCCTGCGAGGTGCCTGGCATCTGACACGCGGGGGCGATCGCTGGCGGCTGCAGGCCGATTCTGTCTCGATCGGGCAGATGGATCACGTGAGGTTGGCAGCGAGCTTCCGCGTCGTCGGCGCGAGCAGCGGTTGGCAGGTGGCTCTCGATCGCCTCGACCTCAGTTGCGAAGAGGTCCGCCTGAGTCTCAGCGGTACCCTGGAGAGTCGCGCGGCGGGCGGCGGATCGCGTGTAGTGGGGCGAGGGGCGTTGATGGGGGCTGACGTGACATTCCTGCAGCGCCTGTTGGGCGAAGGCACTACGCGGGTCTTTGGAGCGGTTGCCTCGCGGTTGACGGCAGGAAAGATCGAGGACGCCGAGTTCGAGCTGGGTGACGGTGCGGCTTTCCGCGGCTCGCTGCGACTGCGTGAGGCGACCGTGTCGGGCGGGGATTTGTGGCCGCAGATCCGGAATCTGAATGCGCAGCTCACGTGGCGCGACGAGGGGATCGCGGCCGTGATCGAGGCGGCGCGCGCCGGGGACTTCACGCTGCAATCCGCACGGGTGAGCTGGGATGCGGCCGGAGCGCGCCCCACACATCTCACCGGTCGAGTTGCAGGGCGGCTGGAGGCAGCTCTGGAGTGGCTCCGGCAACATCCGTCGCTACAGCGGTATGCGCCCGGTGTCATCGCGGTGCCCGG
This sequence comes from Steroidobacteraceae bacterium, assembly GCA_035277965.1. Taxonomy (GTDB): domain Bacteria; phylum Pseudomonadota; class Gammaproteobacteria; order Steroidobacterales; family Steroidobacteraceae; genus 13-2-20CM-66-19. The sequence continues at coordinate 4,072 of DATEJM010000101.1, read as the reverse complement.
CAGCGGACCCGCTGTGTTGGATCTCGATGTGTCACTGCCGGTTGAGGCATCGGCCGTCGCGCAGACGAAAGTAGTCGCAACGCTCGATGGAGCGCGTCTGCCGCTGGCTGCAGGGCTGGCTCCGGTACGAGGACTCACGGGCGCGCTCACCTTCAGTGACGGCAGGCTGGAACGCTCCACTCTCGAGGGGCAGTGGCTGGGTGGCCCCATCAACGTGCGGCTCGACGAGCGCCCGGACCGCGGTCGCCGCGTGTGGGTGGCGGAGGCTCGCGGGTCGCTGCAGTCCGAGTACCTGGCCCGCCTCATCGCGAGTCAGGCGATGAGTGTCGCCATGGAGTCCTCGGGTGAAGCAGTCGGGACCTTGCGCGAGCCGGCGTTGCCCGTCAGCGGTGTAGCCGACTGGAGCGCGCGCGTTCTCTACCAAGTGCCGAGTGAGCGCGACAGCGGATCGCAATGGCGAGTGCAAGCCGAGTCGAGTCTGACGGGTGTGTCGAGCGCTTTGGCCGAGCCGTTCCGGAAACTCCCGGATGCCTCGTTGCCAGTGCGTATCGACGCCTCGGGCAGCCAGGCGGCGGGCCAGTTGCGTGTCAGGATCGGAGACCGGCTGCGCGGTGCGTTCGCGCTGCGCGGCGACGATGACGGCGATTGGTCCGTGGAGCGAGGTGTGGTTGCCCTGGGCACTGCGAATGCGATCCTTCCCGGCGCTCCCGGCTTGTTGATTCGCGGCCGGCTCGAGCGGTTGGATCTGCCTGCCTATCTGGTTGCCTTGCGCCTCCTCGGCGCCAACACGGCGGTGCCCCCCGTCGCGGCGCAGATCCAAGCGGCGCAGCTCACGATCGCCGGGCACGCGTACGAGAACGTCACGTTGCGGACTCAGGGAACCGAGCGGGGGACCGATGTCGCTCTGGAGTCGGCGTCACTGTCCGGTACGGCGCGCTTCCCGAAGAGTGGGCCCGGTGACTTGCATCTGGGGCGGCTCGTGATTTCGGACGGGTTGTCCGCGGGGGAGGCCGAAACTCTCGTGGCCGCGCTTTCGCCGGCGACGCAGGTCGGGATCGATCAACTGGTCTGGCGCGGCCGGGCTCTCGGACGCCTGACGACCACGCTCGAAACCCGTGCGGATCTCGTTGCGATGAGCGACATGAGGCTCGCAGCCGTGCCTTACATCACCGAAGGCGAAATGCGCTGCCAACTGTCGGCACCGACTTGCCGTTTGAGCTTCGAGCTGAAGAGCAGCGATGTAGCGGGGACCCTGGCCGCGTTCGGCTTCCGGCCGGACGTCGAGGCCGCGGGCGGCACCTTCACCGGGACGTTGCAGTGGAATCCCGATGCCCAACCCTGGATGCGGGGCGTCGAGGGCTCCGTGAGCCTGCGGGTGGAAGATGGAACGACGCTGGCTGCGGCCACGACCGCTGGACCCCCGTTCGCGCTCTTCATGGTCCCCGCACTGCTGGATGGGATGGATTCGGCGCAGGGCGAACAGGGTGGCAATCCGCTGCGGTTCACGCGACTGGACGCGGACTTCGCACTGCGCAACGGACAGGCCACCACCGCGAATCTTCATTTCGACGGTGACGCCGAAATCCTGATGCGGGGGCGCACGGGCCTCCTGGCGCGCGATTACGATCAGCAGGTCTGGATATTGCGCGGCGAGGAGCGATTGCCTGCCGCGGTGCGCCGTTTCGGGGCAACCCCGCGGATTGCGGCGGTCTGGCTCTCCATGCGGCAGCTTTTCTCGGCGGAGGGTGCCCAGGAGCGCTCCCAGGCGGTCTTGCGCTTGCAAGGGGGCTGGGATGACCCGATGGTAGGCGTGCAGCCTGACAGCGTCGCTCAGGAGCACGGTCCGGTGGAGAGATAACTGCCCTGGGCGGCCGAAGAGAGCCTCCGGAAGCGGCGACGATGGAAGCCATGAGGCGGCGATGGGAGCCATGAAAATAGCAGCGATTCAGATGACCTCGGAGCCCGATGTGGGGGCCAATCTGGCCCAGGCTCGTCCGTTGCTGGAGGATGCTGCCGAGGAGGGTGCGGCGGTCGCCGTGCTGCCGGAGAACTTCGCATTCATGGGCCTTGCGGACGCCGACAAGAGGCGCATTGCCGAGCCGGACGGCTCGGGTCCGATCCAGGATTTTCTGGCCGGGACCGCGCAGCGGCTGCGCCTGTGGATCGTTGGCGGAACCATACCGCTGCAGCCGGGCCCCGACGGCCGCGCCGCCGCCGCCTGTCTCGTCTACGATGCCGACGGCAAGCGGGTCGCGCGCTACGACAAGATACACTTGTTCGATGTTGATATTCCGGAGCGCGGCGAGCGCTATCGTGAGTCTGCGCACGTGGCCCCAGGCAGCGTGCCGGTGGTCGTGGATTCTCCGGTCGGCCGGATCGGCTTGTCGGTCTGCTACGACGTGCGTTTCCCGGAGCTCTTCCGCCGGCTGAGCGCCCAGGGCGCCGAGCTGCTCACGGTGCCTGCGGCATTCACGGCGCCTACGGGCCGTGCGCACTGGGAGACACTGCTGTGCGCCAGAGCGATCGAGAATCTGTGCTATGTCGTGGCACCGGCCCAGTCCGGCTTCCATGCGAATGGACGCGAGACCTACGGTGACAGCATGATCGTGGACTTCTGGGGCCGCGTTGCGCAGCGCTTGCCGCGCGGTCGCGGCTGCGTGGTGGCTGAAGTGGATCGCGAGCGGCAGGCGCAGGCCCGCGCCAGCTTTCCGGCGCTACAACATCGGGCCGCGTGCCTCGGACCGTGATCCGTGACAGGTTGAATGACAGCTCGTGAGAGAGGAGTGATGGACAAATTGCCAGCCGCCAACCACGCCGATCCGCTCAGTATCGCGCGCGATCTGATTCTGACTCCCAGCGGGCTCGACGACAGCCGTCTCGACCGCGTGTTCGGCGAGGTGTTGCATCACCGCGTCGATTTCGCGGACTTGTATTTCCAGCTCTCCCACGAGGAGGCCTGGTCGCTCGAGGACGGAATCGTCAAGGACGGCAGCGCCAGCATCGAGCAGGGCGTCGGTGTTCGCGCGCTTGCGGGCGAGAAGACCGGCTTTGCGTACTCGGACGAGATCGTGCTCCCGGCGCTCGAAGAAGCGTCGCGGGCGGCGCGCGCGATTGCCGTGCAGGGCGGCGACAAGCGCGTTCAGGCTTGGAATGCGCGCACGGGCCACAAGTTGTATCTGCCCGTCGATCCGACGCAGACACTGTCGGATCCGGACAAGGTCGCCTGGCTCGAGCGGGTCGATCGTGAGACCCGCCGCCTCGATCCCAGGATCGTGCACGTGTCGGCCAGTGTGACCGCAGTGCACGAGGTGGTGTTGATCGCGACGAGCGAGGGAGAGTTGGCGGCCGACGTGCGCCCGCTGGTCCGGTTCAACGTATCGGTGCTCGTCGAGCACGGCGGCAGGCGCGAACAGGGCTACGCCGGCGCCGGCGGCCGCTATGCGCTTTCCGAGCTGATGAGCGGCGATCGGCCTCTTGCCCTCGCCCGCGAGGCCGCGCGTCAGGCGTTGTTGAACCTGGAGTCAGTACCGGCGCCCGCGGGACCGATGACGGTCGTTCTGGGTCCCGGCTGGCCCGGCATCCTGCTGCATGAAGCGATCGGGCACGGGTTGGAGGGAGATTTCAATCGGAAGGGAACGTCCGCATTTGCGAATCGCATCGGTGAGCGGGTCGCTGCACCCGAGTGCACGGTCGTCGATGACGGAACGCTCTCGCAGCGGCGCGGATCATTGAATGTCGATGACGAGGGCACGCCCACGCAGTGCACGACGCTCATCGAGAACGGCATCCTGCGCGGCTACATGCAGGACAGGTTGAATGCGCGTCTGATGGGCGCTCGCCCGACGGGGAATGGACGACGCGAGTCTTTCGCGCATCTGACCTTGCCGCGGATGACGAATACTTACATGCGCCCCGGCCCGCATTCGCCGGAGGACATCATTCGTTCCGTCGAGCGCGGCATCTACGCCGTCAATTTCGGCGGCGGCCAGGTCGATATCACCTCAGGGAAATTCGTGTTCTCGGCGAGCGAGGCCTACGCGATCGAGAATGGCCAGATCAAGTCGCCGCTCAA
>DATEJM010000100.1:0-178705 GCA_035277965.1 Steroidobacteraceae bacterium | reverse complement strand
GAAGACGGCGATTCGACGGACGCGTGCGCCGAAGCCAGCGGTTTGTTTCACTCTCATGAACCATGCCCAGATCGTGCTACAGGTCACAGAGGCGCAACGGCTCATAAGTAAACTGCGTTCCCGTGTTGAGAGCGACATTTAAGGAGATATCAACATGGATTTCATCGCGGTTCAGATCGTCGTCACAGCGCTCATGCTGACTGCCCATTTCCTGGTTCTTGTCGGTAAGCGATTCACCGGCTCACCGTAGGCATCTCACCGCCAGATTGCCGGAATCTCGGCGGCCATCCGTTGCTCGCCCTCCTACGTGAGGGGATTGTCTCGGTGCTCGAAAGTGGGCGTGAAGTAATCGATGATCCCCTGCCGCATCCCACCGGCCTCGTAACTGGGCCGACAGATCTCTGTCGGCTGTCAGCCCACTCAGGTGCGCGATGTCCTCTCTCGATCGCTCGAGCTGCCGGCGTAGGACTGCCAGCCGGCAGAGCAATGTGGTGACGACGTGATGCACCGATGAGAATCGACGAAGGCAAATTGCCTCGCATGGCCCACGTAAAGTGGGCGCACGACCATGCGGTCGTGCTGCGCTTTGAGAGCGGCAAGACCTTTACCGTCAACTTGGGTGAACTCGCGCATAGTTCGAAGGGACTGCGCAAGCTGCGCGAAGGGGTGGGAAGTGGAGCGGCACGCCGCCGCGTAGGGCCCGATAGCACGCTCCTGGCGCGTCGACACCGACCGAGCCCGGCTCCGACGCGCACATGCTCGCGGAGCTGCCGCTGCGATTGACTTGCTAGACATCAACCGGTCTGCAGCGCATTCAGGTGATCATTCCAATTGCCCTCCTGGCATTCGCCGTAGGCGATCAATCCGTCGGCTTCCCATCGCATCTGACAGATCGGCAGCGTCATGTTGGGCCACGCCTGCCAGAGCGTCGTGGCGCAGCTGGTTCCGCGCAGCGACAGTGATCGATCGAGGTCGTCGGTGATCTCCAGCTCCACGTACCGAGGGATGAAGCTCCCGGGAGCGCGCACGACGCGCTTGCGGGCCCTGACGAGGACCCCGATCCGCCCGTCGCGATCGAGCCAGCCGCCGTTCAAAGTCTTTTCAATGGGTATCGCGAGAGGCGGGCGGAGCTCCGGGGCCATCTCCTGCTGCTCGAAGACCGATGCGCTGAAGGCAAACCCCTCGTTGAAGACGCCTACCATCCAGGAGGTGGCCGGCACCGGCAGCGGCGCCTCGGATCGGGGCCGGCCCCAGGATCGGTCTCGAATCGTGAAGCAATCGACATCGTAGTGAACGCCGCGCAGCGTGAGCTTGCCGTTGACCTTCATCGCTTGCTCGAAATGATTGCCATCTCCATACATCACGGGCGGCCGCACCGCCGCCATCTCGACGTCGACAACATTTTGCCTCGCAGTGTCCGCGTAAGTGACCCGGTGGCGCTTGAGCGGCTCCAGGATCTTCACCCCGTAACCATTCTCCAGCCGATACTCGTGTAGATCGTTGCGCAGCGGCGCATCGCTCATGAACGATCTGAAGTCGCACAGCTCGCCGTGGACCACGGTGTGCTTGTCGCCTTTGAAAACGAACAGGCCGCCCGACACGAGCCTCAGGTTGGGGTGGTGCCACAGGTAGCAGAACGCCTGAATCCGTGCCTCGGGTACACAGAAGCCGAAGTACTGCGTCTCGGTGCAACTGTCCGACTGGACCAGTTTGTTGCGCTCGGGATGAAGCAGGTCGTCGCGCGGGTCGCTCCCCGCCAAGGAGTCGTTCACGGCGAGAAAGAATGGCAAATCTTTGGACACGGGTCTCTCTTCCGGCTGCCAGGGATCCACGAGCCTGCGCTTCCCGTTCGCGCGTGTCGATCCGGGTAAGCAGGACTGCAGGCTGCGTACGATCCATTCCCGCTTCTCGGCAGGGCCGATCGAGCGCCATGTCGCCGAATGCGCCCTCGGCCACGCGGCGATCGGTGCCCTGATGTCCCACCACGCTTCGCAGGAATGGGGTATGTTCATCGCGCACGGGCTTTCCGCCCAGGAGTACCGAGAGACGAGCATGAGTGACCGCGCAGTTCTGGTTCCGGACGACTACTTTCTCGCCGCAGGCAATTCCACCGCGACCGTGGACCAGCGCGATCTGGAGGCGCTGGCGATCCAGGTTTTCCGGCAGCCCCCCGTGCAGCTCGCGAAGGAGGAGGCCGGGCGACGCTGGAAACGCCTCGCAGCTCTCGACATCACGCCCGAGGCAACGGCGAGCCTGGATGAGCTGGCCGAGGAATATTCGTTCAACTACGTTCTGCGGGCAGTGAACTCGGATGCCAACTATCCGAGGGTGCTGGGTCACCTGTACGGGCCGCCGCACGAATGGTTCGGCATGAAGGTTCCGGGCTCGCGCGGCTCGGGCGGCGATGGCCCGGACAGCCACTACACCCTCATTCCGATCGACAGCCATGCGCGGTTCGAGCTGACCTGCCGGCGCTTCGACCCTGCACCGGCGGACGTGCCCTTTACGCTGACAGGCAACCTGTCGCTGTCCATGACGCTTGGCTCGCTCGCCTGGGACGACGTCCAGTTCGACCCCGACGGAACCTTCGCGATCACGCTCGACCCGCAGCCGGCCAACGGGCGTCCCAACCATATCCAGACAAAGCCCGACACGCGGTATCTGTTCATACGCGACTGTCGCGCCGATTGGCGCGAAATGCCCAACGGGTATCGCGTGAAACGACTCGATCCGCCCACGGCCGCACCCCTGACTTTTGAGCAGATCGTCGAGCGCGCGGCGCGCTATATCGTCGATGACGTGCCGGCAATGTACTGGTTCATGCGCCTGTATGCCTCGCTGGAGGCCAACACGATGACGGCGCCATTTGGAACCGGCGGCGTCAGCGGTCTCGTGCTGCAGACGGTCAGTCTCGCGCGCCTCGCGCTCCGCGACGACGAAGCCTTCGTCGTCACCATAGGCGCCGGCGGTGCCCGGTTTCGCGATCTCGTGGTGCATGACTTCTGGTTCCGCACCCTCCAGTACTGGAAGCGCACCTCGAACATGAACAATTCTCAGGGTGTGCCGAATCCCGATGGGTCAACGACCTATGTCATCTCGTTGCAGGATCCTGGCGTCCACAATTGGCTGGACACGGGTGGACTGCACGAGGTGTTGGTGGTCCACCGCTGGCAGGGGTTGCCGCGCGTACCCCGCGCCGCGGACGCCTGCTGGGCGAAAGGAGAGTTGGTCAAGTTGAAGGATCTCGACCGGGCCGTGCCCAGGGACATGAAGCGTGTCACGCCCGCCGAGCGTCAGCAGCAGCTCGCCTGGCGCCTCGAGACGTTCAAGCTCAGATACCTCGATCGGTGAGTATGCGCCTCGCCGGGCAGACCGCCCGGGCGGGCCGGTGCGGTGAGATTGCGCGCACGTGCGCGATGGCATTGCGCGGGGCTGAGCGGTGAGATTGCGCGCCCCGTGCGCGACGACATTGCGGCGCCTACGCGGTGAGATTCCACGCGGCCTTGCGGCCGTCCGCGATGGCCTGTTGCATGTCTCGCGGGGCCAGTGCGTCGCCGATCAACACCCTGTGCGGGAAGTCCCTCAGCTCGTCGTATAGCTCGCGCAGGGACTCATTCGGCGTCACCAGAACGACATGATCGGCTCTCACGGTCGTCTTCTTCTTGCCTTGAATGGGGCGGATGTCGCATTCGCCGGCCCGGATCGCGGCCAGATGATGACGCGTGTAGAGCGTGAAGTCACCCGCGTACAGCCGCTCGAGAGCCGGAACCGCCCGGCCGGTTGACTCGACATAGGGTGCAAAATTCGGATGTCGAGTCAGGTATGCGACGGCAACCCCTTTGCCAATGAGAAATTCAGCGGCAGCGATGGCCTCGTAATGGCCCACGTCGTCGAGCACGATCGCGCGGCTGCCCCAATTCGTCGGTCCGCGGGTCAGCAGATCGATCGACGACAGAACATGAGGCAGCTCGACACCCGTGGCGGGCTCCCCCGCATCGCCGATCTGCATGCCGTCCATGCGCGGGCGTGAGCCGGTCGCGACGATCAGCGCATCGGGAGCCTCATCACGGATGTCCTCGGCCTCGACGTAGGTGTCGAGTCGTACCTCGACACCCAGCCGTTGGAGCTCCGACTCATACCACGGAAGGATGTCGCCGATGCCGCTCAATTTCGGAGCGCGCTTCGCGATATTGATCGTGCCTCCCAGGTGGGAAGCGGCCTCTGCGAGAATGACACGATGTCCGGCCAGCGCGGCGATGCGTGCAGCCTCGAGGCCAGCGGGCCCGCCACCCACCACGAAGACTCGCCTGGCAGCCGCTGCTGTCCTGATGTGCGTTTCCGACAGGGTGGTCTCAAAGCCAACCGCGGGGTTCACCAGGCAGCCGAGCCGCCCGTTGCGCATCAGCCCGCCGATGCAGCCTTGATTGCAGCCGATGCACGGTCGGACTTCGGTAGCGCGCCCTGCACGGGTCTTGCGCACCAGGTCAGGGTCTGCGATGTGCGCGCGAACCATCGAGACCAAGTCGGCGACACCTTCGCGCAGCACCTGCTCGGCCTCCTCCAGGGTGCGAAACCGGCCGGCGACGATGCGCGGCACCTTGGAGACCGCCGTCAGCTGGCTGGAAGAGGGGAGCTCATAGCCTGCTGGGTCGTGCATGCCGCTGTTCATCGTGTCCATGCGGAAATAGTCGCCCCAGGAAGCGTTCAGGAAGTCGATGAGGCCTTCCGCCTCGACCGCCTCGATCACCTTCCCGACCTCCGCCTCGCTCAGGCCCCTGGGCGCCTGGCTGGCGCTCACCCGCATGCCGACCACGAAGTCGGGACCGACGGCTTTGCGCACGGCGCGCAATGCTTCCTTCAGGAAGCGCATGCGATTCTCGAGCGAACCTCCCCACCGGTCGGTGCGAGTGTTGTAGAGGGGCGATAGAAATTGATGGAACAAATAGCCGTGGGCGGCGTGGAGCTCGACACCGTCCAGGCCGCCCTCGCGGCAGCGCGTGGCGGCGGCAGCGAACGCGCTGATGATCTCGCGGATCTGCTCTTCCGTCATCGGTACGGGAACGATTCCCATCGCGGCGCCGGGAATGTTCGAGACTCCCCAGGGAGGCCCGCCCGTGGCGGTTGGATACAGATGGCCGCCGTGCCACAGCTGTTGGAACACCTTCATGCCGTGCGGGCGGACGGCGGCCATGAGGCGCCGGTAACCGGGGATGAAGCGGTCGTCGAAATTGAGAAGCGTCAGCGGTGCCGATGGATGGACGCTCGCGGTCTCGAGAATGGTGAGGCCGCAGCCGCCTCGGGCGCGTGCCTCGTGGAATGCTATGAAGGTATCGTTGATCTCGGCGTGAGAGAAGTGCGTACCATGCGCCGTACGCACGATGCGGTTCGGAAGCTCCACCTGTCGGATCCGCAGCGGCTCATAAACGCGTTGCAGGCTCATGCTGCCGATTTCCCTGAAGCATTCGGTGTCGTAGCATACGATACACGTAATGCGACGGCTGTGAGTGCCGCACTCGAACTGGAGCTCCCCATGAAGCTGTATCGGTTTCCCCGGCTCGGCAAGGTCGAAGAGTTGCAGGCCGGGGAGGAGCCGCGTCCGCAGCCCGGCCCCGGCCAGGTGCTCGTGCGGGTCAAGGCCGTCGCGCTCAATTTCCGCGATCTGCTGATTGCCTGGGATCAATATCCGGCCGGTGCCTTGAAGCCGGATGTCATCCCCCTGTCCGATGGTGCGGGCGAGGTCGTTGCCGTCGGAGCCGGTGTTACGCGCGTGAAGACGGGTGATCGGGTCACAGCCAATTTCCTACAGCGTTGGATCGCCGGACCTCTGCGGCAGGACTATCTGGGCTCGGATCTGGGTGGCTCGCTGGATGGTCTGCTCGCGGAATACGTCGTTCTGCCGCAGGACGGCCTGGTTCGTCTTCCGGCCTACCTGAGTTTCGAGGAGGCCGGCTCGCTCACTTGCGCGGCCCTCACCGCGTGGTCGAGCCTGACCGTCGGTGCGCCTCTCGAGCCGGGTCACACCGTTCTGGTCCAGGGGACCGGGGGCGTGTCGATCTTCGCGCTGCAGTTCGCGAAGGCCTTCGGAGCGCGGGTGATCGCCCTCACGTCCTCGGCGGCAAAAGGCGAGCGTCTGAAATCCTTGGGCGCGGATCAGGTGATCAACTACAAAGAGAATCCGAACTGGGACGCGAGCGTCCGGCAGCTGACGGACGGGTTGGGCGTCGATCGGGTCGTCGAGGTCGCCGGGCCCGCGACCATGGGCACATCCGTCAACAGCCTCGCGGTCAGCGGGCGTATTGCCCTCGTAGGGTTCGTTGGCGGCGCCGGTGGCAACTTCAATCCCTTGCAGATGCTTGGTAGAGGCATTGCCATCGATGCGATCAGTGTCGGTAACCGTGATCAATACGACGCGATGTTGAAGGCCATGGCGGCACACCGGATTCGTCCGGTGATCGACCGGGTCTACGAGTTCGACCAGGCGCGCGATGCGTACAAACGTCTAGAAGCCCGCGAGCACATCGGCAAGGTCGTCATCCGGCTATGAGCGTGGACTTCCAAGCCTACGGCAGCTCGGGCCGAGACCGGTATTTCTCGGTGATGAAGCCGGAGGATGAGTATCTGCACCGGCCACCTTCCGGGGCCCGGTGCAATTTCACCGAGACCAATATGTTTGGTTTCAACATCCCGGGGGAAGGCATCGATTGCCTGATCTACTTCTGGCACCACGCGGTGCTCGGGACCACGACCGGAGGTATCATGTGCTGGCAGGGAGTGAAGAGGCACCACATGGAGTGCGAAGCATTCGACTACCAGAACTACATGCCCCTGCCGGCCGACAGTATGGATGCGAGCTACCCCTGCAACGTGACCGTCAAGATGCTGAAGCCTCTCGAGGCCTTCCACGTCACGTACCAGAATGCCAGCCTCGGGAATCGTCTCGATTTGCATCTGCAGGCGGCGATGCCTCCGGCTTGCCGCTACAACGGCGGGCACATCACTCAGGCAATGAAGACCTCGGGCGAGCTCGTGCTGCGCGGCAAGCGCTACGAGATCGATGGCTTTCACAGTCGCGATCACTCCTGGGGCGAGCACCGCTCCGAGGCGTTACAGGATATTCCGCCGCTCAGCTGGCTGGTGGGCGTCGTCGATGAGAGCTTTGCTTTTCATTGTCTGGCCTTCGATAGCCGGCGCCACCACCCTGAGTGGGGGATGCTCTATCCCGGCATCGATGACCGGAACAATGTCCTGTGGGGATACGTGCGCGATGACGGGGAGACGCACGGCATCATCGGTGCCGATCAACGTACGCATCGCGGGCCTGACGGGGTGACGCCCGTTGGGGTCGACCTCATCCTGCGCGCCAGCAACGGTAAATCGTACGAGATCGCTGGGAGGCACGCCGCCATGACCCCGCTGGCACCCTGGCCCAATATGCATGCACACTTCGTCCTCATGAAATGGGAGTATGCCAATCGCACCGGCTGGGGTGATGTTCAGGAGGTCATCTATGGCGAAGCCTTTCGTCGTCTGATTCGTCGTTGAGTCACACCATGTCGGAATCCCTCGGACAGCAGCTCGGCGCCTCTTTGGACAGCGAAGCTCGGCGCGTGCGCGCGCATCTCTTGACCGCCATGCGCCGCGAGATCGAGGCGACGGTCATGCCTGAGCTCACGACTGCCTATGCCAGGCTCGCCGCGACTTGGGTATGCCAGGCTGTTGACTATCTATTGCTCGAGGAATACCCGGCGGAGCAGTGGATCGCGGCACGCGATGCCTTGTTGGCGGACTTGCCGCAAGGGCAGGAGGGCTTGCCGGCCATCGTGAAGCCGGCACAGCCCGTGAGCCCGCAGGTGCGCCTGCCGGACCTTCACGATCCTCACCGAAGTATCGATGCGATTGCGGCCGCGGTGCGCGGGCTCGCTTCGCGGGTCCCGCCACAGCTCGTCGGAAACATTGGCGCGGTGGCGCTGGAGGGCTTCCGTGCAGAGAACCGGTTCCTCGAGGAGCACCGCGTCGCGGCTCTGAAGAGCCTGCGCGAAGTCGAGATCGAGGTGACACCGGAGCGCATCGATCGCTATTTCGACTCGACGCGCGAGTTCGTGGGCTACCGGGCGCAGAGTATTACCCGCATGGTCGGTGGGTACTCCCGCGATACGTTCATCATCGCGGCACGCACGCCCGCCGGCGCGATCGAGCAGTTTGCAATTCGCCGCGATCTGCCCTTCGGTCCGGTGGCGGCCTCGGCCGCGGACGAACTCCATTTCCTCGAGCGCTTGCAGGCGCTGGGCATCCCGGTGGCGCGCCCACGTGCCGCGGTACGCGATCGCTCCTTTCTCGGACAGCCGTTTCTGTTGACAGACAGAGTGCCGGGAGTCGTGGCGACGGCGCCGATGAGCGCGGATCGGGCCCTCGGTGATTCAGGAGCGCGCGAGCTCGCGCAAATCCTGGCGCGCCTGCATGCCATCGATCCGCGAGATGTTGGATTGCAGGTGGCATCCGAGGATCCGCGCAGCCAGATCGCGGCCGGTATCGACTACTGGCGGCAACGCTGGCGGCGCCACCACTGTGTCGAATCGGACATCATGGAGGCTGCCTTCGCCTGGCTCGACGACAACGTGCCGCAGAACGTGCCGCGCATCGTGGTCATCCACGGCGACTATCGGCCCGACAATGCACTCATGGACCAGGGCAGGATTTCCGCGATGCTCGACTGGGAGTTCATTCATCCCGGAGACGCCGCCGAAGACGTCGAGTACATGAAGCTGTTCGTGCAGCCGTTCATGAGCGGCGACGACTTCATGAAGGAATATCTGGCGGCGGGCGGCGTGGACTACGAGCCCGCGAGCCGCGACTTCTACGAGGTCTTCCGCTCAGTACGCAATGTGGCGTGCGTGGACACGGCGTGGTATGGCTTTCTAACGGGTCGATATCCGTCCATGCGGCTCTCGTTTCAGGGAACGACGGCACGGCGGATGCTGCTCATGATGCTCGCCGAGTCGCTGACGAAGGTCACATCAGGCCATAGCCCCCGGAGCAATCGATCACCTGTGCCGTGATCCAGGCGGAGTCCGGGCCGGCAAACATCGCGACCGCGTTGGCGAGATCCTCCGGTTGGCCTATGCGGTTCAAAGCCGTCTTGGAGATCGTCAGTTGGAGCATCTCCGGGGCTACCGAGGTGAATTGCCGCGACATGTCGGTATCGGTCATGCCCGGGCAGAGCGCATTGACGGTGATGCCGCGTGGCCCCAGCTCCTGCGCGTAGGCCAGCACCAGCGCGCGCAGTGCGCTCTTGGAGGCGGTGTAGCTCACATACATGGGCGAGGCCAGGTGCTCCGACAGCGACGAGATGTAGATGATCCGGCCGCCGTTGACGAGCCGTGCCGCCGCGAGGCGCGACATGAAGAATGGCGCGCGCAGGTTGACGGCCACGGTGCGATCGAACAACTCCGCGGTCACCGCGGAAATGGGCGTGACGTCATACTGGGCGGCATTGTTAACGTAGACCTTCAGCGGCAGTCCGAGCTTGTCCAGGGCGGCGAACACCGCCTCGCACTGAGCGAGGTCGCCGAGATCGCAGCGTACCGCGCTGGCCTTGCCGCCGTTCGCTTCGACAGCGCGTATCGCCTCGTCGGCCTTGTTCGCCTGAGCTGCATACGTGAACAGGACGTAGAAGCCGTCCGCCGCGAGGCGCTCGACGATGGCCCGACCGATGCCGCGGCTGCCTCCTGTGATCAACGCTACTGATTGCTCGCCCATGCGCGCAGCCCCCGTGGTTTGCGATATGTTGGAAGTATCTTGGGCCCTGGGGGCCACCGCAAGCAGATCCGGCGGAACGAGTGTTACACGCTTTGGCTCGGTGCCGTTGTCTTGTGTGACACGGTAGGATGGAACATCATAGGATAAACGTATCATAGGTGAAAGCCAGGGTATAGAGGCGAGGACGACGCGCGCTAGCAACGCTCGCTGCGGGCTCTGGCGGCCAGTTCGCTTGCACACCAGGCAGCTCCGGGGTCACACTTCGCCGAAACAATCCACGAGGGCCGCATGGATCTATTTACAGGACGAGTCGCGCTGGTGACGGGGGCCGCGAGCGGTATTGGCCGGGCAGCGGCGGTGTTGTTCGCGAAGCACGGAGCGCGCGTGGCGGTCTCGGATGTGGACCGGGCGGGCCTGGAGCAGACGGCGGAGCTCATTCGGTCCGCAGGCGGTGAGGCAGTCTGCACCGCGGGCGACGTGGCCGACCCGGCCACCGTGCAAGCCCTGATCGACCAGGCCATTGCGAGCTTCGGCAGGCTCGACTGCGCCTTCAACAATGCCGGCATCACTCATCCGAAGGACCATGAATGGGACTTCGAGGCCTTTCAGCGCACGCTGGCGATCAATGTTTCAGGGGTCATGCAGTGCATCAAGCAGGAAGTGCCGCACATGCTGAAGGTGGGGAAGGGCGCCATCGTGAACACCGCCTCGATCAATGCCATCATCACCTCGGGCAATCCCTCCTTGCCGGGCTATACGGCGAGTAAGCATGCGGTCGTCGGTCTGACCAAGACGGCTGCCCTGACCTGGGCACGCCAGGGCATTCGAGTCAACGCGCTGCTGCCCGGGGTCACGCGTACGGCGATGGTCGAGCAGGTCATGCAACTCGGCCCGGAGGTGAAGAACTTGTTGGAGAATCTCTCCCCGATGGGCCGCATGGGCACGGCCGAGGAGATGGCCGAGGCGGCCATCTGGCTCTGCTGCGACAAGTCGAGCTTCGTCAATGGCCACGCTCTGGTGGCAGACGGGGGGTTCGTGGTGCAGTGAGGGCGAGGCTCACGGCGTTGCGCGCGCGCTCACGTCAGTGGCAGGCCTCCCGTGCAGCGTGGGTATCCCAGTAAATCGGGCGCCATTCGATGATGCGGGAGTTGCGGAAACGAAAAACCTCCGCGCATTCGCCCGAGTACGGCTTGCCCGTCTTGCGCGAGATGCCCGTGAATCGCATGTACGCGATGACGAGATCGCCCGCCGCCGTGAAGTCCTCCACGTCGACCCGGATTTTGCTCCAGGCCGCCATCATTCCGCTCACGCCTGCGGCGGTTGCCTCGACACCGCGCACGTCGCACCCGTACGGCAGCGAGGGCGCTTCGACGAATCGCACGTTCGGATCGAGGAGCGCCGTCAGGGCCCCCTGGTCGCCCGCCTCGATCGCGCGATAGGCTTTCACCATGAGATCGCGATTGGAATGGGCCTCCGGCGTCAGCCCGCTGCTCGCAGACAGGCTCATGGCGAGCTCGAATTGCGTGTCGTTGCCGTTACCCTCGGTCATGCTCATCTCCCTGCCTGGCGCCGAGCTCTGCGACCTTCTGCGCCGCCTCCAACAGGATGAGTCGCGGGTAATACACTCCCGCGTGGGCAAAGCGCAGATCGAGGTTCGCGTCGGTGCAAAACGCGTGATGGCACAGGAGCGTGTAGACCGTGTTGCGGACGCCTCGCCACACTGAAAAATACCGCGCCCGATCCTCCGAGTACCCGCTGCCACCGGCATTCCGATAGGCAGCCAGGAACTCCTTCCATGGCAGCAGCTGCTCGATGTAGGGGCGAACGTACGACAGATCCTCGACAGGATCGCCGAGATGGGCCAGCTCCCAGTCGAGCAGGCCACTCACTTTCTCGTTGACGATCAGCAGGTTGTGGAAGCCGACGTCGCTGTGGACGAGGTGGGCTCTCGGGGTCGGTGGGGGAATGTTGTGCTCCAGCCAGCATAACGACGCCTGGAGCGCGGCGTCGGGCTCGAGTCGCTTGCGCATCCATAGCTCGCGCACCTCGGCTAACATCGCGGCAACCGACTCCGCAGCTCCGGCGGGACGCAGTCGCGGTCCGAGCGACATCGCGCCAGGGTCGAGCGAATGCAACCGCGCAAGGACGCTCGCCAGGTCTCGAGCGGTTTCCGCGCTGCAAACGTTGGGATCGGCTTTCCACAGATCGCCTGCCGGGCGGCCCTCGAGTCGCCTCACGACGATGAATGGATAGTCGAGAGCCGGGCCGGGCTCCAGCCACAGCGGCTCGGCGACTGGCAGGCCGTGACGATGCATGGCCCGAAGGAGCGGGAACTCGTCGGCGACGGTCGTTTCGGTCGCGCCGTTCGGCCGGTCGCGACGTAGTACCAGCGAGCAGGGCGCGGATTCGAGCCCCACGACATCGAACAGGAACGTCATCTTGCCAAAACCACCGGGCAATTCGCGCAAGCTCGTTACCTGCAACCCGGGGCGGTCGGTGAACTTGCCGCGCAGATAGCTCTGGAGCCGCTCCGCCGTGATGACCGCGTGATTCGCTGCGCGGGCTGCATAGGCTTCGATGGAGTCCTGCTCTGCGCGCTTGTAGTCGTGCTCGGTAATGGCACAGGCGTCGATGACCTCTCGTATGACATGGTTGATGCCAGCCATCCGGGCCGGGGCGGCGGCGCTCGTCAGCGAGAACAACTCCGTCAGCGCCCTTTCCAGGACGCCATTCAGAGCGCGATTGCGCTGCTCGAGCAGGTGACGTTCCGGGATGCCTGCAGGCATCGAAAGCAGTCGGGACGCATCCTCGAGCAGCGCGCGGTCGGCGAGCGTCTTGCCATGCTCGGACAGCACGCCCACCACGGCACGCAGCGCGTCCGTCAGCTTATGCACCTGCCGTTGCAGGATACCCGGCCACTCGCAGCGCATGAGAATCAGGTGCCCGAGCACCTGTTGGGTCATGCGGCAAATCTGCTGCGCCATCGCCGAGCTCAGCTCGGGCGCGATCTTTTGCTCGAGGTTGAAGCGGATCGCGGACAGCAGCTGCAGCTCGGAAGGGGCCGGCAGGCTCGTGTCCGCGGCCGGCGGGCCGCCGGTCCCCGTGTTACTCGGGTGGGTCATGATGGTGGTCTCCCAGGCTGCTTGGTAGCCGCTTCGATGTAAACTAGCATACGAGCTCCCGATACCCGCAGGCCTCATGATGAACATTCCGGACAGCATCGCCGCAGTCGTCGTCGATCCCAAGTGCCATGGGAACGGCAAGATCCACGAAGCGTTCAAATGGTTGCGGGACAATCAACCCATCGGGTACGCGGTGCCGCAGAATACCGACCCGTTCTGGATCGTGACCCGCCAGGCCGATATCAAGGCGATTGCCAAGCAGAACGACCTGTTCCACAGCGGTGACCGCAACATCACGATCATCGACCGGGAGGAAGAGCGCCGCTACCGCGAGATGACCGCCGGCCGTCCCTCGATGATACGCACGATCGTGCAGATGGACCCACCCGATCACGCCAAGTATAGGAACGTGGCCGCGGCGTTCTTCAAGCCCGCCAATCTCCTGCCCCTCGAGAGTCAGATTCGAGCCATCGCGCGCCAGTCGGTGGATGTCCTCGCGCAGATGGGCGGGCGATGCGATTTCGCGAAGGACATCGCCTTCCTCTATCCGCTGCGCGTGATCATGAGCGTGATCGGCATACCGATGTCCGACGAGAAGCTCATCCTGCGGCTTGCGCAGGAGTATTTTGGTGTCAACGATGCGGACGCCGCGCGCAACGCGCAGGACAATCGCGGCATTGCGGCCGCCGACATGACAGCCAGCATCGTGAAGGATTTCAACGATTACTTCGATGCGCTGCTGGCGGATCGGCGCAAACGGCCGCGCAACGACATGGCCTCAGTGGTCGCTAACGCCCTGATCGACGGGGCACCCATCCCGCAGCTCGAAGCGCGCAGTTACTGCCTCGTGGCGGCAACAGCCGGCCATGACACGACCTCGGCCTCCAGTGCGGGGGGCATTTGGGCGCTGTGCGAGAACCCACGGGAGCTCGCCAAGGTGCAGGCGAATCCCGGGCTCGTCCCTGGCGTCATGGAGGAGTCCATTCGCTGGACCTCGCCGTCCAAGATCACGATGCGCGCTGCTGTTCGCGACACTGAAATTGTCGGCACGCGGTTCAGGCAGGGGGACTGGGTGGGGCTCGCCTGGGCATCCGGAAATCGCGACGATCGTGTCATCGACGATCCCTTCAGCTTCCGGGTCGATCGTGCGACGGCGCCCCACCTCGCCTTCGGCTGGGGTCCCCACGGTTGCCTCGGACAACATCTGGCGAGAATCGAGCTCAGGATTCTCTTCGAGGAGCTCTTTGCCCGGTTGCGAACGCTGGAGTTGGACGGCAAGCCGGAAGGGCTGCCCTCGTTGCAGGTCAGCGGACCCAAATCAGTGCCGATCAGGTACACCTTGAAGTGAGCGCCAAGATCCACGAGTGCAAAACCTTGACTGGTCAGGAGCGAGGCATTCGTCGATGATGTGAAGATCCCAGCACGCAGGACGAGCTCATGAGCGCACGCATCGCCGCAACCTTGATTCCAGGCGACGGTATCGGTCCGGAGATTGTCGACGCGACCCTCGCGGTACTCGAGGCACTCGGGGCCGAGTTTGACTGGGATACTCACAGCGCCGGACTGGCGGGCATCAAGGCGGCCGGCGATCCGCTGCCGCAGGCCACACTGGACAGCATTCGCAAGACCCGCCTCGCCTTGAAGGGGCCTCTGGAAACTCCGTCGGGCGGTGGCTATCGATCCTCGAACGTGAGGCTGCGCGAGGAGTTTCACCTCTACGCCAATTTGCGGCCCGTGCGCTCGCTCGTTCCCGGCGGGCGCTTCGAGAACGTCGATCTCGTCATCGTGCGCGAGAATGTCGAAGGGCTCTACATGGGCTACGAGCACTACATACCCATCGATGGCGATCCCCATGCGGTCGGTATGTCCACCGGCATCAACACTCGCCAGGGTTGCCGCCGCATCCTGCAATATGCATTCGAGTTCGCCGTGGCAACCGGCCGGAAGAAGGTGACGGTGGTGCACAAGGCCAACATCATGAAGGCCCTCACCGGCATATTTCTCGAGACCGCGCGCGATCTGTACGAGGAAAAGAATTACCCGGTGCAGATGAGCGAGATCATCGTCGATGCCTGCGCGATGAAAATGGTCCTCGATCCCTGGCAGTTCGATGTGCTCGTGACGACCAACATGTTCGGCGACATCCTGTCCGATCTGGCCGCCGGCCTGGTGGGCGGACTCGGCATGGCGCCGGGAGCCAACATCGGACTGGACGCTGCGATATTCGAAGCGGTCCACGGCTCGGCGCCCGACATCGCCGGCAAGGGCATCGCCAACCCCACGGCGTTGCTGCTGGCCACCGCCCTGCTGCTCGATCATTGCAAACGCTTCGAGCAGGCGATGCGCTTGCGCAAGGCGATCGACGACACCCTGAACGTGGATAAAATCAAGACCGGCGACCTCGGGGGAAGCGCCGACACCAAGCGCTACACGCAAGCCCTGATCGCGCGGATTCGCAACGCCTGATTGCGGCGGCGTGGAGCGGCCGCAGGCTCATGTCCGGCGCCCGGGCGCGTCCTCCTCCTCGTCGTGCGATCCGGCCGGACCTTCCTGCTGAATGCGTTCGTAAATCTCCTCCCGATGCACCGGTACGTTCTTCGGCGCCGACACGCCGATTCTCACCTGGTTGCCCCGTATCCCGAGAATGGTCACGGTGATCTCGTCACCGATGACGACAACCTCGCTGATGCGCCGCGTCAGGATCAGCATGAGCGTCTCCTCGAAACTCCATGTTCGGTGATTGGAGAATACACGGTGGGCACTCCGTACCGAAGCCCCGGCGGAGAACGCTATCGCTGCGCGCTGCCTAGATACAGGTAGCCCGCAACCCGCGGCATCTGGATGGGCGGGTGCTCCATCTGGGTGAGCGTCAGGCCTGCATCGACAATCAGTCGGCTGATGTCGCGATTGATGTGGCAGCCGTCGAAGACAACCTTCCACATTGGGTTGAGGCGATCCTGCCACTTCGCGACGGCCGCTTCAGCGTGCCGGCCGTGCTCGAAGAACAGGAATTGTCCGCCACGTTTGAGCACCCGCGCGACCTCCTGCAGGGCCGCATGCACGTTCGGGATACTGCACAGGGTGAGGGTGCACACGACGCTGTCAAAGCTGGCTGCTTCGAAGGGTAGGGACTCCGCACTGATCTGCCGATGTTGAACGGATATCCCGCGGGTGCGCATCCGCTTGCGCGCGAGCGTCGCCATGCCCGGGTTCGGGTCGACCGCCACGATGTCCGTGACGTTGGCCGGGTAGTGAGGCAGATTCAATCCCGTGCCGAATCCCAACTCGAGTACTCGTCCTCGGGTTGGTGCGAGCGCGCGCGTGCGCAGCTCCTTGAGCTCGTCGTTGTTGCGCATCGACCAGTCGAGGACGCGCGGGAAGACGACATTGCTCCAGAAGCTCATGGAGTGTCACCGGCCGGGGTCACCGACCGGGATGTCTCCAGCGAAACCGCGGTGACGGACGGCAGCGGTCGGATAAGACCGTTACTGGCTATAAGGGCAGTCGTCGCCAGGACTTCCGCGACAATCACGAAGGTGAGAAAGACCCCTTTGCTCATGCGCCATCGTACTACACCATTGTGAAGCGCCGCTCGTCGCTGACTTCGGTCAGAGCGGCTCGTTCGGCTCGGGTCTGCGGACATCGCTACCCTGGCGTGCCCCGGAGTCGCCCGGCACGCTGACCGAAGCGGCCGTCGTGTCCTCCACGTCCTCGAGCCCGTCGTCGTATTCCTCGAGACGCGCGCGATCTCGAGTTTGATCGAGCGGAATGAAGGGATTGAAGAGCGGATCGCGGTCAACTTGTGGCCGCCACGCGAAGTGCCTCGTCATGGACCCTCCTCGGCGCCCGGAAGGCGAGCGGTCGAAGCCCGCCAGGACGCCCGCACAAGGCGATTTTACTGCCGTTTCGTCGGGAGGGGTATGATGCATTCGCCTGCCCGTCAGGGACACGGTTAAGCTACGAGCCGCACCCTGATCACGCCGACCCGCGTATCGTGGACGGGCCAGAGGTCATTGCGCGCAGTACCGGCCGTGGCCCAGAAAAATCTGTCAGTGGAGCTTCCAGACTGGATGAGACAGCACCTTGCGCGCTATCGAGCGACGAACATCGAGGATGGCCATTTTTGAGACTCCGTGCCGCGGGGATAGCGGACGCGAACGATGAGGAATGTGTGCCCCGCGGGCGCTGCCCTCCTGTTGGCAGCGCTACTAATCGGGTGTGCCAGCGGTCCTTCGGAGATCGAGCGCGCACGGACCGTGGCGCAGGCGCGGGCGCTCATCGATCGCTCACTGCCACGCGGTGTATCTGACCGCTCCGGATGGGTGTCGGATCTGTATACAGCCTTCGATACCCAGCACATCGAGCCCACACCTGAGCACGTTTGTGCGGTCGTGGCCGTGATCGAGCAGGAGTCGGGATTCCAGGTCAATACGGTGGTGCCGGGACTGGGCGCGATCGCCTGGCGCGAGATCGATGAGCGGGCCGAGCGTCACGCCATTCCGGTCTCACTCGTACATGCCGCCTTGCATCTGAAGTCCTCCACGGGCGTCAGCTACAGTGATCGGATCGATCGGGCGCGGACGGAGAAGGAGCTGAGCGACATTTTCGATGACTTCATCGGCCAGGTTCCCCTCGGCCGAACGCTGTTCGAGGACTGGAATCCCATCCGCACGCGCGGTCCGATGCAGGTCAATGTTGCCTTCGCGCGGCAATCGGCGGCCGCGAAGTCCTACCCCTATCCGGTCAAGAGCAGCCTCGAGGACGAGCTCTTCACGCGTCACGGGAGTATCTACTTCGGGGTGGCTCATCTCCTTGGATACGCTGCTCCGTACGACGACTACGTGTACCGCTTCGCCGATTTCAACGCCGGGCAGTTCTCGAGTCGCAACGCGGGCTTTCAGCGCGCGGTAAGCGTGGTGTCGGGGATCAAACTGGTCACGGACGGCGCGCTGCTCCCGCACAATAGCAATGCAACTTCGGGCAGCACGGAGGAGGCCGTTCGAAGGATTGCCGGTCGACTCGATCTGAGTGACGGCGAGATACACGATGCTCTCGAGGAGGGCAGGAGCGAGGGCTTCGAAACGACAACGCTGTATCGTCGTACCTTCGAGATGGCGGGTCGAATGAGTGGTCGGCCGCTGCCACCCGCCGTGGTGCCGCACATTCAGTTGCATGGGGCGAAGATCACCCGCAGTCTGACGACCGACTGGTACGCGCATCGAGTCGATCAACGCTTCAGGCGCTGCCTGCGCCAGTGAAGGTGTAATGCAATGTGGCGCGCCGCGCTTGCCATTCTTCTCGTCCTGCGATCCTTTCATTCACTACCGGCGAAGGCGCAGGCGGCCGATGCGACCGAGCGAATACTCGAGAATGCGCTCGCGTTGACGATTCCTGCGCAGATCGAGGTATCGCGAGACGGCTCCTCGCAAGGGTTGCCTGTCTATCGGTTCACGGGCCGTGACAACAAGCTGTTGCTGTTGATCGCCCGCGTGGGCGACTCGACCCGGAAGGTCCGGGCGCCGCGCGGCGCTTCGGCCGAAACCCTGCGCTTGCCCGGTCTGCTCGCTCAGTCGTTGACCTGGTCCAATGCGGCGGGCATGAGGTTCGGAGAGGTGCGGGTGAGATGGGATGCGCCGGGCCCTCCCGGTTTCGCACACTTCTCCTACGGCCCGCTGAGCGCAGCGGACGCGAGCCTGGCGCAGCAGACGATCCGGACCCTTCGCCGGGCTCCCGCGGATCTGCCGAAGCCCTGAACGCCGTCCGGAAAGGGCGTAAAATACCGATACCTACGCTCACATCGAGAGCGATTCCTCAAGTCGGGGTGGAATGGCCGAGTCGCAGCAGTTGTCCAGGGCATCCGCCTTGCCGCAGCGTCCCTGGGATGCCCGCCTGGCGCGCTGGCTGGTGACTCCACTGAGGAATACGGGGGTCACTCCGAATCACCTGACAACCGTGCGGCTCATCGTCGGGCTGGCCGCCGCCGCGGCGTTCGTGCCGGGCACTTACGGCTGGTCGAACCTCGGAGCGTTGCTGCTCGTTGCCTCGAACTTTCTCGACCATACCGACGGTGAGTTGGCGCGTATCAGCGGCAAGACCAGCCGTTTCGGTCACATCTACGACCTCGCGAGTGACGCTCTGATCACGATCCTGCTGTTCATCGCCATCGGTGTCGGCGTCGCGGCGCGAGACAACGTGTCGTTGCCCGTGGCACCAGAAGTTCTCGGGGCGCTGGCCGGCGGCGGCACCGCCCTGATCTTTTTCCTGCGTATGCGGATCGAGGAGATGGCGGGCAAGGGGGCCAGCCGGCAGGCTTCCTTCGGTGGGTTCGAGACCGAAGATGTGCTGTATCTGCTGCCGCTCGTGACGGTGTCGAACGGTCTGGTTCCGTTCCTCGTCGCGGCCTCGATCGGCGCGCCGCTGTTCGCCATCTGGGTGATAGTCGATTATCGCCGTGTCGCCCGCCGTGTGCAGGCTTCCGGTCCCAGCTCCAGCGTCGCCTGAAGGCCCTTCCTCCAATGCTGACGCGCTTACAGAGCTTCGATGGCGCGGCGTTGCGCCGGCAATTCGTCGAACAGGGAGCCTTCCTCTACTTGCCTGATTTCCTGCCAGCCGGAACGACGCAGCAACTCGTGGACGGGGTTGCTGCGGTCAGGCACGCCGTGAATCGCAACTATCTCCCGGGCCATAAGCAGGGGGGCAGCGTCAGCCGCCACACGATCGACCGCCTCGCGCCGGCGATCGCCGAGTTGTACCGCTCGCCCGCGCTGATCGACTGGCTGGCCCGGCTTGCCGGCGAGCCTCTGCAGTTTTCGCCGGACGACGATCCGCACGCTTACGCGCTGTATTTCTACACGCGGGCCGGCGATCACATCGGATGGCACTATGACACCTCTTATTACGCAGGACGTCGCTATACATTGCTGCTCGGTGTGATCGACGAATCCTCGTGCCGCCTGGAGTACGAGCTGCATACCCGTGAGCCCGGAGCGACACCCGTGCCGGGAGCGGTGCAGATTCCCCCTGGGGGTCTCGTGTTCTTCGACGGCGACAAGCTTCGGCACCGCATCACCGCGAGTGCCGAGGGTGAGACCCGGGTATCGTTGACGTTCGAGTATGTCACCGATCCACGCATGCATTTGGGGTGGCGCTTGATTTCGAACATGAAGGATGCATTCGCCTATTTCGGCTTTCGTCAGGTTTTCAGCCGGCGCCAGCGGAGCACGCCGACCGGTGGCCCGAGGCGCGCATGACACGAGCCGCGACGTGGCTGCTGACCGCGGGCTTGCTGTTGTTCGTCGGCGTGCTGGCTTCGCAGGGCTTGCCCACGATATTCGCGACGCTGGCTGTTGCCGGCTGGGGTCTGCTTCTCGTGGCCGCGTTTCACCTGGTGCCCTTGCTCGTCGACGCGGCCGCGATCTCGGTGCTGTTTGACAGATCGGGGACCGCGGGCAGCTTTTGCGACGCCGTTCTGGCGCGCTGGGCCGGCGAGTCGGCCAACAGCCTGATGCCCGCGGGACAGATCGGCGGCCCCGTGTTGATGGCGAGACATCTGGCGCAGCGGGGCATGCCGATGGCGGCTGCCTCGGCCGCCGTCACCGTCAGCACCACGGTCCAGACGGTCGCGCAGATCATCTTTGCCCTGATGGGTGTCTGTCTGCTGGGGGCACAGGCCTCACACTTCTCGCAGCACGCGCTGCGCGTGTCCGCGTTGATTGCGAGCGGCACGCTGACCCTGCAGATTGGGGGCTTTTATCTGCTGCAACGGCGCGGCTTTTTCGGCAAATTGCTGCGGGCGGCGACCCGATTCCTGGGCAAGCGCGACTGGTCGCGGTGGATGGCACAGGCCGAAGCGATCGATCGGGCCATCGAGAGCTCCTATGCACGCCCGGGGCGCGTGGCCGCCAGCTTTTTGCTGAGTCTGTTCGGCTGGGTGGTGGGCACCGGCGAGGTTTACCTGATCCTGCAGCTCTTCCGCACACCCGTCGATTGGACCGATGCGTTTTTGCTGGAATCCCTGGGCCAGGCGATCCGGGGTGCCGCGTTTGCGATTCCCGGTGCCCTCGGCGTGCAGGAAGGCGGCTATTTGCTGCTGGCACCGCTCGTCGGCCTGTCGCCTCACGCGGCCCTCGCTCTGTCGCTCGCGAAGCGATCCCGGGAGATCGTGCTCGGTATACCCGGCCTGCTGTATCTGTATCGATCCGAGCGGGTCTGGCGCCGCCGGGCGGCATGGTCCCCGGCGAAATGAGTCCGCGGCGGCTACTGAGTCCGCGGCGGCTAGCGGGCCTTTGTCGCGACGGGGCCGGCCTCATTTTGTAATATTCGCGCCAGTCGAATCTCACGAGGATCTGCATGCGCGCCATCATTCTCGCGGCCGGCCGCGGCTCGCGGCTGCAACAACCCGACTCGCAGCCGCATCCGAAATGTTTGCTGCAGTTCGGCGGCGCGAGCCTTCTGGAGCGGCACCTGCGCCTTCTGAAGCGCGCCGGTGTGCAGGAAATCGTGCTCGGCCTCGGCTTCCGGCATGAGCTCATCGAGGCGGAGCTCGAGCGGTTGCAGTGGCAGCCGAAGCCGCAAATCGCGCTCAACGAGAAGTTCGAGCTCGGCAGCGTGCTCACCGTCCATACGCTCGCCGACGCGATGACACGGGGCGGTGATGTGTTGTTGATGGACGCGGACGTGCTCTATGACGCGCGGATCATGGATGCCCTGGTGGCGGGTCGCAAACCTGTCAATCGCATCCTGATCGATTGCGATTTCCAGCGTGGAGAGGAGCCGGTAAAGGTCTGCGTGCGTGCCGGGGTGCCGATCGAGCTGCGCAAGCAACTGCCGCCCGATCTGGAGTACGACACCATCGGCGAGTCCATCGGCTTCTTTCGTTTTGATCAGGCGGGCGCGCGGCGACTGGCGAGTCTCGTCAGGGGCTATGTGGATGGCGGCCGTGCGAACATGCCGCACGAGGAGGCCATCCGCGATCTGATACTCGAGCGCAGCCAGATTTTCGAGGTGACCGAGGTCACCGGCGCGCCGTGGATCGAGATCGATTTCCCCGCCGATGTGGCCCGTGCCGCGAGCGAGATCCTGCCCCGGCAGGTGCCTCTGTGACACTGCGTGTACCCTCCGTTGGGGCGAGTCCGGGCGACCCGCCCCGCTCGCGCAGCGCCAAGCTGCGTCGCATGCTGCACAGCCCGCAGCTCGAGTTTCTCATGGAGGCCCACAACGGTCTGTCGGCGCGCATTGCTCGCGAGGCCGGATTCAGCGGCATCTGGGCCTCCGGGCTGTCGATCTCGGCCCAGTTCGGCGTCCGCGACAACAACGAGGCCAGTTGGACCCAGGTCGTGGACGTGCTCGAATTCATGGCCGACGCGAGCGATCTGCCGATCCTGCTCGACGGTGACACCGGCTACGGCAATTTCAACAACGTGCGCCGGCTCGTGCGCAAGCTCGAGCAACGCGGCATCGCCGGGGTGTGCATCGAGGACAAGCAGTTTCCGAAGACCAACAGTTTTCTGAATGGCGAGCGCCAGCCGCTCGCCGACATGAAGGAGTTCAGCGGCAAGATCGCAGCGGGGAAAGACACACAGAGCGACGCTGATTTCTCGATCGTGGCCCGCGTCGAGGCGCTCATCGCAGGGTGGGGCATGGAGGAGGCGCTGCGCCGCGCCGAGGCATACCGGTGCGCCGGGGCAGACGCCATTCTGATTCACAGCAAGCTATCGAAGCCGGACGAGATTCTGACCTTCGCACGGGAATGGGCTGGACGTGCTCCGCTGGTGATCGTTCCCACCAAGTACTACAGCACTCCCACCGACGTATTCCGTGCCGCCGGTATCAGCGTGGTCATCTGGGCGAATCATCTGATCCGCTCCGCCACGGCTGCGATGCAGAGCGTTGCCAGGGAGATCTATCGTAGCCAGACGCTGGTGAACGTCGAGGATCGTGTGGCGCCTGTCGAGGAGATCTTCCGTCTGCAGGACGCGGACGAGTACTCGGAGGCGGAGCGCGTCTATCTGAGCTCCGGGGCCCGAGCGCGGACCGCGATCGTGCTGGCCGCGAGCCGCGGCCAGGGTCTCGAGGCGGTGACGACCGACCGGCCGAAGGTGATGCTGCCTATCGCCGGCAAGCCGCTCCTGCGCTGGCTCGTCGATGGCTTCAAGAAAGAGGGCATCAACGACATCACGGTCGTCGGCGGTTATCGTGCCGATGCGATCGATACCGCGGGCATCAAGCTCGTAGTCAACGAGCGCCATGAGAGAACCGGCGAGCTCGCCTCGCTGGCGTGTGCACTCGAGGGACGGGATAGCGATGTCGTCATTTGTTACGGCGACCTGCTGTTTCGCAGCTACGTGCTGCGCGACCTCGTGGAGAGTCAGGCGGACTTCGCGGTCGTGGTGGACTCATCCCCGAGCGGCGAGACCAACAGAACCGCCCGTGATTTTGCCTACTGCTCCCGCGCGGACGATCGCGGACTCTTCGGGCAGCCCGTGCTCCTGCAACGCGTGGTGAACGGGACGCAACGGGAAGCAAGCGGGGTCGCGGACCTGCCGGCACAAGGCAGATGGATCGGCATGCTGCACGTCGCGCGTGCCGGCCTGCCGCGCCTCCTTGCTACGATGCAGGAGTTGCGAGTACGGCCGGACTTCGACGGCCTGGACATGCTCGCTTTGCTGAATGCCCTGGTTGCCCAGGGAGCAACGATTGAGGTCCTCTATGTACACGGACACTGGCGCGGCGTGAACGATCTCGAGGACTTCAGGCAGGCGGTCGATTTCGCTCATGGCCAGATTCCGGTCGGAAGCTCGCCGGGCGCCGCCACTACGGGCTCCCGAGATGATTGAGGCTCATCACTTCGTCGAGGAGGCCAGGCGCCGGGGATTCGAGTGGTACGCAGGGGTTCCCTGCTCCTATCTGACGCCTTTCATCAACTATGTGCTGCAGGACCCGTCGTTGCGCTATGTCTCGATGGCGAACGAAGGAGACGCAGTCGCGCTGATTGCCGGCGTCGCCCTTGCCGGTGCACCCGGCCTCGCGCACCGGCGCGGCATCGCCATGATGCAGAACTCGGGTCTCGGCAATGCCGTGAGTCCTTTGACGTCGCTGACCTGGACCTTCCGTCTGCCACAGCTCCTGATCGTGACCTGGCGCGGACAGCCCGGAGTGCCTGACGAGCCACAGCACGCTTTGATGGGCCCCATCACGCCGACTCTGCTGTCAACGATGGAGATAC
The DNA here is from genome assembly GCA_035277965.1 of Steroidobacteraceae bacterium. Taxonomy (GTDB): domain Bacteria; phylum Pseudomonadota; class Gammaproteobacteria; order Steroidobacterales; family Steroidobacteraceae; genus 13-2-20CM-66-19. Next base: position 154,603 of record DATEJM010000100.1, on the reverse strand, counting down.
CCTGGGAGCTGTTTCCGATGGAGAGCGCCGAGGTGGGTCCAGCGCTGGATCGTGCGATCTCGCACATGGAGGCCACTGGGCGTCCTTACGCTCTCGTCATGCAGAAGGGCAGTGTGGCTCCGTATGCCTTGCGGCCCCGGGCATCGGCGGATGCATCGGGGAGGCCGGCTGTGCGCGCAGTGCTCGAGCCACGGCGTCTCGGGGCTAATGCGCGGGCTTCCAGGCAGGAGGCGCTCCGCATCGTTGTCGCGGGGACGCCGAGCGAGGGTACCGCGGTGCTGGCGTCGACCGGGTTCTGCGGACGTGAGTTGTGGGCGCTCGAGGATCGGCCCAATCAGCTCTACATGGTCGGGTCGATGGGGTGCGTGGTGCCGCTCGCCCTGGGGCTGGCTCTGGCCCGGCCGGATCTGCGCGTCGTTGCTCTCGATGGCGATGGCGCCGCACTCATGAGGATGGGTGCTTTCGCCACGGTCGGCGCCTACCGGCCCCGCAATCTGTTGCATCTGCTGCTGGACAACAGCGCACACGACTCCACCGGTGGTCAGTCAACGGTATCCGAGCACACCTCGTTCGCGGAAGTTGCCGCCGGCTGCGGGTACGCGTCCGCGTTGGATACTGATAACCCGTCGCGCATCGCCGACTGGCTGCGCGAGCCGTCACTCGACGGTGCTCGTTTCGCTCGACTGCTGATACGGACTGGCACGCCTGACAATCTGCCTCGCCCATCCGTCACTCCGGTCGAGGTGAAGTCGCGGCTGATGCGACACTTTCCACTACCCGGTTCGGTGCCCTAGTGCTGTTGCTCAATCCTGGCCCGGTCACGCTATCGGAGCGCGTGCGTCGCAGCCTCCTGCAGCCCGATCTCTGCCATCGCGAGAGCGAATTCTTCGACTTGCAGGACGAAGCCCGCTCGCGGCTGCTGGATGTGTACGGTCTCGCCGCGGAAGAGTGGTCGGCGATTCTCCTGACCGGATCGGGCACCGCCGCCGTCGAAAGTATGGTGGCCTCACTCGCGCCGCGGGACGCGCACGTGCTGGTTATCGAGAACGGCGTGTACGGTGAGCGCATTGCCCGGATCTGTGTGCAACATGGGATCGCTCACGACCGCCTGGTGGGCTCGTGGATGGAAGCGCCCGTGATGGGAGATGTCGCAGCGCAGCTCGCTCGGCGGCGCTATAGCCACGTGGCCGTCGTGCATCACGAGACGACCACGGGCCGTCTGAACGATTTGCGACCTCTTGCCGCTGTCTGCCGGGATCGAGGCATCGGGATGCTCGTCGATGGCGTCAGCAGCTTCGGGGCGGAGGACATCGACTTCAGGGATCCGGCCGTGACTGCAGTCGCTGCGACTGCCAACAAGTGCCTGCACGGTGTACCCGGCGTGTCTTTCGTTGTGACACGACGCAGCGCTTTGGCCGCAGGTACGAGTCGTGGCTACTATCTCGATCTTGGCCGTCTCGCCCGGCTCCAGGATCAGCGCAATACGCCGTTCACGCCCGCTGTGCATGCTTACTATGCATTGGTCGAGGCATTGCGGGAGCTCATGGAGCAAGGTGGCCGGTTGGCGCGTTACTCACACTATGCAACGCTGGCTGATGAAGTGCGCGCGGGCCTTGCTGCCCTCCACATCGAAACGGTTATTCCGCCTGAAGAGTCCTCTGTGGTGCTGCGAGCGTATCGACTGCCTGCTGGCCTCACGTATTCCACCTTGCACGATGCCCTGAAAGCCGCGGGCTTCGTGATCTATGCGGGCCAGGGAGATCTGGCAAAGACCTTGTTCCGGATCTCGACGATGGGGCACATCACCTCCGCGGACATGAGGCGACTGGTCGAGAGCGTCGGCGGGGTGTTGCGTTGAGAGTCGCGAGACGCTCGCTTTTTTCGCTGCACGGCGCATCCTGGTTACTACTGACGACGGCGGCATGGAGCCTCGTGCCAGGTGGCGCGCTGGCTCAGGCAGCTCCGGGGCCGGATGCCAGTGGCGTTCATGCTCCGATGCCGGCACCGGGACCGACGCCGCCGCTGGGGCCGACGCCGCCACCGGGAACGCTCCCGCCCGTACGGTCGAAATGGTACTGGCTGACCCGGTGGTTCGATCCCTCAACCGCGCCGTTCATTCCCGTACCGGAGATCGCAACTGACCCGGACAGCGGCACCACGCTGGGCATCCTGCCCACCGTGCTGCTCACCAACGATAAGCACGAGATCGACCGGATCATCGCACCGGACCTGCTGCATAACCCGAACTTTGGGTTCGGCTTCCACGCGCGGATGTACGATTACGTGTCCCCGGACGAGCAATGGTCGGTCATCGGAGGCGCCAAGCAGCGCGTGGAGCGCGAGCTCGAGTTGGAATACGAGATCGGACGATCGCGTCAGGATCGCTGGTCCTTCACCGGCAGCCTGGCCTACGACCGCGACGGCACTCCGCGCTTTTATGGCGTCGGCAACCGCACCCGGGAGCCGGATCAGACGAACTACACGGCCGAGCAGAAGTTCGTTCAGGGGCAGCTCGGATACAACTTCAACCCGTTCTGGCAACTGCTGTACACGGCTCGCTTGCGCGTCATCGATGTGCTGCCGGGGACGATCTCGGATGTTCCCTCCATAGAGACCCGCTACGGTCGCGAGCAGCTCGGCACGAACCACGAGGTTCTGAACCGGCTGTCGCTCATTTTCGACAATCTGGACGATCTGACGATTCCGAGCCGTGGCGTCAAGCTCGTCGCCTACGCGGGCATCGCGAGCAATAGCGGCCTGTTCAACGAGACCGCCTACAGCGAGATGGGCGTGGACGGCCGGGCCTTCATGCCGATCGCTGATCGGACGATCCTGGCCACGCACCTGGCGTTGCGCTATTTGCCCGTTACGCACGAGGTGCCGTTCTGGGCCCTGAGCAGTATCGGTGGCGGAGATAGCAGCGTGGGAGGGCCCCAGCCACTGCGCGGCTTCGGAGGCGGACGGTTCTACGACCGCAATTCCTTCTCCTACAGCGTGGAGGTTCGGCGCAACATCTTCGACTTCAACGCGATCTCGACGCACGTGGAGATCGAGATGGCGCCGTTCGTGGACATGGGCCGGGTCTTCTCGAAGTCGGGAACCTCGCCGATCAGCCATCTGCATACGATCGGCGGTGTTGGATTCCGGGGCATTGCGCGGCCTTATGTGGTCGGCTATGTGGATATCGGTTATGGCAGCGAGGGTTCAGCGGTCTTTACCGGCATCAACTATCCTTTTTAATTGGGCAAAAGTCGGCTGCGCCGCTTTTGCGGACATCAACTTCGTTACCGGCGGCAAAAAACGTGGTTTTTGCCGCCTGCGGCGAGGCGCCGCTCTTGCGGACCTCAACTTCGCTACCGGCGGCGAAAAGCGTGGGGTTTGCCGCCTGCGGCGAGGCGCCGCTCTTGCGGACCTCAACTTCGCTACCGGCGGCGAAAAGCGTGGGATTTGCCGCCTGCGGCGAGGCGCGTAATGGCCTGCAGGCGAGCTGCGTCCGCGACCTGAGGGGCACGACGTCCAACAACACCGGGTCGGAATCCGGATGTGGGCCGCGCTCCGCGCATACGGCAGCAATGTAGTCATCGCGGATCTCGACCTGCCAGAGCATCCAGCGTTCGGGCCGGTCCTGCTGACGGGCCTCGATATGGAGCTGCAACGGCGAGCCGGAGCTCCACCTGAATCCGAAGTCATGCAGCGGGACGGCAAGCCCGAGTCCGCGTGCCTTCATGTAGGACTCCTTCAGCGTCCAGTATTCAAAGAAGCGACGCGAGCGTTCAGGAGCGGGCAGCGCGGACAGCGCCTCGACTTCATAGCCTGTGAAATATCGGTCGGCGATCTCGAGGTTCGGCTCCCGGTCGCGTGCATTCTCGACGTCGACCCCGAGCGCACGGGACTTCGTGACACCCAGAATGACGAGTCCCTTCGTATGACTGATATTGAAAGATAGGACGTTGGCACCGGGGTCCTCATTCGCAATGCGCGGACGGCCGTGCTCATCGGCAACGAATCTCCACTGCTCCGGCGCGATCGCGCTGCCGGTCTCCTCCGCGAGCACCGTGCGGACCAGAGCTCGTGTGACGAGATACCGGTGACGATCGTCTGCGAAGTAGAAGCGCTGCTCCTGCGCTCGCTCCGCATCGGTCAGCAGGCTCCGGTAGTCGCGTAGCAAGGGCTGAGCGGTGATCTGCCGATAGAAGGCGCACCAGATCCGGATGGGAGGGTTGCTCGCCGCGCCGCTCATGCCACGAGGATCGCTAGGAAGTCGTAATTGCCCGCATGTGCAGTCGAGTCACGGCAGCGCCAACGGCGGTGCGAGTGGGTTTCATGGCGCATTGTGCCATTTCTGGGGAAAGACAGCCTACTGGCGAGCACCGGCGCGGCGGCCGAGTCATTAGAGTTTGCCTCCCTTCGCTGCACGAGCACTCTACGATGACTCCAAGTCGGATCGTTACCGCGGTCGTCCCGTTCGGTTTCTACTGTCTGCTGGCCGTCTGCAGACTCGGTCATGGCATGACGACGACACAGTCACTGGCGCAGAATCCATCCGCCCCCCTGCCGCCTTACCCGAATAGCCAGGTCATCACCGCCCTCAGTTGGGATCTGACGACGGTGGCTTCTCTGCGCAAGGCGCACGGCAGCGACATCTGGCCGACTACGTGGGGTCCGGACGGCGATCTGTACACGGCCTGGGGCGATGGTGGCGGCTTTGACGGCGATTCCGACCACGTTGGGCGAGTGAGCCTCGGGTTTGCGCACATACGAGGGACACCGGTTGCCGGGCACCCCGAGAGCTATGGTGGTTTCAACATCTGGGGCGCCGCCCCAGGCTATGCGCAGCATCGAGCTCTCTTTGGCGGGAAGATCGACGATCTGCTATCGGTCGACGGTATCCTCTACGCTCAGGGTGGACTGTGGACGGCCGCTGACTGTGACTGCACGGACCCCACCCGGAAGTCCGGTAACAACCCGAGCCAGCGCACCCTCATCTGGTCGGCGGATCTCGGCAGGACCTGGACACTGGCTTCCTGGCATACGGCCGCGAGCCTCGGCGGAATGTTGCAGTACGGGCGCGACTACGCGGACGCGTGGGATCGCGAGCACATTTACTTCTACTATCAGAATGACACCCGGGTCGATCCGACACGAGTATTCCTGCGACGGGTCCGCACCAGCGAAATGACCGTCGACGCGGCCATGCCCGGCCACTTCGAATACTGGGCCGGGGTTGATGCCGGCGGCGCACCGATATGGTCGATGGCGCAGTCCCAGGCAGTCGCGATCTTTCGCGATCGCAACATTCCGGCCGGCAGCGGCGCAGGCCCCGCGGCCGTTTACGATCCGCCGCTGGGTCGCTACTTCCTGGTCGCTTTCCACGGCAACCTGACAGGACAGGTGGGCCTCTTCGAGGCTCCCGACCCCTGGGGCCCGTGGTCGACGGTGGCCTACTACACCGATTGGGGCGGATTCAACGAGGCGGCTGGCGAGGGTAACGGGATGCAATTGCCGGCGAAATGGATCGCCGCGGATGGCAAGGGCGCGTGGGCGGTGTTCTCGGGCGTTGCCAACGGATTCGACTCGTTCAACGTCGCGAAGGCCACCTTCAGCGTGCCTGGTACGCTGCCCCGCATCATCGCGCCCGATGCGGATGTTGAGGTGGCGCTCGGAGAGACCGTGACCGTCACGGGAGCGGGCCCCGGGCTGCATTGGTCTGTTGACTTGCTGAACGACGGCCAGCCGGTACTTGCGACTGCGAGCGGCAACTCAGTCGTCTTTACTGTCCCCGGTAATGACCCGTCAGGCGGCTGGGTTCGCGTCACGCTGTCCAACGCCCAGGGCAGGATCTATCGGGACTATCGGGTCACGGGCGGCGCGACGGATGCAGGCGTGACAATCGCGTCCGTTGCAACAGGGAAAGCGTACAAGCTTGCAGATGCGCGTGTGGGGACCCATGCGTATATCGATCGTCCATACACGATCTCCGCATTGTCGCCGGCGCTCATGGGGCATGTGCTCGTACAGACCGCCAACGACGACAAGTTCACGACGAGCTCGCCGGCGCTCACCCTGACACTGGCTGGCGTTCGTACTGTGTATGTCTGCTACAGCGCACTGGCCTCGGAGCTGCCGGCGTGGCTGAGCGATGCTGGCTGGTCGCGTACCTCGGAGCGATGTGACGTCGATGACGGGGTTTCGGCTCCCCGACTCGTTTACAAGCGACGCTCACAGGGGGTGGTCGCTTTGGGAGGCAATCGCGCAGCGCCGGCTGCCGGCAGTGCCAACTATTCCAACTACGTGGTGATCGTCAGTCCGTAGCCGGGTTTTGCGGCAGAGGCTCCTCGGGAGGCGGATGGTTGTTGACTCCGCTGGCGAGGTACTCGATCACGTGTGATCGGTCGACCGCGTCGGGCAAGCCGCCGAAGCTCATGGTGGTGCCGGGTACGAATTGCTGCGGATTGCGCAGGAATGCATCCAGGCGGTCCACGGTCCACTTGCCGCCAGCGTTGCGCATGGCCTGTGAATAGGGGAAGTCGCGTGAGCTCGCCACTGGCTTGTTGACGATGTGGCGCAGGTCGGGGCCGATGCCATGCCCTTCGCCATCCTGGATTCCGTGGCAGCCCGAGCAGGCGCTGAAGGCGGCTTCGCCAGCACCGACGGCGGTATCGATATCGAGCGTGGCCAGAACGCCGTTATCCGTCCAGAGTACGAGCTTCCCGTCCGTGGCTTCGGTGATGTCACGGATGCGACGGCCGAGGAACATGCGCTCGGTCATCACGATCCGACTGTCGCGGTAGCGTTCTCGGTAGAGGGAGCCGTCCTTCAGCGACGAGACGATGACATCGCCGCCCCACAGCTTGAACAGAGGCCCGTGGATGACGACGACACTCGACACGCCGATCGAGGGGACCCACGTGTAGTAGGGCTGCTCAAATCCGTCATGCGAGCCGGGAACGGTGTCGGGCGGCCACGCGTGAGTGCCGTACTGAACGCCATAGCTGACCCTTGGCCAGCCGTAATCGACGCCGCGGCGGATGAGATTGAGCTCGTCGCCACCTTGAGGACCATGCTCCGTCAACCAGATCAGACCGCTGCCATCGGCGAACAGGCCTTGCGGATTGCGGTGGCCCACGGAGAACACGTGATTCGAGAAATCGTGGAGGTCAATGATGAAGGTCTTTCCGTAGGAGTCGCTGGGATTCTCCGGGGCTGCAATGGGCGAGTTCACGCCGTCGAGCTCGTCGTCGCCGACGGCCACCATCAGCTCATGTGGGCTGACGAGCGCCAGACGGCCGCCGATCTGGATACCGCCGAAGTGCGGGAGATGTCCAGGGTAGTCGATGGGGATGCAAGGGGCGCTCTCGAAGATCGTGCGCCAACCGTTCCGGGCGGGCTCACCGCTCAGGAAGGGATCGACCGCGGATTCCAGCATCGAGACGCGCAGAACCGAGCATTTTTCTGCGGTCTTCCAGTAGTGGTGAGTCACAAACAGCCGCAGCTTGCCATCGACCTCCTGTGCCAGGACGTCCGCGAGGCGGAACGTCGAGGCGTCGACCCGATCGCCGACGGCCTTGCTGAAATCATCCGGGTTCATCGGTGCACGCTGAGGAAGGAGCGTCGCCTTGAATGCGTGTCCGCCGTTATTGAGCTCGACGACATAGAGGTCGCCGTCACCTGTGCCGACCACGTAGCGGTTGCGCAGCAGTGCGACTGCGCCCCCGGTAGCTCTCGGCCGACGATGCAGAATTGGATACTCGGTGACGTTGAGCGGGTACAGCTCGGTGTTGATCTTCCAGGTGCGCACGTCCGCAGATTCCTCAGGCGGGCCATGCATCCGCAATGGGATGGCGAGAGTCGCGAGGGCCGCCACCCCGAGCACGGCAAAACGTGCTGTCGGCGCTCTCCTGAGCAGCCAGGTGGTCAGTGCCAGAGCGCCCGCCAGAACGAGCTGGATCGCGACGACGCGACGGGGAATATCGACGTCGGCGAAGATGAGAAACAGCAGGGCCGGCAGGTACGCGAGCGTGAGGAGCTTCAGCGTCGTCTTCAGACACGGAGGCCGTCCCGCCCGCTCGCGCCACACCATCACGCCGGTACAGGCGAGGTAGCCCAGCCCGAACAGCGCCGCCTGAATGAGCGTCGGATCGGGAAGAGTCCGCAGGGAAGAGTGGAGAAGGGCTGCGGTGAGTAGGGTCAGGCCGGCGCCGCAGAGCGCCTGGATGCCTAGAAGGCGCATCAGCGGTTCAGTCCTTCTCCTGCTCGCCCATCAGCGATTGCGAGTAGTTCTGGATGCCGATTCGCTGGATCAGGTCGAGCTGCGTCTCGAGAAAATCGATGTGGTCTTCCTCGGATTGCAGAATGGACTCGAACAGCTCGCGGGAGATGTAGTCGCCGGTTGCTTCGCTGTCGGCAATCGCAGCCTTGAGCTCGACATGGGCCGCGAGCTCCAGCTTGAGATCGCACTCCAGGCACTCCTGCACGTGCTCGCCGATGAGCAGCTTGCCGAGATCCTGGAGATTGGGCAGGCCTTCGAGGAACAGGATGCGCTTGATGAGACGATCCGCATGCTTCATCTCATCGATCGACTCGTCCTTCTCGTAGTGCTCGAGCCGCTTCAGCCCCCAGTTTCCGAACATTCGCGCGTGCAGGAAATACTGGTTGATCGCCGTGAGCTCGTTCTTCAGGACGAGGTTCAGGTGCTGCAGTATTTTTTGATGGCCCTTCATCTCAACGCTCCCAGGGATGGCAAGCGGACATGATGGGTGAGGCGGGGCAGCAGGCGCAACCCGCGACGGCGCTACCAACTGTTTACAGAGCGCTACGCTGCCTACGCGTCAGGTACTCGTCGACGACGCTCGCGGCCGTTTCCTGGCAACGGCCGCAGCAGGCCCCAACAGGGAGCTGGCACTGCACGTCGTAAAGGGAAGACGCTCCACGGTCCACGACTTCGTGGATCTCGCGATCCGTGACAGCATTGCAAACGCACACGTACATAATCGCTGCGGGATGCCTCGGCGGTGGTTCTGAATCCGAGTTCAGTGTAAGTGCAAATAAGAATGATTGTCAATTGCGCCTTCGCCATCGGGCCGGGGACCTGGCGGGCGTAGCGGGCGGTCCGTTCGAGGGCGGGAGGGATTGCCGGTGCCGACGGCAACGACTCGGGCTGCGGCTGGGTGCCGACCCGTGCGAAACCCGGCCGGCCTTGCCACAATCTGTATCTTCCAATCGATCGGCACCCGAAGAGCCAAGCACTAGAGGAACATAATGTACACAGGGTCATCTATCCGCGTCCGACAGGCAGCCGAGGGCATCGCCGAGCTGTGCTTCGATCGCGCCAACGAAACCATTAACAAGTTCGATGCCCGCACCGTAGAAGAGCTGAGGGCCGCGACGGAGGTCATCCGAAAGACTCCCGGGATACGCGGCGTGCTGGTGACCAGCGCGAAGGATGTCTTCATCGTCGGCGCGGATATTTTCGAGTTCACGGCGCTCTTCGCCAAGCCTGAAGCCGAAATCGTTGCCTTTAGCGGCGGGCAGAGCCGGGTTTTCAGCTCGTTCGAAGACCTCGACATGCCCATCGTCACGGCCATCAATGGCTACGCGCTCGGCGGCGGCCTGGAGATGGCGCTTGCGGCGGACGCCCGGGTGATGAGCGAGGCCGCGCAAATCGGACTACCCGAGGTGTCGCTCGGCCTCTTTCCAGGCTTCGGCGGGACGGTGCGGCTGCCACGAGTGGCTGGCGCCGCGGTCGCCATCGAGTGGATCTCGAGTGGAAAGCCCCAGAATGCCAGGAGCGCGCTGGCCGCGGGCGTGGTCGAGCGCGTCGTGGCCCCGGAAGCGGTCCGCGGTGCGGCGCTCGAATTGCTGCATTCCCTGATCGCATCGGGTGAATGGCGGGCTCGCCGCCAGAAACGACACGGCGGGTTTGCAAACGACACGCAGGCTTTCGAGAAGGCGAAGGCGGCTCTTGCGAAGAGCGCCGCGCGCGAGCCGGCAGCGCTGGCTGCAGTCGAGCTCATCGAGCGCTGTGCGCCGCTGTCGCGAGACGATGCGCTGACTCAGGAGATCGCCGGGTTTGCCCGCATTGCCCGTACCCAGGCCGCGGCTTCCCTCGTGCAACTGTTCATGAATGACCAGGCGATCAAGAAGAAGGTGAAGGGCTACGCCAAGGTTGCGCGCAAGGTGCAGAGCGCTGCAGTCATCGGCGCCGGCATCATGGGCGGCGGCATCTCCTACACGTCCGCCGTGCGCGGCGTGCCTGTCGTGATGAAGGACATCGCCCAGGGAGCCCTGGATCTCGGCGTGAGCGAGGCGAAGAAACAACTCACGAAGCAGGTCGAGTCCGGCAAGCTCAAACAGGACCAGGCGGATGCCGTGCTGGGGTCGATCCGGCCAACCCTCGAATACGCCGGGCTCGAAAAAGTCGATGTCGTGGTCGAGGCGGTCGTGGAGAAGATGGGAGTCAAGAAGGCCGTCCTGGCCGAAGTCGAGAAGCTCGTCGCGCCGGCCACGATTCTGGCCTCGAACACCTCGTCGCTGTCGATTGCCGAGATGGCCTCCGTCCTCAAAAGGCCGCACAGCTTCGTTGGCATGCATTTCTTCAATCCCGTGCCCGTGATGCCTCTCGTCGAGGTCATCCGGGGACCTGAGACCAGCGATGAGGCCGCGGCGACCGTCGCGGGATACGCCAGTGCGATGGGCAAAACGCCCATCGTGGTGAAGGAGTGTCCCGGCTTTCTCGTGAACCGCGTTCTCACGCCGTACCTGCTGGGCTTTTTGCGCGCCGTGCAGGATGGCGCCGATTACCAGGCCCTCGATCGCGTGATGGAGACATTCGGGTGGCCAATGGGCCCTGCTTACCTGCAGGATGTCATCGGCCTCGATACGATGGAGCACGTGCTCGAAGTGATCGCCACGGGCTTCGCCTCGCGAATGCACAGCGATGCGCCGAAGCTCGTTCACGAGATGGTGCGTCTCGGCCGCCTCGGCCAGAAGAGCGGCTCCGGGTTCTACAAATACGAGCGCGACCCGCGCGGCAAGCCGAAGAAATCCGTGGATCCGCAGATCGGGCCGGTGCTCGCCGCATTCCAGAAGAACGGGACGCGCAGCTTCACGGACGATGAGCTGCGGGAGCGGCTCATGCTACCGATGATCATCGAGTCGATGCACTGTCTCGAGGACGAGATCGTCGAGTCGCCCGCGGAAGTGGACACGGCCTTGCTCATGGGACTCGGCTTCCCGCGTTACGCTGGAGGGGCCCTGAAATACGCCGATTGGCTGGGCATGCGTAACGTCGTTCCCCGGTGCGAAGCGTATGCCGCCCTCGGCCCGTTATATGCGCCGACGGCCGGGATGCGCGCCCTCGCGAAGTCCGGCGGAAAAGTGTATTCAACTTGAGCACCGTGAATACGTCGAGCCAAGGGGGCGTGGACGAGCTTGGTTCGTTGCGTCGCTGCCTGTCGCTCGACGCTTATCGGGCGCTGGTCGGACAGGAAGTTGGAATCAGCGACTGGTTCCTCGTGGACCAGCCGCGCATCGACGCTTTCGCCGAGGTGACTCAGGACTTTCAGTTCATCCACGTCGATCCGATCCGTGCCCGTGACTCGCCTTTCGGGGGCACGGTGGCGCATGGGTTTCTGACACTGTCTCTCCTCGCGCACTTCGGCTATCAAGTGGTTCCCGGGATCGAGGGAGCGAAGGCGGGCGTCAACTATGGGGCGAACAATGTCCGCTTCATCACTCCGGTACGCAGCGGCAGGCGGATCAGGGCGCGGTTCGTGTTGAAGAGCTTTATTGAGCGCGCGCCAGGGTCCTTTGTGTCCACTTTCGAGGTCACGATGCAGATCGAGGGCGAGGCCAAGCCGGCGCTCGCCCTCGAGTGGCTGATCCTGACGTTGGTCTGAAGCTCCCGCTGCCCATTGCAGCCGCTTCCGACAGCCCCCATGTACCTGCCCCGAGGGCCGCGGACCCGAGGCGGCGTTTCAGAGAAATACGATGGCGAGAATCACTTTCATTCAACCCGACGGCAGTGAGCAGACGGTCGTCGCCGACAACGACATGACCGTCATGCAGGCGGCTACCCGTGGTGCGGTGCCTGGCGTGATTGCGGAGTGCGGCGGGGCGCTTGCCTGTGCGACGTGTCACGTGTACGTCGAGCCTGAATGGGAAGCCATCGTCGGTAAGCCGCAGCAGACCGAGCAGTCCATGCTCGAGTTCGTGATCGACCCTCAGCCCAACAGCCGTCTGTCGTGCCAGATCGCCGTCAGCGATGCGCTCGACGGCCTGACGCTGCGGATTCCGAAGAATCAGAGCTGACAGCAGCTGCAAATCCGTCTTGCGCGTGAGCTACAGGCCGGTCTTCACGCTTCAGAAGAAGCCTTTCACCGCCTGGTAGATCGCGTCGCGGGTCGCGACCAAACGCGGACCGATCTCGGTCGTGAGCCGTTTGCGCGACATCTCGAACGCCGGTCCGCTCACGCTCAGCGCGAGGATGCGTGTCCCGTCCGCCGAGCGCAGAGGCGCGCCGGCCGCGAAGAAATCAGGATGCCAATCGCCGCACGAGTGCACGAATCCTCGGCGGTCATACTCGAGCAGTGCCGCCTCGATGTTCGTCTCGAGATCGGCTCTCTCCTGGGCGGAGAGGGCTTTGCCGATCTCCTCCAGCCGGGCCGTCCGTTGCGCCGGCGTCATGGCGGCCAGCTGCGCCCGCCCGAGCGCCGTTGAGTTGTGAGGCACCCGTTGGCCGATTTCCATGCGCAGTTGATACGTGGGACTGCCGTGACAGACCTCGACGATGACCATGCGGGGTCCGTCGTTCTCCCCGAGCATTACCGTCGCGCGTGCAAAGTCCGCGAGCTCCTGAAGCATCGGGCGCGCGACGGCACGGATCTGCAGGGCAGCGAGATATGCGTGGCCCAGCACGAGAGCGCCGGCGCCCAGGGCGTACTCCTCCTGTACGGGCGAGCGAAACAGGAAGCCCATCTTCGTCAGCGTGTAAGTGAGTCGCGAGACGGTCGGCTTCGGCAGACCGGTGCGTCGCGAGAGCTCGAGGTTGCCGAGATAGCGATCGCCGAAGCGGAAGCAGCGCAAGATCGACAGACCGCGCGCCAGAGCCGCCACGAACTGACGGTCGCCCGTGTCGCGCACGCGGTGGGAAAGATCCGGCGGCACGGCGCTCGCGGCCGTGGTCCGGCCGGATCGAAGTGAGCCGGTGCGGTTCATGCGAGCTGCTGTTTCAGCTCGAAGCGGCCGATCTGGTTGCGATGCACCTCGTCGGGCCCGTCTACGAAGCGCAGCGTGCGGGCATACGCGTAGGCGTACGCGAGCGGAAAGTCCTGGGACAGGCCGCCCGCGCCGTGCGCCTGGATCGCCCAGTCGATCACCTGACAAACCATCTGCGGAGCCGCCACCTTGATCATGGCGATCTCCTTGGCGGCGACCTTGTTGCCCGCCTTGTCCATGCGATCCGCGGCGGCGAGCACCAGCAGCCGCGCCTGGTCGATCAGGATGCGTGCAGTCGCGATCCGCTCGAGTGTCACCGTCTGCTCGGAGATCTTCTGTCCGAACGCCACGCGACTCGAAACCCGACGGCACATGAGGGTAAGCGCACGCTCCGCCAGGCCGATGGCGCGCATACAGTGATGTATGCGTCCCGGGCCGAGCCGACCCTGGGCGATCTCGAATCCGCGACCTTCTCCGAGCAGGATGTTGGATGACGGCACGCGCACGTTGTCAAAAACCACTTCCGCGTGCCCGTGGGGCGCATCGTCGTAGCCGAACAGGCTGAGATGCCGCAGCACCTGCACCCCGGGCGTGTCCCGTGGCACGAGGATCATGGACTGCTGCTTGTGGCGGTCCGGATGGTCCGGAGTGCTCTTGCCCATGACGATCAGGATGCGGCAGCGGGGATCGTTGAGCCCGGATATCCACCACTTGCGGCCATTCAGGACGTAATGGTCCGCTGAGCGCTCGATGCGCGTCGCGATGTTGGTCGCATCGCTGGAGGCGACGGCCGGCTCCGTCATGGCGAACGCCGACCGGATCTCCCCGCGCAGCAAGGGCTCGAGCCACTGCCGCTTCTGCTCGGCCGTTCCATAGCGCTCCAGCGTCTCCATGTTGCCCGTGTCCGGGGCGCTGCAGTTGAACGGCTCGGGACCGATCGGCGAGCGGCCCATCAACTCGCACAACGGGGCGTACTCGAGGTTGGTAAGGCCGGCCCCCCGCGCGGAGGCGGGCAGGAACAGGTTCCACAGACCCGCGGCGCGGGCGCGCTCTTTCAGCTCCTCCATGCGCCGCGACTCGATCCAGGGATTGCCCTTGGCGCGCGCCGCGTCCAGCTCGGCGGCATAGGGCGCCTCCGCCGGAAAGATGTGCTCCTGCATGAATGCGTCCACGCGCGCGCGCAGCTCGAGTACCTTGTCGGAATAGGAAAAGTCCATGTGCGTTTCCTCTGAAGAGCCCGTCTGGCGGCTGCGGTTGGTTTCGTCGGTCGTCGTGTCCGGTCAGACGGCGGTCCGGCCGCCGTCCACGGCGATCGCCTGGCCGGAGATGTGTCGGCCGGCATCGCTCGCGAGCAGCACGGTAAGTCCCTGCAGATCGTCCTCCTGGCCGAGACGTCCCAGGGGTGTGCGCTCGAGGACCTGGCGCGTGTTGCGCTCGAGCTGCGCGCTGCTCAGCTTGGTGGGAATGAAGCCCGGGCAGATCGTGTTGACCCGGATGTTGTGAGCACCCCATTCGGCGGCCAGGGCCCGTGTCATGTTGACCATACCGCCCTTGGAGGCGAAGTAGCCGACGCCCAGCAGCTCATCGGGCATCGTGCCACGCAACCCCGCGACGGAGGCGATATTGATGATGCTGCCGGTCTGGCGCGGGATCATGCAGCGTCGCGCCACTTCCTGCGCGAGCAGGAAGGTGCCGGTGAGATTGAGGTCGATGCACTTCTGCCACCCCTCGAGCGGATAGTCGCTCGCCGGGGCCCCCCACGAGGTGCCCGCGTTGTTGATCAGGATGTCGATCGGTCCCAGCGCGGCGATGACCGAGTCAACGAGTGCGGCGATCGCTTCACGGCGCGACACGTCGCTCGCCGCGGCATGGACCGCGTAACCGGCGGCTCGCAGCCGCGCCTGGGCCTCCTGCAGCTCCGCGGCGTGCCGCGCGGAGATCGCAACACGGGCGCCCATCTCCGCCAGGGCTCGAGTCATGCTGAGGCCGAGGCCCCGCGAGCCTCCCGTTACGAGCGCAACGCGGCCGGACAGACTCAGCAGATCTTTGATGCTCACGAGACCTCGATATTTCGCTACGCGAAATTAATCATGCGTATTTCGAAACAGGTTAGCGTGCTCGGGCCTCGCGAGGCAAGTGAAGTGGCGGCGCCCCTGCCGTAGAATTCCCCGCTGCAACGAATCAACACGCGACCCTCTGCGCACATGGATCTGGATCTGGCACTTCTCGAGAGCTATCTGCGGCAGCACGTTGCGGGCTTCTCCGGCACGCTGACCGGCACGCGCCTGTCGGGCGGTCAATCGAATCCGACCTACCGGCTGAGCGCCGGTGGTCGCGATTACGTCCTGCGCAGGAAGCCCTTCGGGCAACTTCTACCGTCGGCGCATGCAATCGAGCGCGAATATCGGGTCATGACCGCTTTGGCTTCCACGGATGTTCCGGTGCCGCGCACTTACTGCCTGTGCGCGGACGCGACCGTCATCGGCAGCGCGTTCTTCGTCATGGAGTTCATGGCGGGACGCGTGTTTGCGGATCCGGCGCTCCCGGGATGCTCTGCGCAGGAGCGGACCGCGATGTACTCGGAACTGAACCGGGTCATCGCCGCGCTGCATCAGGTGGACTTCGCTGCCGTCGGTCTTGCGAATTACGGCAAACACGAGCGCTTCCTCGAGCGGCAGATCGACCGCTGGAGCCGGCAGTACCGCGCGTCCGCGACAGAGTCGATCGATGCCATGGACCGTCTGATGGAGTGGCTGCCACGACACCTGCCGCCGGGGGAAGAGACGACCGTGGTCCATGGCGACCTGCGGGTAGACAACGTGGTCTTCCATCCGACGCAGCCGCGCCTGATCGCAGTCCTCGACTGGGAGTTGTCCACCCTCGGGCATCCGCTCGCGGACTTCGCGTATCACCTGATGTCCTGGCGGCTGACGCCGGGCGAGTTCCGTGGTCTGATGGGACAGGATTTGCGGGCCCTGGGGATCCCTTCCGAGGCTGAGACGCTGGCGGCCTACTGCCGCCGCACGGGCCGGGAGGCGATCGAGCATTACGATTTCTACCTGGTTTACAACATGTTTCGCCTGGCTGCGATCCTGCAAGGGATCAAGGCGCGCGCGCTGGCCGGCAACGCCAGCTCCGCCGATGCGCTCGAGACCGGCAACCGTGCCCGCGTGATCGCGGAGCGGTCCTGGCACTACGTGCAGCAGATCCGCTCGAATCGATGAGCGCCGCGGCCCCTGACCTGTTCCACGAAGGAGACAACTTCAGGCATTAGTCTGAGATAATGGGCTGTCATCCAGCAGTAGCGCTCTGGAATGGACCATAAACTGGACGACCTCAATCGGTGGCTGGCGATCTTCTCCGCCGCGGACGGTCTGGTGGCGTCGGCGACCGCGATGGTCGGCCCGGAATCGGGCTTCGACACGCAGCGCGGTCAGCGGCTGAGCCTCGAAGCGGTGCGGGTCGTGGCCGGCACCGCGACCCGCTACCGCGAAGAAGTCACGCGCATCACTCTCGACAGCTTAGGACCCGTGGCGCTGGCCAGCGAATTCACCGGCAGAGCCAGGGTTACCTTGCGCTGAAGCAAAACTCACC
This sequence comes from Steroidobacteraceae bacterium, assembly GCA_035277965.1. Lineage (GTDB taxonomy): Bacteria > Pseudomonadota > Gammaproteobacteria > Steroidobacterales > Steroidobacteraceae > 13-2-20CM-66-19. The sequence goes on along the minus strand of DATEJM010000100.1, from coordinate 137,794 downwards.
TGCCCCGTAAAGGGTCCCACTCCATGCTGAAGGCACCTCAGCGCTGCGGTCCGCGGCCCTCCGGGCGTTGCGCGCCGCGCTGTCCCTCCGGGCGCGCCGCGTGTTGCGGGCCGGGGCCGTGGGGTCCCGCACCCTGGGGTCCGGCACCCCCACGGGGGGGCCTCTCCATCTCACGCGGGCCTGCTTCGCGCGGGCCGGCGCTCGGATGAGGCGGGCCAGCCTCGTGCGATGGAGTGCTCACATGCGGTGATCCGACTTCGCGGTGTTGGGCCGTGCGAGCGGCGGGCTCGTGCTCGACCGCACGACCCCCCGGCGGGCGGTCCGAGTGTGCAACCCGAACATCGGGCCGCTCGCCCTCATGAGCTTGGGCTCGCTCCGCCGGCGGCGCGCCGTGTCCCGGCGCCCGTTCGGCGGTCGCCGCGCCATGAGCCTGCGACGGTCGATCCGTCCTTGCGGTATGCGCTTCCGGCCCATGGGAGTCCCGCACTCGGACGTCACGCGCTTGCGCCGCTGGCTCATGCACGGGCCCGCCCGCAGCGTGAGCTGAGACGACACCACGTCCGCTGAAGTTCGTCGGTCGCTCCGTAGCCGCTATCGACGGCCGGCCGCCATTCACGGATGCGCGCAGCTCTCGATTGCCCACCGCCATGTGCTCGTGCTCCCGCTGCACCGGCGTGAAGGCCACATGGCGGTCGTGCGCGACTGACAGCTCCGCGGGCGTGGGGCGCGCTGCGATTCCACCGGCGCCTCCGTTGTAGCTCACGTGGTTGACGGTGATGTTGTTGACCACCGTCCTGTTATAGACATTGGTGACGTGAATGTTGGTGACGTTGTTGACGGCTCGGTTGTAGAAGTAATGATTGCCGTGCCAGTAGCCGCCGGCAAATCCAACGCCCGTGTACCCGAAGCCATAGGCGACGCCGCCGTAGAAACCAACATGAGGTGCCCAATAGCCGGCGTTCCAGACGTATATGCCCTCCGACCAGCCCCAATAGCCTGGGGTCCACAGCAGCCCCGGGGTGGGCGCGAGAACCCAGGTGCCCGGCACCCAGTAGTAGTCGTCGTCAGCCCATGCCCAGTAGCCCGGCGTCCAAATATAGTCGACGCCGGGGCAGGGCGGCTGCGTGTAAACGGGCAGCGGCGGCGGCGCGACATTGATCGAGACGCCTATGGACACACCCGCGAACGATGCGAGCGGCCATGCCGCTAGCGCCATGGCGGAGAGGATGGATCGCCTGACTCGTTTGTGCATGATCGCCCTCGGTGCGCGTTTTATCTGAACGCCGGCTGAACACGTGGATCGCCTGCCACGCTCGCCGAGCTCAACCCATTCAACGGCCTGCAATCCACGCCGTTGACGGCCGCTGCGGCTGCAGGAGAGCAACGGTTGGCTACCTTGGCCGTTCCATGCGGACCGGCCGGGACGGCGAAGCTACTTTTCCACGAAGGCGCGCTCGATGACGTAATCCCCCATCGCACCGATGTGCGGCGATATGACAAAGCCGCGGCGATCGAGCAGCGCGCAGCTGTCTGTCAACATGGCGGGACTGCCGCATACCATGACCCGGTCCTCGCCCGGGTCGAGATCGGGCAGTCCGAGGTCGCGCGACAGCTTGCCGGACTCGATGAGCTGCGTGAGACGGCCTCGATTGCTGTGCGGCTCGCGGGTCACCGCAGGGTAGTAGTGCAGCTTGTCGCGTACCCACTCGCCCAGGAGCTCATGGCGACTCAACTCATGGGTCAGATGCCGCACGACCGCCGACTCGCGCGCCCAACGCACACCGTGAACCAGGACGACGTGCTCGAAGCGCTCATAGACCTCCGGATCCTTGATGAGACTCATGAACGGCGCCGCTCCCGTACCCGTGCTGAGCAGATACAGTCGCTTGCCGGGCCGCAGATCCTGCAGGAGCAGCGTGCCGGTGGGCTTGCGGCTGATGAGGATCTCATCTCCGACCGCGATGTGCTGCAGCCGGGAGGTCAGCGGACCTTCCGCCACCTTGATGCTGAGGAAGTCCAGGTGCTCCTCATGGTTCGCGCTCGCGATGCTGTAGGCTCGCAGCAGCGGACGCGCGTTCACGTGCAAGCCCACCATCACGAACTGGCCGTTCTCGAATCGAAGGCCGGCATCGCGCGTGGTGGTGAAGGTGAATTGCGTGTCTGTCCAATGGTGAACCTTGAGAACGCGCTCGACGCCGATTGCGGCCAAGATCTCTCCCTTGTCGTGCCCTGAAAGATGTCAGCGCCCATGCTAGCCAAACCCGGCTCGCGCACGAGTCCGGTGTGCTATGCCCTGATAATCGCCGGTTATGTATCGGGTCATTTCTTGACCGCGGGGGCTTTTTCCCATAACACGGCGTGCCCCTTGAGCTAGACCGGATGGCGCTGCAGAATGCAACGGACAAGGCGGCGCGGATGCCATTTTTGCGCAGGACGCGTGCCGGACGGGAGTGGTCCTCAGTGCCGAATCCGACGCCTGCACTGCTGGTCGCCTCAGGCTTGCTTCTCACGCTGATCGCGGTGGTCTGCCTGCAGTGGCGGCGAAGCTACCGCAGCGAGAAGTTGCTGCGGCAACAGTCCATCCTGGCCATGGAGGAGGCCGGTGAGCACGTACACGAGCTCAATCAGCCCCTCACCGCAATCCTGAGCAACGCCCAGGCAGGCCAGCGGTTTCTGTCCGCCGAGCCCGTGGACCTGCAGGAGCTGCGCGCGATTTTCGAGGAGATCGTGCAGGACGACAAACGCGCGGCGAGCATCCTGCGCAAGCTGGGAACATCGCTGAAGGAGAATGAGCGGATGGCGCGCAGTACTGCTCCCCCGGAAGGAACGAAATGAGCACCCCGTCGGCAACCCTCTTCATCGTCGACGACGATGAAGAGGTCCGCCGCTCGCTGGCGCGCTTGTTGCGTTCCGTGGGCTACATGACGCGAGCGTTCTCTTCGGCGGCCGATTTCCTGGTTAATTACGACTCCGCGGGCGCAGGCTGCATCATCCTCGATCTCGCCATGCCGGGCCTCAGCGGCCTCGAGCTGCAGCAGTGCTTGAGTGCTACAGGCTGCCACCGGCCGATCATCTTCCTGACGGGGAACGGCGACATCACAACCAGTGTGCGCGCCATGAAGGCCGGAGCGGTCAACTTCCTCACGAAGCCGGTCGACGACCGCGACTTGTTTGCCGCCGTGGAGGAGGCTCTTGCGATCGACATCGCGGAACGCGCGGCCTGGAGAGCGCGACATAGTGTGTACGAGCGCCTGGCTACGCTCACGCCGCGTGAGCGGCAGGTGATGGAGCACGTGGTCGCAGGCCGTCTCAACAAGCAGGTCGCCGGGGAGCTGGGAACGGCGGAGAAGACGGTCAAAGTGCATCGGGCCCGGGTCATGCGAAAAATGCGCGCCCGCTCGCTCGCCGAGCTCGTGAAGCTCGCCGGCCTGGTCGGCATTCAATCTGCCGATTCCAGCGAGCTCGAGCAGTGCCGACACTGAGCAACTTAAGACCAAAGTCGCGACTTAAGACCAAAGTCGGTATCGCGACGGCTGCGCCTGGGACCATGGGCCCATTTCCAAGAGCGACTCGCACGCAGAACATCGGACACGGCCTGGCGCGATGTGAGCGGCTGCGGAGCAGCCCGTCATCGAAACGTATCTGACAGGTAGCCCGCCTGGGAGTGCGCGTTCCGCGGAAAGGGAAGCTGCGAACGAACCGATGACCCGCAGCGGTGCATGACGTGTCAGGCCCTCGACCAGAAAATCGGAACGGAGGAAGGGACGCCTCCGTCCCGTCAGGTGTGGGTCTCTCTCACGAGCTTGTGCGATTTGCGCGTGGCCTCCGCGATGGCGATGAGCAGGGCCTCTTCGTCGAAGGGTTTCACCAGATACGAGTCGAACCCGGCTTCGAGTGAACGGGCGATGTCGTCATCGTATGCGCTGCCGCTCATCGCGATCGCGGGGAGCTGGCTCTGATGTGCGTCGCAGCGTCCCGAGCGCAGGCTCGTCAGCAGGTCGAACCCGTGGCCGTCTGGAAGCCGCAGATCGCAGATGAGCAAATCGAACGGCTGCGAGGCGATGGCGGCCATGGCACCCCGCAAACCGGCGGCGCGCACGACGAGATGCCCGTGGCTCGCGAGCAATCGCTGGCATGCGCGGGCAATACCATCGTGGTCTTCCACCAGGAGAATACGAGTTGCCGCGGAGGCAAGCTCATCCTCGGCGCGCAGCCCACTGCTCACTTCGAGAGCTTCAGGGCTCATGTTTGCGGCCATGGACTCACGCTCGGCCGACAGCGTCACCGCATCCAGCATACGAGCGTCGGCAGAGGTCGGCGCTTCGCCAGAGCCAACGACGGTGGGCGTCTGCACTATTGGGTCCGATAGCGTGGGGGCTTCTGCCGCTTCCAGGCCGGAGAGTGCCGGATGCGCGCCGCGATCGCGGGTGGGCTCGCCGGCCTGTTGAGTGGTGTTGGGGTCCACTGGCAGACACACGACGAAAGTCGCACCCATGCCTTCGCCGTCGCTGTGCGCGGTAATGGTTCCGCGATGCAACTCGACGATGCGATGAGCGATGGCCAGGCCAAGACCGAGTCCGCGCTGGGAGTGGCCTGGCTGCTTGCCCTGCCAGTAGCGCTCGAACAGGTGGGGCAGGGCCTCCCGTGCAATTCCCCGGCCTGAGTCCCGGATGCTCAACTGCACCTCGAGGTCGAGACGTTCGCAGCGGATGTCGATTCTTCCGCCGGGTGGAGTACAGCGGATGGCGTTCGAGAGCAGGTTCCACACGACTTGCTGCAGGCGCTCGAAATCGCCACCGAGCGGACCGGCATCTGCGCTCAGCGCCGTCACGATCGACAGCCCTTTCGCCAACGCGACCGGGCGAAAGGAATCGGTGACCGTGCTCACGATGAGTGACAGCGAGGGCACGGGGCGCACGACGATTCGCAGACGATCGGTGACGATGCGCGAGACGTCGAGAAGGTCATCGAGCAGCCGTCTCTGGATCCGGGCGTTCCGCTCGATGATGTCCACGGCGTAGGCCATATCTTCCGCGCTCAGGCGTTGGCCCTTCAGCAACGATGTCCAGCCCAACACGGCCATCAGCGGCGTGCGCAGCTCATGCGACAGGGTTGCGAAGAACTCATCTCGGGCCCTGTTGGCTGCCTCCGCGACCTCGCGAGACCGATGCTCGACGGCGCGCAGCCGTGCCTGCGCAAGCCGCGCCTCGATTCGCGCCAGCAGCTCGCGTGCCGAAAAAGGTTTGACGACATAATCGTCGGCGCCAGCCCGCATCCCCTCGATCGAAGCTTCTTCACCCGCGCGCGCGGAGAGCAGCATGATCGGTATCCGAGCGGTCGCGGGGTTCTCCCGCAAGGCGCGCATGAACCCGAAACCGTCCATGCCGGGCATCATGACATCCGAGAGAACGAGGTCAGGGGCATGTGCCTGTACGCATGCGAGCGCCGTGGCACCGTCACCCGCCGTCTCCACCGTCCAGCGCTTTCCAAGCAGACGCTCCAGATAGCGACGCATGTCCGCGTTGTCATCAACGACGAGGATGCGCATACGTTCGCATTGTTCGGTTCCCGATGCAGGCTCTTGCGCCGAATGGCCCTGCAGCTGATCGAGACCGGAGCGAGCGCTTGGCGCGGGATCCGGCAGCCAGCCCAGTGCTTCCTCCACGAACGGGAGCGCAGCGACGCTGGCGCGGTCCATGCGCGTTGACCCGCGCACCTGCGCCGCATCGAGATGCTCCGACCCACGAGGAATGCTGACGATCACGGTCGTGCCTCGCTCGAGCTCGCTGAATGCTTCGAGACGGCCGCCATGCAACTTGACCAGCTCGTGCACCAGCGACAGGCCGATGCCGGAGCCGTCGTAGGCGCGGGCGCCGGCAGCCCGACCCCGGAAGAAGCGATCGAAGAGCCGTGGCAACTCATCCGGGGCAATGCCACAACCGGTATCCGACACCTCCAGCCGAACCTGTCTGTCCGTCAGAGTCTGCGACACCCGTACGCCACCGGCGAACGTGAACTTGAATGCGTTCGAGATGAGGTTCAGAACGATCTTTTCCCACATGTCCCGGTCGACGAACACGGGCTCGGCGAGGGCAGGGCACTCGAGGGTGAGTGTGAGTCCGGCGCGCTCGAACGCGGAGCGGAACAGACTCGCCAGGTCGGCGGTCAGGGTGGCGAGGTCAGTCGGCTCGTAGATCGCGTCGATACGACCCGCTTCGATGCGGGAGAACTCCAACAGCGAGTTCACGAGTTTCAGCAGCCGTCCGCCACCGCGGCGGGCGGTCGCGACGAGGGCGCGATCCCCTTCATCCAGCCGGCCGTGGCCGAGGACCTCATCGAGCGGAGCCAGCAGCAGCGTCAAAGGCGTGCGCAACTCGTGACTGACATTGCCGAAGAAGACGGTTTTGGCGCGATCCAGCTCGGCGAGGGCGCGGGCCCGCTCCTGGATGTGTTGCTTGGCGCGTGCGCTGGAGATCGCCGTCTCGAGCTGTGCGGCCACGAGGCCGTGGAAAGCCTGCGACTGCGATAAGGGGCGCATGGGATTCGCGCCGGCAATCAGAATACCGGCGAGGCGCTCGTTGCCGAGGCCGCCGATCGGCGAGGCCGTGGCGCAGGTGGGAATGAGGTCTCTTGCGTGCAGCGAGGACTCGATCAGGGGGCGCACGTCGTTGATGACAGCAGGGCCTCTGTTGCTGGCGACTCGTGAAAGTTGCCAGCGGTCCTGGTCCGACGCCAGATCCAGGCTCCGCGGCACGCAGGAGGGGAGCGATTCGAGTCCCACGGTGCCCGCAAGATGAGCGCGCTCGCCATTCTCATCCAGCAGGTAGATCAGCCCGAAGGGCAGGTCGCGCGGGTTGCCTTCGAGAGTGCCGACCGCGCTTTGACAGGCGGTTTCCGGTGTTTCGGCAAAAGCACTGCGCGCCGCCAGCGCACGCAGACACTTGAGCTGTCGGTCGGCGATCACACGGGAAGTAGTCTCGATCGCCGTGCAGAAGATGCCGTTGGTCTCCCCGTTCCCGCCACGCAGCGCGGCGAACGAGAAGGTGATGAAGGTCTCCTCCAGGTAGCCGCTGCGCTCGAGCGCCATGAGGAGATCCGCTTCGCCCGTGGCCTGCCCGGTGCGCAACGTATGGGCGAAGCGCGGCTCGAGGACGGGTTCCCAGATCTCCCACCAGGCATCGGGAATGGGCTTGCCAAAGCTGCTCGGATGTCGCGCCGGCCCACCCAAGGGGATAAAGGCATCGTTGTAAACGTAAATGAGCTCGGGCCCCAGGCCGACGGCGGTCGGGAAGCTCGAGTCGAGAATGATCTGCACGGCATTGCGCCAGCTCTCAGGCCAGCGATCCGGCGGCCCGAGCGGGGTACGGCTCCAATCGAATTCCCGGAAGCGTCGCGCCATCTCGCCGGGAATGACAGGCCGTGGCACGGGCTGTCCGTCCAGATTGCTGCCCGGCGAGAATCCTTTCTGGCGCATTCCTCATGCTACCACCGGTTCCGTCTTCACCGAACGCGGCTCACCGCAGCGCAGCACGCGGGTTGCTCTGCCACCGTGCGCCGGCAGCAGCCCGTGCACCGCAATCGCACTCGCCGCAGCGCTCCCGTGATCGTTAGGACCCCCGAGCGACAGACCGCGCGGTGGCATGCATCTTGCTCGATATACCCCGGCGGTGCGCTCCGTAGTCAACACGTTGACTCCGGCTACGTGGTAACTCGCGGAGCATCGTTCGCAGCGGCGGTTGACCCCCTCATTCGTCGTCGCGGCGTTAGACGTGCGAGGTGTTCATCACCTCGCACGTTTTTTGAGTCGCATACCAACTCCGCCGCCGGCCCGCCGCGTGTCCGCGGAGCCAACGCTATGAGGTGATGCGCTGTTGGAGATCGATCTGCGCGACCTCGAAGCCTTTGCGGAAATCGCGTATGTGACGCGACATCCAGGTCCGCGCGCTGTCGCTGTCGCGGGCGCGCAATGCGTCGCACAACCGCCTCTGCGCCGCCTCGATGCGCGAGCGCGATTGCGGTACCTGATCCATCATCACCCGCAAGGAGGGCTCGAGGAGCTGCAGCAGGGGCTCTTGCGCCAGTCCGAGCACCTGATTGTGCGCGGCCTTGCAGATGCTCCGGAAGAACTCCGCGACATGATGGGCAGCCTGAGCGGTATCCGTGTTGTCCGCCGCGAAGCGCCCGGCAGCCGCCACGGCCTGCGCGAGATCCGCCGGAGTGCGCTCGCGAGCAGCCGCCTCCGCGATGGGCGGCTCCAGAATCATCAGGGCCTCCCAGACCTCCAGGTAGGTCACATCGTGCAGAACCAGCGCGCGACTGACTCCCTCGGCCACCGCATCGTGCTGCGGCCGGCTGATCGCCATCCGCTTCGAGCCGGCTCGCCGGATCACGAGTCCGGTGCTCTCGAGCTCCCGCAGAGCCTCGCGGACCGTCGAGCGATTCACCCCGAACTGACGCGCCAGCTCGGTCTCCGGCGGCAGGCGCTCGCCCTCGCGCAGGCTGCGATCGAGAATCCGTTCGCCGATGGCCGCGGCTACCTTGCGATAGGCCGGCTCGATGACGATCTGATCGAACTCGACGCTCACGCAGCCGCCTCGAACAGCTCACGACCGATCAACATCCGGCGTATCTCCTGGGTGCCGGCGCCTATCTCGTAGAGCTTCGCATCGCGAAGCAGGCGTCCCGCCGCGTAGTCGTTGATGTAACCATTCCCGCCGAGAGCCTGGATGGCCTCGAGAGCGGCGCGCGTGGCGTGCTCGGCAGCGAACAGGATGCAGCTGGCCGCATCGCGGCGCCTGACGCTGCCGGCATCGCACGCCCTCGCAACCGAATAGACGTAGGCCCGGGAGGCGTTCAAAGAGGCGTACATGTCGGCTATCTTCGCCTGCATCAGCTCGAAGGTACCGATCGGCTGACCGAATTGCTTGCGCTCGCGAACGTACGGCAACACGAGGTCGAGCGCGGCGGCCATCAATCCTAGCGGGCCGCCGGCAAGCACGACACGCTCGTAGTCGAGCCCGCTCATGAGGACGCGTACGCCGCCGTGTTCCTGACCGAGAATGTGGGTGGCGGGGATGCGGCAGTCATCGAAAACGAGCTCGCAGGTGCTCGAGCCGCGCATGCCGAGCTTGTCGAGCTTCTGTGCCGTCGAGAAGCCCGGCGTAGGGCGTTCTACGATGAATGCCGTGATGCCGCGCGGGCCGGCGCTGGCGTCGGTCTTCGCGTAGATCACGTAAACGTCGGCGTCAGGACCATTCGTGATCCACATTTTGCGGCCATTCAACACGTACGAGCCGCCTTGCCGCTCGGCCTTCAGCTGCATCGACACGACGTCGGAGCCGGAGCCGGTCTCGGACATGGCAAGCGCTCCGACATGCTCGCCGCTGACGAGCTTGGGCAGGTAGCGATCGCGCTGGGCATCGGTGCCGTTCAGCCGGATCTGGTTCACGCACAGGTTGGAGTGCGCCCCGTATGACAGGCCCACGGATCCCGAGGCGCGCGAGATCTCTTCCATCGCGAGCGTGTGGGCCAGATAGCCCAGGCCGGAGCCGCCCCAACGCTCGGGTACGGTAATGCCGAGGAAGCCTTGAGCGCCCAGTGCGGGCCACAGGTCGCGGGGAAACTCGTTCGAGCGGTCGATCTCGGCTGCGCGCGGGGCAATCCGCTCGGTGGCAAAGCGGCGCACTTCCGTGCGGATCTGCTCGAGGGTTTCGCCGAGGCCGAAGTCACAGTCGGTGGGGGTCATGGGTGTGTTTCCGACTTGGTGGGATTGTGGTATTGTCCGACAGTCGTATCATTGTCCGACAAACCGACCTTTGTGACAAGCCCATGCCCGCTCTCGCCACCCGCATCGATGTGCACTCGCAGGAATATCGGGACAACGCGCAGGCGATGGGCGCCCTCGCGGCAGGGCTGCGCCAGGAAGTGGCGCGCGCAGCCCAGGGCGGATCGGCGGCGGCCGTGGAGAAGCATCGGGCCGCCGGCAAGCTGCCGGCGCGCGAGCGCATCCGCGTGCTCCTGGACGCGGGTAGCCCCTTCCTCGAGCTTTCGCAGCTCGCCGCTCATGGCATGTATGGCGGCGAGATCGCCTGTGGCGGGCTGATCACGGGAATCGGCCGGATTCGAGGCCGGCCGTGCGTGGTGGTTGCCAACGACCCGACGGTCAAAGGTGGCACGTACTACCCGATCACGATCAAGAAGCATTTGCGCGCGCAAGAGATCGCGCGCGAGAACGAGCTACCGTGCCTCTATCTCGTGGAGAGCGGCGGCGCGTTCCTGCCGGCGCAGGATGAGGTCTTCCCGGACCGCGATCACTTCGGACGCATCTTTTACAACCAGGCGACACTATCGGGCGCCGGTATCGCGCAGATTGCAGTCGTCCACGGGTCCTGCACCGCAGGTGGTGCGTACGTGCCTGCGATGTCGGATGAGAATGTCATCGTCCGCAACCAGGGTCGGGTCTTCCTGGGGGGGCCTCCACTGGTCAAGGCGGCGACTGGCGAGGACATCGACGCCGAGTCACTGGGGGGTGCGGATGTGCACTGCCGCGAATCCGGTGTCTGCGATCACTACGCACAGAACGATACGCATGCTCTCGCGATTGCGAGGGACATCGTCTCGCGGCTGAGAGTGCCAGCGGACATCCGACCGCCGCAGACGCCGCGTGAGCCGAAATACGATACCGATGAGTTATACGGCGTGGTCCCGGCGAGTCTGCGCAAGCCCTACGATGTCAGGGAGGTGATCGCCCGCCTGGTGGATGCGTCCGAGCTCGATGAGTTCAAGGAGCTCTATGGCACGACACTCGTGTGCGGCTTTGCCCACATCGGGGGCTATCCGGTCGGCATTCTCGCCAACAACGGCATCCTGTTCTCCGAGAGCGCTCTGAAAGGGGCGCATTTCATCGAGCTGTGCTCGCGCGAGGGAATTCCGTTGCTGTTTCTCCAGAACATCACGGGATTCATGGTAGGCAGGCGCGCGGAGGCGGGAGGTATCGCGAAGGACGGCGCCAAACTGGTAACCGCCGTGGCCTGTGCGAGCGTACCGAAGATCAGCGTCATCATCGGAGGCAGCTACGGCGCAGGCAATTACGCGATGTGCGGGCGTGCGTACTCACCCCGTTTCCTTTATCAGTGGCCCAACTCGCGCATCTCGGTAATGGGCGGCGAGCAGGCTGCGAGCGTGCTGGCGACCGTCAAGCGCGACCAGCTCAAGGCGAGCGGTCAGGACTGGCCCACCGATCAGGAAGAGGCGTTCAAGCGACCGATCCGCGAGCAGTATGAACGGCAGGGCCACCCGTACTACGCGTCTGCCCGACTCTGGGACGATGGAGTGATCGATCCGGCTCAGACCCGTCGTATCCTGATCCTGTCGCTCGCCGCCGCACGCTGCGCGCGTGAACGGGACACCCGTTTCGGTATCTTCCGGATGTAACAGGCAGGGATCCGTGATCGAGAGTCTTCTGGTTGCCAATCGGGGCGAGATTGCCTGCCGCATTTTCAGGACGGCGCGGCGTCTGGGCATCCGTACGATCGCTGTGTACTCCGATGCCGACGCGACTGCCCGTCATGTCCGCGAGGCCGACGAGGCCGTGCGGATCGGTCCGCCGGCGGCCCGCGACAGTTATCTCGACATGGCCCGGATCATTGCGGCAGCCCGAGAGAGCCACGCCACCGCGATACATCCCGGCTACGGCTTTCTGTCGGAGAATGCTCGGTTCGCCCAGGCTTGCGCCGATGCGGGAATTCTCTTCGTGGGTCCGCCCGCGGCAGCCATTGCCGCGATGGGCTCGAAGATCGTCGCGAAGGGCCGCATGCGGGCCGCGGGAGTCCCCGTGCTGCCTGGATATGAAGGCGAGCGGCAGGACCTCGCCCATCTCGAAGCCGAGGCGCGCGGACTGGGCCTTCCGTTGATCATCAAGCCCGCCGCTGGAGGGGGCGGCAAGGGAATGCGCATCGTTCACCAGGAAGCGGAGCTTCCGGAGGCTCTCGCCGCCGCGCGCAGAATGGCTGAGAGTGCGTTCGGCGACAGTGCGCTGCTTCTCGAGCGCTTCCTGCCGGCGCCCCGTCACGTCGAGGTGCAGGTTTTCGCCGATGCCCACGGGAATATCGTGCATCTCGGCGACCGCGATTGCTCCATTCAACGTCGCCATCAGAAGTTGATCGAGGAGGCGCCCGCACCGGACTTGCCGGACGAGTTGCGCGGGCGTTTGCGAGCTGCCGCAATCGTCGTGGCACGCGAGATCGGCTACACGAGTGCCGGTACGGTGGAGTTTCTGTTCGACGGGCGCGAGTTCTATTTCATGGAAATGAACACGCGCCTGCAAGTGGAGCACACCGTCACCGAGGCCATCACGGGCCTCGATCTCGTCGAGTGGCAGCTCCGCGTCGCGGATGGTGAGCGCCTGCCCCTTACTCAGGACGACATTCGTTTCAACGGTCACGCGATCGAGGCCCGCGTCTGCGCGGAGGATCCCCAGCGAGGATTTCTGCCCAGCGCGGGTCATCTGCGGGATCTGGAATGGCCGCACGGCGACTCGATCCGCGTCGACGCGGGATTTGCGACTGCCGATGACGTTCCGGATACCTATGACTCACTGCTCGGAAAGGTGATCGCCTGGGGGGCCACACGCGATCAGGCCGCGCAGCAACTCGCGATCGCCCTGGACCACACCTACAGCGTCGGTGTCCATACAAACGAGAGGTGGCTGGCACGCATCCTGCGCTCGCGGCCGTTTCTCGATGTTCGTCATAGCATCGCTTTTCTGGAGCAGCGCGGGAGGGAGCTGGAGGACGTCGCTGCAGTCGATCGGCAAGCGCTCTATCTGGCGGCCCTCGCTGCGCATCTCGGGCCTCGCGATCTGGCGCCGGACGCTGTCGACACGCACGATCCGTGGGCCGCGCGCGACGGCTTTGCCCCGAATTCGCGCGCAACGGTTTTGTTGAACCTGGGTTGGCAGGGCGAGTCCCGCACGGTCGAGATCGAATTCGAGCAGCAGCGACCGGTCGGATTGCGTTTCGATCGCGAGGCGGCGGTTGCGGTCACGGGGCTCTCGTTCGCAGGCGCCGATGTGACGGCGCTGATCGCGGGGCGCAGAGTGAGAGGGCACTACGTCATGGCGGGGGAGCAGCTCCACCTGTGGACGGGCTCCCGCCACGATGTTTTTGTGCTGGACGACCCGCGGACGGCGCGATTCGATACCCACGTGGCGCGGGGCGGCCTGACGACGCCGCTGCCGGGCGTGGTCGTCGCAGTGGCGGTCGAGGAAGGCGCGAAGGTGGAAGCCGGCGCGAAGCTGATGGTGATTGAAGCGATGAAAATGGAACATACGATTACAGCGCCCTACAGCGGTACGGTCGGCGTCGTGCATTACAAGTCCGGCGATCGGGTCGCCGAGGGCAGCGCCTTGCTGGAGCTGACTGCGTCCTGAGCCCGGCCTGGAGCGACCGGTGCCCCCTGCGGCGAAGAAATTTTGCTCGGGCGTGAGATATTTTGCGGGGATGCAGCAGAGAGCCCATGCGGCAGTTACTGTCTCTTCGCGTTAGCGTTGTCATTCGGATGGTGTCGAGGGAATACGTGCAGACCGTTCATCCGTACGATAGGGACATAGCGCTATGTAGGATCTCGGACGAATCAGGATATTCTTCCCGGAGCCTATTGGCGTAGGGGCAGTAGCTGCTGCTCAGCAGCGCGTCGGGTCCGCCGAAGGAAGTGCGGGCCAGCATCACGCGTCCAGTTCGGTTTGAAAGGATAGGGAGGCAGGGATGTCACGCCGATCCAGACTTCATGTGCCGGGTGGTATTTACTACGTCGTGCAGCGTAGCGGTACACGACAATCCATCTTCAGCGACGATTCGGACTACACGAGCTTCGAGGAGCTGCTGGCGATCATGCTGGCGCGCTGCAGGACGCGAGCTCACGCGTACCGCTGGGAAAGCTCCGCGATTCATCTGGTGGTGCAGATTGCCGACCTGCCGGTCGGTCGCCTGATGCAGCGCCTGACGAGTCAGTATGCTCGCCGCGTCCACCGCAAGGCCGGGGAGCTGGGGCATCTGTTTCAGCAGCGCTACTCGGCTCTGCTGATCGATCCCAAGGTCTATCTGCTGCGTCTCGTGCGTTATCTGCACAGACTGGAGGAAGCCCCCCGCTGCAGCGATTCCTCTGGTGCTGCGCGTAGCAGCCACGGCGGGTATCTCGGTGGGCGCTCAGTCCCTTGGCTCACGACGGACCTGGTGCTCGGAATGCTGGGTCCCGATGCCCAGGAAGCCCGACGCAGATATCGCGCGCTGTTCGATTCCGCTGGCCCCGAGGAGGTCAATGGTTTCAATCGCGGCGGTACGCTCGACCCTCGGGTCCTCGGGGGGCGTGACTTCATTGCAGCCATCGCGCAGCGCCGGCGCCAGGACGCGGACGACAGGTCTTTGGACGATGTGATCCAAACGGTCTGCGGCTCTCTGGCGGTCGATCGCGACGAGGTTCTGTCGCAGTCGCGCAAGCGTCGGTTGGCGATGGCGCGGGCGCTCATCACCTGGTACGCAACCGAGAACGGTGTGGCGACACTGGCCGAAGTCGCCCGGCGTCTGCAGCGAGACCCTTCGACCCTGTTCGTGGGAGTGGAGCGCTACCGCGTCATTCGGCCGGACTTGTTCAACAGCCAGGTCCTGCCGACGGGGGGGCAGCGCTACCCCTTCCCGGGAGAGCCGCTCAGGCCCTGAGGGAGAACGGCGTGAAATTCGTATGGCGGTCGAAATAGTCCTCGTGCTCGACTCGCTTGAGGAATCCGACGATCTGGTAGGTGACCGGCGTCATGATGACTTCCCAAGCGGACTTGAGGACGTACTGGGTCGTGGTGAGCGCGATCAACTGCTCGGTGGTCATGACGCCCGCGAAGGCGATCGTGTAGAAGAGCGCGGAGTCGACGAGCTCTCCGCACAGCGTCGAGCCGATGGTTCGCGTCCAGAGCCACCGGCCGCGGGTCAGGATCTTCATCTTCGCCAGCACGTAGCTATTGACGAAGGAGCCGGACCAGAACGCGATGATCGAGCCCGTTACGATGCGCGGCGTGCTCCCGAAGATCGCCTCGACCGCCGGCTGGTGGTCGCGCCAGTAGTCGGCGGGCGGCAGGTGCACGATCACGGTGGCCATGATCGATGCGAATACCAGAGCCCCGAAACCGCTCCACACGACGCGGCGATCGCGCGCGTAGCCGTAAACCTCGGTAAGAATGTCGCCGAAGAAGTATGAGAACGGAAAGAACAGCACACCGGCTACGAACGTGACGTCGCCGAAGACCGGTACTCGGACCGTCGCGACTTTGGACGGGCCGATGAGATTCGCACACAGCAGCACGCAAACGTATGCGCCGAGGAGCAGGTCGTAGTATTTGTAGTTCTTCGCCACGGCGTCGCGCTCTTGCAAAAGCGCGATTATGCGCTGTCTCGCCGGCAGACGCTGCGGTGCCGCTTCAGGCGGCCAGCGGCGGTCGAGACGTAGGGAGAGACTCGATCGTAAAAGCGCCAGGGGCGCCGGGCCCAGCGTCCCGCGTATTCAACTCCGATGCGTGCGGAGCGAGCAACACGAGGCGGACTGACTGCACGAGAAGGCCGCGCGACCCACAGGCGGTCGCCGCATAGGTCCGCTCCGTTCAGCGAGCGGTCGATATCCATTGCCCGACACAGGAGGCCCGGTCCCCAGGTCTTGTCGGTGATCCCCGCGGCGGGCTCCAGCGCCCGAAGCAATATTGCGTGCGGCACACCCTCGCGCGCCGTGACGATATTCATGCAGTTCCAGAATCCGTAGATGAAATAGACGTACGCGTGCCCCGGGGGACCGAACATGACCTCGGTTCGCTGTGTGCGTCCCCGCGAGGAATGCGCCGCCAGGTCGGCTGGCCCCATGTAGGCTTCCGTCTCGACGATGCGGCCAACCAGGCGTCTCGTCTCCTGCTCATGGACGAGATACAGGCCGATCAGCTCGCGGGCGATGATCAGAGTGTCAGCGCGGGCGTAGAACGCGCGGGGCAGCTTGCGTAGAGAAAGCGATTCGTCGAGAGAGGGCATGCCTCGCAGACGATGCCGGAGCGATGCCCAATTGGAAAGAGGGCGCGAGTGGAGGCACCTCCGCGCCAGGCCGTTCCTCATGCGATTTTGCGCCTCCCCGGCAAGCGCGGTGCCCACGGGCTCAAAGCTTCGGTCGCTTGCGGGGGCTTTTTGTCTAAAATGGCTTGTCGCGGGATTCGAGCGAATCTCGTATCCTTTTATATCAATTGGCTATACAAATTTTAGAGAGTTGATGTGAGCTTCAGAGTCGGCTTTGCGGGGATGCTGGGCGCGCTGGCGCTGCTGGGAGGGGTAGCCAGGGCGACGGTCTACGAGCTGCCTGAGAACGGCTCCGCGGTGTTCGGCACCGACGAGCGCATCAAGTCTCACTATCAAGACACCCTGTTGGGGATCGCCCGGCAGTACAGCCTCGGCTACGAGGAGATCATCCGGGCGAACTCGGGTGTCGACATGTGGCTGCCTGGCGAGGGTACGGACATCCTGCTGCCGGGCCGCCGGATTCTCCCGCCGGGTCCCCGGCAGGGAGTGGTGGTGAACCTGCCCGAGCACCGCTTGTATTATTTTCCGAAGCCGCGCAAGGGCGAAAAGCCGGTCGTCATCACGTATCCCGTCAGCATCGGCAAGATGGACTGGCGCACGCCGCTGGGCGAGACCCGTGTGATCGCGAAACAGAAGCATCCTGCCTGGTATCCGCCGGAGTCGGTGCGAAAAGAGCACGCCGAGCACGGCGATCCGCTTCCGAAGGTCGTCCCTGCCGGACCTGACAATCCCCTCGGCGACTTTGCGATGCGTCTGGCGGCCGGAGGCGGCAGCTACATGATCCACGGAACCAACAATCCGATGGCGGTGGGCATGGCCATCACCCACGGATGCATCCGTATGTATCCCGAGGATGTCGCCGCTCTCTTTCCGCTGATTCCCGTCGGAACCCCGGTGTGGCTGATCAACGAGCCGGTCAAAGTCGCCTATGTCGACGGCGAGCTGTTGCTCGAGGCGCACCCTCCCGTCGACAGTGAAGGACAGACCGTCGAGCCGAATCTGGACTTGCTGTCACAGATGCTCGATCGCGCTCTCGGCAAGAGCACTGCTGCGATCCACTGGGACCTCGCGCGCGAAACTCTCCAGGCGGCCAATGGTATTCCAACAGTTGTGGGGCTGGAGGCGGACCCCGGCGCACCGAGCGCCGCGAATGCTTCCCAAGCGGATACTACGACGTCATCCCCGAGCGGCACGCCCCCGGACAACCGCTGACGCGTGACCGCGCTACTTGGATACCGAGTCCGCTCCGGCCTTGAAGCCAGTGCGAAAGTCGCGCACCTGCGACAGGAGACGCAGAAGAGTCGTGGCGCGCGATGCGAGCGATACGGCACCGGTCGTCCAAGTGAGCCAGCTCATCAATCTCCTGGGACGTAACATCAGGAAAATCCCCGCCAACCCGGCGAGCCACGCGAGGGGATGATTCGCGGCGGTCAAGGGTGCCCGGCGGGTCCAGTTGGCCATTTGCCGGCCGGGCCGCAACTGAGCGATGCGATACGCCAGCTCGATGCGTTGCGACTCGCACTGAGCGAGGAGGGCGCGGCGGCGGGCTTGGAGCTCGTCCATTCGCTTCATGGGGCTCCCTTCACTCGCCGGCGATCACTTTCCAACTGACCCAGAGTGCCGGAAAGTACAGGGGCGCGGACGCGGAACGAGCGCGCTGCCACAAATCCGAACGCGACGGAGAGCACCCCGAACAATCCGGCGCCTCCCAGGACACCGGCCATGCGATGACTATCCCAGAGAGCAGCCACCATGGCGACGACCAGGAACGCCAGAGCGAGCAGGGCGCACGCCAGGGCGGCGGCTGCCCATAGCAACATCTGAATCGTACGTTGGAGGAAGATCTCGGCTTCGACCGCCGCCAGATCGAGACGAGTGCGCGCCGCGTCGAGAAGGCTGGCCAGCAGCCCGCGGACGACTCCGGTCTGATGCTCCTCGTCGGAGGTGTCATCGGCCGGCGGGTCCACGTGCTGGTCCATTACTTACGACCCATCAACAGTCCGATGACGAGAGCAATACCGCCAACGACCGCGACGGTCTTCCAGGGATTGTCTTGGACGTAGTCGTCTACCGCACGGGCCCGGCCGCGGATCTCACGCTCGACTGAGGCCAATCGCCCGCGCAGTGCGCGTAGCGATTCTTCCGCACGCTCCCGGGCTTCGGAAGCCTTCTCTCCGGCGTTGTTGGCCGTTGCGCGCAACAACGCTTCCGCGTCGGTGACGAGGGTCTGCAGGTCATCGGCCAGCTTGCCCGCATTGAATGACGCCATAGGTCGGTACTCCTAAAGGAAGCAGTTTACGTTCAGACGCGGCGCGTTAGCATCAGGCGCCGCTGTCATGCAGGCAAGCATCGTGCCCGACCCGGGCCGGATAACTCACTTCGTGGGGGCTCGGGATGCCGGATTCAAGGCGGCGCGGGCACGCCGGGGGGGCCGGGGGCCTCCTGGGAAGGCGGGACCACCCCGCTCAAAGTGTCAAGGGCCGCCTGGGCAAGGAGAGGCTCCTCCTCTGTCGGGACGACCCACAGCTGGACGGCATCCTTTGCTGCATCCAAGCGAGCCTCACGACCGCGGGCAGCGTTGTTGGACAGGGGATCGAGCTCGATACCCGCCCAGCTCATTCCATCCAGAATTCGACTGCGCACCTCGGGTACGTGCTCGCCGACGCCTCCGCCAAACACGATGCCATCGCAACCTCCGAGGACGGCCAGGTAGGCGCCGACATACTTCCTGGCTCGGTAGCAATACAGCTCGAGCGCGAACCGATCCTCCTCGGACCCCTCGGTCACGAGCGACCCGAGGTCGGTGCGGCCGCCGGTCAGGCCGCAGATCCCGGACTCGTTGTTGAGGAGCGTGATGATGTGATCGCTCGTCGTGTCGAGCCGGCGCTGCAGGTGGCTCACCACCGCGGCGTCGATGTCTCCGGAGCGCGTCGCCATCACCAGCCCCTCGAGAGGTGAGAATCCCATCGAGATGTCGAGGGGGCGTCCCTGATGAATGGCGGCCACCGAACAACCCCCACCGAGCTGCAGGCTGATGAGGCGGCCGCCCTTGGGCAGCTTCGGGCGCAACTGACACCAGCGGCGCCACATGCCCTCGTGAGCGAGGCCATGGAAACCGTAGCGCCGAACCCCCTGCTCCACCCCCAGATTACGCGGGACGGCATACTCCGCTGCGACGCGCGGCAGAGAAAAGAAGAAGGACGTATCAAACACGGCGACCGCTACCGCCTGCGCTCCGAATGCTTCCCGCGCCGCATCGATCCATTCGAGTGCGTGGGGGTTGTGCAGCGGCGCCAGCTCGGATAACTGCTCGATTGCGGCGCGGACGTCCGGGTCGATGCGCACTGGCCCCGGAAATTTCGTGCCGCCGTGCACCACGCGATGTGCAATCGCAGCGGGTGCCTCCGGCAGCCCGGACTGGAATGATTCCAACACAGTCTGCGGCGAGAGCTTCCCATCCGAGTGGCGCTCCTGAGCGACGCGCGTGAGCGTCTCGGCGCCCGCCGTGAATGCGGCGAGCTTTACGGACGTGCTACCTGTGTTGACGGTGACGACGAGCATGAGCAGGGCAGTCAGGAGCAAGGCGGACCGGCCGCCGCCGCCCCGCCGAACATTTCGTATTGCGTAAGGGGATCGTCTAGCATCGGGACATCACAAGCAACCCGTACGCTGGACGGAAGCCCATGTCCGCCAATCCGCACACATCTGTCGAATCTGCGTCCACCGCCCCGGCTGCCCCGGTCCGGTCAACCCAAGAGCGCACCTTCGAGCTGTCACCCCAAGCGCTGGCGCAGCTCGACGTGTGGTGGCGAGCGGCCAACTATCTGGCCGTGGGCCAGATCTATCTGCTCGACAATCCGCTCCTGCGCGAGCCGCTGACACTCGAGCACGTGAAGCCGCGGCTCCTGGGTCATTGGGGCACGACGCCCGGTATCAATTTCATCTATGCCCACCTGAACCGCGTGATCCTCGAGCACGATCTCGACGTGATCCCCGTGATCGGCCCCGGCCACGGCGGTCCCGCGCTGGTGGCCAACACGTATTTGGAAGGTAGCTACAGCGAGCTGTATCCGGATGTCCCCCGGGACCTGCCGGGCATGAAACGACTGTTCAAGCAGTTCTCTTTCCCCGGGGGTATTCCGAGTCATTGCGCGCCGGATGTGCCCGGCTCGATCCATGAGGGAGGTGAGCTCGGCTACTCGCTGGCGCATGCTTTTGGCGCGGCTTTCGACAATCCCGAGCTGCTCGTCGCCTGTATCGTCGGCGACGGCGAGGCCGAGAGCGGACCCCTCGCCACGGCTTGGCACTCGAACAAGTTTCTGAACCCGGCTCGCGATGGCGCCGTGTTGCCGATCCTGCACCTGAATGGCTTCAAGATCGCCAATCCCACCGTGCTGGCGCGCATTCCGCGCTCCGAGCTCGAGAGCCTGCTGATCGGATACGGCTGGCGCCCTCACTTCGTGGCCGGGTCGGATCCCGAGGAGATGCACCGGCTCATGGCGGCGACCCTCGAACGGGTCCTGGCAGACATCGCCGCGATCCAACGGGATGCGCGCACGCGCGGCTCGGCCGCACGTCCGGTATGGCCGATGATCGTCCTCGACAGTCCCAAGGGATGGACGGGACCGAAAGAGGTCGATGGGCAGAAGGTGGAGGGCACCTGGCGCGCCCACCAGGTACCCCTCTCGGG
This sequence comes from Steroidobacteraceae bacterium, assembly GCA_035277965.1. GTDB lineage: Bacteria > Pseudomonadota > Gammaproteobacteria > Steroidobacterales > Steroidobacteraceae > 13-2-20CM-66-19. Next base: position 117,007 of record DATEJM010000100.1, on the reverse strand, counting down.
CCTCGCGACGAACGCCGGCCATCTGCACCTGTTGGAGGAGTGGATGCGCAGCTATCGCCCCGATGAGCTGTTTGACGAGCACGGCGCGCCCCGCCCGGAGGTTCTGCGATTGTGTCCGCGCGGGGCGCGGCGAATGGGCTCGAATCCGCATACCAATGGGGGCATCCTGTTGCGCGAGCTGCAGTTGCCCGACTACCGCAAATACGCGCTGACCGTGCAGCGGGCAGGCACCACGCTCGGAGAGTCCACGAAGGTGCTGGGCTATTTTCTGCGCGACGTGTTCAAGCTGAATGCGGCAACGGCGAACTTCCGCCTCTGGGGGCCGGACGAGACGGCTTCCAACCGGCTCGATCCGGTCTTCGAGGTGACGCAGCGGACCTGGGTCGCGGAGCGCTCGCCCGATGACACTCATCTGTCAGCCGACGGGCGCGTCATGGAGGTGCTGTCGGAGCATCAGTGCCAGGGATGGTTGGAGGGATATCTGCTCACGGGCCGGCACGGCCTGTTCTCCTGCTACGAGGCCTTCATCCATATCGTGGACTCGATGTTCAACCAACATGCCAAGTGGCTGGAGGCGGCGAAGCGCATTGCCTGGCGGCGCAGCGTGGCCTCGCTCAACATCCTGTTGACCTCGCACGTCTGGCGGCAGGACCACAACGGCTTCTCGCATCAGGACCCAGGCTTCATCGACGTCGTGTGCAACAAGAAGCCGAGCATCGTCAGGGTCTATCTGCCGCCCGACGCGAACACGCTGCTGTGCGTTGCGGACCTCTGTCTGCGCAGCCGCGACCAGGTCAACGTCATCATTGCCGGCAAGCAGCCCGAGTTGCAGTGGCTCGACATGGACGCGGCGGTGAAACACACGACCGCGGGCGTGGGTATCTTTCACTGGGCCAGCAACGACGACGGCGGGGAGCCCGATGTCGTCATGGCGTGTGCCGGTGACGTGCCCACCATGGAAGTGCTGGCCGCGGTCGATCTGCTTCGCAAGCACGTGCCGGACCTGAAGATCCGGGTCGTCAATATCGTGGACCTCATGACTCTCCAGCCGGAGGAGGAGCATCCACACGGGTTGAAGCGTGGAGAGTTCGACGCGTTGTTCACGACGGACAAGCCCATCATCTTCGCCTTCCACGGCTATCCGTGGCTCATCCACCGCCTGACCTATCGCCGCACGAATCACGGCAACCTGCACGTGCGCGGATACAAAGAAGAGGGGACGACGACGACCCCCTTCGACATGGTGGTGCGCAACGACCTCGACCGCTTTCATCTCGTCATGGATGTCATCGACCGCGTTCCCAAGCTCGGCTATCGCGCGGCCCACCTCCGGCAGGCGATGCGCGACAAGTTGGCCGAGCATCGCGAGTACATCTGCCGCCGGGGCGAGGATCTGCCGGAGGTGCGCGATTGGGTCTGGCAGGGCCGGCAAGAGGGTGCCGGCTCATGAAATTCCTCGCGCGCGGCGCCGTAAGAGCCCACAATCCGCAGGCGGTGCGTGATCGCGCTCCCGCGATGACCTGCTCCCCGCCACTGCTGCAACTCACGCCAGGTGAACGCCGTGTCTAGAAATCCAATGATGGAACTGCAGAAGCTTGGCCAGAGCGTCTGGCTGGATGACATCGGCCGCAAGATGCTCGACAACGGCAGCCTCGCGAAGCTGATCGACGCGGACGGCGTCGTCGGTGTCACCTCGAATCCCTCGATCTTCGCGCATTCGATGATGGGCGATCCGCAGTACGCACAGGCGATCGAGGCATTGCTGCCGAAGGTTTCCGACAGCATGGCCTTGTACGAGGCCTTGGCGATAGACGACCTGCAGCGCGCCGCGGATCTCTTCCGGCCGGTCTACGACCGTATGAAGGGCGGCGACGGTTTCGTCAGCCTCGAAGTGTCGCCGCACATCGCGAATGATTCGGTCAAGAGCACCGACGACGGCAAGCGCTTGTGGGCCTCTCTCGGGCGGCCGAACGGGATGATCAAGATCCCGGGCACCCAGGCGGGATTGGTCGCGATTCGGGAGCTGATCGCGGCCGGTATCAATGTGAACGTGACTTTGTTGTTTTCGCCGGACCGCTACCGGGCCGTCGCCGAGGCGTATTTCGCGGGACTCGAGGCACGGCTGGCACAGAAGCAACCGTTGGATCGCGTGGCGTCCGTCGCGAGCTTCTTCCTGAGCCGGATCGATACGGAAGTGGACAAGCGGCTCGATGCCCTCACCGCTCGAGGCCAGCCCGCCGCCAAGACCCTGCGGGGCAAGGCGGCCATTGCCAATGCCAGCCGCGCCTACGAGATCTTCGAAGAGTTGATGGCGTCGCCCCGCTGGGAGGCTCTCGCCGAGCGAGGCGCACGACCCCAACGATTGCTGTGGGCTTCGACCTCCACGAAGGATCCGACCTTCAGTCCGATCAAATATGTCGAGGAGCTGATCGCCGCCCAGACAGTGAATACGATGCCGCTCGAGACGTTGCAGACCTACGCCCGCTCCGGTCAGCCCCAACTGCGCCTCGAGAGGCACCTCGCCGATTCCGGTGCGGTTCGCGACGGTCTGGAGCGCTTGGGCATCGACCTGGAGGAGGTTGCCCAGCTGCTCGAGCGCGAGGGCGTGAAGAAGTTCGTCGAGCCCTTCGACAAGTTGCAGGGCTGGCTGCAGGAGAAGCGCGCACACTAGCGTTCCCGGTATGAGCACGGCGGCGAGTCCCTCGGGGGTCATCACGATCACCACCGATTTCGGCCACGAGGGGCCGTTCGTCGGCGTGATGAAGGGCCGGATCCTGACGCGCTTCCCGCAGGCGCGCATCGTCGATCTCACCCACGAGATCGTGGTGCACTGGCCCGCCGAGGCGGGCTTCTGGCTCGCCCGGTCGTTCGAGTATTTTCCGGCGGGTACCGTGCACGTGGCGGTCATCGACCCTGGCGTCGGCACGTCCCGGGACATCGTCATCGTCACGGCTCGAGGCCATATGCTCATGGCGCCGGACAATGGCCTGCTTGCGCCGATCCTGTTGCGCGTCCCGGAGGCACGCATCTTCAAACTCGACCCGGCGCGTCTGGGTCCATTCGCCCTGCCGCGACCGAGCGCTACCTTCCATGGCCGCGATATCTTTGCACCGCTCGCCGCCGAGCTCGCTGCAGGTCGCTGCCTGCCCGAGGACCTGGGGCCGCTCGCGACGACACTGGTGCCCGCCTGGGTGGACGAGCCGGCGGTCGAGGCAGGATCGATCGCCGGAGTCGTGATCACGATCGATCACTTCGGCAATCTGATCAGCAACATCGACTCGGGCTTGCTGAGCGGCTTCGGCAGCCCGCACGTGCATGCGGGCAATCATTCCTTTGCGCTGCGCCACACCTATGGCGAGGTGCGTCCCGGGGAATATCTGGCCCTGGTGAATTCGTTTGGCGTGGTGGAGATCGCCCGGGCGCAGCAGAGCGCGGCGGAAGGTTTGGGGCTGAGTCGCGGCGCTCCCGTTCTGGTCCTCGACTCGGCGCGGCGGTTCTGAAAGCGCGATCCGGCTGGCCAGGGGCCGGGCGGGACACCCGCTCCGGCTGGCCACCCGGAGCGGGCGGGCCGTGCCCGAGGGCCCTCCGTTGGGGTTGATCGCTCCGGGGAATCCGTTATAGTTCGCAGCCTTGCTGCGCCCACGTGCAGCATCTTAGTCTCTGAATTTACTAGAATTATTCCTCCAGCAATGTCGGAACGAGACAACGAGAGCTTCGATCTCGACGATGAATTCCTCAGCGGACCTACCGAGGACGGTACCGACTACGACCGGCTGCTCGACCGCGTGGACAAGCGCGTGCGTACTCAGGGGAAGCGCGGCAAGGCCGCGTGGAGTCGTCTCGAGGAAGTTCTGGCGGACAAGAAGCTCGAGAAAGACCTGCAGGATTTCGACGAAGAGCTCTGACCGACCCCGGTTATCTTAAGTCCCAACGGGGCGGCACTGGCCTCGGGCGCCGCCCTGTGCCCCCCTCGCATGGCAGGCGCCGAGGATAGAATCAGTGGCACGCACGCCCGCAGCGTGGATCGTTCTCAAATTCGGCGGCAGCAGCGTTTCCTCGCTCGCCAACTGGCGCAACATCGCGCGGGTGACGGCTGCCCGGCGCGCGACCGGCGCCCGCGTGCTGATCGTACACTCGGCGGTGACGGGCGTGACGGATCGGCTCGAGAAGCTGCTCGATTCGGCGCTCGTCGGCGCCCACGAGGAGGAGCTGCGGGCGATCGAGGAGCGACACCGGGGACTCGCGGCAGAGCTCGGTATTCCTCTCGGTCCCGACGTCGAGCAGCACCTCGCCGAGTTGCGTCAGATCGCGGCCGGTGTTGCTTTGGTCGGAGAGGTGAGCGACCGGACGCGTGCACGCGTCATGTCGGCGGGCGAGCTGATGGCGACCGAGCTGGGTGCCCAGTATTTGCGCCACGAGGGCCTGCAAGTGGACTGGGCCGACGCGCGCACGATGTTGAAAGCGGAGGAGCGCCGCGGATCCAACGCGAAGGCGGGCATCCTCTCCGCCACCTGCAACTTCACGCCGGATGCCGCCCTCGTCGAGCGACTGGCCGCGCTGGCGCCCATTGTCATCACCCAGGGGTTCATCGCGAGCGATGAGGAGGGAAACACGGTGCTTCTCGGCCGTGGCGGCTCCGACACGTCCGCGGCCTATCTCGCGGCGAAGCTGAGCGCGCAGCGCCTCGAGATCTGGACCGACGTGCCGGGGATGTTCAGCGCCAATCCCCGCTCCACGCCGACAGCCCGCCTGTTGCGTGCCTTGCACTACGATGAGGCTCAGGAGATCGCGACCAGCGGCGCCAAGGTGTTGCATCCGCGTTGTATTCTGCCGGCGCGGCAATATCGGATCCCGCTGCATGTTTACGCGACGCAGGCACCGGACCTCGAAGGCACCGTGCTCAGCGCGGAAGGCGGGGATGGTGGAGCACAGGTCAAGGCCGTGTGCACGAAGAAGGGCATCACTCTGGTCTCGCTGGAGAGCCCCGGCATGTGGCATCAGGTGGGGTTTCTCGCCGATGCATTCAACATCTTCAAGGCGCACGGGATGTCGGTGGATCTCGTTTCCACTTCGGAGACGAACGTCACCGTTTCGCTGGATCCCGCGGCCAACACTCTCGACAACGCGCTCGTGAGCGCATTGGTGACGGATCTGTCGAAGCTCTGCCGGGTACAGATCATCGGGCCATGCGCGTCCGTGAGTCTCGTCGGACGCAATATTCGCGCGATCCTGCATCAGCTCGGCGATGCCTTTGAGTTCTTCGAGGAGCAGAAGATCTATCTGGTGAGCCAGGCCGCGAACGATCTGAACTTCACCTTCGTCGTGGACGAGAACCAGGGTGATCGGCTGGTGGAGCAGTTGCACGAGCTGCTGATTCGCCCGGTCACGGGCGACCGGGTGCTCGGGCCGACCTGGGAGCAGTTGTTCTCGCAGCCGCGGGCCGGCGAGCCGCGATCCCGCCCGTGGTGGCGCCAGAAGCGCGCCGAGCTCATCGCGGCCCTCGGTGATCGTTCGGCTGCTTACGTCTACGACACAGAATCGGTACGTATCGCCGCTCGCGCGCTGCGCGGTGTTGGATCGCTCGCCCGCGTCCACTATTCCATGAAGGCGAACTCGCATCCGCAGGTCCTGCGGGCCATCCGGGAGGAGGGCATCGACTTCGAGTGCGTCTCGCGTGGCGAGGTCGAGTGCGCGCTGCGCCTGTTTCCGGACATCGATGCGGGACGTATTCTCTACACCCCGAACTTTGCTCCCCGTGACGAGTACGTGTGGGCGCTCGAGAAGGGCGTGCGCGTAACAGTTGACAACGTGTACGCGCTGAGCGCCTGGCGCGAGGTATTCCGAAATCGCGAGATCTTCGTGCGTATCGATACCGGGGTCGGCCGCGGTCACCATCATCACGTCCGAACCGCCGGCGCGCACTCCAAGTTCGGCATACCGGTCGGTGAGCTCAAGGAGTTCGCGCGTCACGCCGCCGAGACGGGCGTGCGAATCGTCGGGCTGCAGGCTCATACGGGCAGTGGGATATTCGACGTGACCAATTGGGAGCATACGGCCAGATTGCTCGCGAGCATTGCTCAGCACTTCAGCGATGTGCGCGTGATCGATGTGGGTGGCGGGATTGGCGTTCCGGAGCGAAGCGACCAGCCGGGGGTGGATCTCGGGAAGCTCGACACACTGCTGGCGGCCGTGGGCGCGGAGCATCCGCAGCTCGAGTTCTGGATGGAGCCAGGGCGCTATCTGGTGGCGGCAGCGGGTGTGCTGCTCGCTCGGGTCACACAGCTCAAGTCGAAGGGAGAGGTCCGGTATGTCGGCGTGGCCACCGGAATGAACTCTTTGATCCGTCCGGCGCTCTATGGCTCGTACCATGAAATCGTCAATCTCACGCGCGCCGACGATCCGGCCACCGAGCTGGCGAACGTCGTGGGCCCGATCTGCGAGAGCGCTGATGTCCTCGGCCACGACCGGCTGTTGCCAGTGACGCGGGAAGGGGACGTGCTCCTGATCGCGAACGCGGGCGCGTATGGATTCGCGATGAGCTCGCACTACAACCTGCGCGAGCCGGCGACGGAGCTGGTCATCTGAAGCGGCTCAAGCTCGGTCGCTTGCTACGCCGGTTCCTGGTGGCCGGGCTGCTGCTGGCGTTGCTGGCCGGTGGTCTATATTTCCTCTATGTCGATCGGCTGGTCACCCGTCAGTTCGAGGGCCGTCGCTGGACCCTGCCGGCGCAGGTCTATGCCGCACCCCTCGAGCTCTACGCGGGCTCGCCCCTCACGCGGGAGGAGCTGGAGCAGGAGCTGGCGCGCCTGCGATACCGGAAGGTCGACCGGCTCGAGCGGCCGGGTACCTACCGTGAGCAGGGCGCACGTGTCGATGTCGCCTTGCGTGCGGCGCGCTTCGCGGATGAAATGCGCCCAGCCGAGATCCTCACGCTGACCCTGGGCCGCAACGGTGTGGAAAGTGTTCGCGACTCCACCGGCCAGGACGTTCCGATCGCGCGCACGGAACCGTTGCTCATTGGAAGCATATTCCCGACTCACGGTGAAGACCGCATCGTCGTCACGCCGCAGGAGGTCCCGCCGCTGCTGCCCGCGGCCCTGAAGGCGGTCGAAGATCGAAAATTCGACACTCATCATGGTGTCGATCCCGAGAGCATTTTGCGGGCGATCTGGGTCAACGCGCGCGCGGGACAGATCGAGCAGGGCGGCAGCACGCTGACGCAACAGTTGGTGAAGAGTTATTTCCTCAACTCGCGGCAGACCCTCGAGCGCAAGCTGCGCGAGGCGATGATGGCGGTGGCCCTGGAGCTGCATTTCGGCAAGGCCGATCTCATGAACGCGTACATCAACGAGATCTTCCTCGGCCAGGACGGCTCGCGTGCCGTGCAGGGCTTCGGGCTCGCCAGCCAGTTCTATTTCGGCAAGCCGCTCTCCGAGCTGGACGTATCGGAGGTCGCGCTCCTGGTTGCGATCGTTAGGGGCCCTTCATACTACGATCCTCGCAGGCATCCGGACCGCGCGCGCGCGCGGCGCGATCTGGTGCTAAAGATCATGGGAGAACGCGGCGTCATCAAGCCCGACGAGGCGCTGCTCGCCGCAAGCAAGCCGCTCGGCGTCACGACCCGTGCCTCCGGCGCCTACTACCCGGCCTATCTCGACTTCGTGCGACGCACGTTGCGTCGTGACTATCGAGAGCAGGATCTGACCGAAGCCGGTCTCAGCATCTACACCAGCCTCGAGCCACGGGCTCAGGACCAGGCGGAAAATGCCCTCGAGCGCGAGCTCGCGCGGCTCGACCGCCTGCACAAGGGCCCAGCAAAACTGGAAGGGGCCGCCGTCGTCACGTCGCCCCAGAGCGGTGATGTCATCGCAATCGTCGGCAGCCGCAATACGGGTTTCAGCGGCTTCAACCGGGCCCTTGACGCCCGGCGGCCGTTCGGCTCCCTCGTGAAGCCCTTCATCTACCTCACCGCCCTGGAAACAGGGCGCTACAACGCAGCCACGATCGTTCAGGATCAGCCTTTGAGCGTGCGCCTGCCGGAAGGGAAGGTGTGGCAACCCGAGAACTTCACCCGCCAGACCTATGGGCCAGTGCCTCTCGTGCGCGCCCTGGCCGAGTCATTGAATCTGGCGACGGTGGGTGTCGGGCTCGATGTGGGTTTGCCGAAGGTGGCTCAGACCTTACAGACGTTTGGTCTGCCGCGCGCCCCACCGCTGAATCCGTCGATGCTCCTGGGAGCGGTGGACGTCACGCCACTCGAGGCAGCTCAGATCTACAATGGACTCGCGAACGGCGGCTTTCGTACCCCGTTGCGCGCGGTTCGGTCGGTGATCAGCGCTGACGGCAAGGAGGTCAAGGCGTTTGCGCTCGAGGTGACGCCCGTGGCGCCTCCGGAGGCGGTTTACGAGGTGGACAGGATGTTGGAGCAGGTCATGCAGCGCGGCACCGGCAAGCCGGCCCGGGCGTGGCTGCCCGCGAATCTCGTCGTGGCGGGAAAGTCGGGCACCTCCTCCGACCTGCGCGATAGCTGGTTCGCGGGATTCTCCGGCTCGCACCTGGCGGTGGTCTGGGTCGGCTATGACAACAACCAGCCGACCGGCCTCACGGGCTCATCGGGCGCCTTGCCCGTGTGGGCCCGGCTGATGTCAGGACTCGGCACGACCTCGTGGAGCGTGACGATGCCCGAGTCGCTCGCGGAAGCCTGGATCGAATATCCGACCGGTCTGCGGGTGGAAACCAACTGCACGCAGGACGTTGTCCCCATTGCCGTGCCCGTAGGCACACAGCTCCCGGTGAAGCCGGGATGCGGCGCCAACTCCCTGGACGCGGTCGTGGAACGCGCGGGTGAATGGCTCCGGGACATCATGCACTGAAACCATGCAACCCACTGACTTTCCCGGTCGTCGATCGCCGCATTCGACACGCGGTCTCATTCTGCTGACGGCGCTGTCGCTCGCCGTCACGGCCTGCAACTCACTGCGGGCGCCTCCCTATCAACCCCCGTCGCGGCCGTCCGGCCCCTCGGCGCCCGGGCCCGGCTCCGCGCAGCCAGGCCCTGGTCAGCCGCAGCCACCCACGCCCTCGCGCCCCGCGCCCCGCCAGTTTCGGCTGGGCCCCGCTGCGACGGCGCTCGTCGCCCAGGCCCACAAGCAAAGCCAAGGCGGCCAGCAAGAGCTCGCGGCCGCTACCCTCGAGCGCGCCATGCGAATCGAGCCGGACAATCCGCTGCTGTGGATCGAGCTCGGCCAGGTACGGCTGAACGAAGCCAACGCCGCACAGGCTGACAGCATGGGTCGCAAGGCGCTTGCCCTGGCCACCGGCGACCCGCAGGCGCAGGCCTCCGCCTGGCATCTCATCGCCGAGAGTCTGCGCGCCCGTGGCCGCAACCAGGAAGGCGCAGAGGCTGAGCAGCGCGCCAACGCCCTGATGCCGCGCTGATGCGCGGGGGCAGCCCCGCGGGAGCTCGTGAGGTTGCGTGGTCCGCTCATGGCGGGCGCGGTCGAATTTCCTGAAGGGGATGTTTGCCTAGCCCTTGTGTCGTGCGGCCAGCTCCGCGGCGACCTGCGACATCTCCAGACCACGGCTGCGTAGCAGCACCAGCAAGTGAAAGATCAGATCGGCCGACTCCGAGATCACCTTGTCGTCGGCCTCGGCGACCGCCGCGAGCGCCACTTCCAATCCTTCCTCGCCAACCTTCTGGGCAATACGCTTGGCGCCCTGCTCGAACAGCTTCGAGGTGTAGCTGCCCGCGGGCCGGTCGACCCAGCGCCGGGCAATCGTGCTCTCCAGTTGCGCAATGAACCCCAGACGCTCGGCGCGGGTGGCCGGCTCATCGCCGAAGCAGGTCGCCGTGCCGAGATGGCAGACGGGACCGCGGGGCTGAGCGGTCACGAGCAGAGTATCCGCGTCGCAGTCCATCCGGACCCCCTCGAGCTCCAGGAAGTGTCCGGAGGTCTCGCCTTTTTCCCACAGACGTTGCTTGCTGCGGCTGTAGAAAACGACCCGGCGCCGTTCGAGGGTTGCCTGCAGGGCCTGGCGATTCATGTATCCCAGCATCAACACGGCGCCGGTTGCCGCGTGTTGCACTATTGCGGGCAGCAGCCCGCCGCCCTTGGCGAAATCCAGTCTGTCGAGATCGATCGCAGTGCTCACGAGCGCACCTCGATGCCGGCCGCGCGCAAGTCGCGCTTCAGATCGCCTACAGCGATGGCCCCAGTATGAAAGACGCTCGCGGCGAGCGCCGCGTCCACCCGCGCCTCCCGGAAAACAGCGTCGAAATGCGCTTTCGTGCCTGCGCCTCCCGAGGCAACCAGCGGCACCTGGCACACGCCCCGGACCTGGCGAAGCTGCTCGATATCGTAGCCACGGCGGACACCGTCACTGCTCATGCAGTTCAGGACGATCTCACCGGCGCCCCGTTCCTGCACTTCCCGTACCCACTCCAATACATCGCGCCCGGACTCCCGGGTGCGGTCGGGATCGCCCGTGAACTGATAGGCGCGATAGCCGTGCGCGGTGAGCTGGCTATCGATCCCGATCACGACGCACTGTGCGCCGAAGCGGCGGCTCAGCTCGTCGATGAGCGCCGGATTGGCAAGCGCCGGCGAGTTGACCGAGATCTTCTCGGCTCCGGCATTCAACACTTCCTCGGCGTCGCTCACGGATTTGATGCCGCCCGCGACACAAAAGGGGATGTCGAGCACGGCGGCGACCCGGCTCACCCAGGCGCGGTCCACCGAGCGACCCTGTGGGCTCGCGGTGATGTCATAGAACACCAACTCGTCCGCGCCCTCGTCACGGTAGCGGACCGCCAGTTCCATGATGTCGCCGACGACGCGGTGATCGCGGAAGCGAACACCCTTTACGACTTGGCCGTCGCGTACGTCGAGGCAGGGGATGATGCGTCGGGCAAGAATGGTCGCAACTCCTCGAATTGAATCTTTTCCTCGAGCAGCGCCTTGCCGCTCACCGCTGCGTGCACGCCGATGGCCGCCAGGGCATGCAGATCGGAGGCATTGCGCACGCCGCCCGAGGCCTGCCAGGCGAGGTGCGGGAACCGCCGCATCGCTTCCTCGTACAGGGCGATGTTGGGTCCCGACAGGGCGCCATCGCGCTCGATGTCCGTGCACAAAACATGTTTCAGCAGGCGGCGATCGTACGCCTCGACGGCCTCCCACAGGCTCGTGGCGGACTCCCGGGTCCATCCCCGGGTCCGTACCCGTGGCACGCGGCCCGCATCCAATCGCACATCAAACGCAAGGCATATCCGCTCAGGTCCGAATCGTTCCAGCCACTGTGCGACTTCGGCGGGCCGCTCCACCGCCGCACTGCCGATCACTACTCGCTCCACGCGGTTGCGGAGTAAGTCTTCGATGACCGCGGCGGAACGAACGCCGCCACCCACCTGCAGTTGGACAGACGGTTGCGAGGCGAGGGCCGTGATGACCGACCGGTTGGCAAGCACTCCGTCCTTGGCACCATCGAGATCCACAACATGCAGCCACGCGGCTCCCAGCGACCGATAACGCTGCAGCAGCTCGTGCGGCTCGAGGTTGTAGCGGGTCTCGGCGCCGAAATCGCCCTGGAAGAGCCGCACGCATCGGCCGTTACGCAGATCGATCGCGGGTATCAGGAGCACGGCTAGAGCCTCAGAAAGTTGGCGAGAATGCGGGCCCCGATCGCTGCGGAGCGCTCGGGATGAAACTGGGTGCCCCAGAAGTTGCCACGCCGCACCACGGCCGACAGCGGGCCCCCGTAGTCCGCGGTCGCGACGGTCGCAGCACCGACCGGCACCGCATAGCTGTGCACGAAATACACATAGTCGCCCGGCTCGATGCCCGCCAGGAGCGGATCGGCGGTACGCGGCTGGAGTTGATTCCAACCCATGTGCGGGACAGCGCGATCCGCGGTCGGCTGCAGCTTCCTGACGGTGTCCGGCAGAACGCCGAGGCAGGCGGTCGGGCCTTCCTCGGAACGCTCGAACAGCAGTTGCATCCCGAGGCAGATTCCGAGCACCGGCTGAGTCAGGGACGGGAGCAGCGTGGTTAGGCCGGCACGCGCGAGTCGCTGCATGGCATCTCCGGCGGAGCCAACACCCGGCAGGATCACCCGTGGTGCCGAGCGGATCGCAGCGCTGTCCGCGGTGACTTCGGCCTGAGCGTCCAGTCGGCGCAAGGCAAACAGCAACGAGGCGAGATTCGCGCCGCCGCTGTCGATGATCACGGCATCCGGCACGTCAGAGCACTCCCTTCGTGCTCGGTAGCTCATGGCTCTCGCGGCGCAATGCCTGGCGCAGTGCCCGGCCCACGCCTTTGAAGCTGGCCTCGATCATGTGATGAGTGTTCTCTCCCGAGACACTGACGTGCACGGCCGCGCCCAGAGCTTCAGCGAGGGAGCGAAAGAAATGCGGTACGAGCTCCGTTGGGAGCCCGCCGACCTGCTCGCGGTTGAAGTGCCCCTCGAATTGCGCAAAGGCACGGCCGGACAGATCGATCGCCACACGCGCTTGCGCCTCGTCCATGGGTAACAGGAAGCCGAAGCGCGCGATGCCGATCTTGGGCCCGAGGGCGCGTCGCAGGGCCTCGCCGAGTGCCAGGGCGCAGTCCTCCACGGTGTGATGCTCGTCGATGTGCAGATCGCCGCGGCAGGTCAGCTCGAGAGCGAAGCCGCCATGTTTGGCGAGTTGCTCGAGCATGTGGTCGAAGAAGCCGATGCCGGTCGCCACCCGCAGAGGCGCGCTCGCATCGAGATTCACGTATGCCTCGATGTTTGTCTCTTTCGTCTGGCGGTGAGTGCGGGCTTCGCGCGTCGTGAGGCGCTGGACGACGGCGGCCCAGGTCTCATCCGCCGAACCGTGTCTGCGCACGAGGAGGGCCCGGACGCCGAGATTCTGGCCGAGCTCGACGTCCGTCGCGCGATCTCCGATGACGGCACTGGCCTCGAGAGCCACCTCGTGCTCGCGCAGATAGTCCGTCAAGAGTCCGACCTTCGGTTTCCGGCATACACACGCATCCGCCGGAAAATGCGGGCAGACAAAAATGGCATCGAATTCGATTCCCTGGGAGCGGAAAGCCTCGAGTATGAAGTGCTGGGCTTCCTCGAAGGCGGGCTGCGGAAAGGACGGTGTGCCCAGGCCATCCTGGTTCGTCACCATCACGAGGCGGTAGCCGAGACGACGCAGCTCGGCGAGCGCGGCGAACACTCCGGGCATGAAGCGCACTTTACTCAGGGAGTCGACCTGCTCGTCAGGAGGCTCCTCGATCAGCGTACCATCGCGATCGACGAATAGCGTTGCGCCCGGAACGGTCATCGTAGGGCTTCCAGCAGTCGGGTATTCTGCTCGGCGGTGCCGACGCTGATCCGCAGGTGGCGGCCGAGTCCGGGGTAGCCGCGAACATCGCGTATCAGGAGGCGGGCGTGCCGCGCGCGCGTCAGAGCGTCTCCCGCGTCGGTGAATTCAGCTAAAACGAAATTCGCCGTGCTCGGCCACACGCGGACGACACTCTGCAGTTTTGGAAGCTCCGTGAGCAGACGACCTCGCTCGCTGCGGATGGCATCGAGATGGGCTGCGGTCGTCTGCAGCTGTCCGGGCTCGAGCGCTTTCAACACGGCCTCGGTCGTCAATTGGGCGACTGCGTAGGGTGGTATGACTTTGCGGAGCAGCGCAACGACCTCGGGATCCGCGATCAAGGTCCCGCACCGGGCTCCTGCGAGAGCGTACGCCTTCGACAGGGTTCGCAGTATCGCGAGATGGGGTACGCTCGCGAGGTGTCTGGCGAGACTGGCCGCGCCCGAGAACTCGATGTAGGCCTCATCGACGACCACGATGGCTCTTCCTGCTACCTGGGCACTGATGCGCAGGATGGCGGCCTCGTCGAGCGAGTTGGCCGTCGGGTTGTTGGGTGAGCAGAAGAAGATCAGTTTCACGTCGGGAGTGCACCGCGCGAGGATTGCTTCCTCATCGAGTGCGAAACCCCGCTCGGCGAGGAGGGGAACCGTCACGACGTTAGCACCCTGGATGCGTGCGGCTACGGCGTACATGCCGAAGGTGGGCGGGCAGACGATCACCGAATCTCGCTCCGCGCGACAGAAGCCGCGCACGAGGAGATCGATTGCCTCGTCGCTGCCACGACCGACGAGCACAGTCTTCGGACTCACGTCATACAGCGCGGCCAGGCGACGCACGAGCTGTGCGGGTTGAGGTTCAGGGTAGCGATTCAGGCCGGCGAGGGATGGATCGGTGAATCCGCGCCAGGGCAGCTCGTTGGCGTGCAGGCGCTCGAGTGACGGCTCCCACACGGCATGCTCGTACGCCTTCAGCGCCACGATGTCCGGTCGCGCGAGCTCGGTTACCCAGCTCATGAGCGCTTTTCGGCCGCGAGGACCGCCAGGCGGCGCGCTACCGCACCGGCATGCGCGTCGAGACCTTCGAGGTTGGCGAGGGTAACCGCGATCGGGCCCAGGTTTCTCAGGCCGTCCGGGGAGAGCTCCTGAACCGTCACGGTCTTCATGAAATCGAGCACGGACAGGCCGCTGTAGGCTCGCGCGTAGCCGTACGTCGGCAGAACGTGATTCGTGCCGGAGCAGTAATCGCCCATCGGCTCGGGCGACCAGGTGCCGAGGAAGATCGATCCGGCGTGCTCGATGTGCGCAAGCCAGCGGCGCGGCTCGCGAACCTCGAGGATGAGATGCTCCGCCGCATACTCGTTCGCCACCGCGATGGCGGCTGCCGTATCGCGGACGACGATGCAGCGGCTCGAAGCGAGAGACTTCTGGAGAATGGCGCGGCGCGAGAGCTGACTCGCCTGCTCGTGAACCGCGGCGGCTACCGCTTTCGCGAGCGCCTGCGAGGAGGTCACGAGGATCGCTTGAGCCTGTGTATCGTGCTCGGCCTGTGCAAGCAGATCCGCCGCGACGAATTCCGCTCGCGCCGAGTCATCCGCGACGACCAACACCTCCGAGGGTCCGGCGGGCAGGTCACAAGCGGCACCGGCGGGATCGCTCGCGACCAACTGCTTGGCAGCGGTGACCCACGCGTTGCCGGGACCGAAGATCTTGTCGACTTTGGGGACGCTGGCGGTGCCGTAGGCGAGAGCCGCAATCGCCTGCGCTCCGCCAACCTTGAACACGCGCTCGATGCCGCACAGCTCGGCCGCCACGAGCACCGCGGAGTTGGCGCGGCCTTGCTTGTTGGGGGCAGTGCAGAGTATGCGGTCCCGGCATCCGGCAATGGCAGCCGGAATCGCCAGCATGACTACGGCGGACGGCAGGGGTGCCGAACCGGCGGGCACATAGAGGCCCACGGCGATGACAGGGCGCGTTATGCGCTCGCATCGTACGCCGGGCAATGTGTCGAGCGACAGCGCTTGTGGTACCTGCGCCTGGTGGAAGCGACGAACATTTTCGATGGCGACCTGGAGCGCCGCTCGCTGCTCGGAGCTGACTTCGCGACGGGCGTCTTCGAACTCCGCAGCAGAGACTGCAATCGTCTCCAGGTCAACGCCGTCGAATCGCTTCGTGTACGCCCGCAAGGCCGAGTCGCCGTCGCGCCGGACAGCGGCGATGACCTCCGTGGCTACGGCGGCGACATCCGCCCGGGACTGCTGCTCGGGGCGCGCGAGGACCTCGCGTCGCTGCGGATCGGAGAGACTGTCCCAATCGAAGATACGCATCTCAGGCCAGCATCTTTTCGACAGGCAGGACGAGGAGCGAGCTGGCACCGGCCTTCTTCAAGCTCTCCAGGGTCTCCCAGAACACGTTTTCGCGGCAGACTGCATGCACGGCGACTTTGTCCGGCGAGCCTTCGAGAGGAATGATCGTCGGGAACTCGCTGCCGGGGAGCAGACGCTTGATTTCAGCGAGCGCATTCCGAGGAGCGTGGAGCATGATGTACTTGCTCTCACGCACCTGTTGTACGCCGTCGATGCGCATCAGCAGCCGCTCGACCCATTCGCTCTTCTCGGGGGAAAGCTCCAGAGGTGTCCGGATGAGAACGGCATGGCTCTGCAACACCGTCTCGACCTCTTTCAGGTGATTCGCTTGCAGAGTCGAGCCAGTCGAGACCAGATCGCAGATCAGATCGGCGCGTCCCAACCGGGGAGCAATCTCCACGGCTCCGGACAACGTGACGATGTCCGCGGTGATATCGCGTTCCCGCAGGTACGCGCAGAGGAGGTAAGGGTAGGTGGTTGCGATGCGCTTGCCTCGCAATGACGAGGGGCCTTCGAAGGAAAACCCGTCGGGAACGGCGAGCGACAGGCGGCAGCGCCCGAAATCGAGTGTCCGGACCGACTGGAACCGTGCTGTATGCCCGTGCTCGCGTAGCTCGAGGCGTTTCTCCTCGAGGACATTCAAGCCGACGAGCCCAAGGTCGCAGACGTCCTCCTGAACCAGGTCCGGAATGTCGTCGTCCCGCACGAACAGGACGTCGAGCGGCATGTTTTCGCCGTAGCCCATGAGCTGGTCCTTACCGCGCGAGAGCTTGAGCCCGCAGCGCGCGAGCATATCCACCGAGGGCTCGGTGAGGCGCCCGGATTTCTGTATCGCGAGCTTGAGCCGTGTCTCATCCATTGCGGGAGGTCTCCAGGCGCCGGGCCGCCACCGAGTATCCGCCGTTGCCGGCGGCGAGGAATCGGGCGACGCGCCCGATCGTCGTGACACTGACGCCCGTAACGCGATGGATCTCCCGGTAGGGGACTCCGCGCTGCAGCCAGTCCACGACTGCCCACCGGTCCGCCATGGCCTGCAGCTCGGCCGGCGTGCACAGATCGCGGAAAAACGCCCGGCACTCTTCCGGAGTGCGCAATGCGGCTACAGCGGTAAAAAGCGCGCGCTCGGCGAGGGCCTCCTGCCGGGGAGTGACGTTGCGATGCCTCTTCATGGCGTCTCAGTGTAATAGCGTATTAGTACATTATCATACAACGGGCTCCCGGGCCACCCCCGCGCGGCTCCCGCTGTGCTAGCGTGCGGCCAACGGGCAATGGGAGAGCCGGGTATGCGGGCGCTGGTCTTGATGGCTGCTCTGGTGGCTTCAACGGCGGTCTTCGCCAGCACCACGACACGCTACGTCGTCATGGTGGACGGGAAGAAGGCTGGCGAGCAGGTTGCCACCACCCAGCCCGATGGAACCATGGCGGTCACCTACAGTTATCGCGTCAACGGTCGAGGGCCCGACCTGCACGAGCATATCGAGCTCGATCGTGCCGGGATGCCGGTTTCGTACCGGGTGGAAGGAAAGTCGACGTACGGTGCGGCGGTCAAGGAATCGTTCGAGCAGCGTGGGGGGGTTGCGCGATGGCATTCCCTGTCGGACGAGGGGTCTGCCGCGGTCACCGAGCCTGCCATCTACATCCCAGTCGAGAGCTCGTTGGAAACCAGCGCCCTCATTGTGCGGGCGATCTCCCGACAGCCCGGCGGACATATGGCAGCACTTCCCGGTGGCGCGGTACGTGCCGAGCAAATGGCCACCTCCACGCTCCATGGCGCAGCGGGCCCGGTGCCGGTGGCGCTATACGCGGTGACGGGATTGGATGCCGAGCCGCTCTTCGTGTGGTTGACCCAGGACGATTCCCGACAACTGGCGGCCTTCGTGTTCCCCGGGTTTGGCTACGTGATCGATGAGCGTTGGGCCGACGGCGCGGCCCAGCTCGAAAAGGAGCAATTGGTCTCCGAGCGGCGGCGTCTGCACGATATGGCGGCTCGATTCAGCCACCACTTTCCCGGTCCAATCCTGATACGCAACGTCCGCATCTTCGACTCGCGCGAGGCGCGGCTGTCCGATCCGCGCGACGTGTATGTGAGCCGTGGCCGTATCGCGGCGATCTACGAGACGCCCTCCCTGCCGAAGGAGGCGGTGACCACGATCGATGGGACCGGGCGGACGCTCCTGCCCGGTCTCTTCGACATGCACGCTCACGAGGATACGGCGAACGCGATATTGCAGATCGCGGGAGGCGTGACGACGAGCCGCGATATGGGCAACAACAATGAGCGGCTGGCGCAGATCAGCGCGGATATCGAGGCAGGAGAGACGATCGGTCCGCGGATCATCCCGTGTGGATTCATCGAAGGAGACAGCCCGTTCTCGGCGAGTGGCGGCTTTCGGGTGAAGAGCCTGCAGGAGGCCGAGGATGCGGTGGATTGGTACGCTCAGCACGGATACCACCAGATCAAGATCTACAACTCCTTTCATCCGGAGTGGGTCGAGGCCACGGCGGCCTATGCGCACGAGCGCAGCATGCGTGTCAGCGGCCACATCCCCGCGTTCATGACGGCAGAGCAGGCGGTGCGTGCCGGCTACGACGAGATTCAGCACATCAATCAGGTCATGTTGAATTTCTTCGTCGGCCCGAAGGACGACACGCGCACGTTGGCGAGGTTCTATCTCATCGCGGACAAGGCCTACGGACTCGACCTATCGTCGCCCCGCGTGCTCGATTTCGTCGAGCTGCTGAAGAGCCGCGGCACGACCATCGATACGACCCTCGCGACCTTCGAAGGGATGTTCGTGCAGAAGCAGGGTGAGCTGAATCCCAGCTACGCCGCCATCGCCGCCCACGCTCCGGTCGCCGTGCAGCGCCAGTGGCATCGGAACTCGATGAATGTCACGGATCGCAACGTGGCGACTTACCGGGCCTCGTACGCCAAGCTCGTCGAGCTCACGGGACAGCTTTACCGGGCCGGGGTTCCGCTCGAGGCGGGCACGGACGAGATCGCCGGCTTCACGCTGCATCGTGAGCTCGAGCTGTATATCCAAGCCGGACTGACTCCCGCGCAGGCGCTCCAGATCGCCACCTGGAACGGCGCGAAGTACACGGGGACGCTGGATCAGGCCGGCTCGATCGAGCCGCGCAAACGGGCGGACCTCATTCTGGTGGATGGCGATCCGACCCATGACATAAGCGACATCCGCAAGGTGAGCCTGGTCATGAAGGAGGGGGTCGTTTACTTTCCCGCCGAGCTATACGAGGCGGTCGGTATCGAGAAGTTTCGCGATCCGCCGCCCGTCCAGGTTCCCCCTCCTTGACGCCCGCCGAAGCGGCAGCCTAGACTTCTTTCACTCATCGAGACCGGCTGAGGGATAAGGCCCTTAGACGCCGGGGCAACCGCCAGGCTTAACCACCCTGGAAAGGTGCTAACTCCTGCGATCCGTCCGTGCGTGGGCACAGGATCGACAGATGAGCGGTCTGCGTAGCTGCGGTCGCCGTTCTGGCGGCCCAGATGGACGTGACAAACCTGCCGGAATGACGGCAGGTGCGCTCCGCGGGAGGCCGATGAGGCTGTGCAGATTGCGGAGCATTGGATGAACGCCTCAGCCGACCCTGTGTCCCTGACATCGCGTCAGAACGCGACGCCCAGTCTCATGACCGCGCCGGATCTCGCGGCGCGCGAGGGTATCCTGGAAGTCCCCGGAGAGGTCTCTCTCTACCACGGTGGAAAGCTCGACGGCATGCGCGTCGCCTGGCGGCTGGCAGGTCCCGCGAATGCGCCGGTGGTCTGTGCGCTAGGGGGCATTTCCGCCCATCGCCGGGTCACGGTGGCCGAGGATCCACGCCAGGGATGGTGGTCGCAGGTCGCCGGACCCGATCGACCCCTGGACGAGCGGCACTTCCGTATCCTGAGCTTCGATTACCTCGGCGGCAGCGGTGAGACGACCGGTCCCGGAACCGACGAGTCCTTTCCCGGCATCTCCAGTTACGATCAGGCGGAAGTGTTGTTGCGGCTGTTGAATCATCTGGGCGTGAAGGCTCTGCGAGCGATTGCCGGCGGCTCGTATGGCGGAATGGTGGCGCTGGCCTTCGGGGAGCGTTATCCCGAGCGCGTGGCCCATCTGCTGGTGATCGGCGCGTCCGATCGAGCGCATCCGATGTCCACTGCCTGGCGCAGCGTGCAGCGGCAGATCGTGCGCTTTGGCGTGCGGGCAGGGCAGTCGAAAGAGGGATTGCAGCTTGCACGGGCGTTGGCGATGTCCACGTACCGCAGCTCGGAGGAGTTTGCGGCGAGATTCACCGGAAGCCCCGCGCGCGAAGGCGACCGGTTCGTATTTCCGGTCGAAAAGTATCTATTCGCTCGCGGCGAGGACTATGCGGCACGCTATCGCCCCGAATCGTTCTTGTGTCTGTCGGAGTCGATCGACCTGCATCACGTGACGACGAGCCGGATCTTTGTCCCGACGACCGCCGTGGCGATCCGTGAGGATCAGTTGGTGCCGCTGGCGGACATTCGCGCGATGGTCGCGCGCTTGCCCGTCGCGCGGCTGTGCGAGATCTCGTCCGTATACGGACACGATGCTTTCCTGAAGGAGACCGATCAATTGCGCGGAATTTTCCTGGCAGCGCTCGCAGGCGCGGCATGAGCGAGGGTCCTCACCAGATCACACAGACCGTGCGCGCCGGTCTCGAATGCGATGAGGTGACCGGCGCCGTCGTGCCTCCGATCCATCTGAGCTCGACGTTCGCCTTTCGCTGCTTCGGCGAGAAGCGCAGCTACGATTACACCCGATCCGGTAATCCGACTCGCGATCTGCTGGGAGCGGCGTTGGCGGAGCTCGAGCTCGGGGCCGGCGCCGTCGTCACGGCAACGGGCATGGCGGCGATCACTCTGGTCGGGTATCTCATTCCCGCGGGTGCGCGGATCGTGGCTCCTCACGATTGCTACGGGGGTACCTATCGTCTATTCGATGCCTGGCATCGACGCGGAGAGCGACGCGTCGACTTCGTCAATTTTGGCGACGAGGCCGCGGTCCGTGCCGCGCTGGGCCAGCCTGCGGCACTGCTGTGGATCGAGACGCCCAGCAATCCGCTCCTGCGAATCACCGACATCGAGAAGTTCGTGGCCCTGGGCAAGGCCGCGGGCGCTCTCGTCGTCGTGGACAACACGTTTCTATCACCAGCGTGGCAACAACCTATCGCTCTCGGTGCCGATCTGGTGTTGCACTCGACGACCAAATATCTCAACGGACACAGTGATGTCGTCGGCGGCGCGGTCGTGGCACGCGAGAAGGCTCTGCACGAGCAGCTCATCTGGTGGGCGAACTGTCTCGGTGTGACCGGGTCGCCGTTTGACAGCTTCATGACCCTGCGGGGCCTGCGTACCCTGCATGCGCGCCTCGACCATCACGGCCGCAATGCGCTCGGGCTCGCTCAGTGGCTGCAGCAGCAGCCCGGCGTCCTGCGCGTCTATTATCCGGGCCTGGCAAGCCACCCTGGCCACGACGTGGCTTGCCGGCAGCAACGCGGTTTCGGGGCGATCGTCAGCCTGGAGCTTGCAGGGGGACACGACGCCGTGCGCGAGTTCGTCCGCGATCTGAAGTGCTTCTCGCTCGCCGAGTCTCTGGGGGGCGTCGAGAGTCTGGTCGCGCATCCGGCAACGATGACTCACGCCGCGATGGATCCCGTCGCGCGCCAGAAGGCCGGCCTCGCGGACGGCCTGATCAGGTTATCCGTGGGGATCGAAGCGTACGAGGACTTACAGGCAGACGTCGCGGCAGGCCTCAAGCGCGCTGCGGGGGTCATCTCCGCCGCCGCGCCGAAGCAGGCAACCGGCTAGAGAGCCGCGAGAACCGCGTCGCCCATCTCGCGGGTGGACAGCGATTTGATTCCGGGTCCGGCGACATCGGCTGTGCGCGCGCCGCGCTCGATAGCGCCATGCACCGCGGCTTCGAGTGCCGCGGCTTCGCTCGTCAGCTCCAGCGAGTGTCGCAGCAACATCGCGACGCTGAGAATCGTCCCGCATGGATTCGCGATTCCGCGACCGGCGATGTCGGGTGCCGAGCCATGGATCGGCTCGTAGAGTCCCCGTTTACCTGCGCCAAGGGAGGCCGAGGGTAACAAGCCGAGCGAGCCGGCGAGCATCGATGCTTCGTCTGTGAGGATGTCGCCGAACATGTTCTCGGTGACCAGCACGTCGAAGTCTCTGGGACGGCGAATCAGGTGCATGGCCGTCGAGTCAACGAGGCTGTGCTCGAACGACACATCCGCAAACTCGGCCTGCATCACGCGAGTCGTGACCTCGCGCCACAGTCGTGAGGTCTCGAGCACGTTCGATTTGTCGATCGAGGTGACATGTCCGCGCCGCGACCGCGCCAGTCGTGCAGCGACACGCACGATGCGCTCGATCTCGCCCACGGTGTAGGTACAGATGTCCGTGGCGCTATCACGATCCCTGCGCTTGTCGCCGAAATAGATGCCACCCGTCAGCTCACGGATGAAGACCAGGTCCACGCCGGCCAGCACCTCGGGTTTCAGCGTGGACGCGCCCACGAGGGCAGGGTGGACCGTCACCGGCCGCAGATTCGCATAGACGCCGAGCTCTTTGCGCAGGCGAAGAAGGCCCTGCTCGGGTCTGACCGGCGCTGTCGGCGATGACCACTTGGGGCCGCCAATCGCACCCAGCAGGATGGCATCGGCCGCGAGGCACGCCTCCAGAGTTGCCGACGGTAACGGATCGCCGCACGCATCGATGGCGGCGCCGCCGAATGGCCATTCCGTGATGGCGAATTCGTGCCGATGCTTCTGGGCGATGGCCCGCACACAACGCAACCCTTCCGCGATGACTTCCGGTCCGATCCCGTCTCCGGCCAGGACGGCGATTCGAGCTTTCATCGAGAGGGCTGCCGATGCTGCTCGAACGCTTCGATGAGGGGCACTCGCTCGAGCAGGAATCCGAGCTCATCGACGCCGTTCATGAGGCAATAGCGGGCAAAGGACTCGATGGGGAACTCAACGGCGGCGCCGTTTGGCAGCTTCAGCATCTTCGATGCCAGATCGATCTCCACCTCGATGCCGGGATGGGCGATGAGGTACTGGCTGGTGCCCTCGTCCACGACGATGGGTAGCAGCCCGTTCTTCAGGGAGTTGTTGCGGAAAATATCGGCGATCTCCGTGCTGATCACGGCACGAAAGCCGTAGTCCATGAGCGCCCAGGGGGCGTGCTCGCGCGAGGAGCCGCAGCCGACGTTGCGACCGGCGACCAGGATCTGGCAGCCGGTGGCCTCCGGTCGATTCAATGCGAAGTCCGATCGCGGCGCACCCTGCGGATCGTAACGCCAATCGGCGAACAGATGACGCCCGAGACCGGTTCGGGTCGTCGTCGTCAGGAAACGCGCCGGAATGATCTGGTCGGTGTCGATATTGGCCACCGGCAGGACCGCCGTACGCGAGCGCAGAGTCGTGAATCCTTTCATTTGAGCAGCTCCCTCGGATCCGTTACACATCCTCGCACTGCGCTCGCCGCCGCCGTCAGCGGGCTCGCGAGCAGAGTGCGTGCGCCCACACCCTGACGCCCTTCGAAGTTGCGATTGCTGGTGCTCACGGAGTATTGACCGGCGCCCACCAGGTCGCCGTTCATACCGAGGCACATCGAGCAGCCCGATTCGCGCCACTCGGCGCCGGCATCCAGAAATATCGTATGCAGGCCCTCGGCCTCCGCCTCGCGCTTGACCTGTTGCGACCCCGGAATGACCAGCATCTGCACTCCGCGGGCGACCTTGCGGCCGCGAAGCACCTGGGCCGCGCTGCGCAGGTCGGAGATGCGACCGTTGGTGCAGCTTCCGACGAATACGACGTTCACCGGTTGATCCTTGATGGGGCGTCCGGCTTCGAGCCCCATGTAGGCAAGCGACTTCGCGAACATCGGGTCATCGCGACGCTCGGGAATCGCGCCCGTCACCGGTATCACCATGCCGGGGTTCGTGCCATACGTGATCATCGGCTCGAGAGCGGAGGCATCGATATCGACTTCTCGATCGAACCGTGCGCCGGGGTCGGTGGGGAGTGAGCGCCAATCCTCCAGCGCCCGCTCCCAATCCGCGCCGTGCGGTGCGCGCGGCCGTCCCTTCAGGTAGGCGTAGGTCGTCTCGTCCGGAGCGATCATCCCGGCGCGTGCACCCCCCTCGATCGACATGTTGCACATCGTCATGCGCCCGTCCATGTCGAGGTTGCGAACGGTCTCGCCGCGATACTCGATCACATGACCGGTCCCGCCGCCGACACCGATCCGGCCGATGATGCCGAGAATCAGATCCTTGGCCGTCACACCGGGAGCCAGCCGGCCCGAGATGTTGAGCGCCAGCGTCCGCGGCTTGCGCTGCAGGAGACATTGCGTCGCCAGCACATGTCCCACTTCCGTCGTGCCGATACCAAAGGCGAGAGCACCCAACGCGCCATGGGTGCTCGTATGGCTGTCGCCGCACACGACCGTCTTGCCCGGCTGGGTGATGCCGGTCTCGGGGCCGATGATGTGCACGATGCCGCGCTGGTCGCTGCGCAGGCCCAACAGCTCGACGCCGAACTGCTGGCAGTTGATTTCCATCTCACGGACCTGCTTGGCGGCGGACTCCACCGTGATCGGAGCACCGCCGAAAATCTGCTCCGCCCGTGTAGGGGTTGAGTGGTCCATCGTGCCGAGGGTGCGATCCAGGCGCCGGACCGGCAGGCCGCGCTCGCGCAAGACGGTGAAGGCCTGCGGCGTCGTGACCTCGTGGATCAGGTGCAGATCGATATAAAGGATCGCCGGCGTATCCGCCGTCTCGGGGACAACTTCGTGACGTTGCCACACCTTTTCAAACAGAGTCTTCGGGGGAGTTGTCATAGGTAGACTGGCGCCCTCCTGGCATCCGGAAGTGAGCGGCGGGTCCGTCCGCCGCGTTCAGGTCGCTCAACCCGTCGCTGCGGCACGCGGGGCAGACATATCGACATAGTCGAGCCAGCCCCATTTGTCGGGGGTCTTGCCGGAGAAGAGGCCAAAAAACGCATTCTGCAGCGACTCGGTGATCGGGCCGCGCTTGCCATTGCCCACGGGGAGGCGGTCAACGGAGCGCACGGGCGTGATCTCCGCCGCCGTGCCGGTCATGAAGAGCTCGTCCGCGAGGTAGAGCATCTCGCGCGGAATCGCTGTCTCGCGCACATCGAGACCCCGCTCGCGGGCAAGCCGCATCACCGTGTCGCGGGTGATGCCGGCCAGCGCTGAATGCACCAGGGCAGGGGTCATCAGCACGCCATCCTTGATGAGGAACAGATTCTCGCCGGCGCCCTCGCTGACGGTGCCGTCGGGGGTGAGGCCGATGCCTTCCGCGAAGCCGAGCCGGCGCGCTTCGGCGCCGATGAGCTGACTCGACAGATAGTTGCCGCCCGCCTTGGCCATGGCAGGCAATGTGTTCGGAGCCACGCGATGCCAGGAGGATACGCACGCGTCCACTCCCTGCTCCTCGCTGTCACCGCCCAGATATTTGCCCCATTCCCACGCCGCAATCGCGACGTCGGTCGGCGGCTCGATCTTGGGCGACACGCCGATCTCGCCGTAGCCCCGGAACACGATTGGCCGGATATAAGCGCCCCGCGTCAGGCGGTTCGACGCCACCACCTGTCGGCACGCGTCATTGATCTGCTCGGCCTGAAACGGGATCGGGATGCGGTAGATCTTCGCCGAGTCGTACAACCGGCGCGTGTGATCGCGCAGCCTGAAGATAGCAATGCCGCGCGGCGTCTCGTAAGCGCGCAGACCCTCGAACACCGAGGAGCCGTAGTGCAGGGCGTGCGAGAGCACGTGCACCGTGGCTTTCTCCCAGGGAACGAGCTTGCCGTTGAACCAAATGGACTCTGTCGCCGCTATGGGCATGTGATGTCTCCCGCCTTACACGGCCGCCTGAGCGAGGCGCGCCGCCGCAGTGCGCTCGTCGCGCGAGCGCGCGCCGGTTTGCGCGAGCTCGATCCGGTTCATCACCTCGAGAAACGCCTTGCTGCTCGATTCGATGATGTTCGTGCTGACGCTCGCACCGCGATACGAGCGTTGATTGTACTCTACGTAAACCACGGCCTCGCCCTGAGCATCCTCGCCCTCGGAGACGCCGTGCACCTCGAACTTCCGCAGCGCTACCTGGATGCCGGTGGCTGCCTCGATCGCCTTCAGCGCGGCGTCGACCGGGCCGTCGCCGTTGGCCGTCCGCTCAACGGTTCGCCCGTCCGCGTGCTGGAGAGTCACGGTCGCCTCGGCGAGGGCGTTGCTGTTGGCGACGGTCTTCAAGCCCGCGAGGCTCCAGGGTCCCGCGGACGCGTTTTCCGCTCGCAGCACCAGAGCTTCGATATCGCCGTCGAACAGCTCCTTCTTCTTGTCGGCAAGCGCCTTGAACTCCTCGAACACTCGATTCAACTCGAGCTCGTCGAGGTCGAAGCCGAGCTCCTTCACCCGGTCGCGAAAGGCATGTCGCCCGCTGTGCTTGCCGAGCACGAGCTGGCTGCGCGACAGGCCTACGTCCTGAGGGCGCAGGATCTCGTAGGTGGAATGGTGCTTGAGCATTCCGTGCTGATGGATGCCGGACTCGTGAGCAAAGGCATTCTCGCCCACGACCGCCTTGTTGCGCGGAATCGGCATGCCGGTGATGCTCGAAACCAGGCGGGAGGTCGGGTACAGGCGCGTCGTCTGAATGTTGGTATGGACGTTGAAGAACGCTTCGCGTGTTTTCAATGCCATCACGACCTCTTCGAGCGAGCAATTCCCCGCACGCTCGCCGATGCCATTGATGGTGCACTCGATCTGGCGAGCTCCGGCCACGACGGCGGTCAGACTGTTCGCGACGGCCATGCCCAGGTCGTCGTGGCAGTGCACGGACAGCCGGATCTTGTCGATACCCCGCACGTTCTTGCGCAAATAGCGGAACAGCTCAGCGAACTCATCCGGAACCGTATAGCCGACGGTGTCTGGAATGTTCACCGTGCTCGCGCCAGCGTCGATCGCCGCTTCCACGACCTGCGACAGGAACTCGAGCTCGGTGCGCGATGCGTCCTCGGGCGAGAATTCGACATCGTCGCAGAGCTCGCGCGCGTAGCGGACTCCCTCCGCCGCGGTGCGCAGAATCTCCTCTTGCGCCATGTTCAGCTTGTACTGCCGATGAATCGCGCTCGTCGCGAGAAAAACGTGGATGCGCCGCCGCGGGGCGTCGCGCAGAGCTTTGGCCACGAGATCGATGTCTTCGCGGTTGCAGCGGGCGAGGCCGCAGATCGTCGAGCCCTGCACCTCGCGAGCTACGGCGTTGACGGCCTCCCAGTCGCCGCGGGATGCGGCCGGGAAGCCCGCCTCGATCACGTCTACTCCGAGCTCCGCGAGAGCTCGTGCCACGCGCAGCTTTTCCGGCTGCGCCATGCTGCATCCGGGCGACTGCTCGCCGTCGCGCAGGGTCGTATCGAAGATCAGGACTCGATCTGCATCGGCATCCATAAGGCACTTCCCGTTTTGAGCCTGCTGCGTAGGCGACTCTTGCCGATAATCAGGCACGCCGCTCATTCAACCACGGCATGCGTGCACGCAACGCGGCGCCCACCTTCTCGATCTGGCGATTCCTGTCCTGCTTGAGCAGCTTCTGATAGTTCTTGCGCCCGCCCTTGTTCTCTTCGATCCATTGGCGGGCGAACTTGCCGCTCTGCACTTCCTTCAGGATCTTGCGCATCTCGCCCTTCACTCGATCGTTCACCACGCGCGGTCCGCGGGTGAGATCGCCGTACTTGGCGGTCTCGCTGATGAACTCGTGCATCTTGCTGAGGCCGCCCTCGTGCAACAGGTCCACGATGAGCTTCAGCTCGTGCAGGCACTCGTAGTAGGCGACCTCAGGCTGGTAGCCCGCCTCGACCAGGGTCTCGAATCCCTTGACGACGAGCTCGGTGGCTCCGCCGCAGAGCACCGCCTGCTCGCCGAAGAGGTCGGTCTCGGTCTCCTCGCCGAAGGTGGTCTCGAGGACCCCGCCGCGGGTGCCGCCGATACCGTGCGCATACGCGAGGGCGCGGTCGTGCCCTTTGCCCGTCTTGTCCTGAGCGACCGCGATGAGGCACGGTACGCCGCGCCCCTGTTGGTACTGTCTGCGGACGAGGTCGCCCGGACCCTTCGGCGCGATCAGGACAACGTCGAGATCCTTACGCGGCTTGATCTGCTTGAAGTGGATGTTGAAGCCGTGCGCGAAGAGCAGGGCGGCCCCCTTCTTCAGGCTCGTCTCGACCTCTTCATACAGCGCTTTCTGCGCCAGGTCGGGCACCAGCAGTGCAACGAGGTCCGCCCCCTTGGCCGCTTCGACCGGCTCTGCAACGGTAAGGCCGTCGCGCTTGGCCTTCTTCCAGCTACCGCCGGTTTTGCGGACGCCTACGACGACGTCGAAGCCGCTGTCGCTGAGATTGAGCGCGTGCGCGCGACCCTGGCTCCCATAGCCGAGAATGGCGATCCGCGCGCCCTTGAGTGCCTTCTTGTCGACGTCTTTCTGCGTGTAGAGCCTCATCATCAATCTCCAACGGCCAGTCCAGGCCAATAGCCAAACGTAAAAAACCCCGCAGCGGCTCGGGGCCGGTGCGGGGTTTTCGGTGTCTCTTGCTCGCGCTACCTGTCTGTCTTCAAGTCCGCGCAAGCGCCCCGCACCGGCGGCTCCCAAGGAGCCGCTCTCCGACTACTACGAGTCCTACAGCCAGCACGGGCACCCACAGCACCTCGGAAGGTGTGGCGCCGATCGTGCTGCTGATGGTGTGTCTCATGAGATCCGGAGGCGATGTGCGGACAGGGAATAATCGCTTGGGATGTGACCATACCGGCCGCGCCCTTGTCAACGCAGCGACCGCAGTGGCGCCCGCAGGTGACCGCGGAGGCGCCGCACACTGCGGGTGGATCAGGACCTTTGTTAAGCTGCGCCGATGTCCACCGAATCGCTCCTGAGCTCGCCCGGCGCGGAAGGGCGGCCCCTGTGGCTATTGACCGAAGCCGACCTGCCCCGCTGGCTCAACGAGCAGCCCCCGGCACTCGCCGCGTGGATCAAGGCCCATGGCTTTCAGGCCGAGAGGCATCGGGTCCTCGCCTATCCCTCGCCGGAGGGGAACGTGGCGGGAGCTGTAGTCGGTCTGGGTGCAATGCGATCGGGCGATGACCTGAAACTCTGGCATGCGGCCGGGCTTGCCGACCGGCTACCGGCCGGACCCTACAAGCTCGCAACCGGACTCACATCCGAGGCGGCGACACACTTCGTGCTGGGCTGGCTGGTCGGCTCATATCGGTTCGCGCGATACCGCTCCGCGGCGGCGGCCGCGCGCGCCGTGCTGGTGCCTCCCGATGAGGCCGATCTTGCCTACGCCCAGAGCGCTGCGGCGGCGAGCTCTCTGGCCCGCGATCTCATCAATACGCCAGCGAATGACCTCGGGCCCGCCGAGCTGGCCGCAGCGGCGGTCGCTCTCGCCGAGCGCTTCGGCGCCGATTGCTGCGTGACGGTCGGGGAGGAGCTGCGTTCCCTCGGCTACCCGCTGATTCATGCAGTGGGCAGCGGAAGTCCGCGACTGCCGCGACTCATCGATCTGCGCTGGGGCGAGAACCGAGGTCCGCGGGTGACACTCGTGGGCAAAGGCGTTTGCTTCGACACCGGAGGCCTGGACCTCAAACCCTCCGCAGGCATGCTGCTGATGAAGAAGGATATGGGCGGTGCGGCCTGTGTCCTCGCGCTCGCGCAGATGCTGATGCAGCTCGAGGCTCCCATCCGGCTGCGCGTGCTGATTCCGGCGGTCGAGAACAGTGTCGACGGACAGTCGTATCGGCCCGGCGATGTATGGCCATCTCGCAAGGGCCCCACCGTGGAGATCGGTAACACAGATGCAGAAGGGCGGCTGGTACTCGCCGATGCTCTCGCGGAGGCGGATGCCGAGCGCCCCGATCTGCTGATCGATCTCGCCACCCTGACGGGAGCTGCGCGCGTGGCGCTTGGACCTGAGCTCCCGGCCGTGTTCACCACCGATGAGAGTCTCGTGACCTCGTTGCGTGCGAAGGCGGAGGAGGAGGGCGACCCGCTCTGGCCGCTCCCACTATGGTCCGGCTACGACGAGGAGCTGACCAGCAAGGTCGCGGAGGTCAGCAATGTGTCCGCGTCCCCGTTTGCGGGCGCGATTGTCGGCGCATTGTTCCTGAAGCGGTTCGTCACGGTGTCCCGCTGGCTGCACATCGACCTGTATGCCTGGAATCCCAAGGAGCGCCCCGGCAGGCCCGTCGGGGCCGAAGCGCAGTGCGTCCGGGCGCTCTATCGACTGATTCGCGCGCGTTACGGATGATCGCGGTCGCCCCACGCGATCTGGCTCTGCTGATCGGCATCACCCTGATCTGGGGTATCAACCTCATCACGAACAAGATCGGGGTGGAGGAGTTCCCGCCGATCCTCTTCACGGCGCTCCGCTTCATCTTCCTGGCGATTCCCCTGACCGGATTCCTGCGCATTCATCGTGGCCAGATGGGCGCGCTCAGCGTCGCCGCGCTCTTGACTGGCGCGCTGCAGTTCGCCCTGCTTCTGGCCGGGCTCGCGCAGGTGGCCAGCGTCTCCTCCGTCGCGATCGCCGGGCAGCTGGGCGTGCCGTTCACGACCTTGCTGTCGATTGCGCTGCTCGGCGAAGAGGTGCGCTGGCGACGCTGGACCGGCGTTCTGCTGTCGTTTGGCGGCATCGTCGTCATGGGCTTCGATCCCAACATCGGGCGCGACTGGTTCGGACTCGGCCTGGTGGTGGCGTCGGCGTTCGTGGGGTCGCTGGGTGTGATCGCCGTGAAGAAGCTCTACGGCTTCCGGGCGTTCGAGATTCAGGCCTGGTTCGGATGGATCAGCGGCCCGGTGCTGCTCGCCGTTTCGCTGGCGAGCGAGCATCCTACGTGGGACACGCTGCGGCAGGCCTCCACGCATGCATGGAGCGCGCTCGCATTCACGGCCTTCGGCGCCAGCATGTTCGCTCATACGGGCTACTTTCATCTGGTGCGACGCTATCCCGTAACGAGCGTTGCGCCCGTCACCACCTTGTCGCCGGTTTTTTCCGTGCTGATCAGTGTGCTCTGGCTCGGGGAAAAGCTGACGCCTCGTCTGGTGCTGGGGGGTATTTGCACGCTGATCGGCGTCCTGATCATCACGCTGCGCGAGCGTCGCATCATCGATACGGGTTCATAAGACGCGCGTCGGTGTTAATCTTCGCGACCCATTTGGCGCTACGGTCTCGAGGATGGCGTCTCGATGAGCAAGAAGAAGCAGGTTGACCCCCGCGAATATTCGCGCCTGGTCGTAGACGGCGTGAAACAGACGCCGTCGCGGGCGATGCTGCGCGCGGTTGGCTTTCAGGACGGCGACTTCACCAAGCCGCAGATCGGCATCGCCTCGACCTGGGCCAATCTCACTCCCTGCAACATGCACATCGGCGAGCTCGCCCGGGAGGCGGTCGTGGGAGCCGATGCAGCCGGCGGCAAGGCCGTGTTGTTCAATACCATCACGGTGTCGGATGGCATCTCGATGGGCTCGCCGGGAATGCGCTACTCCCTGGTCTCGCGCGAGGTCATTGCCGATTCGATCGAGACGGTCGTCGGCGCTGAAGGCTTCGACGGCTTCGTCGCCCTCGGCGGCTGCGACAAGAACATTCCGGGCTGCGGGATGGCCATGGCGCGCCTGAACCGTCCTTCGGTTTTCGTGTACGGCGGCACCATCCGCCCAGGCGCTCAGCGCCGCGACATCGTCGCGATATTCGAGGCGGTTGGCGCTCGCTCCGCGGGCAAGATCTCGGACGAGCAGCTGCTCGAGGTGGAGCGCACGGCGATTCCGGGACCGGGAAGCTGCGGTGGCATGTACACCGCCAACACCATGGCCTCGGCCATGGAGGCCCTCGGCCTGTCGCTCCCGGGCAGCTCTGCTCAGGAGGCGGTCAGCGAGGAGAAGCGTGCCGACTGCAGACGCGCCGGCGAGGCGGTCGTGGAGCTCGTGAGACAGGGCATCCGGCCGCGTGACATCCTCACGCGCCGGGCATTCGAGAATGCAATCACCGTCGTGATCGCCCTCGGAGGCTCGACGAATGCCGTCCTGCACCTGCTCGCCATCGCCCGCGATGCGCGGGTCAAGCTGGCTCTCGATGATTTCACTCGCATCGGCAAGCGCGTGCCGGTGCTCGCGGACCTGCGCCCGAGCGGGCGCTATCTCATGTCGGAGTTGGTTGCGATCGGTGGGATCCGCCCGCTGATGAAGATGCTGCTCGAAGCGGAGCTCCTGCACGGGGACTGTCTGACCGTCACCGGACGGACGCTGAGGGAAAACCTAGCGAATACAGGCATGTATCTTGCTAACCAGGACATCGTACGGCCCCTCTCCGATCCTTTGAAAAAGGATAGTCATCTAGTGGTGCTGTACGGCAACGTCGCGCCCGAGGGCGCTGTGGCGAAGATTACGGGGAAGGAGGGGTTGGCCTTCAGCGGGCGCGCGCGCGTCTTCGACGGAGAAGAACGCGCCACCCAAGCCATTCTCGCAGGCGAAGTAAAGGCTGGAGACGTCGTGGTCA
Source organism: Steroidobacteraceae bacterium (assembly GCA_035277965.1). Taxonomy (GTDB): domain Bacteria; phylum Pseudomonadota; class Gammaproteobacteria; order Steroidobacterales; family Steroidobacteraceae; genus 13-2-20CM-66-19. Next base: position 84,707 of record DATEJM010000100.1, on the reverse strand, counting down.
TCAGGCACGAGGGTCCGAAGGGGGGGCCGGGTATGCGCGAAATGCTGAGTCCGACGGGGGCGTTGATGGGACGCGGCCTCGGGGACAAGGTTGCTCTCATTACGGATGGACGGTTTTCAGGAGGCAGCCACGGTTTCGTGGTTGGACATATCTCACCGGAGGCTGCCATCGGCGGACCGATCGGGCTGCTGCGCAATGGCGATCGCATCGTGATCGACGCGGTGAAGCGCCAGATCAGCGTCGAGCTTTCCGTGAGCGAGCTGCGAAAGCGGCGTGCAGCCTGGAAGCCGCGCAAACCGTATGCGTCCGCGGGTGTGCTCGCGAAGTACGCCCAGCTCGTGGGCAGCGCCTCCGATGGCGCGGTTACTGAACCAATACCGACACATCGGTCGATTTCTTGAGTGGAGGTGCAGTTGTCAGTCTACGGGGCAGCGGTTAGAGTTCGCGCAGCATCCTCAGGATGCGCACGGCCAGCTGGCGCGGGCCGCGACGAACGAGAGAGTCGGGGGTATTTGAAAAAGACGCGTGCAGCAGCCCCAAGCGGGGGACACGTGCGTTTCTCTTGTATGAACGAGCTCACCGACCCGTTACTCGAGGTGCCCGCGGAATCGCGCGATTTGTTGGCCCGCCGGACAGCTCCGGCGATGGCGGCAAGTGCGTGTCGCGGCCGCCTTCATGGTGGCTCGGAGGCGGGATCCGACGTCTTGCAGGCGCACAGAAAGCCAGCTACTTTGCACCGCTTTCCTTCGGATTCGAACGAATCGCATAACAGCTCACGGCGGCGCCGCATCCACTCATGAGTACCTACGTACACGACTCGCAGTTTTTCACCCGCAGAACGGTCGTTCTCTTCATTATTATCGCGCTGCATGTGTTCATCGCGTGGGCCCTCGCGACGGGACTGGCGCGCCGGGCGATCGAGCTGGTCGCGCCGCCGCTTCAGACCGACATAATCGAGGAGGCGCAGAAGCAGGACACGCCGCCGCCGCCGCCGCCGCCGCCGATGGAGCGGCCGCCGGTCGAGATCCCGCCGCCGGAGGTGGCTATCGACGTTCCCGTCGAGACTCAGTCCACGGCGATCCGGGACGTGACCGATCAGCCCGTGAACCGGGCACCGCCGCCGCCGCCGCCCAAACCGGTGAGTCGCGTGAGCCCCCGGCCCGGCAAGAACTTCCCCTCGTCGGAGGATTACTACCCGCCGGCGTCGAAGCGTCTCGGCGAGACAGGGGCGGCGACCGTGCATGTTTGTGTGGACCCCAGCGGCCGACTCTCGGAGGATCCGACCCTGTCACAGACCTCGGGGAGCGCGCGACTGGATGACGGAGCGCTCAAGCTGGCCAAGGCGGCCTCGGGGAAGTACCAGCCGGGCACGGAAGACGGCAAGCCGGTGAACATGTGCATGCAGTTCCGTATCAAGTTCGAGCTCCACTAACGAATTGGTTTAGATGCTGGCGGTCCGCTGCCGGCTTTTTTGTGATTCGAGGAAACTATGGAAAATCAAGCCACCGCAACCGTCGATAATCCTTACGGCCTCGGCGCCCTGTGGGCCGGAGGCGACTTCATCGCTCGAGGCGTCCTCATCCTGTTGCTGCTGATGTCCCTGTTCTCGTGGTACGTCATGCTCACGAAGCTGTGGGACCAGCGCAAACTCAAGCAGGCCGCGCGAGTGGTGGAGAAGCAGTTCTGGACTGCGCCGTCGGTCAAGGACGGCGTTGAGCGCCTGAAGAAGGGCGATGAGTTCCGTCAAATCGCGGAAGACGGCCTGCGCGCCGCCTCGCACCACGACGGTCGGCTCACCGATCGCATCGACATGCACGAGTGGATCACCATGTCCCTGCAGCGCTCGGTCGATCAGGCGAACAGCAAGCTGCACACGGGCCTGGGCTTCCTCGCGACCGTGGGTTCGACCGCGCCGTTCGTCGGACTGTTCGGCACGGTGTGGGGCATTTTGAACGCCCTCGTGTCGATCGGTATCGCCGGCCAGGCGAGCATCGACAAGGTGGCCGGCCCGGTCGGTGAGGCCTTGATCATGACCGCGATCGGTCTGGCGGTCGCCGTGCCGGCGGTCATGGGCTACAACTGGCTGCTGGGCCGCAACAAGGTCGTACAAGACGCGTTGCGGAACTTCGCCAGCGATGTGCATGCCTATCTCGTGAGCGGAGCCCGTGTCGGCACCACCGAGACGGGGGGCGCGCGCCCTGCGACGGCCCCCGCGGCAGCGGTCCGGAAGTAAGCGGATCGCGCGAAACGGCGGCGGCCGGTGGTGGTGTAGGAAGGTTGTGCTTCCGACCGCGCCGGCCCCGGACTTGAGGCCAATCCGCGCGAGGCGCGGAAGGATAGTTTCATGGCGATGAGCATCGGCCCCGGTTCCGGGGAAGAGCAGGGGGTCATGGCGGCGATCAACACGACGCCGCTCGTGGACGTCATGCTCGTATTGCTGATCATCTTCCTCATCACGATTCCGGTGATCACGCGTACGGTGAAGGTCGATCTGCCCAAGGCGGTCAACATCCCCACGCAGACGAAGCCGGAGAACGTCACGATCGCCGTGGACCGCGCCGGCAACATCTACTGGAACGACAAGCGGGTCGCCAACCGCGACGACCTCCTCGCGCACGTCAAGGAGGCGGCCGTACGCAAGCCGCAGCCTGAGGTGCACATCCGCGCAGACCGGGACTCGAAGTACGAGTCGGTGGGTCGGGTGATCTACACCATCCAGCGTGGCGGCATCGTCAAAGTCGGCTTCATCACCGAGCCCGACCACGGCGTGCGCGGCGCGCGTTAGGAGCAATCGATATGGCAATGAGTGTGGGTTCTGGCTCCGGCGGCGTGATGTGCGACATCAACACGACGCCGCTCATCGACGTGATGCTGGTGCTGCTCGTCACCCTGATCGTCTCGCTGCCCATCATGACGCACGCCGTCAAGTTGGATATGCCGCAGTCGAACAATCCGCCGCCGCCGGATCAGCGGCCCGAGGTGATCGACCTCGAGATCGACTTCGACGGCACGGTGGTCTGGAACGGTACCCCGGTCGCGGACCTCAACCAGCTCGAGGGCTATTTCCACTCGGAGAGCACCAAGGATCCTCAGCCCGAGATCCACCTGCGGCCCGACCGGCGCACGAAGTACGACTATGTCGCGCGCGTGCTGGCCTCGGCGCAGCGCAATCGAATGAAGAAGATCGGATTCGTTAACACCTCGGACTTCCGGGACTGATTAAGGCGATGCGAGCTACCACTATGAATGCCACCCGTCAGGTGGCGGCGCTCCTGCTGAGCGCCGCATTCCTTGCAACAGCAACCCTCGCCCCACGCACGGCCTCAGCGGAGCCCGAGAAGAAGGTCAGTCGCGATCTGGCGAAGACGTTGAAGGCGGCCCAGGACGCGATCAATGCGAAGAAGTATCCGGAGGCCCTGGCCAAGCTGAAGGAAGCCGAGTCGAACCCGAAGAAGACTCCCTTCGACGAGCACGTGATCAACCAGTTCTCGGGGTTGATCTATGTCAAGCAGAACAACTACCCCGAGGCGGCGCGGGCCTTCGAGGCGCAGTTGAACGACGGCTTCCTCGATCAAAAGGAGGTGCCCGGCATCGTCAAGGCGCTGGCCCAGATCAGTTACCAGATCAAGAACTACGACAAGGCGATCGAGTTCGGCAATCGCGCGATCAAGGGAGGGTACGGCGATGAGGACCTCGAGACCGTCGTGGGCCAGGCGTACTACCTGAAGGGCGACTGGAAGGGCACCTTGAAGTTCGAGGAAGGCCTCGTCGAGGAGGACATCAAGAAGGGCAAGACCCCCAAGGACCAGCAGCTGCAGCTCGTCCTGAGCGCCTGCGTCAAGCTGCAGGACGCCGACTGCACCACGAATGCCCTCGAAAAGCTGGTCTCCTACTATCCGAAGACGGAGTACTGGCAGAACCTCCTGTACACGATCCGCCAGGCGAACTCGCAGAGCGACAAGGCGATGTTGCAGACCTATCGCCTGATGTACGAGACGGACATCCTGAAGGAGCCCAACGACTATAGTGAAATGGCCCAGCTCGCCATCGAGCAGGGCTCGCCGGGTGAAGCCCAACACGTGCTCGAGCGAGGCTTCCAGAAGAACGTGTTCACCGATGCGCGCCTGCAGGACAAGAACAAGCGATTGCTGGAGTCAGCCAAGAAGCTGGCGACGGCTGACCAGGCCACGCTCCCGAAGATGGAGAAGGATGCAGACAGCGCGGCGACGGGCGACAAGGCCGTGGCCCTCGGACTCGCCTATCTCGGCTATCAGCAATACGACAAGGCGGCCGATGACCTGAACAAGGGCCTGCAGAAGGGCGGCGTGCGCAACGAGCCCGAGGCGCGGCTCCTGCTCGGAATCGCACAGCTGAAGGCCGGTCGCAAGGAGGACGCGGTGAAGTCCTTCCGTGCCGTCAAGGGTGACCCCGCCCTCGAGCGCCTGGCGAACCTCTGGGCGCTGCACGCGAAGCAGGCCTGATTCATCCCGCCGATCCGACCCGGGCTGGGAGAGGATTCTCTCCCGGCCCTTTTGCTTTAGGATGGGCGAACGCAGCGACTGACTGAAGGAGATATTCCCATGACGATCAAGGCGGGCGACCGCATGCCGGCGGGCACCCTCAAGCTGATGAGCAAGGAAGGACCGAAAGACATCTCGACGGACGAGCTGTTCAAGGGCAAGAGGGTCGTGTTGTTTTCCGTTCCCGGCGCCTTCACGCCGGTCTGTGACGCCAAGCACCTCCCCGGCTTCGTGCAGCTGGCGGACCAGATAGGCGCCAAGGGAGTGGACACGATCGCGTGCATGGCGGTGAACGATGTGTTCGTGATGAATGCATGGGGCAAGGCCTCGGGTGTCGGGGACAAGATCCTCATGCTCGCGGACGGCAACGGCGACTACGCGAAAAAGCTGGGATTGGAGTTGGATGCCCGGGGCTTTGGCATGGGGACGCGCGGCCAGCGCTTCGCCGTCGTCGTGCAGGACGGCGTGGTCAAGCAGGTCAACGTCGAGGCGGCAGGCCAGTTCAAGGTATCCGCGGCGGAGCACGTGCTCAGCCAGCTGTAGCCGCCCATGCACGACGCCGGTGATCGCAATCACCGCATCCTGCTGGCCGCGTGGCCCGTGGGAGTCCCGGAGCCCGGGCATTTCGGATCGGATGTCACGGCGGTGCCGACACCGGGCCCGGGCCAGCTGCTGCTGCGAACGATCTATCTCTCCCTGGACCCGGCCCACCGTCGGGCGATGCAGGCCGGAGCCGCAGCGGCCGAGCGGTTGAATCCCGGTGATGTCATGCCGGGCGAGACCGTCTCGCAGGTGCTGGAGTCGCGTCATCCGGAATACCGTCCCGGGGAGTTCGTCGTCAGCCACAATGGGTGGCAGCAGTTCGCCCTGTCGAGCGGTCAGGGTATGCGGCGTCTGGATCCCGGCGATGCGCCGATCTCGACGGCCCTCGGCGTGCTCGGAATGCCGGGGCTCGCCGGTTACATGGGCTTGGTTTACCTCGGCGAGCCCAGGCCGGGACAGAGTGTCGTCGTGTCTGCTGCCACCGGCCCCGTGGGGGGAACCGCCGGCCAGGCTGCGCGCCTCATGGGCGCTCGGGCGATCGGCATCGCCAGCTCGAATGAGAAATGCGCCTACGCAGTCAACGAGCTCGGTTATTCCGCATGCATCAATTATCGCAGCGGGGCGCTGGGCGAGCGGCTCGCGGAGGTGTGCCCGAACGGAGTGGATGTCTACTTCGATAACGCCGGCGGCGATGTGCTGACAGCGGTTCTGCATCATCTGGCCCCTCATGCCCGCATCATCCTGTGCGGCATGAATGAGGCTCATCACCTCGAGGCCCCTTTGCCGGGGTCGTTTCTCGGCCCGCTGATTGCCGCACGCGCCACTTTGCGTGGCGTGGTCGCCGAAGATCATCTACCTCGCCTGCCCGAGCTGGTGCGGGTGGTCGGAAGCTGGATCCGCAACGGCCAGTTCCGCTATCGCGAGGACCTGAGCGACGGGCTGGCCAGCGCCCCGGCAGCGTTCTGCCGACTGCTGCGCGGGGAGAACTTCGGCAAAGTGCTCGTGCGCGTTGCCGCCGAGCACCTCTAACAGGGGCGCTGGATCCGGTGCGATGCAGGCGTTGCACCCGCGGCGGGGGGCACATCCCGTGCCCGGCCGGCGGGCGTCAGCCGATCAACTTCTCGAGCTCGGGGACGACCTGAAAGAGATCGCCGACCAGCCCGATGTCCGCGATCTCGAAGATCGGCGCCTCGCTATCCTTGTTGATGGCGACGATCATGCGCGCGTCCTTGATGCCGGTCAGGTGCTGAATCGCCCCGGAGATGCCGATCGCGACATACAGCTCGGGAGCGATGATCTTGCCCGTCTGTCCCACCTGGAGCTCGTTGGGGGCATAGCCCGCGTCCACGGCCGCACGGGACGCTCCAACCGCCGCGCCGATCTTGTCCGCCAGCGGATAGAGGACCTTCTTGAACTGGTCCTCGCTGCCGAGCGCGCGCCCTCCGGACACGACTCGCGCAGCGGTCTGCAGGTCCGGCCGGTCGCTCTTGGCGGCCGACACCGAAACGAAGCGTGTGTGCGTCGGCAGCTCCACATTCACGGAGGCCTTCTCGACGGTGGCAGAGCCACCAGTCGGAGCAGCTTCGAACGAGGCCGTGCGGACCGTCGCGACGACTTTCGCGCTGGCCTCGAATTCTAACGTGATGATCGCATTGCCCGCGTAGGCAGGCCGCCGGAATCGCTGGGCGCTCTCGACGGCCATGATGTCGCTGACCTGGGCCGTATCGAGCAGTGCAGCGACGCGCGGCATCAGGTCCTTTCCAAAGGTCGTGGAAGGCCCGAAGATATGCGTGTAATCCTTTGCCAATGCGACAATTTGCGGAGCCAGAACGGCAGCTAGGGCGTGCGCATTGGCCGAATTGTCCACGGTGAGCACGCGAGTCACACCCGCAAGCTGCGCTGCCTGCTGTGCGACGGCTGCGCCGTCGGCGGCGCAGATCGCCACGGTGATCTCTCCGCCCTGAATACCCTTCGCGCACGTCACACACTTGGCGGTCGATGGATTGAGCTTCGCACCATCGTGCTCGCCGACAATGAGAATCTTCGCAGTCATTACAGCAGCCCCTTCTTCTTCAGCGCCTCGACCAGCTCACTCGCATCCTTCACCCGAATACCTTTCTGCCGCTGTGCGGGCGGGTCGAATTTCACGAGCTTGATGCGCTGGCGAGGCTCCACGCCGAGTCCCGCTAGGTTCAGGACCTCGAGCGGCTTCTTCTTCGCCTTCATGATGTCCGGCAGCTTGACGTAACGGGGCTCGTTGAGCCGCAGGTCCGTGGTGATGACGGCAGGCAGGGCGACCTCGAGGGTCTCGAGGCCGGCATCCACTTCCCGGGTCACCTTGGCGGTCCCGTCCGACAGCTCGACCTTGGACGCAAAAGTGGCTTGGGGCCGATTCCACAGGGCGGCGAGCATCTGGCCGGTCTGGCCGTTGTCGTCATCGATGGCCTGCTTGCCGACAATGACCAGGAGCGGCTGCTCCTTCTCGACGAGCTTCAGGAGCGTCTTGGCTGCCACCGGAGGCTCGATGAGGCCATCGGCCTGCACGTGCAGGGCCCGATCGGCTCCCATGGCCAGTGCGGTCCGGAGCTGTTGCTGGCAATCGGCCGGTCCAATGGTCGCGACCACAACTTCCTCGGCACCGCCACGCTCCTTTATCCGCAGCGCCTCCTCGAGGGCGATCTCATCGAAGGGGTTGATGCTCATCTTCACCCCGTCGGTAACGACCCCCGTGCCATCCGGTTTCACCCGGACGCGGACGTTGTAGTCCACGACGCGCTTGATGCCGACCAAAATTCGCTTCATTCACGGTCTCCGAGAAAATAATACGCCCGCGTGCCGCGGGCGATCTGCGCATTATAGACTGCGACGCCCGCCCGGCCACAGAGAGGCTTTGCTGAATGCTTCGGTACGCGGCCCGGCGCATCGCCGGAATCCTCCTCACGCTGGTGATTATTGTCACGCTCTCTTTCGCCATCATGAGAGCCGCCCCCGGAGGCCCGTTCGATCAGGAGCAAACACTTCCGGCCGCCGTCAGAGCCAACCTCGAGCGCACCTACGGCCTGGACCGGCCTCTCTTCAGCCAGTACATACGGTATCTGCGAGAGCTGGCTCAGGGCGATTTCGGACCGTCTCTGAAGCTGCGGGATTTCACCGTTACGGACCTCATCGCGCAGGGGCTCCCGGTGAGCCTGTCCTTGGGCGTCGCGGCAGTGACTCTCGCGATGCTCGTCGGCATCCCACTGGGGATGGCGGCAGCGATCCGCCGTGGGACCGTCGCAGATCGAGCTGTACGCATCTGGCTGGTGTTGGGGATCGCGTTGCCAGGGTTCGTCACGGGCCCCTTGCTCGCGCTCGTATTCGGGCTGTACCTGCACTGGTTACCGGTGGCCGGATGGGAGGAGGGCGAGCTGCGCTATTTGATCCTGCCCGTCATCACACTTGCTCTGCCCGTGGCTGCCTACATCACTCGTTTGATGAGGGCGAGCCTGCTGGAGGTGCTGGGCATGAACTTCATCCGGACAGCCCGTGCTCGCGGCTTGGGGGAGGCGCGCGTTCTGTTCCGGCATGCTCTGCGTCCCGCCTTGCTGCCGGTGGTCAGTTACCTGGGTCCGGCCACGGCATTCGCGGTTACGGGATCGCTGGTCGTCGAGACGGTGTTTGGTCTGCCCGGCACGGGACGCTATCTCGTGCAGGGAGCCGTCAATCGCGATTATCCCTTGGTAATGGGTATGGTCGTCGTGTATGCGAGCCTGATGCTCGCGCTCAATCTTCTGACTGACCTCCTGTACGGTTGGCTCGATCCTCGGGTGCGCTATGACTGACGACGCCGGTGTCCTGTCAGCGGGCTCGCCGCCGTCCCGCGGCCTGTGGGTTGACGCCGCACGCCGCCTCGTGCGCGATCGGGGGTGTCTCGTGGCGGTAAACGCTCTGATGCTCCTTACGGCGCTGGCCCTCGTCGGCCCGCTGATGAGTCCGTACGCCTATGACCGCCTCGACTGGCAACACCTCGCCACCCCGCCATTCTCGAGCGGGTCTCATTGGCTGGGAACCGATCGACTCGGCCGGGATCTCTTTGTCCGCACGCTCTATGGACTGCGCATCTCGCTGCTGATCGGGGTCGTGGCTTCGCTCGTCAGCGTCGTGATCGGCGTGAGCTGGGGGGCGATCGCGGGTTACGCCGGCGGCCGCACGGACGAGCTGATGATGCGTTTCGTGGATATTCTGTATTCCCTGCCGTATCTGTTCGTCGTCATTATTCTGGCCACGTTGTTCGCTCGTGGCAGTCTGGCCGTCCTGTTCATCTCGATTGGCGCGGTCGGCTGGCTGACGACGGCGCGCGTGGTCCGGGCGGAGACGCTTTCGTTGAAACGGCGTGAGTTCATCGACGCCGCGCGCGCGACCGGAGTCGACACCATCGGGGTGTTGGCCAGGCATATCATTCCCAATCTGATCGGCACGGTCGCCGTGTACGCGACGCTCAGCGTGCCGCAAATGATTCTCTTCGAGAGCTTTCTCAGCTTCCTGGGCCTCGGTGTCCAGGAGCCGCTCGCGAGCCTGGGCAGTCTCGTGAACGATGGCGCGCTCGAGATGCAGTCCGCGCCGTGGATGCTGCTGGTGCCTGCGACGTGTCTCGTGCTGGTGCTCCTGTGCCTCAACGTCGTGGGCGACGGCCTGCGGGATGCCCTCGATCCACGTGAGCGCTGATTCCGACATCCTCAAACTGGAGGAGCTGCAGGTGCGCTTCACCACTACGCAGGGTGAAGTGACTGCGGTCCGCGATCTGTCGCTGTCGGTGGCGCCCGGAGAGTGTCTGGGCGTCGTCGGCGAGTCCGGTGCCGGTAAGAGCCAGGCGTTCCTCGCGGCGCTCGGGCTGCTTGCTGCCAACGGCCGCGTGCTCGGGCGCGCCCTGTTCGCCGGAGAGAATCTCTTGCAGCTCGACGGCAAAGCGCTCGATCGGATACGCGGGGCCCGCATCGGGACCGTATTCCAGGACCCGATGACGTCTCTGACTCCGCATATCCGCATTGGCGAGCAGTTGGCGGAGCCACTGGTGCGCCACGCCGGAGTCTCCTGGGGTGCTGCCCGAGCGCGCGGTCTCGCTTTGCTGCGCGACGTGCACGTGACGGATCCCGAGCGCCGGATGGGTCAATTCCCGCATGAGCTGTCGGGAGGAATGCGCCAGCGCGTCGTGGTTGCCATGGCTCTCATGTGCGATCCGGTGCTCCTGATCGCCGACGAGCCGACGACCGCTCTCGATGTGACGATCCAGGCGCAGATCCTGGCATTGCTCGCCGAGATGAAGCGGCGGCGCGGCATGGCCCTGGTGCTGATCTCCCATGATTTCGGTGCCATCGCAGGTCTTGCCGATCGCGTGGCGGTGATGCAGAGCGGGCAACTCGTCGAGCTGGACACGGTGCGCAATGTCCTCAAGGCGCCACGGCAGCTCTACACACGCGCCTTGCTGCAGGCCGTACCCACTCTCGAGGGGCCCGTACCCACTCCGTGTGCGGACGTGACACCACGGTCGGACGCACCGGTGTTGGATGGCGACGCGTCGCTTCTGACTGTGTCGGGGCTGAGCGTGCGCTATGCCGTGCGCGTTGGCATGGGCCGACGACGGCCGCTTTACGCTCTGGATGGCGTTGATTTCCGGCTGCGCAGGGGGGAGGCGCTCGGTATCGTCGGCGAGTCGGGGTCCGGAAAGTCCACGCTTGCCCGAGCGATCCTGCAGCTGATCCCCGCCGCGGCCGGGCAGGTCGTCTGGCTCGGTCAGCCGCTGAGCGAGCTCGCCGCCCGCGAGCTCAAGTCGCGACGTCGGGATCTTCAAATGGTGTTCCAGGACCCCCTGGCGAGTCTCGACCCCCGCATGACGATCGGCGAGATCGTGGAGGAGCCTCTGCGGGTGCACCGCAGGGAGCTCGATCGGACAGCTCGATCGCGGGCCGTCGATGAGCTGCTGCAGCGAGTGGGACTGTCGTCTCAGCACGTCCACCGATACCCGCATGAGCTCAGCGGGGGCCAGTGTCAGCGCGTGGGCATCGCGCGGGCGATGATCCTGCGGCCCAGTCTGCTCGTCTGCGACGAGCCGGTGAGCGCGCTCGATGTGTCGATCCAGGGACAGATCATTGCCCTGCTGCAGCAGCTCAAGCGCGAATACGGTCTCAGCATCCTGTTCGTGAGTCATCATCTCGCGGTCGTGCGGCAGCTGTGCGAGCGGATTCTGGTGTTGTATCTCGGCCGCATGATGGAGCTGGGCGGCGCCCAGGCCCTCTGCGCGATGCCCCTGCACCCGTACACTCGGGCCTTGGTCGATGCCGTGCCGGTTGCCGACCCGGATGTCCAGCCCGGCCGGCTGACGATGGATCTGCGGGGAGAGCCGGCCTCACCGCTGTCTCCTCCGGCTGGCTGCGTCTACCGGACGCGGTGCCCGCATGCGATCGCGATCTGCGGGGATCGTGTCCCGGACTGGGATGACGCGGGCGTGGGCCGGCAGGTCGCGTGTCACCGCTGGCGTGACTTGGGCCGAGGCTAAGAGGGTGGAAGGCTGGTATTCTTCGGACAGCTCAGCCACTCCCGCGCCCCACCGGCGCAGCCGCCATGCCAACCGAAACTCATGTCCGTCCGAGCGATAGCCTGCGTCACGTCCGCTATGAGATCCGCGGTCGCCTCGCTCGCCGGGCCCACGAGCTCGAGCGGCAGGGTTATGAGATCGTCTCGCTGAACATCGGCAACCCCGGGGCCTTCGGGTTCCGTACCCCGGAGACCATGCGGCTCGCGATGATCGAGAACCTCTCGAACGCGGAAGGCTATTGTCACCAGAAGGGCATCTTCCCGGCCCGTGAAGCCGTGGTCATGCAACAGCAGGCTCGCGGTGTCGCGGGCGTCACGGCCGAGGAAGTGTTCATCGGCAACGGCGTGAGCGAGCTCATCGATCTCGTGCTGCGGGCGCTGCTGAACGAGGGCGACGAGGTGTTGGTTCCCAGCCCGGACTACCCCCTGTGGACCGCGGCGGTCACGCTCAATGGCGGCAAGGCGGTGCACTATCCGTGCCGGCCGGAGAACGGCTTCGTGCCCGATCCGCAGGAAGTGGCGAGCCTCATCACGCCGCGAACGCGGGCTGTCGTCGTCATCAATCCCAACAATCCGACCGGCGCCGTCTATCCCCGGAACGTGCTCGAGTCGCTGGCGCAACTCGCCGAGCGCAAGGGGCTCGTCGTATTCGCCGACGAGATCTACGACCAGATGGTGTATGACGGCGCGCAGTTCGTGCCCATGGCGACCCTCGTGCACGAGACGCTCTGCGGCACGCTGTCCGGTCTTTCCAAGATCTATCGCGCCTGTGGCTACCGCGTGGGCTGGGGAGTGTTCTCGGGCCGTACCCACGCTGCCGCCGACTATCTGAGCGCTCTCGAGCTGCTGAGCTCGCTGCGGTTGTGCAGCAACGTTCCGGCGCAGTGGGCCGTGCAGACGGCCCTGGGTGGCTACCAGAGCATCCGCGACCTGACATCCCCCGGCGGCCGCCTGTACGAATCGCGGCGGGCGATTGTCGCTGCCGTGCAGAGCAGTCAGTTTCTACAGTTGCAACCGCCCTCCGGGGCAATGTACGGGTTCGTGGGCGTTGACACCCGCGAGCTGCCTGGATTCGACGACCAACAGTTCGCGCTCGACCTGCTCGAGCAGAAGCATGTGCTGGTCGCCCCCGGAATGAGCTTCAACGTCCCTTACCGCACACATTTTCGGATCACGAATCTCCCGGACGCGGCGCTGCTGCGCGAGGTATTCGGACGCATCGACGAGCTGCTGAACGAGTACGCCAGAGCCCCTGCCGATGCCGCCTCGCGGCGCGTGGTGCAGGCAACCTCACGATTCAAGTAGTAGCTTACTAAGAGTATATAATCTACTGTTTTGATTAGACTTCCGGACGCGATCAGCCAGCTCATCCAGGACGGCGGAACGCTCGTGGTTCCGTCGCAGCAGCGGGCGCACGCGGCCCGGTTGGCGGACGCAGCGGCGAATCTGGCTCGCGGCCGGCAGGTTTGGCGCACACCCGACATCCTGCCCCTGGAAGGCTGGCTGGCGCGCGAGATCGAGTGGATTGCCCGGGACCAACCGTTGCCGCGGCTTCTGACATCTGCCGAAGAGTGGCTGCTCTGGCGAGATTGCACCGTCGCGGCTACGAGCGATGTCACGCTCGTGAACCGAGTTGCGCTCGCGGAGGGTTTGCGTACAGCAAGCTCGCTGGCGGCCGACTTCGAGATCTCTCCGGGCCATCTCGACCGCGTACAGGGGGCTGAAACGGCGCTGCTACGTGATGTCCAGAGGCGCGTCGAGGAGCGCTCCCGAGAGATGGGTGCGATCAACACATCAGCGGCTCTGCAGCGTGTGCGCTCTCTCGGTGGCCCTCGGCCCGTCTGCTTCGCCGGGTTCCTGCGATCCTCGCCACGATTGCGCGCACTGGTCGCGGCACGCGAGGGCCAGGGTCAGCCTGTCGAGTCATGGCCGACGGCCGCAATGCGGCCCCTGACCGCTCCGTCCACCGTGATGGCTGCCGACGAGACGGCCGAAACCGAGGCGATTGCGCGGTGGTGCCAGGAGCGCGTGGAACGCAGCCGAGGCGTCAGGTTGCTGATTGCATTCCCCGGAGCGCCCGGCGCTCGGGAGCGGCTGGCAAGTCTGATCCAGCAGTTGCTCGCTCCGCGTCGCTGGTTACACAGCACGTCCGGCGCCGATGAGGATGAAGCGCTCGAGGATCTGGTCGCCATCGAGGGCGGTCGTCCTCTGGCGCGCCGGCCAGCAGTCGCGCACGCCCTCACGACCCTGACATTTCTGATGGGTGAGTCGCTGGACTTCGAGGCGCTGAGTGAGTGGTTGCGAGCCCCTTACTGGGATTTGCCGTTGGCGGGCACAGAGACACAGCTCCACGCGCAGGATGCGCAACGCGCCCGCCTGGACCTCTGGTTGCGCCAAAGGCGCAAGACCACGATGGATCTGCGTGACCTGCTGGCTGCGCTTCAGGGGGCGCCGGCAGCGCTCCACAGTCTGGCGCGTGCCGTGGAGAGCGTTCTGAGCAGCGCACGGTCGATTCTGGGGCAGAGCCAGGCCTCGCCTCGTGTTTGGTCCGAGCGCTTTCGGTCGGCTCTGCAGGGGCTCGCGTGGCCCGGCGCGCGTCGTCGTGGAAGCGGCGAGGAGCAGACCGTGGCGCGATTCCACGAGCTGCTCGATGAGTTCGGTTGTCTCGTATCGGCCGTCACATCGTTATCGCCTCGCAGGGCGGTCTGCGATCTGGCGGAGCTCGCAGCCCGCACGGCTTACAGGCCTGCCGATGCCGATGCGACCGTAACGATCACCGGGACACTCGCGGACCCAGTGGTTCACTACGACGCAATCTGGGTCGCCGGACTCGGTGCCGATACTTTCCCGCAACCCGTGCAGCCGGACCCTTATCTGCCTCTTGCTGCGCAGATTGCCGCGGGAATTCCCGCGGCCACTGCAAATGGCCGGCTGGACGAGGCCCGTGAGTTGATTGCGGCCTGGTGCCGTTCCGCGCGCGAGCTGGTTCTGAGTGCGCCCGCGCGCGTGCAGGATATCGAGGTCGTGGCGAGCCCCTTGCTCGCGGCGTTTGCTCCTCTAGAGCGGACGAGGGCGGCGCGCTCCGCCGTTTGGCTTCCCGAACGGATCCGGCGCGATGGATTGTTGGAGACCTTCGAGGACAGCCGCGGTACGCCCTGGCCTGAGGAACGGCCTTTGCCGTCCGGCACGCGCAGTCTCGAACTGCAGAACCTTTGTGGGTTTCGTGCCTACGCGGAGCTACGCCTCGGAAGCGTCGAGCTGGAAGCTCCGGAGCCGGGAGTCGCCGCTGATCTGCGGGGGCGTCTGCTGCATGAGGCCTTGCAGCGGCTGTGGGACCGGCTGGGCAACTGGCACAACCTCGCCGCATCGTCCGCCGCAGCCCTGGATGTGTTGATTTCCCAGTGCGTTGCGGAGGCGGCGGATGCGACCGTCCCCAGGGCGCCCGTGGCGGGAAGCCCCCGCCGTAGTCTCGCTAACTACGCTCAGCAGGATCTCTTCGGAACCTCGCAACATTCGCCCGTACTGGTGCGCGAGTGTCGGCGCACCGCACGACTGATCAACGGGCTGTGCTCCCTGGAGCGCGAGCGGGCGCCGTTTCGGGTCGAGGCCACGGAACAAGACACGACGTTGGAGATCATGGGCGCGCGCCTGCGCATGCGGATCGACCGGGTGGACGCCCTCGAGGCCGGCGGACGCGCCATTCTCGACTACAAGAGCGGCCGGCGCATGCCAGCGGATTGGTACGCAGAGCGGCCATCGCATCCGCAGCTGTTGGCTTATCTGGCCGCGGTGGGTGCCGACACGCAGGCCATCGCGAGTGTTCACGTCAACGCACGCGAGATCTGCTTCCAGGGCATTGCCAGCTCCCCCAACCTGCTACCCAAAGTGGATGCGGCGCGTCCGCCCGACCCGCAGATCTCGGCCTGCGATGACGAGCGGGACGCATGGCAGCAGCGGCGCTATCAATGGCTCGCCTGTCTCGAGCGGCTGGCAGGGGACTTCCTTCAGGGACGGGCACAGCTCGATCCCAAGCCCGGCGCCTGTGAGCTCTGCCACGTCATCAGCGTGTGTCGCATCACGGACCGAAGCGCGGTCGGGGAGCTCGAGCCGGGTCCATTGGGAGAATCCGGGGATGGGTGACGACTCTCCCTCTGACGACGAGGCCGCACGCGAGGCGGCGACCGATCCGCGCGCCTCGATCCTCCTGCAGGCGCCCGCAGGCTCTGGAAAGACAACCGTGCTGGTGCAGCGCCTCCTGCGTCTGCTTGCGCAGGCCGACGAGCCTGAGGAGATTCTGGCGATCACTTTCACGCGCAAAGCTGCAGCGCAGATGCATGCGCGCGTACTCGCCGCACTGCGAGGTCAGACCGAGGTGACGAGCGTGCAGGGTGCGCGGCTTCAGTCCTATGCGACGGCTGCGCTGCAGCGCTCGGCCACGCGGGGCTGGAATCTGGCTGACGATCCGGGTCGCCTGCGTATACAGACCATCGACTCCTTCAACTTCCGGCTGGCCAGCCAGCTGCCGGTCGCGGCCCGCGCGGGCGGCGCGCTGATCATCGCCGATCGTCCGCAGCAGCTGTATCAACGCGCGGCGCGCCAGAGCCTGCTCGCCGCCGAGACCGATCCCGATCTCGCCACGGACGTCGAGCTGTTGTTCGAGCGACTGGACAATCAGTGGAAGAACGTGGAGCGCCTGCTGGCGCAGATGTTGGAGCGGCGCGGTCATTGGCTGCGCTATGTCCTCGAGCACGACCCCGACGCCCTGTGTCAGCGTATTCAGGAGAGCCTGAGTAACATCGTGGCCGACCACCTCGCAGCCGCGACACGGCTGTTGGGGAGTGCCGTGCAGAGCGCGACGACCGTCCCCGGTATCGATGAGCTGGAAGCAAGTCCCGAGTGTCTGGCGTCGTGGCGCCGTCTCGCGGAGCTGACACTGACTCAGAAGGGGGAGTGGCGGCAGCCGACCGGTATCAGTCGGACGCTCGATGAGCCTGCAAAGGACGCGCTGAGGGATTGTGTACGAAGGCTGAGTAGCATTCCCGGCGCACGGCAGACCCTGGTAGAGCTGCAACGCATTCCCGAGCCGCAGATCCGGCAGGGAGATGCCCTGGCGATCCAGAGTCTCGCGCGGATGCTGCGCGTGGCCGCGGCGTATCTTCAGGCCGAGTTCGCTCATGAGGGGCGCGTGGATCACACCTACGTCGGCGGGGCTGCTCGTGCCGCTCTCGCCGACGCAGGCGAGCCCACCGATCTGGCGCTGCGTACCGGGCTGTCGCTGCGGCATATTCTGGTGGATGAGTTCCAGGACACCTCCCTCGCGCAGTTCGATCTCATCGAGGCGCTGACCGTCGGCTGGGAGGAGGGCGATGGGCGCACGTTGTTCGTCGTCGGCGATCCGATGCAGTCGATCTACCAGTTCCGGGAAGCCGAGGTCGGCCTGTTTCTGCGGGCGCGTGACCAGGGTATCGGCCCGGTGCGGCTGCTGCCGTTGCGGTTGACTCGAAACTTCCGATCCGCGCCGCTACTCGTGGAGTGGGTGAATTCGAGCTTCGAGAAGCTGTTTCCCGATACGGACGATCTGCGTGACAGCGCGGTATCGTTCACGCGGAGTGCGCCTGGCGCACTTCACTCCATCACGGGCGCACGCGTGGAGCTACGACTCGCGCCGCACGATGACCGCGCTGCAGAATCGCGGACGATCGCAGAAAGAATCGTGGAGCTGCGAAGAGACGACCCTCGCGCAACGATTGCCGTGCTGGTTGCTTCGCGTGCTCATGCAGCTCCCATCATGAGCGCCCTGGAGACGCGAGGGATCGACGTCATCGGCGTGGATCTGGTTCCGCTGCGCGATCTGTCGATCGTGCGGGATATGGTCGCGCTGATGCGAGCTTTATCGCACCTGGGCGACCGCACAGCATGGCTGGCGGTACTGCGCGCGCCGTGGTGCGGGGTCTCGCTTCCCACGCTCACATCGCTATCGCAGCGCGGCGATTCACACCTTCTTTGGGAGGCGTTGTGGGATGAGGACCGTCTGTCGGTCTGCGAGCCAACGGAGCGGGCGCGACTGGAGCGGGTGCGGGATGTGTTGCAGGCAGGGCTGGCCAGCCGGGGCTCGATACCGCCGGCGCAGTGGCTGGAGGCCACCTGGCTGCGGCTCGGAGGAGCCGATGCCTATCCGGCGAGTCAGCTGCGGCACGCGCGCGCGTTGCTCACGAATCTGAGCGATCGCGCGGCCGCGGGCGAGTGGTCGGGTACCGCGGACTTCGAGGCGTTGCTGGCGGAGCTGTTCGCGCAACCTCAGAGCGATCCTGGCTCGAATCCCGTGCAGGTCATGACCATCCACCGCGCGAAGGGACTCGAGTTCGATCATGTCTTCCTTCCGAGTCTGGATCGAGGGCTCGGACGCAGCCGCGATCCGCTGTTGAGATGGGTGGATCTGCCACGCCTCGAGGGCGCGAGCGATCTGCTGATGGCGCCGGTGCCGGCGATCGGCACCGATGTGAAAGGGGAGGTCGGTCGTTACCTGAAGCGGCTGGTCGCGAGACGGGCGGCTCACGAGCAGACGCGCTTGCTCTACGTCGCCACGACCCGGGCGAAGCAGACGCTCTATCTATCCGCGTCACCCAAGTTGAAACCGGATGGTAGTTGCACCCCCCGGGCGGGCACTCTGCTCGCTCGCTTGTGGCCCGCGGTGGGGCCGCAATTCATCCCACAGGATGCGCGAGCTCTCGAGACCGATAGCCCCGTCGCGTTGCAGCTCGGTCACCGTCTGCCCGGGGGTTGGCGTCCCCCGAATGTGGAGGAGTCGTCTGCCGATTGGGGGCGGTTGCCCGTGGCACGGCAATCTCTCGCCCCGCCCGAGTTCAGCTGGGTGGGCGAGACTTCGCGGCATATCGGTACGGTCGTCCACGCGGTGCTCGAGCAGTTCGCGCTGGCACCGGGTCTCCCGGGAGCCTCTGAGATCCAGGCAGCCGCTCCAATGTACGCGGCACGACTGCGCCGGCACGGCGTGCCGGATGCCGAGTTGTCTCGCGCAACGACGTTCGTCGTCGAGGCGTTGGTCCGGACCGTCAGCGATGACTTCGGCCGCTGGATCTTCTCGGCCGAGCATCGCGATGCCTGCAGCGAGCTGGCCCTGACGGGTGTGGCCTCGGGCAGGCTCACGAGCATCGTGATCGATCGCTCGTTCGTGGACCGTGATGGCTCGCGCTGGGTCATCGACTTCAAGACGAGTCGTCATGAGGGTGGCGGCCGGGAGGCCTTCCTCGATGAGGAGGTGGAGCGCTATCGGCCGCAGCTGCGAGCTTACGTTGCCCTGGCGCGCCAGCTCGGCTCACAGCCGGTCCGGGCCGCGCTCTACTTTCCGCTGCTCGGCGCGTTTCGCGAGGTGACCTCCTAGAAGGTGGCTGTCATATCGAACGGTCGCCGCCCCTGGGCATCGGGAGAGCCCAGGTATCTGAGCTGCTGCTCGAGGTCCGCAGGGGCTCCCGGTCGCGCCGCCACCAGTGTACGCAGCTCGAAGCCCGGCTCGGGTGTGAGCTTGAGCGAACCCTCGACCGATAGCGGGCCGCCGAGATCCCGCAGCCGGCCGAGCGGGTTGCCGCCGCCGCCCGGGAAGGTGATGGAGTAGCTGCCGAAAGGACTGCTCTGTCCAGGCGGGCCCTCCTGGAGGTCCAGGGCTTCTATCACTCCTCGCACCTCGCGAACTGCGCGCTTGTCGACCCGTAGGAGGTCGAGGTCGGCGCGCAATCTGCCGTGCAGATTGGCAGGCAGCTGTGGCAGGAGGCTCGGGTCGAGTGGCAGGTCCGCTTTCACGTCACGAGCGATGAGATGTCGATCGAAGCCGTACTCGAGATTCGCGCGCGCCGTTCCGCCTGGGCGGGCGAGCATGACGGCTGCGATCACTTTCCCTGTCAACAGGGCCGAGCCATGCAACTCCCACGAGATATCCCCGATAGCTTGTCCCTGCGCGACGAGGCCATTGCAGACGCCATCCCAGACCGTGCCACCGACACTGGTGCAGGATGTCTTCGACGAGGAAGGGATGACCCACGAGGCCGGCAGTCTCGCGATGATCATCGCAAGGAAGGCTACAACGGCGAGCACGGTGATCCATACCGTGCGCTTCATGTCGTCACTCCCGACGCAGTCTGTGCTCCGTCAGGCGCTCTCGGCGGATGCGAACAGGCGATGTCCGGCCCCATCAATGCGCGCGCAGAATGATCGCGGCGTTGACGATTCCGGGCGTGCCGGCGTTATCGATAGTGGCACCGTCCACGCTGAGTCCGTTCTGTTGTGCCAGCCGCGCGAGCCAGGCGACGAGGGCGTCGAACGACGCCTTCTCCAAGCGAACTTGCAAGCCACCCGCTCCGCTGGGCTCGCTGCCCGCCAGCGACTGACCGAGTCCCGACTCACGCGCGGAGCGATCGACGATGACGATCAGGGATTCCTGCCCGTGCCGCGCGTGCGGCGGGCCAGCTGCGGCGATCTCCGGCTCCACCTGACGCATCCAGGCAAGGTCGGTCTGCTTCTGCCCGATCCGGGCATGCGCTTTCGAGACGCTGCGGTCCAGCGGGATCAGCACGCCAAACAAGAGCACGACGACGGCCACCCCGGCACAGATCAGGACCAGGCGGCGCTCGCGCTCGGATATGTCATTCCAGGATTTCATGATCAGTGCCGAATCTGTATGCGTCCTTCGTAGCCGGAGCCGACCGCGCTGCCCGCGGTGAGATCCGCCTGCCAACCGCTGCCGCGCAGCGCCTGACTCATGCGATCGAGACTGGCCGCGTCGGGCGCCGAGACCTTCAGGTCGAGCGTGCCCTCGCGAAAGCTGAGCGCCTGCACGACCGCGCCTGGTGAGCCGCTGCGGGCCTGCACCAGAGCTTCCAGAGCATCGAGCAGGCCGCCGGCGGCCGCTCCGTTGCGCGCCGCGACGAGTCTTTCCTCCATTCGGCGCCGCGCATCGAGCGTGCTCTGCTCGCCGGGCATCGCCGCATGGAAGGTGTCACTGATGGAAGCATCCAGAGCCTTCTCGCTGCGCTTGAGCAGAGAGAGCTCAGTCGCCTTGGCCACGACGTGCAGGCCGACGAGCGCTGCGAGCAGTATCGCCGCCACGCGCCAGGCCTTCCAGCCCACGGCCCGCGAGGTGGTCGGTGTGTACGAGCCCTGCAGGAGGTTGATGGGCGCGGAGATCGGGAGTTGTTGCGAGAACAGCGTCAGCGGTCCTCCCGACAGAAGTTGGATCTTGATGCCATCGAAACGCTCGCGCAGAGCCTCCACCTGTGAGGAATGTTGCTGCCATTCCGCGGGGCCCGTATAGAGCACGAGTCCACGCCCGCCCGCGCCTGCGAGCTCTGGTCCAACGACAGCAACGTCGGGAGATGCCTGCGCGATCTCGAGGGCTTCACCGAGCGCGTCCACCGGTAGTGTGACCGGCGAGCCCGCGGGTGGACGCACGACGACGACGTCCTCGTCGAGCAGGGCTACGGCCTGCCCCGGATTCTGAGGGAGCAGATCGCTATCCGCGTACATCGCTTCGGGGTCGATGCCGCTCGAGCGCAACGTGGCGAGCCACTCGTCCATCAGTGAGCGACGCACGACAGCTACCGGCACCCGTGGCGATTCACCTACGCGCTTGCCAATGGCGAAATGCAGGTCGTCGATATCGTCCGCTAACTGCTCCTCGAGGGCGTACGGAACGACCTGCTGGAGCTTGGTACCGCCTTTGCCGGGCACGTCCGGCTCCGCCAGCAGGACGTCGGTACCGGGCACGAGCACACACACCCGCCGACCCGCAGTGCGCGGTGCAGCGAGGGACAGCGGGCCGCTGAGCAAGGGCCCGGAAGGGTTGCCCCGCGGATCGACGACCACCCAGGTGGCCGGTTGATCCGGGGTCCGCGGAAGTCTGAGGAGTAGCCAGTCAGCCATGCATGAAGGTCCGCGAGCCGCTCAATCGGGGGTATAGCTGCGCATGATGGGCTTTACCATGGGCGGTGTCCGGGTGACAAACAAAAGACTGTATAAAGTGAACTGCGTCGAGCCAATAGTAACGAGGCTCGTGAGGCGGAAATACTGCGAGGTCTTCTTTTCGAGGAACTTGTCACTGACCGTGTTCCAGGCGGTCTGCACGGTGAAAGTCTGCTGGTAGCCCTGCAGGGTCGGGAAACAGGCACCGGCCGTCTCGCGATTCTTCCGCAGCGCGTCGGCGTTGCGGGTCCATTCGTCAGCGCCCGCGAAGGCATCGAGGACTGGGCCCGGCGCCGTGCAGACATTGAAGAGGCTGGTGGGGGGCAGAGCGCTGATGTAGTCCTTCAGCTTCATGTAACGCTCACGCCCGAAGCCCGGTAAAGCCAGGAGCTCGCTCGTGCTGGTGATGAGCTCATTGGCCGCCAGATACGGCGGGTCCTGGCCGAGGTACAGGCTGTCCTCGCCCCCGTCCGGCTGCTGCTGCGAATCGGCATCGAGCCAGTCCACGAGCTTGTCCGCCCATTGATCCTCGATCTGGGCGTTCTTCAGAAGATTTCGGAACGCCGCGACGGCGACCGCATTGGGCACACCGGTCTGCGGATCGATCAGCCAGTTGACGTTGAAGCGCCCCTCCATGTCCTCGAGGTAGGCCGTCAGCATGACCCCTGGAACGGCCTCCACGGGACCGAGCATGTCGTCCCAATGCTCGCCAGGATAGTTCGGCTGCGTATTGGATCTGTCCACTTCGCGGATGCCGTAGGCCGCGAAGGCCTCTGC
Organism: Steroidobacteraceae bacterium; assembly: GCA_035277965.1. Classification (GTDB taxonomy): domain Bacteria; phylum Pseudomonadota; class Gammaproteobacteria; order Steroidobacterales; family Steroidobacteraceae; genus 13-2-20CM-66-19. The sequence goes on along the minus strand of DATEJM010000100.1, from coordinate 62,328 downwards.
CCCTTGCGCCACGAGCAGAGCTTCGTCGAAGTCGAGCGTCGCGGTGCCGCGCCGCGCGGTCATCGCGTTGTCATAAGCAATGGCGGACGCCAGGATGGTCGCCAATGCAACCAGCAACACGGCCACGAGCATGGCCATGCCACGCTGGGTGCGCATACACGGCAGCTCCCGCAAACTCACGCGGCGATCTCCACGATGCGGACCAACTTGCCCCAGTCGTCGGTCTCGAGGGTGATCTCCACGGCGATGGGTCGCGAGCGCAGGTCGGTCACGACGGAGGGCCAGTGATCGAGCCACGTGTGCGTCTGATCCATGTAGCGGAACGAGACGGATTTCAGATGGGTCAGCAGGTCACGCTTGGCAGTGGTGCTGGTCTGTGTCGGGTCCAGGACATTCCAGTACTCGCGCCGCAACGTCCCGTTGTCGAAGTAGTAAGCGACGCGCTGCAACGCAGGTCGCTGCAGACCGGTCGGATTGGCCCAGCCGGCGCGCGTCAGGGCAACCACGGGTTGAGTCTTCGGATCGGCCAACAGAGCGGCCGTATGAGTGCTGCCGACGGGCTGGCGTATCGGGCGCGGCGCGAGCTGCACGAAATCCTGCTCGATGACTCGCATGGCGGTCTGGACTTCGAGGAGCCGATGCTGCGCATCCTGCAGCGAGGCGCGATTCTTCACGGTCTGGTTGATGGCGCCGTATCCCATGGCGAAGATGATCGCCGCGATGAACATCGCGACCAGCAGCTCGAGCAAGGTGAAGCCTCGTGAGGCGTGCGCGACCCGATGGGACCGTTGTGCTGCTGAACCTGACAGGGGTGTGCGCATGAGCCTTCAGGGGTTCGGCTCGGGATCGGGCGGCGGCTGGGGTTGCGTCGTGGAGCTCTCATCCGCGCCCCCCGATCCGCTCAGGCTGCTGGATGTTGACCCCTGTGCGGGTGGCACCGGCGTCGGTATCATCGGTGCGTTGTTGCCGCCCAGGCCGCCTCTGTTGCCGCCGAGGACGTTGTTGGTGCTCCCCGCATCCACGGTGCCATACGTCTCCGCGGGAATCATCGGGGGCGCCACAGCGTTGCCGACGAGTCCGCTCACCGTCGTGATCCAACCCGCGTCTTCGTCACCTTTGAATTCCCCAGGTCGAACCTTGACGTCGATGCGCATCATGCCGTCAACCATCGTTTTCACGACTTCCTGACGCCAGTGCCAGCTGCGTCCTGCGAAATCGACATCACCGGTCGTCGTGCCCTCGGGCGGCAGCTGGTTGGGAGCGACGAGCTTCAGGCGCTGAGTCGCGATCTGGTCGAGCGCAACCCATTCCGCAAAGGTCTTCTCACGCAGATAGTTGACCGTATCGGCGGAGGAGTTGATCGAGCTCAGCAGGGCAGCCATCCCGAGCGCGACGATGACCAGCGCCACGAGTACCTCGACTAACGTGAAGCCCCGTGCGCTCACGTGCGGTTCTCGACCAGCGGCCGCTCGATGACCTGCCCCTTGTCGTCCTGGGCGAGCGTGACGCTGCGGACGCCGCCATCACGCTCGACAGTCGCCTCGAACGAGGTCAGATCCCCGTTCGAGAAGATCATGACCTGAGGGGCAATTTTCTTCTCCGCTTTCAATTCCTCGTCCTCGTCGTCGGAGGAGTCCAGGCTCGAGTGAACGGTCGGGGCATTGAGATTGTTGGCGAACTGGTTGACGACGGACTTCAAGTCCGTCTTCGAATCGGACTTTTTCGAGTCGGATGCCGGTTTCTTGGGCTGCTTCGCATCGCCGGTCGGTGTCAGGACCACCGGCCGGGACTCGACGATCAGACGGAACCCAAGCCCCTGAGGCAGCTTCCTCAGGCGCAGCACCTCGTCCTCGAACAACGGATGCCATACACCGCCACCGCGTCGCGGGTCATAGACGACGAACTGATAGCCGTCATCGTGGAATACGATGCCGTACTCCCGGGTCTGCAGCTCGGCCTGCTCGCGCGCGTAGTTGACCAGGCTCAGCAGGCGATCGCTCTCGCGCTCGAGCTCCGTATCCCGGCCCGTGAGATTGATCGACAGCAGCACTCCTACCGACAGGATGCCGATGATCACGACGACCACCAGGATCTCGATGAGAGTGAAGCCGGCGGATCGGGCTCGCGCGCTCATCGTGATGGGCACGCCGGCCTCAGTCGCCGATGTTCCAGTTGCCAATGTCGGCGTTCACGCCGTCGCCACCCGGCTGATCGTCGGCACCGAGGGTGTACAGGTCGTATTCCCTCCCGTGCGTGCCGGGATAGACGTACTGATAGTCGTTGCCCCAGGGATCTTTGCTGACGCGCTGCAAGTAGCCACCCTGGCGCCAGTGGCGGATCGAGGGATCCGTCGGCTGCTGAATGAGGGCCGTCAGGCCCTGGTCCGTCGTCGGGTACTTGGAGTTGTCGAGCCGGAACATCGTGAGGGCGGTCTCGAGGCTCTGGATATCCTGCTTCGCCTTCGCGACACGCGCCTCGTCCACCTTGTTGATCACCTGCGGCACGATCACCGCGGCCAGCAGGCCGATGATGATCACGACGACCATGATCTCGATCAGGGTGAAGCCCCCCTGATGCGCACGCAGCGGGCGGGGCGAGCCCATTCTGCTAACCTCGATGGGGTCCTGTTTGTCGTTCATATGTCGATCCAATGATGAGGACGGCGTACGCAAGTTCTGGCCTGGCCGCAAAGGGCGTCGGATCATAACAAATGGCCGTGGCGCAGCCTGTGAACCGTGTAAGAGCCCTGCTGGCGTCTGTCAATTGCGACGGCGCCTGGGGCGCCGCGTTGCTCGGGGCGTGTCTGCTGCTGCTGCTCCCGGAGCTCGGAGGCGATGCGGCGCGCGCTGCGCTTCGCTACGAGCGCGCCGGCATCGCGAGCGGGCAGTGGTGGCGTCTGCTGACCGGTCACTGGATTCACCTCGATCTCGAGCACGCGGCCCTCAATTGCCTGGGTCTCGTATTGATGTGGGCGCTCTTCGCCCGCGACTATCGGCCGCGCCAGTGGGGATTGATCGTGCTCGCTGCCATCGCCGGCATCGATTGCGGGCTCTGGTTGCGCGATTCGACCATTGCCTGGTACGTCGGTTCCTCGGGGGTGCTGCACGGAGTCATGGTCGCCGGCACGACGGCTCACATCCGCCGGCACGACCTCGATGGCTGGCTGCTCGCGGCATTCATCGTCGTGAAGCTGGTGTACGAGCAGACAGCCGGGGCGTTGCCATTCGCGGGTGCGCACATGAGCGTCGTCGTGAGCGCCCATCTCTACGGCTCCGTGGGCGGTGCAGCCATGGCGGCGATCCTGAAACCGCGGGCGGAGCCCGTATAATCGCGCGCCCGGCCTGCAGCGGACTCACGCCGGCGGCAAAAACCCCGTTTCTTGCCGCCGGCAACGAACCGATGTCCGAAAAAGGGCCGTTCACGCGCCGGCGGCAAAAACCCCGTTTTTTGCCGCCGGCAACGAAACTGACGTCCGAAAAAAGGGTGTTCACGCGCAGGCGGCAAAAACCCCGTTTTTTGCCGCCGGCAACGAAACTGATGTCCGAAAAAGGGCCGCAGGCCACTTTTTCCAAATAGAGAAGGGGACGCGATGTCGATCGCTTTTGTTTTTCCCGGGCAGGGCTCCCAGTCGGTCGGCATGCTGGCTGAGCTGGCTACCGTCGATCCGGTCGTGCGCGAGACCTTCGCGGAGGGATCGTCCGCGTTGGGCTATGACTTGTGGCAGCTCGTGCAGGAGGGACCCAAGGAGCGCCTGGACTCGACGGAGTGCACTCAGCCCGCGCTCCTGGCCGCGGGAGTGGCCACATGGAGGCTGTGGCGTCGGCGGGGCGGGACTGAGCCCGCGACGGTCGCGGGCCACAGCCTCGGTGAGTTCACCGCTTTGGTCTGCGCTGAGGCGATGGCGTTTCCCGCGGCTATCGACCTGGTCCGCACGCGGGGCCGTCTCATGCAGGAGGCCGTTCCGGCGGGTACGGGCTCCATGGCCGCGATCCTGGGCCTCGAAGACGCCGATATCGAGGCCGCTTGTCGGGAGGCAGCGGGCAGCGGCGTGGTGGAGGCTGTCAACTACAACGCACCGGGACAGGTCGTCATCGCGGGCCAGACCGAGGCCGTCAAGCGAGCAATCGAGTGTGCCAAGGCGAGGGGCGCGAAGCGGGCGGTGCAGTTGCCCGTCAGCGTGCCGTCGCATAGCAGTCTGATGCGGCCGGCCGGACAGCGGCTGGCTGAGCACCTGGCCGCGGTCGAGATCCGCGCACCGCGCATCCGTTATGTGAGTGCCGTGGACGCCCAGGCCCACGAGCAACCATCGGACATTCGAGAGCTGCTGACCCGGCAGCTCTCGAGTCCGGTACGGTGGCAGGATACGGTGCGTGCCGTCGCCGCCCGGGAGGTGGCTCACCTCATCGAATGTGGGCCCGGGAAAGTCCTGACCGCGATGAACAAGCGCATCGAGCGCAGACCCGGGCTCGAGTTCGCGGCTCTGGAGGATCCGGCCTCTCTGGAAGCGGCTCTGGCGGCCGCGGCCTAGAGTCATGGGGGCAAATATGCTGAACAACGACGTCGCGCTGGTGACCGGCGCATCCCGAGGAATTGGCCAGGCCATCGCATTGACCCTGGGCGCTGCAGGTGCCCGCATCATTGGTACGTCGACCACCGCGGAAGGCGCCGCCGCGCTCACGCAGGGCTTGGCGTCGCATGGATGCAACGGTAAGGGAACCGTGCTCGACGTTGGCAGTTCGGCGTCGATCGACGCACTGATCGCGGAGCTCGATGCGTCGGGTGACATGCCGACAATCCTCGTGAACAACGCGGCGATCACGCGAGACACGCTGCTGCTGCGAATGAAGCCGGATGACTGGGATCAGGTCATCGCCACGAACCTCACGTCCGTGTTCCGCCTGTCCAAGGCCTGCCTGAGGCGGATGATGAAGGAGCGGCACGGACGCATCATCAACGTCACTTCGATCGTCGGTCTCACCGGCAATGCGGGCCAGGCGAACTATGCCGCGGCCAAGGCCGGGATCCTGGGGTTCACGAAATCGCTGGCCAAGGAGGTCGCCTCCCGCGGTATTACGGTCAACGCCGTGGCGCCGGGATTCATCGATACCGACATGACTCGCGCCTTGAACGACGAGCAGCGGGCCGGACTTCTGGGGCAGATCCCGATGGGACGTTTCGGTGCTCCCGCAGATGTTGCTGCAACGGTGCTGTTCCTCAGCTCTCCCCAAGCGGGCTACATCACCGGCGAAACGCTGCACGTCAACGGCGGCATGTTCATGCCGTAGTCATGAGTGGCTCGGGATCGCGACATCGCGCTACGCAGTCCGTGCTGTGCGCAAGCCCGGGGCGGCCGTCCGTGGCCGCCCGTGCGAGGCATGCGTCGCACCCCTCGTTTGAAAACGCTGGATCGGCGGCCTCCCGTCCGTTGGGTCAGCGCCACACACCGGATGAGGCGAGGCCGCGCCGCGATGCGCTCCTGGGAACACGCAGCTAGAGATTCGCGAGCAAAAACAATCACTCGCGATTTACACGCAAGTGGCACCCCGGGGGGTGTTCCCCTACAATACCGCGCCCGCGCCGCCGGCTTTTCCGCCATGCGCTGGTGCGAGTACGAGTCAAGGTCTACAAAAGGACAACGCGCTAATGAGCACAGTTGAGCAGCAGGTCAAGGCCATCGTTGCCGAGCAGCTGGGCGTCAAACAGGAACAAGTCACGAACGATGCATCGTTCGTGGACGATCTGGGAGCCGATTCGCTCGACACCGTCGAGCTCGTCATGGCTCTGGAAGAAGAGTTCGAGATCGAAATTCCTGACGAGGACGCCGAGAAGATCACGACGGTCCATCAGGCCATCGAGTACATCAACGATCGGCGCAGCAAAGCCTGATCTCATATTGCGGCAAGGGGGACGGCACTCCGTCCCGGCCTGCGCATCGTTTCATCGCCGAAGTCTTCATACAGGTAGCGTGTGAGCAAGCGTCGTGTCGTCGTCACTGGTCTGGGAATCATCTCCCCCGTAGGCAGCACCATACCGTCTGCCTGGGATGCGATATTGCGAGGCGAGAGCGGAATCGGTCCGGTGACACGCTTCGATGTATCCGCTTTCCCCGTCCGCTTCGGGGGCGCGGTGCGCGATTTCGATGTCAGTCAGTACATCTCGGCGAAGGAAGCTCGCCGGATGGACGACTTCATGCATTATGGCGTCGCCGCCGGCATCCAGGCCGTCACGGACTCCGGCATCGATTTCTCCAAGCTCGCTGCGGAGCGCTGCGGCGCCGTCTGCGGCGCAGGCATCGGGGGACTGGGTACGATCGAGCAGGAACACGACAACTATTTGAAGGGCGGGCCGCGCAAGATCTCGCCGTTCTTCGTGCCGGCATCCATCGTGAACATGATCTCGGGCCACCTGTCCATCAAGTACGGGTTGAAGGGGCCGAACCTGGGTATCGTCACGGCGTGCACGACATCGACGCACAGCATCGGCCTGGGCATGCGGACGATTCAGTATGGAGATGCGGATGTCATCGTCGCCGGTGGCGGTGAGATGGCGACCACGCCGCTCGGACTGGGGAGCTTCGCTCAGGCGAAGGCGCTGTCTACGCGCAACGAGGCTCCGAAAGAGGCCAGTCGGCCCTGGGACCAGGATCGCGACGGCTTCGTATTGAGCGATGGCGGCGGCGCCGTCATTCTCGAGGAGCTGGAGCACGCCCGCCGCCGGGGAGCGAAAATCTATGCCGAACTGATTGGATTCGGCATGAGTGGCGATGCGCATCACATTACCGCACCTCCAGAGGACGGGGAGGGCGCGCGTCAGTCGATGGCCAACGCTCTGGCCGATGCCAAGCTGAATCCGACGGACGTGCAGTACGTCAACGCGCATGCGACATCGACGCCTCTGGGGGACAAGGCAGAAACCCTCGCGATGAAGCGCGCTTTCGGCGATCACGCCAAACGACTCGCAGTCAGCTCCACGAAGTCCATGACAGGGCATCTCCTGGGCGCGGCCGGCGTCGTCGAGGCCATTTTCTCGATCCTCGCCATTCAAGATGGCGTGGCTCCCCCCACGATCAACTATCGGACGCCGGATCCGGACTGCGATCTGGACTACGTACCCAACACGGCGCGCAAGATGAAGATCGATGTGGCATTGTCGAACTCGTTCGGTTTCGGCGGCACGAACGGCTCGCTGATTTTCCGTCGCTTTACCGGCTGACCGAGGTTCTTCCGCCCGTGGATGGCGCGGGCACCCACGACCTGTGAGCTCGATCATCCAGGAGCTCGATGTCCCACCGCGGACCCTGCGGTGGCTCGCGACCGGCTGTCCGGAGCGGTATCCCGTTCTCCTCGAGAGCGCTGTCGCCGGGCCTCTGAGCGCATACAGTATCCTGCTCGGCTCGCCGAGGGCCGCTCTGTGGCTGGATCGGGACGGTCGCCTGGGCGCCGAAGGGATGACCCCTGCGAGCAATGATTTCCTGACCGCCCTCGAGCGGTGGTGGCTCTTGGAGGGCGCGCCTGGGCGCCGTCTAGACAATTTGACCGTTCGAGCACCCTTCCGGGGCGGCTGGGCGATCTTCCTGAGCTATGAGATCGCAGCGCAGATCGAGCCGAAACTCAGGCTCCCGCCCAGCTCGCTGCCTTGGCAGGCCTTCGCCCTGAGAACGCCGTGCGCGTTGATACACGAGTTGTCGAGCGGACGGGTGTATGCGGTCGGGGAGCCGGATGCCGCTGAGAGAGTAAAGCGTCTGGTGGCCGACGCGCGCCATGTTGCACGTCAGGGCGAGCCAGCCAGCCACTCCGTCATGGCAGATGCCGTCGTCGAGGAGGCAGAGGAAGCGTATCTCGAACGAGTTGTGCGCGCCAAGGAGTACATACAGGCCGGCGATATCTATCAAGCGAATCTTTCCAGGCCCTGGCGCATCGAGCTGACGCACGAGCCGGATGCCGGCACCTTGTACGAGAGGCTTTGTAGGGCCAACCCGGCTCCCTTTGCCGCACTTTCCCAGTGGCGTGGACTCAGGATCCTGAGCTCGTCGCCCGAGAGGCTGTTGCGCGTCGAGGACGGCCGCGTCCAGACTCGCCCCATCGCGGGCACGCGGCCTCGCAGCCCCGGCCGCGACCACGACCTTCAGGAGATCCATGCGCTCGCCGCCCATCCCAAAGAGCGCGCGGAGCACATCATGCTGATCGATCTCGAGCGTAACGATCTCGGTCGAGTGTGTCGTCCAGGCAGCGTGCGGGTGGACGAGTTGATGAGCATCGAGTCGTACGCTCATGTCCATCATATCGTGTCGAACGTCACGGGCCGGTTACGCGAGGACGTTACGCCGATCGCAGCCCTGCGCGCGGTGTTTCCGGGAGGTACGATCACGGGCTGCCCGAAAGTTCGCTGCATGCAGCTCATCGCCATGCTCGAAGGGGAGGCCCGCGGAGCCTATACGGGCTCGCTCGGGTTTCTCGGTTGCGACGGCACCATGGATCTCAACATCCTGATCCGAACCATGACGCTCTCGGGACGAGTGCTCGAGTTGCGTGCCGGCGCCGGTATCGTGGCCGATTCGGATCCGCGGCGGGAGCTGGAGGAAACCCGCGCGAAGGCCAAGGGGCTGCTGGCGGCCGTCGATCGGAAACGGCACACGACCTCCACCGCATGATTCCCGACACCGTGCTCGTGAACGGTCGGGCCGAGACGCGGATTGCGACCCTCGATCGCAGCCTGCATTTTGGCGATGGCCTGTTCGAGACGATCGCCTGCCGCGAGAGTCGGCCGCGCCTCCTCGAGCTGCATCTCGAGCGACTCGCGGCGGGCTGCGCCCGCCTGCGCATCGAGCCCGGTGATTTGCGCGATATCGAGAAGGAGGTGCGCGCTGTCGCCCAGGGGACGCACAGTGCGTTGATCAAGATGATCGTGACCCGCGGGGACGCCCTCTCGCGCGGTTACGGGCCGAGCGGGCGGGAGAAGGCGACCCGGATCACACTTCGATACCCTTGGCCTGCTGAGAGCGGTCGGCCCATGCAGGATGGGGTGCGAGTGCGGATCTGCACGTTGCGCCTCGGCGAGAATCCGGCGCTCGCCGGCCTCAAGCACTGCAATCGCCTCGAGCAGGTGCTGGCCCGGATGGAATGGTCGGACCCACGGATCGCCGAGGGACTGCTCTTCAGTCGGGGCGGCCAGCTCGTCTCGGGAACGATGAGCAATGTGTTTGTCGTCGGCGGCAGCGCGATCCGCACGCCGCGGCTGGATCTTTTTGGGGTCGCCGGCGTCATGCGGCGGACGGTGATGAGGGTCGCCGGCGAGGCCGGTTTGACCGTGGAGGAGTGCGCCTTGAGCGAAGCCGATCTCTCGCGGGCCGACGAAGTGTTCCTCACGAATGCGCGCATCGGGATCTGGCCGGTATGCGAGCTGGAATCCCGTGCTCTGTCGTGCGGGCCCGTGACCCGCCGCCTGCAGCAGCTTCTCGAGCCACTGCTCGAGGGCGGCGTCGATGTCTGAGCCGGTTCCCCCGGTCCGCACCCGTGGCCGCGCCATCACCGTTGCTTTGGTCGCGGTCGTGGTGCTCGCCGCCGTTGCGTCCGGTGTGTTTGAATGGCTGCAGAGCGAGTTTCGGACACCGGGACCCTCCACGAATACCGTGCGGCTGCAGGTCGAGCCGCGAGCGAGTGTCCGGACGGTGTTGAATGATCTCGGGCGGCTGCAGGTGGTGCGCCATCCTCGTGCGATCGAGTGGTACTTGCGTCTTCATCGGCGCAGTCCTCGAATCCAGACGGGGATGTACGAAATCCCGCCGGCATCCAGTCCGGCTCAGGTGCTGGAACTGTTCGAGCAGGGCCGGGTCGTGCTCGAGCAGTTGACGGTGATCGAGGGCTCGACGTTTGCCGACTTGCGCCGCGAGCTCGATCAGCACGCCGCGATCACCCATACCTCGCGAGGCAAGACCGATGCGGAGGTGATGGCCGCTCTCGGACATCCGGGCGAGTTTCCGGAAGGGCGCTTCTTTCCCGACACGTATCGCTTCGCGGCCAGGACCACGGACCTCGAGATCCTGAGCCTCGCTTATGCGAGCATGGCGCGTGTCCTCGCGGCCGCGTGGCAGGAGCGGAGTGAAGGGCTGCCGATCCAGACACCCTACGAGGCGCTTACGCTAGCATCGGTGATCGAGAAGGAGACCGGGCTGCCCGCGGAGCGCCCGCGGATCGCCGGTGTGTTCGTGAGCCGTCTGAAGCTGGGGATGCGGTTGCAGTCGGATCCCACGGTCATCTACGGTCTGGGCGCGCGCTACGATGGCGATATTCGTACACGAGACCTGGTGACCGATACCGCCTACAACACGTACACCCGATCGGGCCTCCCGCCGACACCCATCGCGTCACCGGGCCGCGAGTCGATTTTCGCTGCGGTCCACCCGCTCGACACGGGCGAGCTGTATTTCGTCGCGACGGCGGGCGGGGACGGCGGCCACCATTTCTCGAAAACGCTCGAGGAGCACAACGCCGCAGTAAAGGCCTATCTGCAGAGACTGCGCGCGCAGCAGCGAACAGTCGCCTCGCACCGCACGGTCGGCTCCCCGAGCCCTGGCACCTCTCACCACACGGGCTCCGCGGAGGGCAAATGAGCCGCGGCCGGTTCATCACGCTCGAAGGGATCGAGGGGGCGGGAAAAACCACCGTCGCGCAGCTCGTGAACGACTGGCTGACCGCCCGCTCGATTCCGGTGCGCATGACCCGCGAGCCCGGCGGAACTCCTCTGGCAGAACGGGTACGCAACATCGTCCTCGAGCGCGGCCCGGAGCCCCTGTCCGCCGAGGCAGAGACCTTGTTGATGTTCGCCGCGCGCAGCATCCATCTGGAGAATCTGATCCGGCCCGCGCTGGCCGGCGGCCACTGGGTCATCTGCGATCGATTCACGGACGCGACCCGTGCCTACCAGGGAAGCGGCCGTGGCGTGGATGCCGGGTGGATCGAGGATCTCGCGCGGCGGGTCCTCCAGGGTCTCGTGCCCGATTGCACGCTGCTGCTCGATTTGCCGGTGGAGGTCGGGCTCGCACGCGCCCGGCGGCGGTCCGGTGTCGCGGCCGACCGCTTCGAGGCGCAGCATGAGGAATTCTTCGAGCGCGTCCGGGCGGCGTATCTGGAGATTGCTCGCCGCGAGCCGCAACGAATGCACGTGATCGATGCATCCGCACCCCTCGAGGCGGTGCAACAGCAGGTCACGGCCGCGCTGGAATCTCTGCTGGCGGGCACCGCAAAATAGCCAATGCTTCCGTGGATAGCCTCAGACGCCGGTTCGCTGGCGGCCGCTTACGCCGCGGGCCGTTTGCCGCATGCGCTGCTGATTCATGAGGCGCCCGGGGCCGGCGGTGACTGGCTCGCCCTGTGGGCGGCGCAGCTCGTTCTATGCCTGCACGCCGAGCGAGCGCCCTGCGGCAGCTGTGCAGGCTGCAAGCGGGTAGAGGCCGGTCAACATCCCGACCTCCTTCAGATCCGTCCCGTGGAGGATTCGCGACAGATCCGCATCGAACAGGTGCGCGAGCTGGCGCAGGATCTTGCGCTGACGAGCCACGGTGGCCGCTACAAGGTAGGGATTCTCTCGCCCGCGGACGCCCTCAATCATTTTGCGGCGAACGCGCTATTGAAGACGCTGGAGGAGCCACCTCCAAGCACGCTTCTCGTACTCGTAGCGACACAGCCCTCGCGGCTGCCGGCTACGATTCTGAGTCGATGCCAACGCGTGCGCGTGCGTGCACCCACGCGCGAGGAGGCGTTGAGCTGGCTGCAGTCGGCTACACCCGCCGGCGAGTGGGAGACGGCGCTCGATATCCTCGGGAACGCGCCAATCGCGGCAGCGCAGCTGGATCCCTCGGGCGTCGCACAAATAGGCGTCGAGGTGTGCAGTGGACTCGATGAGTCGGCGCGAGGCGGCGGCGATCCCGTGACGACCGCGGAGAAATGGGCGCGAGCGGATCTGCCGTTACGCTTGCGGTGCTTTGAGAACTGGATCACGAAACGGATTCACGCCCACTTCGGCACCGGGGGTCCTTTGACAGAAGTGGGCGCTGGCCCCTACTTGCCAGGCGCCGAGGCAGTCTTGAATATACGAGAGCTGTTTGAGCTGCTCGACGGAGTCCGTGATCTCAAGTCCGCGCTCGACACGCCGATCAACCGGGGGATGGCGCTCGAGAGTCTGTTGCGACGCCTGGCACCCCAACGAACGGGCTCGCTAGGCACGATGAGGTAGACATTTGCGTACCGGGGGGAACAAGCCGGGTCTGCTGACCCTGACGATCAAGGACAAGAGCGCCTTGTATCTGGCCTACATGCCGTTCGTGCGCAACGGCGGCCTGTTCATCCCCACGAACAGCAACTATCGGCTGGGCGATGAAGTGTTCATGCTCCTCAACCTGATGGGTGAGGATGAGAAGCTGCCCGTTGCCGGGCGGGTGATCTGGGTGACGCCGAAGGGTGCTCAGGGCAAGCGCACGGCGGGCATCGGAGTGCAGTTCAGCGAGCAGGATCGCGGCCAGACCCAGAAGAAGATCGAGAACTATCTGGCGGGCGCTCTGTCGGGCGACAAGGCCACGCATACGATGTGAGCCGCGACGCGCGCTTCACCGGGTCTGAGGCGATCTCGAGCCGCGGCGGGCTCGAGGGCGGTCAGTTCTGGCGCCTCAGGACCACGTGACTGTTGGCCAGGCCGCCCGTCAGTACATAGGCGTCGAAACCCCGCTCCACGAGGATGTAGGCCGCGGCGGAGCTGCGCCGTCCCGTGTCGCAATAGACGACATACGGAACGCTTCGGTCGAGCGTCGAGAGCTTGAGGCGGATGAAGTACAACGGGATGTTGACCGCTTCCTCGATCGCGAGATTCTGATATTCGCTGGGCAAGCGTACGTCGAGCCATTTGCCGCCGCGCTCGATGATCTCACGCGCCTGATCGTAGCTCACCCATTGCAGCAGGGGCTCGTTCATGAGCTCGCGGAAGTCCTGCTTGTTGAGCCGCATCAGCACGCCGTCGGTGAGCATGGTGACCGTCGCATTGCGCTTGGCCTCCGCAATCAACGCCTCCTCGCCGAACGTGTCGCCCACGCCGAGCTCCGCGAGCTTGATGCCTTCGCGATTGAGAGGGGTCTCGCGCGTGACGACGCATTTACCGCTCACGATCACGTAGAAGTAATCGCCTTCATCGCCTTGCTTGATCACGATCTCGCCCGCCTTCAGGGGCAGGCGCTGCAGGCGCATGAAGATGGCCTGAATGTTGGCTGGCGGAATGCGATGAAAGGCCTTCGTCTGCAGCAGCGTGGTCATCCAATCGTCGCCGCCTGCCGTCTCCGCCTGCGACTGCAGCTCGGACACCTCGTACGTGCCGGTCTGGTCCCAGGTGATCATCACGTCCAGCAATTCGCTGTCGATCGACAGGTAGCTGACTTCGTCCACCGCGCGGGCGGTGACCTTGCGGGGCAGATGGGGATACAGGGGATTACGGGCCTCGGGCGTGCCGCCGCGAATCATCGCGATGGTGCGGTCGCCCTCCTGGATCTCGACCATGCCGCCGACGAGCCAGACCGTACGCTTGTCGGTCTCGCCCTCCTTGAACAGTAGACGCCCGGCACCCATCGTTCGCACGCTGACCTTCTTGGCAAGCGCTGCGAGATTGTCGCGCTTGAGTCCATCGAGTGGGGCGAACGTCTTGAGTAGTTGAACGCTGGCGGGGCGTTCTGCAGGCATTTCACCGATCTGACGCGATGTGTCCAGGTTTGGTGCGTCGCAATTTATGTTTCATGGTAGCACAGCGTGCCGCACACGCCGGAACGCCGTTCACGCTTTTCCCTCCGCCAGCAGCCGCGCCCAGCCGGCATCGGGCTCGAAGCGGGGCCCGTAGCGGGCCGTCAACTCCTCCAGGCGGGCCACCACCGCGGCGATTCCGCGGGTGTTGGCATAAAACAGCGGCCCGCCGCGAAATGGCGCGAATCCCGTTCCGAAAATCACCGCGGCGTCGAGCAGATCGGCGTCTGCGACAATCTGCTCACGCAGGCAGGCCATACACTCGTTTACCAGGGCGAGGATCAGCCGGTCGCTCAGGTCGGGCGGGGCTGGCGCAGGCGGGATCGCCGGGCGCACCGCCTTGCCGTCCTGCCAGACATAAAATCCCTCGCCGGTTTTGCGGCCCAGCTTCCCGGCCGCAACGCGCGACTCGAGCTGTGCCACCGCCGGCGCCGGCCGCCCCAACTCCGCGGCGACGATCGCGCCGACATGCGAGGCCACATCGAGGCCGACCACGTCAGCCAGCTCCACCGGTCCCATCGGCATCCCAAACGCAACGGCGGCAGCGTCGATGACCGTGAGCGGAACCCCTTCCTGAGCCGCATACATGGCTTCGTGCAGGTAAGGCATGAGCACCCGATTGACCACGAAACCCGGCGCGCTACGACAGGGGACGGGCAGCTTGTCGAGACGGCGGGCAAACGCAACGGCCCTCTGCGCCGTTGGCTCGTCCGTCTGTGACGAATGAACGACCTCGATGAGAGGCATCTGCGCGACGGGATTGAAGAAATGCAAACCCACCAGGCGTTGCGGTCGCGCCAGCCTCTCGGCCAGGGGCTCGAGCCGGATGCTCGATGTGTTTGTCCCGAGCAGGGCGGTGGGCTTCATCTGCGCCTCGAGCCGCGAGTACAGCGCGCGTTTGGCCTCGAGATCCTCGAAGATCGCCTCGATAAGGACATCCGCGCCGGCAACACCGTCGCCGTTGACGTCGGCTCGCAAGCGAGTCTGCGTGGAAGCTCTTTGGGCGGGATCCTTCACGCGGCGTGTGAACAACTCCGCGGCGCGCGCGAGAGCGGGCTCGATGTACTCGAGCGCGCGATCCTGCAACGTCACGGTGAAACCTCTGAGAGCCGCCCAGGCGGCGATGTCTCCGCCCATCACACCGGCGCCCACGACGTGCACGTGCTTGATGTCGGCAGCCGCGGTGCCGCCCAGTCCCTTGAGACGGTCCTGCAGGAGGAACACACGGACGAGACCTCGGGACGCGTCCGTCATAAAGAGGTGAGCGATGGTTCGCGCTTCGCCCTCGAAGGACGCTGCTCCGTTTGCCCCATGACGGGCCCACTGGTCGATGATGGCGTAGGGTGCCGGGTAGTGTTCGCGCCGGGCCTGCTTCGCGACCCGCGCGAGCAGCCCTTTCCGGACCAGGGGACGGGCCGGCCCCCAGCTCAAGATGCGCTCCAAGCCGGGCGCCGTGTGCGGGCGAGGCCGGCTCGAAGCGATGTTACGGGCTTCGGTCCGCAGGCTCTCGGAGCTCACCAGCCGATCGACCCATCCCTGCGCGAGTGCCTTCTCGGCGCGGATGGGGCGCCCCGTGAGGAGCAGCTCCATGGCAGGCCTCACACCGACCAGCCGGACCGAGCGCACGGTGCCGCCGAAGCCGGGACAGATGCCGAGCTGCACTTCGGGGAAGCCTAACGAGAGCCGCTCGTCACCGACCGCCACTCGATAGCGGCAGGCGAGTGCCAACTCCAGGCCACCACCCAGCGCAAATCCCTCGATGGCCGCGACTGTCGGAAAGGGCAAGGCCTCCAGGCGATCCATCACCTGCTGGCCAGCGCGAATCAGACGGTAGCCGTCCTCCTCGTTGCGGATTGCCGTGAACTCTTTGATGTCGGCGCCGCCGATAAAGCCGCTGGCCTTAGCGGACAATACGACGAGCGCGCGCGGCGGGTCGCGCGACAGGGCATCCAACCGATCATCGAGCTCGAACAAAACGCTTTGCGACAGGACATTGACCGAGGTACCCGGCTTGTCGATCGTCAGCCAGGCGATGCGGTCGGCGTCGCGCTCCACAGTCCAGGCCTCATGCGCCGTCATGATCTTCCCGTGTTGGCCGTCAAGCGGCCGAGCGGCTGGCCGAGTCGTTGGCGCGCACATGGAAATCGCAGACGAGCGGCCGGTGGTCCGAGTAACGGACGTCCGGCACCCGGAAATCGGTGACCTCGATACCCTCGCTGACCAGGATGAAGTCGAGCTCTACTCGCGGCACGCGCGCGGGGAAGGAGGGCAGTCCGGCGGAATTGGCACTGCGCAGGCCGGCGGCTCGCATGAACAGATAGATCTCGTGCGTGCCCCAGAAAGTGTTGAAGTCGCCCGCGACGATCACTGGCTTGTGGGATTGCACGATCAGGTCGTGCAGCGAGCGCAATTGATATTGACGGTGCCGGAACTTCAGCGACAGGTGCACCAGGAACACGCACACGTCCTCGAGCTCCAGCTCGATGATCAGCCGCTTGATGCCGGTGTCGAAGTAATGAAAGCGCTCGCCGTGCACGTGGGGCGCGGAGAGGAATGCGTTCGCCTGCTTGCGCACGATCGGCATGAGGTTGTTGATGGAGCCTGCGCCGTACTTGCACTGGAAGGTGGTGTAGTGACCGATCTGACCGGCAATGTGCTCGGCCTGGTTCACCATGCCCGTGCGGATGGAGCCGGTGTCGACCTCGATCAGCCCGACGACATCGGGGCGCTCGTCGCGGATGAAGTCGGTGATGCCTGCGAGCACCTTGCGATTGCTGCGCAGATAGCCCGCGCCCGGGACCGGTAGATGAAAGGCCGGACCGGTGCCGGTAGCATAACGAATGTTATAGACGAGCAATCGCACCGCAGACCTGGAGACCCTGGCCGGACACCGTCGGCATTCTAACGATGCAAACCCCGGGCCGGGGAGGAAAAACCGCGAGGCACGTCGCGGCCCGGCGACGCCGGTTTCGCTGCGCTTGCGCTTGTGCGAGACTTCAGCCATGTCGCAGGACAATCCTATCCGCCTCTTCGTCACGCATCTGTGGGCAGACAGCGATGATTACCTGCGCGTCTTCGAGTATCTCGAGAGCGCCCGCAACTTCTTCTACCGCAACCACAGCGATCCGGAGCGCCGGCCGGACGGCGACAAGGAAGCTCAGAAAGAGGAGCTGCGCAAGCAGATCACTCCCGCGGAAGCCGTGATTGCCTTCTCCAGCCTCTACGAGGGCAATCAGGACATGCTGACGTTTCAGCTCCTGTACGCCCAGGCGTGCAACAAGCCTGTCATCTTGATGAAGCCCTTCGGCTCGCAGCGCCCGGTGCCGAAGGCGCTCAGCGATCTCGCGAATCAGCTCGTCGACTGGGACGAGCGCGCCCTGGTGGATGCGATCAAGCGGGAAGCGCGGCACGAGGAGTCCACGCGCTGGGACACCATCGAGTTCAAGCTGGAATAGCTCAGGCCTCGACGGCGTAAAGCGTCACGACATTGCCGACGGCCTTCCCCTTCCGAGGGGGCGCGAAACCTTTCGACAGGGCTGCGAACAGTTGCACCACGGTTGAAGCAACTCCGTCCGCTTCCGTGTTGGACATCTTGCGCACTGTGGCCTTCACTGCATCCTCGCCCCGTAGCAACGGCGGCTCCCGAGTCAGTGTTTGAATGCAAGCGCGGAATTCCTCGCGCAGCTCGTACGGAAGCTCGGCCTCGTCGATGTCCGCGAGATGATTGCGGTACGCCTCGGCGAGCCGATCCTTGATCGAGCCGGAACGCGCCAGCGACAAGGTGGCCGTCTGAAACTTCTCCAGCGTAGTGCTCATCACTACCTCGCCATGACCACGGCTTTCATCCGAGCCGGGTCACCGTCTTTGTACTCGTAATGTCAGTAGCTTAGCCACCATATTTCATCCGGCGCTTCACCACAGACTGCCCCCGATCCCTTGAAGTTGAGTTTATAAGCCTTCCTAAGCGTCTAATCAACCTCATGTTTTAGCTCCAGCTTCCGCTTGCTTGCATAACATATAAGTAAATGCTTATATAAAGGCATGCCTGCGCAGCTGCTCCGTGCCCTGGCCGACCCGACTCGCCGCGCCGTCTTCGAGCGGATCGCGCGCGCGGAAATGACGGTGTCGCAGGTCAGGAAGGCTTTCGCCATCTCTCAGCCCGCCATCTCGCAGCATCTCGCCGCATTGAAACGTGCTGGGCTCGTGAGGCAACGCAGGCAAGGACGTTTCACGTACTACCGCGCGGAGCCGGGCGGCCTGCAGCCCCTGATGGCGTGGATCGCGCGGTACCGGGCATTCTGGCCGGAACGGATCGCCGAGCTGCAACTCATGCTGCGGGAGCTGGAGGAATGACGGCAGCCGCGGCGCTTCGAGGGCCGAGACCCCGCATTAACGGAACTTAATCTTCCGCCCACCTGCAGTTGAGCGCAGCGGTCGTAAGGTGCGCTCGTGTTTTCTCTGGCGATCTGCGGGCCGCGAGGCCTGCGAACGAATCCGCTGTGTCGCAACGCATCCTCGTGTGGATTTGCCTGCTGATCCTGGCGGCCGGTGCCGCCGGCTGCAGCCTGGGTCCGCACTATCGACGGCCGGATATTCCGGCTCCGGAAAGGTGGGAAGAGGGAAGCCCCGCGTCGGCGCAGATGACGAATCAAACGCCAGGCTCGCCGCCTCTTCAGGAGCCAACCTCGCCCGCTGTGCGCACGTGGCCGTCGGCGGCTTGGTGGCGGGCATTCGGGTCTGCGGAGCTGGATGACCTGATGGCGCAAGCGCGCGCTGCGAACGATGACCTCGCGGCGGCGATCGCACGTGTCAGGCAGGCGGACGCTCAGGTGAAGATCGCAGGCGCCCCCTTGCTCCCCTCGCTCGATGCCGGCTTCGATGCGTCCCGCCAGCGGCAAAAGCCCGGCATCACGGCTGTCCCAGGGACGAAACCCGTTACCTATAACCAGTTCGACGCGCTTCTGTCCGCCAGCTACGAAGTGGATTTCTGGGGTCAGAATCGAGCTGCGCGCGATTCGGCCAGGTTTGCCGCGACGGCCAGCCGCTACGACCGCGCAACGGTCGAGCTCAGCATCACGACCGGTGTCGCGGTGACGTATTTCCAGCTGATCGCGCTGCATGACCGCCTGAACGTCGCCGAACAGGATCTTGCTACCGCACGGCAGGTTCTGCGGGGCCTGTCTCTCCAGGCGTCGGCAGGTATTGCGACGGCGCTGGATGTGGCGCAGCAGGAGACCACGGTTGCCGTCCTCAACGCTTCCATTCCTCCACTGCGGCAACAACTCCGACAGAGCGTCCATGCGCTCGCGCTGCTCGTGGGTAAGAATCCTGAGGACCTGCCTGTTCCGTCCGGGACGCTCGCTCAGATCACGGAGCCGTTGGTGCAGCCGGGCCTGCCCTCGGAGCTCCTGGCGCGTCGGCCTGACATCGCCGAGGCCGAAGCCGAGCTCATGGCGGCGAATGCAGATATCGCTGCCGCACGCGCGGCATTCTTTCCCAGCATCGACCTGACGGCGGATGGCGGTTTCGCCAGCACGGCATTGTCCTCTTTGATCACACCGGCCAGTCGGGTGTTTGCGGTGACGGGAGCCGTGACCCAGCAGGTCTTTGCCGGGGGTGCCCTCACCGGACGCTACTCGCTGGCCCAAGGGCGTTATCAGGAGCTCCTTGCCGGCTACCACAAGACGGTGATCGGCGCCTTCGGCAATGTCGAGGATGCCCTCGTGGCCTTCCGGGAGACCTCGGAACAGTACGAGCGTCAGGATGAGGCTGTGCACAAGGCGCGCCGGGCTTATGAGATGACCGAGACACAGCTTCACGCCGGGACGATCAATGTGCTGACCGTGTTCAACACGCAGAGCGCGCTATTCACTGCGGAAGACGCGCTGGTGCAGGTGCGGTTTGCCCGTCTGCAGGCGCTGGTTCAGTTGTACGGCGCTCTCGGCGGCGGTTGGCAGAGGAGTTGATGCAGACGTGTCGAACATTAGCGCGCAGCGCGTACGAGTCCTCGTCAGAACACACAAGGTGAGAGCAACACTACTCGTGGCAGCGGCCGTGTTGGCTCTGGCGCTTGGGTGGCATCGTCCGCCGGGAGCAGATGGCGTTGCGGCGTCGAAGCAAGCCGCAGCAAGCCGTCAGACGATCTCGGTCGACGCGGCACCCGTCGCCCGCGCCGATTTTCCGATCTACTTGGAGGGATTGGGAACCGTCCAGGCCTACAACACCGTGACTGTAACCGCGCGTGTGGACGGCGAGCTGCAGAAGGTCGCCTTCGTGGAAGGGCAGACCGTGCACCAGGGTGACCTCCTGGCGCAGATCGATCCCCGCCCTTACGAGGCTGCTCTCGGACAGGCCCTGGCGACCTTGGCGAAAGATCGAGCGCAGTTGCACAGCGCACACGCCGATCTCGACCGCTACAAAACGCTCGCGCCCGAGAACCTGACGAGTCAGCAGACCTTGAACGCTCAGGAGGCAACGGTGGGAGCGCTACAGGCGCAGATCAAAGGGGACCAGGCAGCGGTCGACAACGCCCGGACGCAGCTCACCTACACGCGAATCACTTCCCCGATCAATGGCCGGACCGGCATCCGGCGCGTGGACCCAGGCAACAACGTTCGCGCCACGGATACCGGCGGCATCGTGGTCGTCACGCAGCTGCATCCGATCTCCTTCGTATTCACCTTACCAGAGGAAAACCTGGCAGCCGTTGCCGGAGCGTTGAAATCCGGCCCCGTGAGCGTGGCCGCGGTGACCCGCGAAGGCACGGAGCTCGATCGAGGCACCGTGGCACTCGTGGATAACCAGATCGATACGACGACGGGCACGATTCGCCTGAAGGCCACGTTCCCCAATCAACACGAAACCCTCTGGCCCGGGCAGTTCGTGAACGCGCGCCTGCTGGTGCGCACCGAGAAAGGCGCGCTCACGATCCCAGCTGCGGCCGTCCAGCGCGGCCCGGACGGACTGTTCACCTACGTGGTGAAGGCCGATTCGACGGTGGAGGCGCGGCCGCTCGAGGTGAGTCAGGAGACTCCTATCGTTGCCGTGGTCCAAAACGGCGTTCGCGCGGGAGAGCAGGTGGTCGTGACCAATCAGTACCGCTTGCAGCCCGGGGCGCGAGTCAAGGTGAACGCAAGTCACAGCGCACCCCGCGAAGCGACAGTGGCCTCCCTCGCAGCGCCATGAGTATCTCGGAGCCATTCATCCGGCGTCCGATCGCGACCTCGCTGCTGATGGCGGCGGTCCTGTTGGTCGGCGCCGTGGCCTTTCCGATGCTGCCGATCGCACCGCTGCCGCAGGTGGACTTCCCGACCATTCAGGTGAGCGCCAAGCTGCCCGGAGCCAGTCCTGAGACGATGGCCTCGTCGGTCGCGACACCACTCGAATATCAGTTCGCCGCGATACCAGGCGTCTCCCAGCTGACCTCGACGAGCGTCCTCGGAACGACGCAGATCACCGTGCAGTTCGATCTGACCCGTAACATCGACGGGGCCGCCCAGGATGTTCAGTCGGCCATCGACGCCGCGGGCGGCCAGCTGCCGAAGAATCTGCCGTCGCCGCCGTCCTACCGCAAGGTCAACCCCGCCGACTCGTCGATTCTGATCCTCGCGGCTCACTCGGACGTGATGCCCTTGACTCAGGTAGACGACTACGCCGAGACGGTGGTGGCGCAACAGATATCGCGACTGCCTGGCGTCGCCCAGGTCACGATCGGTGGCCAGCAGAAGCCCGCGGTTCGCGTTCAGGTGGATCCGGCCCGGATTGCAGCGTTGGGGATCCAGCTGGAGGATCTCGCGAACGTCATCCCAACCGTCACTGTCAACGCACCCAAGGGCTCGATCAACGGGACCCAGCGCAGCTTTGCCATCTATGACAATGATCAGCTTCTGAAGGCGGCGCCCTGGAACGACGTCATCGTCGCGTATCGCAACGGTGCGCCCGTACGCATCCGGGACATTGGAATCGCGGTAGACGGACCGGAGACTCGGCAGATCGCCGGATGGCAGAACGGGCACCAGGGCATTCTGCTCCTCGTCTACAAGGAAGCCGGCGCCAATGTCCTCGATACGGTCAAGCGAGTGCGGGCCTCGCTGCCGGACATCATGACGGCCGTGCCGCCGTCGATCAAACTCGATACGGTCGTCGATCGCACGACGACCATCAGCGCGTCGGTCAAGGACGTCGAATTCACATTGGTGCTGACGATCGCGCTGGTGGTGCTCGTGATCTTCCTGTTCCTGCGCAACCTGTGGGCCACGGTTATTCCGGGTGTCACGGTGCCTCTGGCATTGCTCGGCACGGCCGGCCTGATGTACGTGTCCGGCTACACGCTCGATAACCTTTCTCTGATGGGTCTGACCATCGCGGTCGGATTCGTGGTGGACGATGCGATCGTGATGCTGGAGAACATCTATCGGCACATCGAGGAGGGACTGTCGCCGTTCGACGCTGCCCTCAAAGGAGCCAAGGAGATCGGCTTCACGATCCTGTCCATCAGCCTGTCTCTCGTGGCCGTGTTCATTCCGCTGCTGCTCATGGGCGGTATCGTCGGGCGGCTGTTCCGCGAATTCGCCATTACGGTCACGATGACGATCGTGGTGTCGGCGTTCGTCTCTCTGACACTGTCACCCATGATGTGCTCGCTATTTCTGCGCAACGAGAAGAGCGTTCAGCATGGCCGCGCCTATCTATTCATCGAGCGCCAGTTCGATCGGACCGTCGCCGCATATCAACGAGGTCTCGACTGGGTGATCGGGCATCAGCGCACGACACTCATCGTGTTCCTGGTGACGGTAACCGCGACGATTCTGCTCTACGTGTTGGTGCCAAAGGGATTCTTCCCGCAACAGGACACAGGCATCATCACGGGCATCACGGACGCCCCGCAGGATGTCTCATTTGCAGGGATGAAAGACCTGCAGCAGCGACTCATGGCGGTGGTCAGCAAGGACCCTGATGTCGCCTCCTGGGCGGCATTCGTGGGTGGATCGCGGCCGATAAACAACGGCGCGGTGTTTCTTTCTCTGAAGCCGCGCGGCGAGCGTACAGCCAGCGCCGACGAGATCATCACCCGGTTGCGCCCCAAGCTCGCACAGGTGAAGGGCGCGACTCTCTTCCTGCAGGCAGCTCAGGACCTGAGTGTCGGAGGACGCATCGCTCGTACGCAGTACCAGTACACCGTGCAGGACGCGGATATCAACGAGCTCAACGAGTGGGCACCCAAGGTCCTCGAGGCCCTGAAGAAGCTGCCTCAGCTCCGCGACGTGGCCTCCGACCAGCAGACGAGCGGCAGCCGGTTGTCTCTGACCATCGACCGGGACCAGGCCGCGCGCTTCGGCATTCAACCGGCCCAGATCGATGCGACGCTGTACGATGCATTCGGTGAGCGTCAGGTCGCCCAATACTTCACGCAGCTCAACTCCTACCACGTGGTCCTGGAAGTGACTCCGGAGCTGCAGACGGACCCGAGCACACTCAATGAGCTCTACATGACCTCGCCGCTCACGGGACAGCAGGTGCCGCTGTCCACTCTCGCTCGCTTCGACACGCAACAGGTCGGATACCTGTCGATCAGTCACCAGTCGCAATTTCCCGCGGTGACACTATCCTTCAATCTCGCGCCGGGTGTGGCCCTCGGCCAGGCGGTCGAGCAAATCCAGGCGACGCTGGCCGCCATTCATCTGCCAGCCGCCATGAGCGGCAGCTTCCAGGGAACGGCGCAGGCGTTTCAGGACTCACTGTCCTCGCAGCCGTTGTTGATCCTGGCCGCGCTCGTCGTCGTGTACATCATCCTGGGAATGCTGTACGAGAGTTACATCCATCCCCTCACGATCCTCTCCACGCTGCCCTCGGCGGGTGTCGGAGCACTGCTGATGCTGCTCGTGTTCCATGTCGAGCTGTCCGTCATCGCGCTCATCGGCATCATCCTCCTCATCGGTATCGTGAAGAAGAACGGAATCATGATGGTGGATTTCGCGATCCAGGCCGAGCGCGAGCAGCATCTTTCGCCCGAAGCGTCGATCCGTCAGGCTTGCCTACTACGCTTCCGGCCGATCATGATGACGACCCTGGCGGCACTGCTCGCCGCTCTGCCTCTGATGCTGGGCAGCGGCACCGGCTCGGAGCTGCGCCGGCCCCTGGGCATCACGATGGTGGGGGGATTGCTGCTCAGCCAGGCTCTGACGCTGTTCACGACACCGGTGATTTATCTGTACCTCGATCGGTTGAACAATCGCATCGGCCGCAGGGCGTCGGCCCGCGCCGCGGCCGCGGGCGCGCCGGCATGAAGGTGCTGCTGGTCGAGGACAACGAGCGCGTCTCACGCTTTGTCCTGAAGGGCCTCCAGGAGGCGGGCCATACAGCGGATCACGCGGAGAACGGCCGGGACGGGCTGTTCCTCGCGGCCAGCGAGCCTTACGACGTGATCGTCATGGACCGGATGCTGCCCGGCAATATCGACGGGCTCGCGATCATCGAGACGTTGCGTCGCTCGGGCAATCGAACGCCGATCCTGATCCTGAGCGCTCTGTCGGACGTGGACGAGCGGATTCGCGGACTGAAGAGCGGTGGGGATGACTACCTGACGAAGCCGTTCGCTTTCGGCGAGCTTTTGGCCCGACTGGACGCGCTCCAACGTCGCCTGCAGGGGGCCAGCACGCAGACGGCCCTGGACGTCGGCGACCTGCACATCGACCTGCTGTCGCGCAAGGCGAATCGTGGCTCGCGCACAATCGTTTTACAGCCTCAGGAATTCAAGCTCCTCGAGTATCTGATGCGGCACGCCGGCCAGGTTGTCACCCGCACGATGCTGCTCGAGAACGTGTGGAACTATCACTTCGACCCCCAGACCAATGTGGTGGACGTGCACATCAGCAAGCTGCGCCAGAAGATCGAGTCTGACTCCGAGCGCCCCTTGTTGCGAACCGTCCGCAATGCCGGTTATATGTTGAGCGCCGATGAATAGAGGCCTGCCTTCATCCGCATTCGCATTGGCCTTCGGGTACGTCGCGTTCGGCTTCGTTGCGCTCATTCTGTTTGCCGCTCCGCTCTGGTACGCGTGGCAGGTGACGGTGCAGGATGGACGGGCAGAGCTGTTGCGCTCGGACGCTACACGGCTTTCCGATGTGTTTCGGCGCGAAGGTCCGCAAGGACTCGTCACATTCATCAACACTCGGGTCGGCATGCAGATCGCCGGCGAGCGCATCCTGCTGTTCGCCGACGGGTCGTTGCACCCGCTCGCTGGAAACCTTCAGGAGTGGCCCCGGGGCATTCCGCGCGAGGCGGGCCTTTACAGCCAGACGATTCAGCTCGATAACCAGCCGACGCGCGCCATGTTCGAGCACGTTGCATTGCCCGGTGGCTACAACCTGCTGGTGGGCCGGGATTACGGCCGCTTCGCCCCTCTCGAGCGGCGCTTCTGGTATGGGCTCGGCGGCGCGGTCGTCGTGCTGTCGATTGCCGGAGTGCTGGCAGGATTTCTGATCCGCCGCGCGGTGTTATTGCGTGTGAACGGCCTCCAGCAAACCGTGCAGGCCATCGTACAGGGCGATTTGAGTCATCGCTTGCCGATGCATCGCAGCGGTGACGAGCTCGATACGCTGTCACGCACCATCAATGGCATGTTGGATCAGATCGAGCACCTCGTTGACGGCGTCCGCCAGGTGTCGAACTCCATTGCCCACGACCTGCGCACACCGCTAGCCGAGCTGCGCTCCCGCCTCGAGGAGCTGTCTCTGACGCGCCCGGACGTCGAAGCGACCTTCGCAGAGATCGAGGGGGCGGTGGCGGACGTTGATAGGGTGATTGGTGTCTTCGACGCGCTCCTGCGTCTCGCCGAGATTGATAGCGGTATGCGGCGCTCCGGGTTCGTGCAGGTAAATGCCGCGGAGCTCGTGAGGCAGGCGGTGGAGTTCTATCAGCCCGCCGCCGAGATACAGGGGAGACATCTTCTTTTTCGCACCGAGGGACCGGTAGCCGTTGCAGGCGACCCGGTGCTGCTCGCGCAGGCGATCGGCAATCTCATCGACAACGCTCTGAAGTACAGCACCGACCAGGGCAGCATCGTCGTCGAGGCGCGCGTGGGCGAGCGCGGAAGCGCGCTGATCGTCGTGGCCGACAAGGGTCCGGGGATACCGGATGAGGAGAAGCCGAAGGTCTCCAAACGGTTCTACCGTGGCGATGCGAGTCGCGGCACGCCAGGTGTGGGCCTTGGCTTGAGCCTCGTCGATTCCGTGGCGAAGGTGCATGGTGGCCGGCTCGATCTGGCCGACAATCATCCGGGATTGCGTGCCACGATGACGATCGCGCCTGGAGCATTCTGGCCTGCGACTGCGGCGCTTCCGACCGAGATCCCTTCGAGCTCTGCAAAGGAGCCTGCGGCCGATCAGCCCACTTTCCGGCACTCGAAAGCAACCGTCTGGCACGGGAAGGCGACTTCGGATCGTCCCTCGGTCATCGATGTGCAGGTCATGCCCTACGATCGATAACGCGGCACCGGTGCCGCGACTTCCTGACGTACGAGCTCTGCTAGCGCAAGCCGCAAGGCCACGAGCTTGGGCGGCTTGCTGAGGACACGATCCACGTACGGCGGCGTGTCGTTGTCGGCGAGCAGGCGATGTCCCCAGCCCGTGAGCAGGATAACAGGGATGTGAGCCGCGGATGACTTCACTGCTTGCGCGACCATGCGCCCGTCCACGTGCGGCATGCCGAGATCGGTGATGACGACCGAGAATGGGTGGCCCTCGCTCGAGGCAGCCCGGAATGCATCGATCCCCCGCTGTCCGCCATCCGCCACCGTGACGTTGTGACCGTCCTGCTGCAGGATGTACTGCAACGATTTGAGCATGATCGGGTCGTCGTCCACGAACAGGATGTGCAGCGGCTTGGCTGGCCGCGGAGGAGGGGAATGAGTGCGCTCCCCCACGACGCCGGGACGCGATTGAGGAAACAGGACTCTCATCGTCGTGCCCCGTCCGGGCTCACTGTCGATCTGCAACTCCGCGCCATGACGGTCTGTCATACCGTAGACCATGGCGAGCCCGAGTCCTGTCCCGCGCTCACCCTTCGTCGTGAAGAAAGGCTCCAGACAGCGGCTGCGCGTGGCCTCGTCCATCCCGATTCCGGTGTCGATGACCTCGACACACACTTCCCCGGCGGGCCCCGTCGACGACCGCACTGTCAGGGTCCCCCCCTCCGGCATCGCGTCCACGGCATTCAGGATGAGATTCGTCAACGCGTCGCGAATCTCGCTCTCAGAGCCCGCGATGCCCGGCAGACCGGGGGCCAGCTCCGTCTGCATCTTGATGAATACACCCCGCTCCTGCGGCATCGCATTCCAGCGCGCGCGCGTCAGCTCAACGACCCGCTCGATGGAGCGATTGATGTCGACGATGGTGTGCAGTTGCTGCGGCTCGCGCTGGCGATAGAACTCGCGCATCCGCGCAACGGTGTGGGCGACGTCCTCGATCGCATTCTGGATAATTGCGAGATCGGCCTTGGTCTCGCTTGAGAGCGTCGCGTCGCGCTCGAGCAGCGATTGAGCGTACAGGGCGGCCGGCGACAGGGCGTTGTTGATATCGTGCGCGATACCGCTTGCCATCTGGCCCAGGGCACGCAGTCTCTCCTGCTGCATCACCGTCTGCTGTGTCTGCCGCAGGTCCTCATAAGCACGCTGCAGCGCGCCGTAAAGATCCGCCTGGTGCATGGCGAGCGCGACGTGCTCGCTGAGCTGACGCAGGAACTCGCAATCGCCGCTACTGAATTGGCGGGCAGCGCGCCGCGCCGCCAGAACGGTGCCGAATACCTTACTTTCCACCGCAAGCGGCGCCATCACGAGGGAGCCGAGTCCGCCCTGAGTCAGCCGTCGGGCAAGGGGGCCCGCCGACTGCGCGAGATCGGCCTCGAACACCAGCTCGCCCCGCAAACAGCGCGCAAGACCGTTTTCATCCACGTCCAGTTGCGAGTGCTCGCTCAAGGCCAGCGCGGGTGCCAGGGATTGGCTCTTCTCGCCCAGACAGGAGACAGTCAGCGCCGAGCGCGCCGGCTCGTGCAGAAGCACACAGCCAAAATCGACCGGCAGGTCATCCTCCAGACTGCGCATCACGATCTCCAGGATGTTGCGGAGATCGCGACGGTCGGCGATGGCTCGCGTCGTGCGGTCCAGCAGCGCCAGCCGCTCGAATTGCGTGCGTAGCCGCTCTTCGGCGCGCTTCCGTTCGGTGATTTCCTGCAGCAGCGTCCGGTTGGTCGCCTCGAGTTGCAGCGTACGCTGGCTGACGTGCCCCTCGAGCTCGTCGTTGATCCGTCTCACCTCACTCTCGGCGCGCTCGCGCTCGGCCACTTGGCGGGCTAACGCTACGTTTGCCATCTGCAGGGCGGCCGGACTCGGCAAGCGCAAAGCGTCGGGTACGAGTCGGATGAGGAGGATGGCCGTGGGGACGGAAGCCAGCGCCGTGATGGCCTTGATCATGCCGGAGAGCCAGTACGCCGGATGCCAGATCGTCCAGACCTCGAGCAAATGAGTGGTGCCGCAGGCCACGATGAAGATTGCGAAGCAGACGAACATCCAGTTGAATTCGAGGTCAGTTCGCTTGCGGACGAAGTACAGGAGCGTGAACGGTATGGAGAAGTAGGCGAGAGTGATCAGGGCGTCGGAGGTGACGTGCAGGGCCAGGATCCCCGGCTGCCACAGGTAGCACATGCCGTGAGGCATGAATCCGTCGGGCGAGAACAGCTGCCGGAGGAGGTTCATCATGTTGCGATTCCCTTGATGACGAACGGCGGGGCCACACGGGGGGGAATAATTCTATTCCGCTACAGCTCGGTCAACTGTCGGGTGCAGGGGCGATAGCTCGGCCTGGCCGTTCCTCGAAGCCGGCCCTGAGGGGTTGTGCGAGAAGACCTCCGGCTGCAATCGGGAGGTAACAATTAGATTAATATCATATAGATCAGCGAGATATTTACATTTATTCACGTATTTCCCGCGACAGCCGATGGCCGCCTCTCCCCGCTACAGCCGATGGGCGCAGCGCCTATTTCAGGCGGCGGGGCCGAGGGTCGCGAGCATTGAGTCGGCGATCGTGCGCTCGCCGCGAGCCTTCAGCGCCTCGGGGGCGCCGACATAGCGCTCGTCATCGTGAATCGCAACGCGGCCATGCGCGTGCACCATCCGGTAGTTCCAGGTCGGCACTTGCCTGGGCGACTCGCGACTGCTCGGATACCATCGGCGAGATGTACGCAGAGCTTCGCGGAACACGACCAGCACCCCGGCAGACACGGGGCGCCGTGCAGAAAGACGATGTCGACCTAACGAGCTATTTCGCCTTTCTCAACTGCATTTGCATGGAGCGTCGCAACAGTATCGGAAATCGGAATAAGAACGGTCGGATAAAGGGCCATATGCGCCCGAGCGGTATTTTCTCGCCCGTAGGGTAGATCCCATCCGCCGATCCCGCAGGATCGAAGGTCTTCTTCACCTTCGCCATCCACGTGTTGACGGCGAAGCGCTTGCCGTACATCTCGGCCAACAGTCCGCCCATGGCAAAGACGGAAGTGCCTAGCGGGCGCCTGTCATTCTCTTCGATTGTCTGCAATACGAAGGCATACCCGTCGCCGGCAGACTTATCCGTGTCATTGTCGGGATTGACAATATTTTCCGCCCAGAAGTGCCGACCCTCGGTCGGCCACATCCAAAACTCCTCGGGTGAGCCCTTACACAGCGTCTTGCGCTCGTTCTTATAGGGAGCCATGAGACGTTCGCCGGTTTTTACCACCGCAGGCAAAAGATTGAATGAATCATAGACGCCGTTGGCCGAGGTAATCTGGCGCGGGCCGGACCGGAAGGCCCGCGGGACATAACAGGATGTGATGACGTTTCGCGCGAGCACTTCCGTGTGCTCCGGCGCGACGTCGAGAAACCGACCGCCGGATTTTTTGACGATCGCCCGGATCGTGCGCTCGCGCCACTCTGCCTCGGCATCGGTTTCGGAAACGGCAAGCAGCGTCCACGCGAAACGGTTGTCATTTTGAGCAATCTCAGGCAACGAACCGCTCATCAAGGCGTCGTAGTATTCGCGATTGGTCGGATATAGTATCCAGCCCTGATGATCCGGCGGTATGCGCACGATTAGCGTCGGTGCATTCGAGATCATGAAACCATACACCGCTTCCTTGGGGCCCTCCCAGTTGTCCCATACGACCTGGTAGAACCGCATCCGCTTGTTCAACGCGATTCCCAGCTGAGGATGAGCGCCGCGATGCTCCAGTTCCGGAGGGCCCGCCCAGGGATGCAGCTTGTAGCCGATCCGCGTGAAGACCCCTAAACCGCCGCCGGCCCCGCCCATGCCCCGAAGCATGCCGCGGAAGCCCGGCCCAGGCCCTTCTCCGGCGAACCAGCCCGCCCCGGCCCCCGCCGATCCGCCTCGGATGACATCACCTTCGGGCGTTACCCATTCCCACGCCATCATGTTGCGGACATTGTGTCCCGTGTGATGGCCACCGATGCCGACGCCGCCGAGCGAGGTCGCAGACGCGAGCGGCGAGTGCGTCCAGCCAGCCCCGATGATGTGTGGCGTCAGTCCAACCTTCATCGCCTCAGCCTGCAACTGCCCCGCTGTGACGTAAGGCTCGATCACCGCCATCTGGTTCTTGGCATCAAGCTCCACGATCTTATCCATGCGCCGCAAATCGAGGCTAACAACACGATCCTGTTGGACGCAGTGAAACGCCGCGGTGCCGGTACTGTGAGCACGGAATTTGAGGTTGTGGCGTCGGCAAGCTTTGACAACGGCCTGCACTTCCTGTGTTGACGACGGAAGCACAATCGCAACCGGACGATGCTCCGCAAGCTGCTTCGATGAAGGCGCGCCGCCGCTCGATGACGTCCAGGAGTATCCGCAGATAAATGCCGGATCGTCAGTTACATTGCGGTGCCCCAATATCTCAAGCAACTCGCGCGCCGCCGCCGGCGCAATGTCCGATAGTCTTTGACTGGAGCGACCGGCTGCTCTTTCTGGAATATGGGAGGTGGCATTTGGAGTATCGCTCCTGCCGAGGCCTTTCATGACCATATCAACCTCCCACCTTGACCGATGGCACCGCGCTCGCAGCCAGCAATTCGAAGATTCCCTTGACCGCCAGGGGGGCGCCGATCTGTTTGGCCACGTCGCTCAAATGAATGCGGCAGCCGCCGCATGCCGTGGCGATGATGGACGCCCCGGTGGCCTTGGCTTCCGCCAGCCTGCGTTCTGCTGCGAACTTCGAGAAGTCCGGATAAGCTTCCTTGGCGCCGCCGGCAGCTCCGCAGCAATAGGACGACACGCGATTGCGCTCCATTTCCACGAGCTTCAGGCCATGCAGCCGATTGAGCAGCTTGCGGGGTGCCTCATACAGTCCATCGTTGCCGAACAGGACCTGCTTGGGGCCGTCGAATACCGACATGGTGCCGAGCACTTTTGTCCAACTCGCCTTCGATGGCGTCATCTTTTCGCTCAGCCTGCCCAGTTTGCACGGATCATGGTACGTGACCGCGCCCTCGAAAGAGCCCTCGATGGAGAGCTTTCCCGTCTCAATCAGCCGCTCGACATAGTCGCTGACGTGAAAGACCTCACAAGGAAGCGAGGTGAAGCCGAGACGCGGCCAGATGTTGCGAATGCCGGCATAACTGCTCGACGAGCAGGTAACGACCGTACGGACCCCCGTATCCCGGATGAGGCCCGTCATCGATTGGGCCAGAGCTCGGGCCTCGTCGTGGAATCCGAGATCGTACGCGGTTTCGCCCGTCGCGGCCTCGCGGTTGTAAGCGATGCCAAAATTGACGCGAGCTCTCTCCAGGAGCACGACAATCGCCTTCAGCTCCGGCCACAGGCGCGGCTCGAAGGCGTTCTCGCAGCCGATGTGGAGCCAGACGTCCACAGGAGCCGTCAGCGCATCCTTCAGACCAAGTCCCTCACACCAGTTGGATCGCTCGGTACGCCGCCGGCCCGCCGCGTTGCCCTCGCGCCGCAGATTGTCGATCATGGTCACGTGGGCGGGCAAGCTGCGGCCCTCCGTCGCGACCTGAGCCCTCAGCGCATAGAGCACCGAAAGCGGTTCGACCAACTCGCCATTGTTGTTCTTGCAGGACGTGTCACAAGCCCCGCACATGGTGCAGGCGAAAATGCTTTCCAACGCCGCTTCCGTGTAGTCGGCTTCATGCTCCTTGAGCGCAAAGGCAGTAATTAGCTTGCCGCCGCCGCTATAGGCATGGAACTTGCCCCACTGAATGCTGGGGCAGGCATGAGCAAACTCCTTGCTCTTGGGTGAGGGTACCCATTTACAGTGGGAACAACGCCAGCAATTTGAGATGTTTCCGGTGCTCTGCGCGAGCGGGGAGTCGTCCCCCTCTCGCGGGGTCATGGATCTGACGGTCATCGGGCGTTCCCCAAGCACTGTGCTTCCGGCTGCAGAATCGATTTCGGGTCAAACAGTTCTTTTGTGCGCTTGAGAATAGGCGCGATTGTTTTGTCACGCTCGAAGGGCACGTGTGCCCATGGATGATACGGGCGGCTGAAAAATCCGCCGTTCGCAGCCATACGCTCCGCAGTGTCGATGGCGCGCCGCCGCAACGCCGCCGCCGAATTCGACTCGGCCATGAATGTGAACTGGCAATGAGCGTTCACGCCGTGGGCGAGAGGTTGTAAATAGACGCACGTTTCAGCCGCGTGTGCGGGTTCGAGGCTTTCGAGATGCACTTGAACTTTGTCCATCTGAGTGAGAAAGAAGACTTCTTCACTCGCAAGCCCCAATGGCGCGGCGATTGGATCGTTCCCGGCCACTTGCCGCTGTGCCACTGCGCTTGCTGATAGGCTACCCAGCTTAGCAGTCACCGAAACAGACAATGCAGCAGCATCCCGCTCCAGATCGGCCCGTTTGAAGGCGATCTGCTCCTCGGGGTAATACTCGGACGCAGAAATCTCTACATATAGAATCCACGCCGGCAATTTTGCCCTGAGCGCGCGAAACTCCTCGATGGATCCCGCAATTAAAAGTGCAAGCTGCGCTGCATTCAGGATGAACATTTGGCCTGTGGGACGGCGTCGCAGCATCCGGTAGCCCAGATCCACGACCGAAGCGAGGCTCTCGGAGACGGCAAAAAGCGGCATCTCCAGCGTGGGAATTCTCTGGCAGTAAATCGATCCCCAACACACCACGCCCAACGCTCCTTGGGCGCCCTGAACCACACGCCCGAAATCCGTATGCATGGGGCCGGTGCTGACCATCTGTCTGTTGCCGCGGGCCAGGTTTTGTTCCAGCGAGCCCGGTAGGGCGGCACCGCCGGTCCGAAAGACATCGCCCGTTCCAAAGACGAGTTCGAATGCCGAAAGCGGATCTGCGGAATCCCAGTGACTGCCGGGAACGGTCATCGGTTCACGTTCGAGAAAGGCGGCGAGCACTGACTTTGTTCCGCGGGGCGCAAGCGGACGAAAGCTTCGCAAGCCATGCGGCTTCAGCGCCGCATCAAACTGCGGAAACGTGACCCCCGGCTCGATAATCGCAATGGCGTCGCGCCCGTCGACATGTATGACGCGATCCATCCCGCTCAGGTCGATAACGACAGCCGAGCGCGAGCAGACCGTGTCGCCGCGCCGTCTCGGCCCGCTTTTTGAGCTGATTGGTACGAGCGGCACTGCGGATCGAAAGGCCCAGCGGACGACCGCCTGAACATCAGCCGTTGACACGCAATGCGCCACGGCCATCGGGGCGGCCCCCATTCGCCCGCTCTCGTCACGGGAGAAAGCGGCCGCGACGGCGGCGTCCGTCGTAACTGCAATACCTTTGGGAAAACCGGCGAGAGATCCGCCGTATGAATTTGATGACGCCGCCATACCGTCTTCCTGCTCTGGCCCCCTTTGCGCGTTCATTACTACGCCTGTAGTGAAACCCTGTCAACATCATTCACCGGGAAGACATCAACCGAAGATCTGTCTTCATTTACGAGAGTTGCGCGCAGCGCCGCTTCGGTCGCTCATCGCCTTCAGGCTCACCATGAGCCAGTCGCGCAGCAGAGTCCGCAGCAGTAGACGATCCGGTGTCGCACGATCTTCCAGGATGAAGACATTCATGCTTACGAGCAGCCGCAAAAAATGCGTCGCGGACCTGGAGGGGCTCTTTGAGCCGAGCCGCTCGAAGATCACCTGAAACCTTTCCTCGGCCTGCGCGATCAGGCCCTGCGTCGCAGCGCTCAGCTCAGCGTTCCGGAGGCGTTCGATAGTTATCTCCATTCTCGCGAGGGCGCGGCTGTGATTCTCGGGACGCATCCAGAGCTCGTACAGCTGCAGGAGGAGATCCGCCACGCGTTCGACTGTAACGGTCGGGTTGGGGCTGACGGTTCCCAAGATGCGTGTCACGTCCAGGAGATCGAGTTCCATCATGCGTGCCCCTGTCATCGACAGCAGGTCGATCCGGCGCCGAAAATAATTCGACGTCGATCCTAAAGGTTGGCCCAGATAACGGTCGACTTCCCGATGCGTAAATCCGCGCGCGCCATACTGCGCAAGCACCTCCAGAGCGGCGTCGATGACTCTGTCGCGACGAGACTGCGTCTCGCCTCCCGCCGGTGCCGGGGATCTTCTGCGTTTTGTTGCGAGTGTCGCGGTCGCGGCTTTCATTAGCACCTTCAAATAGCGTCAGGGGAATACCTTTTTATCATAGATGTTGACAGCGATGGCAATATCACTACACTTGTAGTGAGGAGCCTCAGAGAGCTCCGGGACCTGGGAGATCCAACGAGTCGCAAACGGGGGGGGACGGTTATGATGCGTTCGATTGGGGTATCGATCCTTGCAGGGACTGCGATTGGCGTCTTGGCGACGGGCCGGGCGCAGTCGACCAATGCCGGCGCCGCAGACGGGCCGTCGGAAGCGAAGCTCGAAGAGGTCATCGTCACCGCCCAGAAGCGCAACGAAAGGCTTCAGGACGTTCCGATCGCCGTCACCGCCCTCAAGGGTCAACAGTTGTCTGCGTTGGGCGTCGAAAGCGCTGTCGATCTGAGGGTCGCGGCACCTTCTCTCAATTCCACCAGTGCAAACGGCTATTTCGCGAGCAGCATTCGTGGGGTGGGATCCTTGAATTTTGCAGCTTTGGCCGAGTCGCCGGTGGCACTGTACCTTGACGGTGTCTATGTGGCTGCGGCGCAGGCTAGCGAACTCACACTCAACAACGTCCAATCCGTCGAGGTCCTGAAAGGCCCCCAAGGCACGCTATTTGGACGTAACTCGACAGGTGGCGTCATCCAGATAACGACGGCCACGCCGTCCGCCGTCACTACCGGCAAATTCGATGTCTCTTACGCCAACTACGACACGGTGATCGGGAACGCCTATTTGTCGGGCGGCCTCACAGATGATCTTGCGGCCGATATCGCTCTTGCGGCGCGGACGCAAGGCAATGGGTGGGGAAAGGATATCGTCACGGGATCGGAAGTTGACCGCACCAAACACGACATTTCCATTCGGTCGAAGCTGGCGTGGAAGCCCGGGCCGGACACCACGGTCACGGCAATAGGAAGCTATTGGGACGGCGCGGGCAGCCCAGGCACGAACAGAGCTTACCCCGGAAAGCTTTCCGGAGCCGTTCCGGGACGGGTCAACCCCGATCTCGGTTATGATACCGACTCCAACATCGACTTCGTCAGGTCGGGATGGAGTGCCAGCGGCACCCTGAGGATAGATCACAACTTTGACGGCGTCAGGATCAGCAGCATATCCGCTTATCGTAAGGCGGCCGACTCTGAGGGACAGGACGTAGATTTCACGCCGGTCAACGTGGAGTCAATCGATGTCCGGCAGGGAGATCGCCAGTTTACACAGGAGCTACAGGTCAGCTCGACGGGCAGCTCGCGTCTGAAATGGACCGGTGGGCTTTACTATTTCGACGCTCAATCCAGTTACCAGCCTCTTGCGCTGTATTTCACAGCCGCCGGCTTGAACCTGACATTACGTGATTCACTGACTGCCAGATCCGGCGCAGCCTACGCGCAGGCGACTTATGAAATTCTGGATGCCACCAATTTGACACTGGGTGGACGGTACACGACCGAGCGTCGCGGTGACATCGATAATTCCCAGATCCTGAACATTCCGTTCCTGGGATTGACCATGCCTGCGGCGTTCCCGGATCGCCACGTCACTGCCGACAAATTCACGTACCGTGTCAGCCTGGATCATCGTTTCTCGGACGAGGTGCTGGCTTACGCCTCGGTGAATTCCGGTTTCAAGAGTGGTGGCTACAACCCTAATGCCCCCACAGAGGCTCCTTATCGCCCGGAAACGATCACCGCGTATGAGCTCGGCCTGAAGACCGATTTGTTCGCCAGGCGTCTGCGTTTCAACGTGGCCGGCTTTTATTATGATTACGGGGACATCCAGGTTCAAAGACTGAAGAATAACTCGATCTTCGTCTTTAATGGCGCATCGGCGCGCATTTATGGAACGGATGTCGATCTCACAGCTGTCCTCAGCAACGCCTTCACCCTGACCGGGGGAATCAATTGGATCAGCCCGCAATTTCAGGACTTCTCAACTTGTTCGGTTTCAACCCCTGCGGGAGGTCAGCCGCTCTCGAGCCGCTCTTGTGACGGACACCAAATTCCCTTCGCCGCCAAGTTCACCGGAAGCGTCGCGGCCAATTATTCCACAAGGGTGGAACGCGGCGCTCTGCAAGCAACGGCAAACGTCTACTTTAACAGCGGCTACTACTTCGAGCCGGATAACGTCCTGAAGCAGCCGTCTTACGCCAAACTGGGGGCATCCGTGAAATGGACGTCGGACCGCGGCGTCACTATTGGCTTGTTTGGAAGGAATCTCACGCAGCGCCGCACAGCGGGATTCGCCGCGAGCCAGACCGATGGAACGGTCCTGATCAGTTATGACGAACCCCGCGTTTTCGGGGCGACGCTGGGATATGAATTCTGAGCGCGATGCGTATCTTGCACGGGGGGTGGCTATTGAAGGGATGAGGCGTCGAGCATGTCCGCCTCGGCGCGGTTGCTACCGCTGTCCGTGTCATACACTCGAATGCGCGAGTGTGCGTTACTCCTCGAAGCCGTGGTCCGGTGCTGAGCTACACTGCATCAGCCGATGCCATCGACATCGGCCTACTGACCTCGGCGGACCAGGGAGAAGAACCGTGAAGTACGCAACATTGTCGCTTGCCACGCTGCTGCTGTGCGCGTGCAGCAGTTACGCGCCGGATGCCGGGCACGAAATCGTGCTGGTTCAGAAGCCGTTGTTCTTCGGTCACGGCGGTATAGCGAGCCAGCCCGTCCAGACGGGTCGCACGTTCACGGCCATCACGACTGACGGTGTCGATGTCGAAATGCGCCCGCAACGGTTCGAGGCGGAGCTTCCTGATACGATGACCTCCGACGGC
Source organism: Steroidobacteraceae bacterium (assembly GCA_035277965.1). Classification (GTDB taxonomy): domain Bacteria; phylum Pseudomonadota; class Gammaproteobacteria; order Steroidobacterales; family Steroidobacteraceae; genus 13-2-20CM-66-19. The sequence continues at coordinate 25,147 of DATEJM010000100.1, read as the reverse complement.
GTACCGATCAGCTTTCATGCGATCGTGACGCTGCAAGTCGTGGACTCCGTGGCGCTGATCAAGAACTTCGGCCAGGGCTGGTACCGCAATAACGTCGAGCAACCCTTCGCGCAATTCGTCCGCCAGGCTGTGCGCAAGCACGGCATGAACGAAACAGCGATCAGCACGACGGCGCTCGATGCCATCGATGCGGAGATCCGCGACGACCTGGTCGCCTTCATCAAGGAGAAGGAGCTTCCGGTCAAGCTCGTTACGATGACCGTGGGTCGCGCGAACCCGCCGGATGCGATCAAGAGCCAGCGTATCGAGACCGCTGCCCAGGAGCAGCGCGTGCAGACGGAGAAGCAGATCAAACTCGCCGAGGACCAACGAAAAGCCGCCGAGGAAGCCCGCGCTGCGGCTGACAATGCCTACCGGTTGGCGATCGGCCTGTCGCCGGAGCAATACGTACAGCTCAAGCGGATCGAGATGGAGCGTGCCGTGTGTGCAGAGGGGAAATGCACCTTCATCGAGAACGCGGGTGCCGTGCCGGCATTCAATGTGAAGTAGGGGTCGCTGCTACCTGAGCAGAGCGGCTTCGAGGGCTGTCGCGCCGGGATCGGAGCGTTTGATAGTATCCATGCCCGCATCCGACGGTGCGCCACGATTGGAGCGGGCAGATGGGCATGAAGAAGAGAGCAGCGAAGAAGTCTCCGCGTGCCGGCGAGTCTGCTTCCCGGTTGATAGACGCGCGGATCAAGGAACTCGGGGACTGGCGCGGTAAGATGCTCAGCCGGCTCCGTAGCTTGATCAAGAAAACCGATCCTGAAGTGGTCGAGGAATGGAAGTGGCGGGGCGTGCCGGTGTGGTCGCACGACGGAATTGTCTGCACGGGCGAGACTTACCGAAGCGTCGTGAAAATGACTTTTGCCAAGGGAGCCTCGCTCGAGGATTCCGCCGGTCTTTTCAACTCCAGTCTCGAAGGGAACACGCGGCGTGCGATCGACATCCACGAGGGGGAGGAGATCGACGAGAAGGCGTTGCAGGCGCTCATCCGCGCCGCGGTGGTCCTGAACCGGTCGAAAGCCCGCAAGTAGCTCCCCGGACACCGCACATCAACGGTCTGGTGCGAGACACGCGTGAGGGTACGTGCACGCGCTGGCCCGCCATCGACGTTCTGCAAGCAGAAAGTTGCCAAATGGCATGAATATTAATATATTAGGCCATATGGACAACAAGACGCCGGTTCTGCGACCCGTATCGACAACCGCCTCGGAGTTCTCGCCAGCGCCTGTCACGGATGAGGAGGCTGCGGCAATGTTCCGTGCGGCGCTCAATCTTTTCCGGCTCTGGAACATTACGGATGAGGAGGCAGCGACTCTTCTCGACTTGCCGGTGCGGACTTTTCGACGCTGGAAAGCCGGCGATCTGGGACGCATCGATCGTGACGGCAAAGCGCGCCTGTCCAACCTCATGGGTATCCACAAGGCCTTGCGGATCATCTTTCGTGAGCCCCAGCGAGGCTACGCCTGGATCAAGGCACCCAACAGGGCGCTCGGCAATCACACCGCCCTCGATGTCATGCTGGGCGGAGAACTGACCGACTTGATGCGCGTGCGCCGGTATCTGGATGCCGAGCGGGGCGCGTGGTGATCGATGTCTCGTCCATTCCCATCTCAAAAGTCAAATGGTCAGGTGCCGTCAGAATCATCCGCAGTGTGTATCCGCCGATCGATCTGTTCGAGGACATCGCAGATCCGGAAGACTGGCCACTCCTGATTTCAGCGGAGCAGAAGACCAATCCGCGGCTGATGCAGACCATCGGTAACATCGACCTGGTTCCTGCGGCACGCCGGGTCGGGGGCCCTGGGGCGGGCTATCTCATGGCGCCTTTCACCCACGTGAGCACCGATCGACCGTCCCGTTTCAGCCGTGGAAGGTTTGGCGTGCTTTATGTCGGGCGCGACTTCCAGACGGCACTGCTCGAGACGGCATACCATCATGCGAGGTTCATGGCAAACACCCGCGAGCCGGCGGGCTGGACGTCGCAGTTTCGGGAAATTCGCCTCGACGTTCAGGCCGCTCTCCACGACTTGCGCGGCGGCAATCCTGCGTATGCCGCGGCACTCGATCCGGCTGACTATCGCGCAGCACAAGCGTTGGGCGAGCGGCTTCACGCCGCTTCGGCCGAGGGTTTGGTCTATCCGAGCGTTCGCAATCTAACAGGTGAGTGCGCCGGACTGTTCTACCCTGATCGCGCGTCCCATGTCGCCCAAGGAGGGCATTTCGACTATCACTGGAACGGAACGCGCGTCGATCTTTTTCGCGAGCCCGCCAAGGGCAAGGTCTATCGCATCGTCCGCGCCGGTGCGTCTTGAATTGCCTGCTCTCGAACAGTAGGACTAGCGGCACGAAGGATTGCGCCCGACATGAAAGTCGGCGGTCGGCTCGCGCGGAAGACCGATTCCTGCGGCCTCAATACCGCGACGCCATTGGCCGATTTGCGCGTCATTGATCCGAGCCGTAGGCTGCCGGAGCGGGCCGCCGTTCAGTCCCATCGTCCAATCGAAGAACTTCCACGCCATGCGGTTGATGAGGCCGGTTGTCGCGGTTGCCGCGTTGACCGCTCCCATCGCCTGGCGGGCGGGGTGGAGGCGCCAGAACATCTCCATCGCGTCCTGATGCCGCCCCTCGCTAGCCAGCTTGAACATGCGGGGAATGTAGTCACCATAGCCGGCGGTGTTGCTGGTGCCGCTATACTGGAAGTCAATCACCGACAGCAGTGGGATTAGCTCGGACTCGATCGGGCACGACACCACCACGTCGCGGTTGAACAGGCGATACACATCCAGAAGCCCGCCGATGCCCGGCAGGTCCCCCTCCGCTTTGATCGCAACGACCGTGCGGCAGTCGTCGACCAGCCGGCGCAGCAGCGCCATCGACATCTGTGCCGGATGCAGCCGGTTGAAATTCCACAACGGCACCGGGAACAGCATGACGCCGAGGCTCGAGGCGTCGCAATAGGCGCGGCTATAGTCGTAGACATCCTGTTCGGACGTTGGATAGAAACTCGCTGGATAACAGAGTAGCGCGTAGTCGCAGTACTGCGTCACGCGCTCCGCGAGCTCGATATTCTCCTCAATCGTGTTGAACGACGCATGGTGAACGAGGCGCAGTCGGCCTTCCGCCGCCTCGTGCGCATATTGCGCGAACTGCTCGTACTCGCCGGGCAGGTACGCAATGTCGGCGACCAGCAGCGCGCCGCTAAAGCCGAACTCGATCAGCTTGCGCACGTCGTACTGGATTGCTTCCTTGTTCAAGCTGCGCAGATCGTTTGTGAATGTCGGCAACAGCACGCAGTCGAGACCACGCATGTTCTGCTGCGCCCATTCCCGAGCTTCATGCCGATGATATTTCGCCATATGGCCTCCGTGGGGATTGTGATGAAATTCGCCTGCCGCGGCAGTTGCGCCCACCGCTTGGCAGCACGCTTCCCTGTCCCCGGTCGACAATGCGATCCGGCCTTTTCTCCGGTGCTCCCGGGGACGACCCGGCCTAGATCGACGCCGGCTGAAACAGGCAGGGGTCCGCTTTGGGTGCGGGCATATTTTGCGGCCCGTTGCTGGCGTAGCCCCATTGGTCGAGGACCTTCGGGCTCATTTCGTAGACCTGGTGCTGGTGGGTCTCGTCGTCGACTTCTTCCAGGTCCGATGTGTATTCAACCGGGAAGCCGTTCGGCGTCGTGAAATAGGCGAAGGTGTTGTCGCCGGCGAGGTGCCGGCCGGGACCCCAGCGGACGTCCGTGCCGTTGCGGCGCAGACGCCCGATGCCCCGCATCATACTGTCGACCGTCGCGACGTCGTAGGCGACGTGATTTAGACAAGGCGGCCCCGGAAGCAGCGCGATGCGGTGATGCGCCGAATTGCAGCGCAGGAACCCCATGAACTCCGTGATCCAGTCGGACACGCGGAACCCCAGCGCATCGACGAAGAACTGCGCCATCGCCTTCGGTTTTGGCGAGTGCAGGACGACATGGCTGATGCGATCCGGAATGCCCTCTTGCGGCCTCACCGTTCGCGCCTCCACCCTCTCGACATCGCTTGAAACCTCGAAGGGGACTCCGTCAGGCGAGAAGAAGCGAAAACCGTAACCGGCGCCCGGCGTCGTCAGCGTCTTCGGCGCGAAAATGCTCTGCGCTCCCGCCGCCGCCACCTGATCGTGGAGCAAGTCGACCGTCGCGGTGTCCGCCGCAGACAGCGCGATCACGTCGATCCGGTTCACGTCCGAACCGCGCAAGCGGACGACATGATGTTCATCCTGGCCCTGGCTGGCGAGATAGATCGCGCCGTCCTGCTCGGCGACTTCGCGCAACCCCCAGTCGTCGCGGTAGAAAACCCGCTCCGCCTCCAGATCCTTTACGCCATATCCCACATATCGAATTTCATTGACGCGTGCCATGGCTGTGCTCCTCAATCTTACCGACGATTTTGTAGAAACTTTCCGGCCGCTAGACATCGCGAGCCCCCAAGCAGCTGCGGAGCTCCAGTCGGTGCACGCAGACCATCGATCAGGCGCTCCCGTCCCGATTGAGGCCGGCGTCGTGGAGACGTCTGCGGCAAAGCGCGCGTTGCGGCGGCTGGTGGCCGAACAGCATCCGGGCGACAGCGAGCGGGGTGATCACCATCGAGAGCGCCGCGCCGACCGCTATCGAGAAAACAATGGCGGCGGCCTTTGGCCAAGCGTCGGGTCCTAGCCGTGGAAGCAGCAGCAGTCCGGGGCCTCCGACCACGAGCGTAGCTCCGATTGCGTAGCAGAAGCTCGACCCGACGGCGGTAGGCAGGGACATCGCGGCGACGTCCGGAAATGTGGCGAGCTGGCCTCGGCGCAGACGTGCTCTGGTGAGAAGGATTGGCACGAGGGCCCCCATCAGGCCTACCATAAAGCTCTGCGGCACGAGGCTTTGCGCGATGCCTGGCGTGGCCGAAACCGGTACTGGTCCGGCGTCGCGAAATGTAAGGCAGAACGCGAGAGTGCTGACTGCGCTGTTCACGGCAACGGAGATCGCCGTCTCGCTGAGCAGGTAGCGCCGTTGTCCCGGGCTCATGCTTCACGCCCCACCAAAGCACCCGTAGAGACAGGCCGTTCAGCCGCCGATCCGAGCGCAGCCAATGGATCTCCGGCAAGTTCCGCGGCGACATCGTCGTCAACCGGCACCGCAAACGTCTCGAGCAAGAAGGCGAGGGTCGTGTACATGCCAATCGTGGCCATGACGTCCAACGAGCCCTTGATGCCCACTAAGTCCTGAAGTCGCGCGAGCAGATCTTCGCTGAGTTTTCCTCGCTCCATGAGGGCGTCGACGACATCGAGGAGAAGCGCGTCGCCGCCTGCCGCTGCCGGCACGGACGTTGCGCAAAGCGCGATCACATCGTCGCTCAAACCCACTCGGCGACTACGCGAGACGTGATGCACCCATTCATAACGCGAACGCCAGCGCCAGCCCGTTCGGAGGATCACGAGTTCGGACTGCTGGGGCGAAAGGGCGCTGTGGACGACCAAATGATCCCGCAACACCGACCAAGCCAACAACAACGATGGGTGATTGGCCATCATCTTGTAGACGTTCAGCTGCGCGAGCGGACCGCCTCGCAGCTTGATCAACTGTTCCGGCCAGTCTTCATCGGCGACCAGGGGATGACACCCGGTGGTCATTCCGGCGTCCTCACGCGGAACGTCGCGTAGATGTCATTGAGCACTTCGAACCGCTGTTGTGGTCACGCTCGCCTACCTGGTGGCAAAGGAGATCGGCAGCGGCTGGGCGCTGCCCGTCGCGACCGCACGTTCGAATGCAAGCGTCGCTACCGCGATATCCTGCAGCGGGCCGCCAACAGACCGATAGACGAGATAGCGGCAGTCTCGCATGCGCTCGTTCATCTCGCCGAGAACGAGCGCGTTGAGGGTGGCGACCTTGTCCGTGAAGTCGACGCCGGCCGCTCTGGCGGCGCGGCTGCAACCGGTTTGCAGAACCTCCTCCGGCACATCGGCCACGATCAAACCCGCCTGGTCGAGCACGGTTGCATCCACCTCGCATTGTTCGGGGAGCGTCGCCCCGATCGAGGCGCACACCGTCTCAGGGCTCAGCCATTCGCCTCGAATGATCGGGATAGTGCCCGTGGCATTGGTGGCGCCGACCACGATGGCGTGGCCGCGCACCGCCGCTTCCGCTGTATCGACAGCAACGGAAGTCACACCCGTCTCCTCCTCGAACGCGCGCGCAAAGGCGGCGCGACGCTCGGGGTCGCGGCTGAACACGGTCAGGCGTTTCAGCGGACGCACGGCGTGTGTGGCGCGGGCATGGGTGAAGGCCTCCGAGCCGCTGCCAACCATCCCAAGCGTGGCCGCGCTCTGAGGTGCCATCCGATCCAGGGCGAGTGCGGTCGTCGCCGCCGTGCGGAGAGCGGTGATGCCGCTTGCGTCCAGGAGCGCCACGATGCGGCCAGTCTCCTGATCGAACAGCGAGATCAGGTATTGGAGCCGCCGCTGGCGCGACAAGCCGAACTGTTTCACGCCCATAAACGGGCCGGCGGGGTCCAGCCCGGTCAGCGTGCGCATCCAAATGCCCGGGGCGCGGGCCATGACGCGCGGCGGGCTGACGTCGGCGGCATGCGGCACCGAGTAGGTGCGGCGGAGCGCCTCGATCATCTCCGGCCAGTCAAGAAGCGCGCGCACGCTGGCGTCCGATACGAACACGACCTGATTCTCCGGCGAACCAGCGGCTGACGCCTTGACCGTGCGCGTCGCCTCGGCTTCGATTACCCGCATCGCGTGTTCCCCGATCTATTAATAGAAGGTCCGCGCCCTTTCCCAGGCGAGATATTTCAGCTCGAGATATTCCTCGATGCCATAAACCGATCCCTCTCTGCCGAGCCCGGACTGCTTGACGCCGCCAAACGGCGCGACCTCGTTGGAGATAAGTCCCGTATTGATGCCGACCATCCCGGCTTCGAGCGCCGCGCTCACCCGCCAGGCGCGTTCAGCGTCCTTCGAGAAAAGGTAAGCCGAGAGCCCGAACTCGGTATCGTTGGCCATCCGCACGGCCTCCACGTCGTCGCGAAAGCGGATCAACGGCGCGACCGGTCCGAAGGTCTCCTCGCGGCAAATCTGCATCGCCGGCGTGACCCCGGTGAGCACGGTGGGCTCGAAGAACAGCCCGCCGCGCGCATGACGGCGACCTCCGGTCGCGACCGTGGCGCCGCCGGCGATCGCGTCAGCGATGTGCTGCTCGACCTTGGCGATTGCGCCTTCGTCAATGAGTGGCCCCTGTTCGACGCCGTCCTCGAAGCCTTCGCCCACGCGAAGCTGACCGACCCTCTCAGCCAACTTGGCCGCGAAGGCGTCGAAGACGCCGTCTTGGACGTAGATGCGGTTGGCGCTGATGCAGGCCTGGCCGGTGTTGCGGTACTTGGTGGCGACCAGCCCGGCGACCGCGGCGTCTACGTCCGCGTCGTCGAATACCAGGAAGGGCGCGTTGCCGCCGAGCTCCATCGAGAGCTTCTTTACGGTGGCGGCAGACTGAGCGATCAGGATGCGACCGACTTCGGTCGAGCCCGTGAATGTGATCTTGCGAACGACCCGGCTGCCGGTCAGCTCCGCGCCAATGGTCCGCGCGTCACCGGTTACCACGTTGAGCACTCCTGCCGGCAGTCCTGCGCGCGCAGCGAGCTCGGCGAGCGCGAAAGCAGTCAGCGGCGTTTGCTCAGCAGGCTTGACGACCATCGTGCAGCCCGCTGCCAATGCGGGTGCGGCCTTGCGCGTGATCATGGCCGCGGGGAAATTCCACGGCGTGATCGCCGCGCAAACTCCGACGGGCTCTTTCAGAGTCACGATTCGGCGGGTTGCCTCCGGCGCTTCCATGACGTCGCCGTGGATCCGCTTGGCCTCTTCCGCAAACCACTCCACGAACGAAGCTGCATAGGCCACTTCGCCCCTCGCCTCGGCGAACGGCTTGCCTTCTTCCAGCACGATCAGGCGCGCGAGATCGTCGGCGTTCGCGACGATGGAGTCGAACCAGCGACGGAGCACGGCGCATCGGGATTTCGCGGGCGCACGGCGCCAAGCTTCGAAAGCACGTCTCGCCCCTTCGATGGCGCGCGCCACCTCGGCCCGGCCAAGCCGCGGAATCTTCGCCAGCTCTTCGCCCGTGGCGGGATTGCTCACCACAGTGGTCGAGCAGTCGTCCGCCGATATCCAGGCGCCGTCGACGTAGGCCGATTGGCGCAACAGCGATGGGTCTTGCAGATTGCGGCCAACAGTCACTCGCCGATCCTCTTCGTAGACCTGACCTCAAAGCGAATCATGAACGTTCTGATTGAGCTGCGTATTGATGCTATTGCGCGCCGATTGACACCGGAGTGTTCGAAGCTTGCTCGACACCCGGCGCCTCTGCTCCAGCGGTTCGACTCTACCATCGTGCGGCTGATGCCGCCAAGCGCCGCGGTCGTCGGAGCCGGTGCACAAGTGGCATTGATAGTCAGAACTCAACACAACTTGTTGGTCTAATACCGATGGACGCCGTAGTTTTCGAATGAACGGCCGCGGTGAGCCGGATCGAGGCGTGACGGCATGGGGGCTCCGGGATGTCCACGGGCGGGGCATGGTGATGTCTTATTTGATCAACACTTGGTACTGTGTGGGTTGGAGCGAGTCCGTTCCGGCCGAGGTGGTCGTACCGATCAAGGTGATCGATCGCGAGTTCGTGCTGTTCCGCGATCTCGCCGGGCAAGCTGCCGCTCTCGAGAATCGCTGCCCCCACCGGTTCGCCCCCCTGGACCGCGGACGTATTTGCCATGGCAGGCTGCAATGCGGCTATCATGGCCTGCTGTTCGACGGCGAGGGTCACTGCGTCGAGAACCCGCATGGGAAGGGGGTCATCACGAGCGCCCTCAATGTTCGCTCGTTCCCCCTGATCGAGCGATATGGCGCGCTCTGGCTCTGGCCAGGGGATGCCGCGCCCGACGAGGCGCTTCTGCCCAACTTTAGCGCCTTCGATCCCGAAACGGCCTATGTCGGGCGGCGCCACCTCCATGCAAAGGCGAACTACGAGCTCGCCGTCGACAACATCCTCGACCTGAGCCACATCCAGTATCTGCATGGCAGTACGCTCGGCAGCGCCGCCATCAGCCGGGCCAGGACGTCTGTGGAGCGTGTCGGCAACTCGATCTGGTCGCGCCGCCTCGTGATCGACGAACAGCTGACCCCCTTCCTGGAGAAGGCGTTCTTTATCCAGCCCGGGCAACATGTCGATCGCAGGCTGGACGTGCGCTGGGATGCTCCGGCCTCGCTGCTTCTGGAAGTCACGGTTCGGCCGACGGGGCGGCCGGAGAGCGAGGCGCACCTGCGCACCTTTGCCCACCTCTTCACGCCCGAGACCGTAACCACGACGCACTATTATTTCGCCCTGACCTATCCAAAGACGATGGGCGAGCAGTTTCAGAGGCTGGCTATCGACGGCATCGCGGCGATCAGCGTTCCATTCGAGACGGAGGATCTTCCGATGCTCGAGGCGCAGCAACGGGTCGTCGGGAGCGCCAACTTCATGAAGATGCGGCCGGCGATGCTTCCGGGGGACGCGGGAGCGACGCTCGCTCGTCGTGCGTTGGCCAAGCTAATCGCCCGCGAACAAGCCGCCGAGCCCGCCGACAGCGATCACCGTATTCAGACCGAGGAAGTCGCATGACCTTTGCCACGGCGCTGACCGGAGACAAGGGGAGGGACCGCCCGCGGACGCTGGACGAGGCGAAGGCGTGGATGCTCGACAGGGCGGCCAAGCAGCTGCATCCGATGAACCTCCTCAGCCTCGAGGATTCCCGATCCGTCATCGAAGGACTGACCGGGCTCGACGCTGTGACATGGGCGGCGGCTTGGCGCGAGCGGGGGGAGGAGGCATGGAGCGAGGCCGAGAGCGCCGGCGATCGCGAGAGCGCGCGCCAGCAGTATGAGCGTGCATACGGCTTCTTCTTCCTCGGTCGTTTTCCCGCCCCGCGCCATCCCGACAAGGCGGTCTCGGCCAGGCGCGAGCGCGACGCCTATCTGGCGCTCGGCCGGATGATGGATCCTCCGATAGAACGGGTGACCGTGCCCTTCTCCGGACGGGAGGGGGAGGGCGACGAGGTCGTCTTCCTGCTGCGCCGGCCGCACGGTGTCGAGAAGCCGCCCGTCGTCGTGATGTGGGGCGGGATAGACTCCTGGAAAGAGCAGAACACCCAGGCGTCCGATCTCCTGCTCGCCGAGGGCATTGCCACGGTCTCGATGGACGGGCCCGGAACCGGCGAGGCGCCGGTGAAGGGCGTGGCGGATGCAGAACGCCAGTACCTCCCGGTGTTCGACTGGCTCGCCGCCCGATCCGACCTTGCGGGGGCGAAGCCCGGACTGCTCGGCAGGTCGTTCGGCGGCTACTGGTCGACGCGCCTTGCCCACCTCTATCCGGAGCGGTTCACCTGCGCCGTTAACTGGGGCGGCGGCGCTCACTTCATGTTCCAGCCCGACTGGATCGCCCAGTCGCGCTATCCGGACACCTATCTGATGGAGCTCGTCGAAACGCGGCAACACATGCTGGGGGTCAAAACCTGGGACGAGTATCTCGAGGGCTTCCACAGGCTGTCGCTGCTCGACCAGGGGCTGCTGGACGGACCGTCGGCGCCGATGCTGCTGGTGAATGGCAAGGAAGACCTCCAATGCCCGGTGGCGGACATCGACCTGCTCGTCGGCCACGGCCGGCCGAAGTCGGTGCGCATGTTCCCGGGCGGCCACATGGGCCTCACGCCGCAGACGCTGCCGACGATTATCGACTGGGTCGTCGAGCGCATGGAGGGCGTGTCCGCATGACGGAAAACTGGGTCAGCGCGATTCCCTCGGCGGAAGCCCACGTCATCGACCGCATCCTCTACGATGTGCAGCACGATCGCGAGGAGGAGAAACGCTACTTCGCCGATCCGCGCGCCTTCATTGCTGGCTTCCCCGCGCTTAGCTTGCGGGCCGCGGAGGCTCTGGCGGCAAACGACATTGGCAGGCTCTACCTGCTCGGCGCCAATCCGTATCTGCTACGCGCCTACTGTCTGCAGCTCAGGGTGCCCGAGCAGGAATATCTCGCCGCGCTGCGCGCGGTAGCGGGGAAGACGATCGATGGCTGAGATCGTCGGCATTTTCGGAGTGAGCCACACGCCCGTCATGACGAACATGCCGGATGCGCCCGGAGCCGCGATCCGCGACGCGGTCTTCGAGGCGTTCCGTCGCGTCGGCAAGGAAATCGCCGCCTTGACTCCCGATATCCTCCTCCTCGTTTCCAACGATCATCTGCACAACTTCTTCATCGACAACCTGCCTGCCTTCTGCATCGGTGCGGGAGACAGCTACGACAGCCCCCTGGAGGGCTGGCTGAAGGTCAACAGGCGCGAGGTGCCCGGACATGCGGCCTTCGGTGCGCACCTGATCGAGAGCGCCTTCGACGCCGGCTTCGACCCGGCCTTCTCGATGGAACTCATCCTTGACCATGCGATGGTGACCCCGTTGGAGCTGGCCGGAGTGGCGGGCGCTTTCCCGATCGTGCCGATCTACGTCAACTGCGTGCAGCCACCGCTTCCGAGAATGAAGCGCTGCTTCGAGTTCGGACGAGCCCTGCGCGACGGTATCGAGCGCTACTCCGGCGCGAGGCGGGTCGCCATGCTGGCGACCGGCGGCCTGAGCCATGACGTCGGCACGCCGCGGATGGGGTGCATCAATGAAGATTTCGACCGGCGCTTCCTTCGTCTACTCGACGACGGCGATCCGGATAAACTCGCCCGCTTTTTGCAAGTAGAGGTCAACACCGCCGGCAACGGCGCTGAAGAAGTCCGGAACTGGCTCGTAGCACACGGAGCCGCCGCAAACTGTCAGTTCGAACTCTATCATTACCAGCCCGTCCCCGAGTGGTATACCGGCATTGGAGTTGGCCAGTGGACGCGCAGATGAGCGGCCTTCCGGCGCGCTTTTCATCGGTCCCGACCCGACCTCGCGCGCCTTCCACGATCGGAACGCATTAGACGCCGGCAACGATTGAGTGTGGTCCGCGTCACGATGTTGGACCTCTTGGCTGGACCGAGGGCTTTCATAGGACATGCTGAATGGATCCGCGTGAGTTCCACGTTCTCATTGTCGGCGGCGGCATCGCTGGCATGACGACCACGCTGGCGCTTCGCGCGCACGGCGTCCCGGTCGACCTGATCGATCTTGACCCGCAGTGGCGGGTTTATGGCGCGGGAATCACCGTGACGCGGCCCACGATGCGCGCATTCCGTGAACTTGGCCTGCTCGATGATCTGCTGGAGGCGGGTTATGCAGGCAACGGTATCCGCGTCTGCTCTCCGGACGGAAAGGAGATCGACTGGGTGCCCGATCCGCAGATCGAGGGTCCCCCGCTTCCCGGCAGCGGCGGGGTGATGCGTCCGCGCCTTCACGAGAAGCTTTCGAGCCGGGTGCGCGCTTCCGGCGCGCACATTCGGCTCGGCTTGACCGTTGATGCGCTGGACGAGAAGGAAGGCAAGGTCACGGCGACGTTCTCGGACGGGTCGCGCTCCACCTACGACCTGGTCATCGGCGCAGACGGGCTTTTCTCAAGGGTTCGTTCGCTGGTGCTCCCGGTTGACGTGAAGCCCGAATATACCGGCCAGATGGTCTGGCGTCTCTATGCGGAGAGGCCGCCCGAGATAGATCGACGGCACTTCTTCCTTGGCGGCAAGGTGAAGGTTGGCGTCTGCCCCGTGTCGCAGACCCACCTGTACATGTTCCTGCTCGAGACCACGCCTTGCCGACCTGTCCTCCCCGACGAAATGCTGCATCATGCGCTCAAGCCGCTCATGGAAGGCTACGGAGGAGTGATCGGCACGTTGCGTGACAACCTGACGGCGCAGTCCCAAATCGTGATGCGGCCACTCGAGATGTTCGTGCTCCCGCCGCCGTGGTACAAGGGGTGCACGTTGCTAGTCGGCGACGCGGCACATCCGACCACACCGCAACTCGCTTCCGGTGCGGGAATCGCCGTCGAAGACGCGATCGTGATTGCGCAGGAGCTCGAGAAGGCAGCCTGGAAGGCTGACGAAGCCCTGCCAGCCTTTATGAAGCGACGGTGGGACCGATGCCGTGTCGTGGCCGAAAACTCGCGTGAGATCGGGCGGCGAGAGCAAGCCGGGTGCCCGCCCAAGGAGCAGACGGAACTCGTCGAGGCGACGCTGCCGAAGCTGGCCAAGCCGATCTGATGGCGCAGCGATGAGCGCCGCCCCGACGCCGACGCCGCTCACTTCGACAAGGCGGGTGCGCTGAGATGCGGCTCAATCGCGTTGACCTCAATCTGCTGATCTCGCTCGACGCGCTGCTGAACGAGCGGAACGTTACTCGCGCAGCAGCCAAGCTGCATGTTACGCAATCGGCCATGAGCTGGGCGCTGGCGCGCCTGCGGGAACATTTCGGCGACCCCCTTCTCACGCGCACGGGACGCGACATGACGCCGACGTCGTTTGCGAGCGAGCTGATCGGGCCAGTCCGGGAACTACTGCTGCGCGCGCAAGTCGTCGTCGAGCAGCGTCCCGACCGGCCGATCGACACGATCGAGCGCGTCTTTCGGATTTCGGCCTCCGACTATTCGGCTCTGACGATTCTGGCGGAAGCGATGCGCCGGATCAGTGAACAGGCTCCGGGAATCAGGATCGAGCTGCGCTCGCTCGCCGACTATACCTCGGAGCGCTTGTCTTCGGGCGAGACCGATCTGCTGATATCGGCGAAGCCCTCTCTACATCCCGCCCATCCGCGCGAACCCCTCGTCATCGACCGGTACGTAGGCATCGTCGCGAGCAACAACGCCGAAGTCGGCGACCGCCTCACCCTCGAGCAATTCTCCTCCATGGGGCATGTCGCCACGCGCTGGCGGGGCCTGAACATGGTGACGATCGACGAGATGGCGATCCGCGCGCTCGCGCTCACCCGACGCGAGGAAGTGGTGGTCCCCGAGTTCACCTTCGCTCCGGCGTTCATCGTCGATACGAGGCGAATAGCGACGATCCAGTATCGACTGGCACAAATCTTCGCGAAGCAGTGGCCGATCCGGATCGTGGAATTGCCGATCGAGCTGCCGCCGATCGAGTTGCTGATGCAGTGGCATAGCGACCGCGGGGATGATCCGGCTCTCGCGTGGCTGCGCAGGCTGTTGCAGACAGTCGTCGCCGACCACGGCGTCTGAACGACTCACGCGAATACTTCGAGCGCCTTGGCGGGCGCCGGACCTGCGCTTGTCGTCGCCAGGGGAGGCATCGCGCTCGGGTGAGGCAGTCGGCGGCATGCCAGCGGTCATCCACCCCCACATCATGAGCGCCGTTCATGGCGCGTTGCCAATACAACTTGTTGGTATCGGTTCACCGGCGTTGCTAGGTTCCTGACTGATCCCTGCTGGCGGTTCAGCAATCAAGCGTCTTTCCTTCGCGTTCAATGATGTCTGACGCTGCGAATGCTCGATCCGGTTACAGCTTTATCTGTCGGCGCAACGGTTCGGTGGAGTAGTCGGGATGTCCGATATTTTAGTCGCTGTTGTTCAGATGCGCGCCAACCCGGGCAACCCGGTTGCGAACCGCGCCGCGACTTTAGTTCGCTGCGAAGAAGCGGCGCGCGCCGGAGCCAAGCTCATCGTCCTCCCCGAGCTCATCGTCTCCGGCTACTGCCTCGATGCCGATCTCCTCAGGTCCGCTGCGGAGCCTCGGGGCGGCGCGACCCTGGAACACTGGAGCGCCGTGGCGCGACGGCATCAGGTCTTCATCATAGGCGGGTTTTGCGAGCGTGACGGCGAGTTCCTCTTCAATTCGGCCATGCTCGTCGGCCCGAGCGGGCTGCTGGGCGTCTATCGCAAGCTCCATCTCTTCGCCGAGGAGAAGAATATCTTCACGCCCGGAGATACCGGCCTTCAAACCTTCGACCTTCCGTTCGGGCGGATCGGGCTCTGCATCTGCTACGACCTCCGGTTTGTCGAAGTCGTACGCGCCTTGGCGCTCAAGGGCGCGGACTTCATAGCCGTGCCGGCGGCTTGGACCGGCGGTTTCGACGCGACGCTGTTCGACGCCATGGGGTTGATCGGCCAGGCGCGCGGCGCGGTGGCCCAGGCCAATCTAAACCAGGTCTTTCTCCTATGCGCATCTCAACGCGGACAGAGCGGCGCCATGCGCTTTCTCGGTTCCTCGCTCGTCGTCGATCCATTCGGGCAGCTACTGTGCGGCCCGCTCGACCCCGACATCGACCAAGTCGCGGTAGTCAACATCGATACTGCGGCAAGTGTCACCGCTCAGGTTCGTTCACCTCTGATCCGCCCACGCGCGGACCGTCGCACCGACGTCTACGCGCTGCAGGTCGGCGGTCAGCTCTATTGAGCGCAACAGCCTATGAACGCCGGCACAATTCTAACTTTCGGCGTCCTCAATCGTGGGGTCGTACCGAGTGAAGGAGTCCCCAATGAGGATCGTTGATCTCACGCATCTGATGAACATCCATACGCCCGGCTGGGTCGGCTATGCCGGAAACAAAATGTACTACACGCAAAATCTGCAGACCAAGCAGATCGTCGCGCAACGTATCGACATGGCGTTGCATGTCGGGACCCACCTTGATGGCGCCATGCACGCCACCGATGGAATGGGCGACATGGCGTCGTATGCCATGGACTTCCTGGTCTCCCCGGGTGCGGTCGTCGACATTTCCCAGCATATGGATGACTGGGCGCTGATCACGCCCGACATGCTGGAGAAAGCGGCGGTCGATATCCACGACGGCGATATCCTCATCATCCACACCGGGTGGCATCGCTACTGGGAGGGCCAGCCGCAGCAGGATCTCGTTCGATACTTCTGCATGCATCCGGGCGGCAAGATCGAGCTCCTCGAGTGGATGCTCGATCGAAAGATCAAGTGGTTCGGCATCGACGTGGCCTCGGGTGACCATCCGATGAACACATCGATCCGTCACATGCGGCCCGATCTTGCCAAACAATTTGAGCAGCGTGTCGGCAAGACATGTGACGAATATTTCGGGACGTACAGCTTCACTCACAAGAAGTCCGGTCGCAAGGTTACGGAAAGCATCTTCCCATTTCATACTTACGCGTTCCAAGAGGGTCTGATCCACTCCGAGAACGTCGGCGGCGATATCGAGATGATGCTTAACAGGCGCTGTGTCATCGGCGCATTCCCCTGGCGCTACGAGGGGCTGGAAGCCTGTCCGTGCCGAGTTCTCTGCTTCGAGGACATGAACGGTCCGGTCGAGGCGGTCGGTAATGTGGCCAAAGCCATTTTCCAGCGCCGCTGAGGCGCTTGGGCGGAGCGGGCGAGAGCGCTACGGGATGCCGGGCGCTCATATGAGTATTCGTCAGGTCACCGGGGGAACAATGAGGGACTCGCCAGGGTCATCCATGCTCGCAAGCCGAGCACGCAACACTGGGCTATGGATTGCCCGCGCGTTCATTTTCGTCGCGTTTTCCGTCTTCGGCCTGATGAAGCTGTTCATGCCGATTGAAACCCTGGCCAATATGTGGGTTTGGCCTGGCGATTTGCCGAAGTGGTTTGTCCGCCTCATGGGATTCGTGGATTTGGCAGGTGGAATCGGCGTGCTCATCCCGGCAGCCTTGCGGATAAGACCCTCGCTTTCTGCAGCTGCGACGCTCTGCTGCATCATCCTTCAGATTTGCGCAATCGCTTTTCATGGCTATCGCCGCGAGTTCGCTGCGCTGCCGATAAACCTGATTCTCATTTCGGTTCTGTTCTTCATCCACATGACCGTTTCGAAGTACAAAGTTTCCCGAGTGTCCTGAGTCAGACGTTCGTATGCAGAATCGCTCGATGCTCTTTTGGGGCGTTCGCTAAAACTAGAAGATCGAGGGGTGGACAATGTATCGGCATCTTTATATTTGTGCAGCAGTGCTTGCGATCCCGCCAAACGCGCCGACGTTCGCCGTCGAGGCACAGCCGGTTGCGAGTGGACCGGCGCAGTCCCAGTCCATAGCAACCGATCAGCCTCAACTAGACGAAATTGTCGTGACGGCCCAACGACGCGCGGAAAGCGCGCAGAATGTACCCATTGCGATCTCTGCGCTGAACGGCAATCAGCTGGCGAGCGCCGGCGTTTCCAACACCGCCGCGCTGCAAACGGCGGTGCCGGGTCTTTCCTTCAACACCAGCCTGGGCGTCAATGGCCAGCCGCGCATTCGCGGCATAGGCACCACCGCGAACGGGCCGGGCATCGAAAACCCGGTCGCAACCTATATCGACGGGATTTACCAGGCCGCCAGTCCTGCGGCGATTTTCGGCCTGAACGATGTGGATCAGGTCGCGGTGCTCAAGGGGCCGCAGGGCACCCTGTTCGGGCGCAATGCGACCGGCGGGCTGATTCAGGTGACCACGCGTGCACCTTCGCAAACCTTCGCGACAGATATGGCCGCGTCATACACCAACAATGACGGCCAGATCGGCAACCTTTACGTAACCGGCGGGCTGGGGAGGGACCTGGCCGCAAGCTCGGCGATCTATTACGACCGCCTCGGGAAAGGGTTCGGCACCAATCTTGTGACGGGCCAGCCCGTCCAGACCCACGAGAATTTCGCGACCCGTGAAAAGCTCGTGTGGGAGCCCGGCAGCGACACCAAGATCACACTATCCGGTGACTATTCCGACAGCACCAATTCCGATTTTTCGGTGCGCGGCCTCGGTCCTACGTTTCTTGGCGTCCCGACCGCCGGGGGCCCGTTCGACATCCAGTCCGACACCCAGCCCCTTGCAAAGGTGAAGCAGGGCGGGGGAAGCCTGACGATCCAGCGCGCCATGGGCGGCGCACAGCTGGTGAGCATGTCCGCCTTGCGCTATTCGAAGTTCAGTCAACGCTCCGATGAGGACCATTCACCGGCGCCGCTGCAGTCCCTGCTGGCCACGGAAAACGACATGCAGCTCAGCCAGGAGCTTCAGCTGCTTTCGACCGGCGCCGGTCCCTTCAAGTGGGTTCTCGGCGGGATTTACTTTCGGAGCGTCGGGAAATTCGATCCGCTTGCCATCACTGCTTTTGGCGAGGTGATCGACATCAATACCCGTCAGACGCTGGATTCATTAGCGCCTTTTGCACAGGCGAGTTACACGTTTGCGTCCGACACCACCTTGACTGCAGGCTTGAGATACACAACGGACCGTCGGGTCATCGAGTCCTCGACCGTGCTTCGCCCGGGCATTCCTCTCACACCGGCCTACGAAGCCGACAAGCGCTTCAACAAGGCGACCTGGCGACTGGCAGCCGATCACCGCTTATCGCCCGAGTTGATGATGTACGCTTCGTATAACCGCGGCTTCAAGAGCGGTGCATTCATACCTTACGCAGGCGTGCCAACCGAGCTGAAACCCGAAATTCTCGATGCTCTCGAAGGCGGTTTCAAGGCCGATCTGTTCGACCGGTCAGTCCGGATCAATGCGTCCGGTTTCTATTACGATTACAAGAACACTCAGGTGACGACGCTTTATAACGGGCTGCTGTACCTATACAACGCATCCGGGTCGCGTCACTACGGATTTGATATTGATACGACAATCAGACCGACGGGCCGCTTCCAGTTGGGCGCCGGTCTGAGTTACGTTCATGCGCGCTTCAAATCCTTTCCCAACGCGGCCCGTTCCTTCCCCATCACCCCCACTTTCCCACCGCCGGCGCAGTCGGCCAACGGGGGCAACAACATTGCAAGCTACGACCCCGCCAATCCGTTCCTGACTATCAATCCCGGTCTGTGCTTCCCTTCGGGCGCCGTGGGTATGGGCAAGAACATCTGCGATGCTACAGGCAATCAGCTGCAGAATACGCCCCAAATCACCTTCAACCTGAATGCCGACTACGACATTCCGACCGGCGTCGGCACCTTCACCTTGTCTGGGAACTATTACTATAACGACGGATTCTTCGCCGAAGTGGACAATCGCACACGGCAGCCGTCCTACAGCCTGTTCAACGCATCTTTGAAGTGGACATTTCCCCATCTCAGATATGATGTGAAGATATGGGGCAATAATCTTTGGAATAAGGTTTACGCAGCGCAGCTGGTTGAAGGACAGAACGGCGACAACCGTATTGCCGCCGCAGGTCGTACATACGGTATTACCTTGGGAGCACATTTCTGATTTATCGCCATCCGGCGCTCTGCCATGAGTCTTTTGCCGAACTGATATGACGCATGGCGGCGCCGTTAGAAAGCGACGGCGCGTCTGCCGTTGCGTCTGCGGCATTTTGACTATCACTGGAACGGAACGCGCGTCGATCTTTTCGCGAGCCGATCAAGGGAAAGGTCTATCGCATCGTAGGATGATGGGCATTCGCCCGCAGCTGAGTCAGGGCGATTCCGTTGCCTGATTCGACGGTTGCGTAATGTTGTTCAACCCGCGTACAACGAATTGCGCGACTGTGCAGTCCGTGAACACCACGCGGAGCGCGTATGCCGCGCTTGGAGGCGCTGCCCTCGGCACCTCGTTGAAAGAACACGCTCAACCGTGGTCTGGCATACATATTGCTGCGGGGCGGCATGCGCATACCGCGCAAGGTGCCTGGAGTGGGGCTATGGTGGATTTCAACCGCGATTACACGATGACGATCAACGGCGAGGCGATGGCCGCGCCATTGACGGTTAATGTCTTCAACCCAGCCAACCGTGCCGTGATCGCAAAAGTGCCGGATGCCTCGAAGGAGCAACTCGACGAAGCCGTCAAGGCGGCCCGCAAGGCGTTTCCTGCCTGGAGCGCAACGCCCTTGGCACGGCGGCAAGAGCTGCTGATCGCCATGGCCGACGCGATCGAGCAGCACGCGGAGCAATTCATGCAACTGCTCACCCGCGAGCAAGGCAAACCGCGCGCGGGAGCGGAATGGGAAATTGGCGGCTCATCGATCTGGTTCAGGGAGTTGGCCAGGCAGTCGCTCGAAGAGGAGGTCATCGAGGATACGTCGCAGCGGCGCGTCATCACGCGATTCACGCCACTGGGCGTGGTCGGGGCCATTACGCCCTGGAATTTCCCGCTGTTACTTGCGGTCTGGAAGATAGGGCCGGCGCTGTTGACTGGCAATTGCATCGTGGTGAAGCCCTCGCCGTTCACGCCGCTGGTCACACTGAAGTTTGGCGAGCTTTGTCGAGAAATACTGCCTCCGGGTGTGTTCAACGTAGTTTCGGGTGGGGACGCGCTGGGGAAGTGGATGACCGCACATCCGGGGATCGAAAAGATCGCTTTCACGGGGCACACCGAGACCGGCAAGCACGTGATGCGCTCGGCCGCCGACAATCTGAAACGCATCACCTTGGAGCTCGGCGGCAACGATCCGGCCATCGTGCTGCCGGACGTCGACGCACGGGCTCTCGCGCCGCAGCTCTTCTGGGCAGCATTCCAGAACAACGCGCAGTTCTGTAATTCGACCAAGCGTCTGTACGTGCACGAGAAAGTCTACGACAAGGTTCTGAGCGAGCTCGTAGCCTTCACGCGTACGGTGAAAGTTGGCGATGGCGCCGAGCCTGCTACCCAGCTCGGCCCGATTCAGAACGAGCCGCAGTACCGGAAAGTGATCGAATACTTCGACGACTGCACGAGGAACGGCTATCGCTTCGCGATCGGCGGCAAAGTGGATCCGAACGCGAAAGGGTGGTTCATTCCGGTGACGCTGGTCGACAACCCACCCGAGCATTCCCGCATCGTGGCCGAGGAGCCGTTTGGTCCCATCCTACCGGTCCTCAAATGGAAGGACGAGGAAGAGGTGGTTCGACGCGCGAACGACACGCCGTATGGCTTGGGTGGTACGGTGTGGGGACGCGACCTGGCAACCGTGCAGCGAATCGGCGCCCGCCTCCAGGCCGGTACGGTATGGCTCAATGAAGTGCACCAGTATTCCCCGCATCAGGCTTTCGGCGGCCACAAGGAGTCCGGCTTGGGATGCGAGAATTCCCTGCATGGCCTGATGGAATACACCAACTGGCAGACCATCACCCTCAACAAGGTCGCCTTGACAGGCGCAGCGGAAAAGGCGGCATGAGGCGGCATGAGGCGAGGGACCGCCCGGAGGTTGAAGGGTCGCGGGCCGGGGATCGCCCGCCGGCTGATTCTGGAATCAACCCCATGCGTAGTCCGGTGGGCAGGGCGGAGCTATAGTATCGACATTCCGGAAGCAACGGCGAGAGTGCCTCATGGCCGCTACCATAACACCCCACAGTGGCGATACGCCCGCCGTCGGGGCACCGGGCACGGCGGATCGATTTCCGACGCGATTGGATGAATCGTGGAAGCGCTCGATGAGACATGGTCTACGTCGACAGGACCGGGCGCTCTTCAGCCACTGCGTTTCCAAGGCCTTGACCAAGAGGGTGGTGGATGAGAATCAATTTCTGATCCGTTACGCCCGCGACGAGATGCTCAGGCTGCACCGTAGCCTCGACTCGGGCCGCTGGCTCACACTGTGCATCAATGTGCAGGGACAGATCGTCGACTTTGTCGGCGACCGGACCTCTGCCCCGAGAGAGCTGCGGGTGCTGATGTACCCGGGGCGGCGGATTCTCGAAGCTGAGCTGGGTACGACGGCACCCGGCTGCGTGCTCGAAGAGAGCCGCCCCATTGTCGTCACGCGAAACGAGCATTTCCTCCTGGAGTTGGAGGAATTCTTCTGCGCCAGTGTGCCGATCTTCGGTCCAACCAGTCAGCTCGCGGGGGTCCTGGACATCAGCGGTGTCGACGTCCGGGCGCTGCCCCTCGCGCGGGACCTGGTCGAGTTCGCGGCCAGGCGCGTCGAAAACAACATGGTGTGCGCGCTGCGCGAGTGCACGCAGCTGCACTTTCACTCCGACGAGCGCCTGGTAGGATCGCCGTTCGAGGCGGTTCTGGCGGTGGACTCACATGGAATCATCAGGGGATCCAACCGGACCGCGCGTCAATTGCTGTTGCCGCAGGCAGAAGCCCTCCACGATCAGCCCTTCGCGTCCGTGGTTGAGGGGGGACTGGAGAGGATCGAGAGAACTCTGCACGAGATGCCAGGCCCATGCGTTCCGGTGCACGGAGAGTTTGGTTGTTTATCTTTCCTGAGAACCGAGATCGGCCGCCGTGGCATTTCGGTCCCGCGCCCGGCGCCGGTCCAAAAAGAGACTGCAGCGACCATTGCTCAGGGCTTCATATGCGAGGACCCGGCCCTGACGGTTGCCTATGAAAAAGCTGTGCGAGTCTTGCGCGCCGGCCTGCCGATCGTGCTGCACGGAGAGACGGGTACGGGGAAGGAACTGATCGCCAGGGCGATGCATCGGGCCGTTCGGCCGCAGGGCCCGCTCGTTGCGTTGAACTGTGCCGCCATTCCCGAAGCTCTGATCGAGTCAGAGTTATTTGGATATGCAGACGGCGCGTTCACAGGCGCGCGCAAAGGAGGAAGCTGCGGGAAGCTCGAGCAGGCGAACCTGGGCCTGCTGTTCCTCGATGAGATCGGGGACATGCCTCTGCCGTTGCAAAGCAGATTGCTGCGTGCTCTGCAGGAGCGCACCGTGACCCGCGTGGGCGATGGCTGCGAGATACCGGTGGACCTGCTGGTCGTGTGCGCGACACACCGAAATCTGCAAGAGTTGGTTTCGAAGGGCGCATTCCGCGAAGACCTTTTCTATCGTCTGCAAGGATATGATGTTCCTGTGCCGCCATTGCGCGAGCGCGCAGACGTGCGCCCGATCATCGAAGGACTATTTCGCCGTTGGGGAGAGGGAGAGCGCAGGTGTGGCGGATCAACCGAACTCGGCGGACTGGTCACCGATGATGCGATTGAATGCCTCGCCCGATACCGTTGGCCGGGCAACATCCGGCAGCTGGAGCAGGTGATCCGTGCGCTGTTGGCACTACGCAGTGCTGACATCCCTATCGATGTCGCGGACCTTCCGGCCGATGTCCGTGCAGCACGTTCCGCCGCTCGGGAAATTCCCGCACCGCCGCATGACGATGGCCTTACTCTGGAAGCCATGCAACTCACGGCAATACGGCAAGCGCTCGCGACGCACGGCGGTAACGTATCCGCGACCGCGAAAACGCTCGGGATCGCGCGCGGGACGCTCTATAAGAAGGTGAGGGCCCTTGACCGTAGGCGATGATCGCCCTTCAGCTCCGTGTCATTCTCGGGTGGCCACGCTAGAACTCATCGCCGTCCTTCGCGGCCACCACGGGCCCCGCGAACTTGGCTCGGACGTCGTTCACATATTTCCAGGTGTCACCGAGCGTGTCGGCGAAGATCCCGATATGGTGCAGCACGACCATCTTGACGCCGGCCTTTGCGGCGATCAGCCCAACTTCGCCCGGCGCCAGGTGCTCTCGACGCATATGGTCGATGCCGGACTTGAGTGCCCCGCCGGCATTCGGAAGCCGCTCTCGAAGCGACGCAACCGCCATTTCGGGGTCGCCGACTTCCGCGACGAGAATGTCGGCGCCACGCGCGAGATTGGTGACGGCGTCGCTGGGGCCGGTGTCTCCGCTGAAGACGATGGAGCGATCAGGAAGATCGAAGCGCAGGGCGTAGGACCGAGTCCCTCCCTTGGGCCGCTTCGCGGGATCGAGGGTTATGTAATGGCTGTTCTCGACCGCGGTCACTTTCACGTCTGCGTCCTGGTAGATGACCGTCGGAACCACCGCGTCGACGTCATGCGCTCGCACCTCGTCGCGCATGGACGGCCCGGGCGGCCTTTCGGCTGCATAAAGGCCCTCTGGAATAGAAAGCCCCTGCAAGGTGTCGGCCACGTAGGCGGCCGTGCCGGGCGGGCCATAGATGTCGAGCGGCGCGTCGCCGGAGCTTTGCCACACCCAGCGGTAGCCGATCAGCGGGCCTAGACCTGCGACGTGGTCGAAGTGAAGATGAGTGAAGATGACCGTGTCGACGTCCTTGGGCGAAAATCCGGACCACGCCAGTTGTCGGGACGTTCCGTCGCCGCAATCGACCAGGTAGACACGCGTTCCAACCACGACGAGGCTCGCTGTTTCCGATCGGAAACGGTTCACCACCGGCCCCGCCACGGTGCCGAGGGTGATGAGGCGCGAATGCGGGGGGGCATTTGCCGGCCGCGTCGGCGCGGGGGCGTCAGTGACCTGCGCGTTGCCATATGGCAGAGCCAGCAGAAAAGAGGCGACGGAAAAGCTCGCGACCAAGGTACGCGTCAATGACATAGGTACTTCCTATCTTTGGTGGTTTTCCATCATCCCTTGATGATCATGGATGCGCTGGTCTATCGGCAACCGCAGTCCACGAGTCCACGTACCGAGCGCCCTGAACTCTAACTGTCTTTTTCTGGAGCTCAGGGACATGAAACGGGGACGCGGGGTCATCGTGTAAGTTCAGGGACGTGAAAGCGGTCCACGGGTCGTCGTGTAGCCCATTGATATGTAAGCGGCCCTGTGCCAGATGTTCCAGATTCACGTCTCACCTTTCGGACGATAAATTGGAACAAACGGTCCCCGGGACGACAAAACGGAACATTCGTGAGCCGCCGGGCACATGGATGGCATGGCGGTCGCGGAATTAGAAGGAAGGCTCCCCGAAATCTAGCGGTGCAGGGCTGAGAGGTTCCGCGGCGGCCGCAATTTGTGACGCCTCACCGAGCCTCCGGCCGCCTTCAGCGATCAGGTGGTGGCCCTGCCGGAAAGCGCGCCTTCACTTCGACGGCCGAGCGCGCCGACGACGGGGGTGCTCGAAACTCCTTTTGACGGTGTAGATCGAGTTGACGTCCAGTCCGTGCGATTTCTTCCGCGAGCAGGCGTTCGCGATACAAACAATAGACGGATACGAACCATCTGACACCAGCCCGTCTGTCGTTGCGCCCGGAATGGCGTTTGTGGAAGCGTCTAAGCATGCCCGTGACGACGTCTCCGACAAAGCCCGTCGCCCCCACGTCGCAACCTCCCACGCCGAATCCACCGTTCGAATCACGCCCACGCAGTAGCGTCTCTAGTCAACCATGTAGCTAACGTCGTTAGCTCTGCGTTTTCCGATGTTTCCGCAGACCGCACAGTTAGTTTATCAATTTACAAACAATTAACGATTGCGAGTATGATTCGCGCCTGCACGATCTACTTTCTTCGAATCAACATGCGTGAGCAAT
>DATEJM010000099.1:0-64923 GCA_035277965.1 Steroidobacteraceae bacterium | reverse complement strand
GGGATGTGTGAACGTATGTGTGGAGGTTCACACATGGCTACCAATCTCTCGATTGATCCCGATCTGCTCGACGAGGCGCTCGCTGTCAGCGGAGAACGAACCAAGAAGGCTGCGGTCACCAAAGCCCTCCTGGAATTCATTGCCAGGCGCAAACAAAAGCGCCTGCTCGATCTCATGGGCAAGCTCGAGTGGGACGAGGAATTCGACTACAAATCAGAGCGGTCGCGGGGTTGAGCCTCTTTGTTGACACGAGCGTCTGGTCTTTGGCCACACGACGCGACGCGTCATCCACCGCGCCGCAGGTCGTCGCTCTCGTACAGGCGTTGGAGAACGGAGAGCCCCTATTGACGACCGGCCTGGTTCTGCAGGAGCTGCTGCAGGGGTTCTCGGGACCGAAGGCTCGTGAACAAATTATCGAGAGGTTCACGGCTCTGCCACTCCTCGCCCCAGATCGACACGATCACATCGAGGCGGCAAACCTCCGCAACGTCTGTCGTCGCCGTGGCATCCAGATCGGCACCATAGATGCCGTCATTGCGCAACTATGCATCCGACACAAGTTGACACTATTGACCGCCGACGATGACTTCGAGCACATGGCGAGCCATTCCACATTGCAAATCTGGCGGCCAGTATCACCCGCGCGCTGATCCGAGGTCGCCAGCGCGCCATCGATTGGTACGTCGCGGGAAGGCACACCGCCTCACTTCGGAAGCGCCAATAGTGTCCGCAGAGACCACCGCATCCCGACACGCCCGTCGGGCGCGGAGTCGATTCCCAGATAGGACTGCACTGCCGAGATGATCTCAGCGGGGCTCGCGCGGTCGATGCCGAAGCACAGTCGCAGGAAATCCGCCATCTGCTCGCGTGAGGTGAAGTTCCAATGGTAGTTCGGCGTGTCGTCCGCGACCAGGCGAAAGCCGGCGCCGCGCAGATCGTCTATGAATCCCTGGTCGACAAATGCTCCCTCGTGACCGAGCGAGTTATGGTTGTGTACGAAATCATCGAAGAAGCGTGCAACGGCCGAGTCCTTGGCAATTTCGGCAATGGCGAGTCGCCCACTGGGACGCAGCACACGGCGGATCTCCCGAAATACAGGTACACGCTGAGACTCATGGTGAAGGCCCGCGAGGCAGACGGCGACATCCACGGTGCCGTCGGCGAACGGCAAATCATGAAGTGGCGCCAGATAGCTTTCCAGGCCGCGACTCTGACATTGCGCGTGGAATAGCGGGTTCGGGTCAACCGTGATCACGCGGACGCCGGGCTGATCGAGATACGTGCTGAGGTAGCCGCTCGCCGCGGGCAAGTCCAACAGGGTCTCCCCGGATCTCGGCGCGGCCAGACCCAGGATTGTCGCACCCTCTTCCCTGCAGGCCTCCGGATACCTGAGGAAGGCATCCGCGTGAGCTTCACCGCGCAGCCGAAAAATGTCCGAATAGTTCTGGGTCATGGTGTCAGGGCCGCGCTTTGCACAAACGGTGACGCATTCGCCGAGCGAGCTCCTGGTGACGCGAGGCGCGCGTCAGCCCGGCAATTTCCCCGGTCGTAGGCTCGGGCAGGCCCCTGTTGAGGCCCTCCATCGCCTGCAACATCAGGCTTGCCGAGCGCGCCTGACTCGGCCAGCGAGCGGGCGCCAGGTGCTGGACGGGCGGTACCAGCATCGGGTTCGTGTTGATCTCGAAGATCTGGATGTGGCCTTGGACGACGGTGTAATCGATGCGCCCGTACTCTATCCCGGCGATGTCGAAGACTTCGCGGAGCTCTTTTTCGTGCGGCATATGCTTCACGTAGTCTTCCTCCTCGGCCACACAGGCCGCATCGACGTGATCCGGCTTCTTCACTTCCCACTTGCGGCTGAAGAGCATGTGGCGGGGTATCAGCTCGGATGCAATGCGCATGACGGAGCGCTTCACGAACAGACCGTCCTCCCTGTCGTACGGACAATACTCGACGACCAACAGATCCTCGTGGGTCCCGGCGGCGCGTAGCCCTGCGAGGGTGCGCTCCAGGGACTTGCGATCGGACAACAAAGCCGACAACGAGCCGTTGTGGTTACTGCCACTGCGCACGAACACCGGGAAGCGTACGGTGCCGGGCAACTCGCTCGCCGAGTAAGCGTGGAACTTGTTGATGTCGCGAGCAGCGAGCTCCCTGAGCAGATCGTGTCGACGTAGCACCCTGGCGGGATCGTTGATGGGACGCCAACGCGACCGGTCCGTCTGCAGCCGCTGAAATAACTCGCGCGCCGCGGACAGCTCGACCGGAGTGAGCCGCTCCATGTCGGTAAACACCCAGGTCCCTGGCGGCGCCGCTCGCCGCCAGGGACGCGATTCGTAGTGAACGACACGAATCTGTTCGCGCAGCCTGCTGCCCCAGTGCTCGAAAAAGTCCCGCAGGGTGTAGTCGTGGTCCGCGGTGACTAGAAAGTGGATCATGCGACCTTCGCCATCGAGGCATGTCGTCTTATCAGGGCAATCCCTGGCGCGCCCATAGTACACAACAATCCGTACCGGAGGCTAAGACTGTGGATAGACGCGTCGGCCGAGGCTGTTATGTAACGCGGACTTGCAAATTGCCGCTTTCGCGCAAGCATTCGACATTGCCGGCACGTGTGCGGGTGTGGGATAATCCCACTGTCATGATACTCACCCTCGACGCAAAACGACGTCTCACCGTTCCTGCGAGTCTCGCGCCGGCACGGCCGGGCGACCACTTCCTTGCGGAATTCGACCCGGAAGAGGACACCCTCGTGTTTCGCCGTATAGCTAAACGCGCGGATTGGCTGGCGGTCCTGAAATCCTGCCCGGTGCGCATGGAGGAGCTGCCGCCTCGCAGCCGGGAATTGCCACGGCTTCGCAAGTTGTGACCTGGCTTCTCGATGCCGACGTTCTCAGCCAGCCTGCCAAGAAGAAGGCGCACGCCGGCGTGATTGCGTGGCTCGAGAGGGAAAAGGACAACTGCTATACGAGCTCCATCGTTGTCGCCCAGCTCGCGTTTTGGGTCCGCAGCAAGCGAGGCAAGCAGCGTGAAGCGCTGCAGGGGTGGTTGACTCGATTGATAGAGGCGATGCACGGCAGGATTCTCGGCTTCAACGTATCCGTTGCGCATGTATGGGCCGAGCAGCAACATTCACTGGAACGCGGCGGCCGCCTCATGCCGGTTGAAGACAGCTACATCGCGGCGATTGCCCGGCGACACAACTTGACGGTAGTGACCGGTAACGAGAAGGACTTTCAGCGGCCCGGGATCAAGGTCTTCAACCCGTTCACGCACCTTCCTGAATCCGAGTAGCCATCCGGATTGTCGCTGGGGGGACTGCTGACCTCAGCGATAAGCGCGTGTCGTCACTGAGTGCGCTTCACTTTGGCCGCCGCGGTGGTGCCGGCCGACAGCCAGTACGACCCCAGCGGGTCCTTCTCTATCTTCACTGTGGAGCCGACATGCAGGTTGAGGTCGGGGACGTCCTCGGTCTGGATCTGCTGCCAGACCTGACCGTTGTCGAGATGCAAGAGGACGTTGCCGCGGTGCTGCTCGATGCTGACGACCCGCGCACTGATCTGACGTGTCTCCCTGGGCGCATCCTCTTTCTTCGGCGGCGGGGGCAGGCCGAACGGGTCTACAACTGGACTTGGAGCGCCGGAAGCAACCGCGGCACCACCCGTAGACGCACCACCCGTAGACGCACTACCAGCAGACGCACTACCCGTAGCCGTAGCGCCCGTAGCCGCACCACCCGTCGGGCTTCCACGCTGGGTGTCCTCCGACTGAGGAGGCCGGGCGTAGCGGACCGCTTCCTTGTCGTAGCAGGAGAGCCGCTTGAGCACATCCGTCTCGGCGGCGCAGGCGCGGGTACTGGCCGGCCATGAGTCAGCCGCCTGCACGGCGGGCACAAAGGCACCCAACACCACCAACCCCTCAACGACACTCCACCGTATTCCCATCACAAAGCCCCTCCGCTCATTCGTTCTGTATATCGTGCCGGAGCGGGCACCCTGCCGAAGGCGCGGCTATCCGCTCACTTCCCGCTGCCGCCAGGGCTGTGACAGCTCCTGCTGCTTGCGCACGGGAACGGGATCGTAGTGGCTGAGCTCCATTGAATAGGTACCCTGACCACCCGTGAGCGCTTTGAGCCGCGACTGATACTCCGAAACCTCCGCCAATGGTACCAGCGCGGTCACGGCCGCGCGCCTTCCCGGGAGGGCATGGTTGCCATTGATGCGCGCGCGCTTCGTCGCGAGGTCCCCCGTGATGTCGCCGATCGAGTCGTCAGGGGCAGTGATCTCCATCCTCATGATGGGCTCGAGAACGATCGGGCTGGCCTTTTGGACGGCATCCAGGAAGGCCTTTCGACCTGCTGAAACGAAGGCGACCTCTTTCGAGTCCACCGGGTGGTGTTTGCCGTCCAATACCGTGACGCGGATGTCCTGGATCGGGAAGCCCGCGAGCGCGCCTTCCGTCAGGACTTGGCGGATGCCTTTCTCCACGGCGGGGATGAACTGGCCGGGTATCGCGCCTCCGACTACCGCGTCCACGAACTCGAAACCGGAGCCCCGCTCCAATGCTTCCACGCGCAGCAGCACCTCGCCGAACTGACCGGCGCCGCCCGTTTGCTTCTTGTGCCGGCAGTGACCCTCGGCTGAGCGGGTAATGGTTTCGCGATACGGGATACTGGGCGGATGCGTTTTGACGTGGACGCCGTAGCGCTCGTGCATGCGCTCGAGCACCACTCGCAGATGGAGCTCCCCCGTCCCGTAGAGGACAGTCTCATTCAGGCTGGCGTGATGCTCGATGCGAACACAAGGATCCTCCGTCGTGAGCTTGTGCAGGGTATCGGCCAACCGTTGCTCGTCCCCGCGCCGCTCGGGCTCGATCGCGATGCCGAGCATCGGTGGAGGAAATGCCACCGGTTTCAGGTGGTACTGGTCCTCATCGTGCGAATCGTGCAAGACCGCATCGAGATGCAGCTCTTCGACCTTGGCGACCGCGCAGATGTCGCCAGGGATCGCGGCCGGGATTTCCGCGGTGTCCTTCCCGAGAACGCGCAGGAGGTGAGCGATCTTCACCGGCTTGCGCGCATCTGCGACAAAGAGTTGCGCGCCCGGCCGGATCGTACCCTGATGGACTCGCAGCAAGCCGAGCTTGCCGACGTAGGGATCGACCGACATCTTGAACACATGGGCAATCACATGTTTGTCGGGGTCCTGAGCAACACTCACGCGCTCGGCAGCATCGCCCTCGCCCTTGAGAAAGGGGGGCGCATTGCCCTCCGTGGGATTCGGCAGCAGCCGCTGAAAGACACGCAACAGCTCGGGCACTCCGGTGCCGGTCTCGGCGGAGACGAAGCAAACGGGCACGAGGTGCCCCTCGCGCAGCGCCTGCTCAAAAGGGTCGTGGAGCTGCTCCGGGGAGATCTCCTCTCCCTGCTCGAGGTAGAGCGCCATCAGCTTCTCATCCAGCTCGATGACCTGATCGACGATGTGTGTATGAGCCGCTTCGACGGAGGAAAAGTCCGCCGCGGCGGCGCTCCCACGCGCCTGGAAGAAGCAGTCCGCCACTTGCGAGCCCCCCGCGGCCGGCAGGTTGAGGGGCAGGCACTCGGAGCCGAAAGTCTCGCGGATTTTTTCCAACAGCTCGGCGGGCTTCGCGTCGCGGGTGTCGATCTTGTTGACGATCACGAGCCGGCATAACTCGCGCTCGCGCGCGAAGTCCATCAGACGCGTCGTGGTACTATCGATGCTTCCGGACGCGCTGATGACGATGGCGACCGCCTCAACCGCTTCCAGTACGGACAGCGTCCGGCCGAAGAAGTCGGGATACCCCGGCGTGTCGAGTATATTGAAGTGCGTGCCGCCGCTGTCGAAGCTGCAGACTGTCGTGTCCAGGGAGTGTTGCAGCCGCTTCTCCTGCGTGTCGAAATCCGACACCGTCGTGCCACGCTGCAGACTTCCTTTGCTACGGATGGCGCCCGACTGGAGAAGCAGCGCTTCGAGGAGCAACGTTTTGCCGGCCCCGGCGTGTCCGACGAGGGCCACATTGCGGATGCTGTGCGTCGTATACCCCATCTGACTACGGCGCGGTCAGCTCCAAGGTCGAGCCAGCCTGGTTGACCGTCGTCAGGATGATGGGCCGGCGCCAGACGCGCTGGACGTAGTCCAGCACCTTTCTGCTTCGCTCGAGGTCGAGACCCCGCCCGTCGACGGTGGTGTCGTGGACGAGCTCGAGCGTTCCATCGCTGCGCACGTGCCCCGCTGAGACCGAGGGCGCGCCAAAGTTGTACTTGGGCCCCAGGATGGCCTCGTGCAGGCCACTGAGGTTCTGCTCGAGCACTTTCACCTGACCGTCGCTGCGCGCGCTATAGCGGAACAGATTCAGCTCGTCGGCCAGGTCGCGTGTCAGGTAATTGCGGACGAAGCCGAAGTCGTCGTCCTGCTGCATGATGTTGCGGGCCGCCTCCAGCCCATCCCGCTCCACGATCTTCTCCCACATCGAGAAGCCGAGGTGGTACGGATTGATGCTGAGCGACACCTGCTGGTCGGCGGCAACCGGACGCACGACGTCCGAGTGGCACTTGATCGCATCGAGATACGCCTGCTGAGGGACGAAATCCGCTTCCCGCAATAGCCGCGCGTGCCAATAGGAAGCCCAGCCCTCATTCATGATCTGGGTCGCGAAGACCGGATAGAAATAGAAGGACTCCTCCCGCACGGCGAGAAAGATATCCCGCTCCCAACTCTCCATCTCGGGAGCATAGTGGGCGACGAACCACAGCAGATCGCGCTCCGGATGCGGCGGTACGGGCGCTCGCTTACGCATCTCCGGCCCCGAGCTCGCGGCCGTCGGGTCGAGGGCCGCAAATCGCTTCCGGAATTCATCATCCGCGAGTTGCTTGTTCTCCGCCGCGTACTCGGGATACGGAGATCTCCGCAGCGACTGATCCACGTCGATGTGTTGCTCCAGGGCAAGCGCGGCGTCGAGCACCGCCTCGACCCTTTTCATGCCATACGTCTCGATCGCCTGCTGAATCTGCCGGGCATGACTCGCGGCGTGCTCGACGATGTGCTCGCTCACCTGCTCCTGACAACGCTTGAAGAGCAAGTTGTTGCGCGAGAAGTCAGCGTGTCCCAGAACGTGAGCCGTCACGAGAATGTTCTCCGGGAGTCCATTGCTCGCAGCGAGATAGGCATGACCGGGATTGCCGGGGAACACGACCTCGAAGAGGCGCGAGTTGCCCATGTGCCGCTGGATCAGCTGGTAGATGTACCGGACGCCGAACGACCAGTGGGGCATGCGCACCGGCAGCCCGTAGACGGCGATCTCCATCATGAAGGAGTCGGGGACGGCCTCGAAGTCAACCGGGTGAAAGCTCAATCCGGAGCGGGCGGCCAGATCCTCGATGCGCTGTACGTAGCTTTTCCAGTCTTCACTCATCCCGCGCCCTCGAGCGCCCGACTCTCGGCGGTAAAGAAGTGACGCACCGCGCCCCAGACGTCTTCGAAGTCATTCAACGCATAACTACCCGCTGCGCCGCCCGAAGCGGCCAGCTCGGCGAATAGTCGTCCCGTCTCGGTCGCAAGCTGTCGCGACAGGCCCGAGGAGACCTCCACATAGCCGGTGAAGCAGGCGTCCGCAGCCAGCGCCGCCAGGGTCTTGTGCGCATCCGCGCTATCGCTGACGGAATTGTCGCCGTCGGATGCATAAAAGAGATAGATGTTGCAACGGGCGGGGTTGTACCGCTCGTCGATGATCTCACGGACTTTCGAGAAGCCCGTCGAGGACACCGTGCCGCCGGTGCCGCTGACCTGGAAGAACTCGGATTCGGTGAACTCCCAGGCTTCGGTCGTGTGGGCCACGAATACGGTCTCGAGCGACCGATACTCGCGGCGCAGGCCCTGCACGACCCAGAAAAAGAATGTTTTCGCGAGCTTGCGATCGCGGTCCGACATGCTGCCGGAGACATCCAGCATGAAGAAGACGACGGCGTGCACGGCCGGTTGCTTGCGACGCGCGAGCTGTCGGTAACGGAGGTCTTCGTCCGTGAATGTCCGCGTCGCTCCGGGCTGGCCCTGCCGTTTCACGAACTCCTTGAACGAGCGGCGCCGATCCAGGCGTGAGCGCGCTCCCCGCCGATCCCAACCCTCGCGGACCCAGTCGGTCTCATCGGACGGGCCCACGCGGGCCTTCAGGTTGGGGAGTTGCATCTCCTCCCAGAGCCAATCGACGATGTCGTCGACCTTGAACTCGAGGAGGAGTTGAACTTCGCCCTCGTCCTGGCCGCCCTCTCCCTTGTTGCCAGGGCCGCGCTGTTTGGAGGGATCTGCGAAGACATCGCCGGGCTTCGCCTTGCCCTGGCCGGCGCCTTGTTGCTCCTCGGGACGCCGCAGGCGGAAGTGGTAATGCTCCAGCATCCGCACCGGAACGCGCACGGTGCGTGCGCCATCGTTGATGACGTCGCCGCCCGCGACGATCTGCGGAAGGTGCTGACGTACCGACTCGCGGACCTTTTCGTCATGCCTCAACCAGTCGCGAGCGCCGCGCGAAAACAGCTCATACCATTTCGCCGCATCCGCTCCAGACTTACCGCTGTGCTCGGGCATGACTTCTTGTAACCCCTTTGCAGGTTTGGCGCAACCTCGTCGCGCTACTCCTGCGCCAGGAGCGTCGTAACGTAGCTCAAGGCCTCCTTGGCGCTGTGCTCGTCATAACCATATTCACTGACGAGGCGCTGTTGCACGACCGAGATCTTCTGCCGCGCCTCGTCATCGGGCCGCGCGGTTGAGGTCACGAGGCGCAATACATCGCGCCGCTCCTCGAACAGATATTGCTCGATGGCCTCGCGCATGCGCGCATGGCTCGCCAGCTTGAACTTCTCGCCCGCCTTGAAGGCGACCATTGCCTTGCGTACGACTTCCTGGCGGAACGATAGCTTGCCGGAGTCGGAGACCTTGATCTTCTCCTCGACCGAGCGCAGGAACCGCTCATCCGCGGGACGCGTCTCGCTCGTGATCGGATCGGTGACCTGGCGATGATCGAGCGAGGCCTCGACTTCGTCGAGGTATTTCTCGAGCAGCTGCTGCGCCTCCTCCTCGAACGAAGCAAACATGGCGCGGTGCACATCCTCCTTGACCCAACGGTTGTAGAACTCCTTGCGGGCCGTGACGAGGTGATCCACCCACGCCTTCTTCTGCTTCACGTCCATGCGCGCATCGCTCTCGATCGCATCCTTGATCGCGAGCAGCAGCTCCATGCTGGTCAGACTGTGGGTATTGCCGCGCGTGATCGCATTCGAGATCGCATTGATGACAAAGCGCGGGCTGACACCTGTCAGCCCTTCGTCGACCGCCTCCGCGTGCAGGCGCGTCGCCTCCGACTCAGGAACGCCCTCCACCGCCTCACCGGCATACAGTCGCAACTTCTTCGCCACGTCGAGGCCCTCGCGCTCCGGCTTGCTCAGCCGGGTGAGGATCGCGAACACGGACGCCAGGTTGAGCACGTGAGGGTCGAGATGCACGTTGCGGAATGCAGGCGCCCCCGACACCAACTTCTGGTAGATCCGCGACTCGTCGCGATACGACAACGCATAAGGCACCTTGATGATGACCATGCGGTCGAGGAGCGCCTCGTTCTCCTTCTCCTGCAGGAACTTGTGAAATTCCGCGAGGTTGGTGTGAGCAAGGATCGTCTCGTCGAGATGAATGAGCGGGAAGCGCGACACCTTGACGTTCTTTTCCTGCGTCATGGTGAGGAGCAAGTACAGGAATTCGCGCTTGACCTTCAGGATCTCGATCATCTCGAGAACGCCGCGGCTGGCCGAATAGACGGCGCCTGACCAGGACCAGGCGCGCGGGTCGCCCTCGTCCCCGATCTGCGCGACCTTCGCCAGATCCACCGAGCCCACGAGGTCGGCGATGTCCGCCGTGGTGGGATCGTGGGGGGCGTACGTGCCGATGCCGACGCGCGAAGCTTCCTGGAGGAAGATCCGCTCGACCGGCACCTTCACGAAGTCGCCGTCGAACTCTCTCTCCACGTACTCGCGCGCCCAGGGCGAGATCTCACCGGTGACCTCGACGCCGTAGCGCTCCCGGAACTCGGGTCGGAGGCTGGCGGGTACCAGATTCAACGGATTCTCACGCAGCGGCGAGCCTTTGATGGCGTACAGCGCGCCCTCGTCCGTGCGGCTGTATTCCTCCAGGCCGCGCTTCAACAGGATGGCGAGCGTGGACTTGCCACCGGAAGGCGGACCTAGCAGCAGCAGCAGGCGTCTGCCCACATCGGAGCCGGCGGCCGCGGCCTTGAAGTAGTCCACGACACGTGAGAGCGGCTCGTCGATTCCGAACAGTTCGCGCTTGAAGAGCTCACGGGCCTTGGCGCCTTCGGACACGTCGCCGTCCGCCG
This sequence comes from Steroidobacteraceae bacterium, assembly GCA_035277965.1. GTDB lineage: Bacteria > Pseudomonadota > Gammaproteobacteria > Steroidobacterales > Steroidobacteraceae > 13-2-20CM-66-19. The sequence continues at coordinate 54,528 of DATEJM010000099.1, read as the reverse complement.
CGCGGCCATGCCAACGCAGCATGTCCCAGATGTACTCATGGCTCGAGCGCGCCATCGCGGCGGGGTTTGCCGGCAGAATGTTGGCCAGGAACTCGCCAAACGTTCCTTCCCACTTCTGAGCGCGGTGTAGACGGCTGAACGAGCTCAGCGAGTCGATGAACGCGGAGTGGCTCGTCGTCGAGCCCGATTCAGTAGAGAGCGGTCGTCGCATCGTCCTTCCCTCCCGTGAGTTCAAACGTCTCGGTCCGGGCTGACCATGCCAGCGTGGTTCTTAACTTAGATCCGACGCATATCACGGGGTGTGATGGCCCTCAATTCTCAGCCCGACTGTTACGTTAAGACGGTCACAACATTTAATGGTTTCACTCGTGCATAAGCAAAAGCCGCGCCCCGCGGGCGCGACCGCGCAAAAAACCCATGGAAGTGCCTGCAACTGCCCAGTTACCAGCCTGGTGACGCGTACACAGCAAAATGCATGCCTGTATCAATTTGGTTCATCCGTGCCGTCAGTGCACTCTTAAGTCGCTGATCCGACGACGGCCCCTGCCCGCTGTCCCATTCGGCTTTCCATTCGAGCCAGGCCGCCTTCAGTGGCTGAACAACCCTTTCAGCTTGTCACCGAGCGTCTTTCGCAGATCACCTGCCTTCTTCTGCACCTCTTCACGAATCCTCGCCTTCGCAAGGCCTTCCAGGTCGGGCCGTACCTTGAGAGAAGCGAGCGTACCCGTGATAAGCAGCGGAATCTCCGCGGCTTTCAGATTCGCCTTCTCCGCACCGGCGCCTGTCGGCGGCAGCTCGTACACCTCGGCCACGAGCTCATAGTTGATCGCCTGCGAGACGAAGTCGAGCGTACCCTTCCCGTGCGACTTGAGGTAATCTGTTTCGATCTTCAGATCGTCGTTGTGCATGACGCCCTTATCCAGGGCGCCACTTCCCGACAGCGTATTGAAAACGGTGCGTGCCGGTTGCGGACGAGGCGGCAGTGACTCGTGCTTCAACAGCGCGTTCGCTGCGCGAATTTCGTACCAGACATCAACGCCGTTGAGCGCACCCTGCTTCACGTTGAAGTCGATCTTGCCGCCCAGCGACCGCAACAGTGCCGTGTCGGTGTTGCCGGTGCCGACGACGACGACATTCGCGTCTGCGTGGCCGGACACACGCGTAGAGTCGGCAAGCCCTTTCATCACCGCAGCGATATCCACTCCGTGCAGGTGCTCGTTCAGCGAAAGATGCGCCTGATCAGGTCGCGCGTCGAGCGTGATGTCACCGTTGTAACCACCGCCGTAGAGATGTGCCTGTGTCGGTCCCAGGTGGACGAGCCCCCCCTTCGCAGCCAGCGGTAGGGACACGGCTGTAAACGACAGCCCGTCGAGCGTGATGCTCGCGACGCGAAGGGTGCCGTGCGCGTTCAACTTCCGCAGCGCGTCGATCGGCAGTGGAGTCGGTGGTTTCGCGCCGGCTGGCGTGGCAGGAGCCTGCCTGGATGTTGAGCCGCCCTTCGGCACGGGCGCCAGATAGCGATCGACGTTGAGATTGCCAATGTCCAGATTGAAGCTGAGAGCGGTGCTCTCGAGATCCTCGATTGCCGCGCTTCCCTTCACTCGCGTGTCATCCAGGGTGAGATCGAGCCCCGAGAGCTGAACCTGCTTCTGCGTCAAACGGTAGTCCGTCCTCAACGCCAGGGCTGACAGTACGCCTGGGTCGCGGGTTTGTGGAGGGGCGATGCGCAGGGACTGCAGCACCTTGCGAGGCGACGCCTTCGCGAACAGGATCGTGCCCGTGACCACGCGGTCGCTGAACAGCTTCTCGCCGCGCGCCGTCACGGTGAGCGGGACGTCGCCGAGAACTGCCTCGAGTGTGGTCGGCGCCAGCGATTGAGCCTCCGTATCGAGGGAGATGTCCGCCGATTTCAGCGAGAAGGCCACGCCTTCCGATCCGGCGGGTACATCCTTCAACCAGCGGCCGTTCACCTCGAGATCCTGGATGCCGACGGGGCCGGAGTGCTCGGGAAGCGTGAGGCGCATCTGTGCCGCAATGCGCGCCGCCGGGTTCGAAGCACCGTCGCCATAGTCGAAGGCGATCCGGGCGCTGACAGGCGTGCCGCCGCCCAGGGGCCCGGTATGGATCTCGAGATTGGAGAGCTCGTTCGTCGTGCCGTGGGCTTCATCCCGATAGACGAGTGTCGCTTTCGTCACTTCCAGCCCGGCAATCGACGGCGTCTCGGAGCGGCTGCCGCCCCCACCCCCCGCTGCGGCAGGCCCCGACTCGCTCACAGTCCAGTTGTTGGCCCCTTTGCGGCTGATGAGGTTCGCCGTGAGACCCTCGACCGCCACGCGGCCGATCTCGAGCCGCTTGCCCAGCAGGGGGATCAGCTTCACGCCGAGACGGGCGCTCGCCACGCTGACGAAGGGCTGAGGGCCAAACCCAGGGGGATTCCCGAGCCGCACGTCGTGTATCCCGATGGCGAGCCACGGGAACACCTTCAATTCGAGCTTGCCTCCGAGCACCAGCTCCCGGCCTGTGCGTTCGCGCACCGTGCGCTCGATATCCCCTCGGTAGTCATTGGGATCGACGAACACGAGGATGGCGACCACTGCCAGGACGAGCAGCCCCACCGCGATCCCCATGACGATCGCCCCGATTCTGAGTGCTCGCATGCGGTCATCCCCTTGAGGCAAGTTGATTGTGATGAGCTCGAGGCCGGGCGCCGGTCAGCGAGAACCCCGTCGCAACTTCAAGTAGGCCCTGGGTCCCTCACGTCGGGAAGGGACGACGGACATGCCGTTATTGTGAACTAGGGCAAAGCCTGAGCCCCGCAGCGCACTATGCTGCCGTATTATTCACGTATTGCTTCGCTTGTGTTCCTGACCCCAGCTTCTGACCCAGAGCCGACGATCCCGGGCGCCCAGCATCTCTTTCCCGGGCTACCAACAGGATGGAGAGAGCTTCGTGGCAAGTCCAGCATCGAGTACGTCTCGCGCTCCCGAGACAGGTGAGGCCCTAGCGGCATCCAGGGGATCCGGCGGGGCCCGAGCCGCTGTCGAGACAGTGGCCTTCACGACACGTGACGATCTCCTCCTCGATCTGGGAGACGCGCTCGGCGGCAAATCCTCGGTGCGGCCCGTCGATACGTTGGATGGTGCGCTCGAGACCCTGTCGAGCGGCAAACGCGCCCAGATTCTGGCCATCGATGCTCGCGACCTCCCCGACATCCGGGCGGTGGTGGACCGGGTCAACACGCAGGCACCGCACGCAGCCGTGCTGGTCTTCGCGCACGGCGATGCCGAGAAGTCAGTGGCTGCTGCGCTGAAGGGTGCCAAGGTCGCGGCGATACTGCCTCTGCCGATCGACAAGCGAAAGGTCGATACAGCACTCGAGACGGCCGTGTCGGAAGCGCTCGCCAAGCGGGCCGGCAGCGGTGTCGAGCGCACTGCGAGCGTGACGGTCGAATCGTTCCAGAGTCACCCAGCCGCGTCCGGTAAGGAGTCGGAGGGTGGGCGGAACAAGACCGTTGTCTACGGTGCCGGTGCAGCGGGGCTCGCCGCCCTCGTCGCGGCAGGACTGTACTTCTTCATGCATGGTGGGCAGCCCGCACGCACCACTGCCGTAGCTGCCAAAACAGACAAGAGCGCCGCCGCGGCCCCCGCGGACGATGCGACGCTGGCACCCGCGCCGACTATCGAGACGTCGCTGGTCACGGGTAAGCTCGATGATCTGTTGGAGAAGGCGCGTCTCGCCATGCGCGAGCGGCGCTTCACCGAGCCGGTCGGCGATAACGCCCTCCTCTACTACAGATCGGCGGCTGCGGTAGATCCTTCCAGCGGCGAGGCGCAGGATGGCTTGCAGCGCATTGCCTCCGTGCTCGCGAATCGATTCGACGATGCGATGACAGCCGTCCATTATGATGAGGCTGCACTCGCCCTGGCGAACCTCAAGTCCGCGGCCCCGAAAGACGGGCGCATCGCGGGCATGGAAGTGAAGCTCGCAAGCGTGCAGGTTTCCAAGGCGCTGGCAGACGGTAATGTGGATCGCGCCGCGGCCCTTGTACGCCAGGCGCAACAGTCCGGATATGTTCCCGCGGACCAGATCGCCAAGTGGCGCAACGATATCGGACGGCGTCAGGAGGATGCAAAAGTGCAGCGTCTCGCGGGCCTCGTCACGGATCGTATCCGGGACGGCCGGCTCGTGGAGCCCGCCGATGACAGCGCGAGCGCTTATCTGCAACAACTGCGGGACGCGGCTCCGACGTCCAGCACCACTCAACGTCTCACTCGCGACCTGAACTCGGCCTATCTGCGCAAGGCGCGCGAGGCGGGTCTCGCCAACCGCTCGACCGAGGTCGATCGCTGGATCGCCGAGGCGCGAGCGGGCGGAGTCAATGCCGCGGACCTGGCGGCGTTCCAGCGCGACTTGAGCACGGCGCGCCAGAAGGCCGCCGCGGCTGAGTCCGACCGCTTGTTGCAGCTCGCCCGCGAGCGGCTGCGCGACGGTCGCCTGACAGACCCCGCGAACGACAGCGCCGCCTCCTACGCGGCGCAGCTCCAAGCCACTGATCCCAACAACCCCGGGCTCACCGCTGTCGGCCGCGACCTGGCCGCCAAACTTCTCGAGCGCGCGCGTGCAGAGGCACGCGATGGCCACGCCGCCCAGGTAGACGCGGACCTTGCCACGGCGAAGCGGTGGGGCGCAGATCCGAAGGATATCCTCGCAGTCCAACAGACCCCGGCAAGTGCAAAGAGCGCGCCGTCCAGCGCTGCACGACCGGCCGCCGGCTCGTCGAATATGGCGGCGCTGGCCGCGTCGCTGAAGCGCACTCGCTACGTCGCGCCGGAGTATCCGAGCAAGGCGCTGGCTCAGTCACTATCGGGTGTGGTCACGGTTGAATTTGTGGTGACGCAGAGCGGTGATACACGCGATGTGCGAGTCCTGGACTCCAATCCACCCGGCGTGTTCGACCGTGCAGCCACTATCGCCATCAAGCGCTGGCGTTATCAGCCGGCGGTCGTGGACGGGGCGCCCGTAGAAGTGCCTGTCCGCACTGCCATCCGTTTCGAGCTGCCGAAGTAACTGCGGTTCGCGGCACAGGGAGACATCGACAAATGAATCTCGCAGGATCGGGGCGCAAGCGCCAGTATCTGACCGCCGGTGTAGGTGCGGTCCTGACGTTGATCATGGGCGCCGTGCTCATCTTCGGCTTCCGCCTCGCTACGCAAGTGCGAAGCAACATCAGTGCTCTCCAACGGGCGAGCACGCTGCAGACCTATCCGAGCGCCCTGGCGCAGCAGCTGAATGCCTTGCGTGACCGGCTGGAGGCTCGAGCCTATTCCGGGCAGGCCCTCGCGGACGTCAAAGCGACGACCCAGCACTTCGACCAGGAGCTCGTGTTGCTCGGCAACACGAGCAATGCTCAATCACCCGACCTCGATCAGGCACTGCTCCTGTGGCACCAGTACGGCCCCGTCATCAATCCGGTCGTGGGCTTCTCCGGGCAGCCCTATGTCGATACCGACGAAGGCACCTCCTTCTCCAGGGAGGGCCGTACACACTATGCGGACGTCAAACGGGCACAGCTCTTCGCCACGGAGAACTCGAAGCGCCTGCAGGCACAACTCTCTGCGGTGGCCGGACAGTTGCAGCGAGCGGCCTCGGATGCCGCGAATCGACTGCGCGAGCTTCTCTGGGCGGGCGTTCTCGCGGCCGTGATCCTCGCGGTGGCCGCCGGTTATCTCCAGATCACGGGAGGCCGCCATGAGCGCGCGGCACAGGAAGCACAGGAGCAGACGCGCGACATTCTGAAGACGGTGCGCGAAGGCTTCTTGCTGCTCGACGCGGACTACCGGATCGGCTCGGTATGGTCGGAGGCGCTCACACGGATGTTCGGCCGCAATGATTTCGCCGGTCTGTCCTTCGAAGAGTTGCTGAAGGACCTGGTGCCGCCCGCGACCCTCGCCACGGCGATGAAGTACATCAAGCTCCTGTGGGGTGACCGCGCCCACGAGAACCTGATGAAGAGCATCAATCCGCTCGGCCAGCTCGAGACCTCGATGGACAACGGTCACGGCGGCAAGGACACGCGTTATCTGCAGTTCGACTTCCACCGCGTCATGGGGCCGAAAGGCGTCAAACACGTGCTGTGCTCGGTGGGCGATATCACCTCCAGCGTGCTCCTCGCCAAGGAGCTGCAGGAGTCGCAGGAGAACGCGAATGCCCAGCTCGACATGATGCTCGGCATGATGCACGTCGATCCGCTCCAGCTGGGCACGTTCCTCGACGGCACCGAGGCGGGTCTGCAGCTCATCAATGCCATCATGAAGGAGCCGGCCCGGACGGATGCGGACTTCCGCAAGAAGCTGAACGGCCTCTTCCGCGAGCTGCACTCGATCAAGGGTGAAGCTTCGGCCCTGAACCTGATGAGCATCGCGCACCGCGTCCATTCGCTCGAGGACATGGTGAGCGAGTTGAAGAAAAAGGCAGAGCTGTCGGGCAACGACTTCCTGCCGATGGTTCTGAAGCTGGACGACCTCCTCGCGCACCTGCGCGGTGTGCGGGAGATGGCCAGCCGCCTGACCACACTGAAGGACGTCGCTCCCGCTCCAGCGGCACAAGATACGTCTTCCACCGCTTCGATCCCCGCACCTGTGGCGGCCCCGAAAGGTGCGGACGATTTCTCGCCGACGTTACACGCCATGGCGGAGCGCCTGGCCCAGGATCACCAGAAGCGCTTCAAGCTGCACCTCACCGGCCTGACGGAGGTCCCGAGCTCGTATACCTCCACGGTGAAGGACTGCGTGATTCAGATGCTGCGTAACGCGGCGGTGCACGGAATCGAGCCGATGGACATTCGAAAGGCCCAGACGAAGGACATCGTGGGCACCATCCGGGTGGAGTTCCGCAAGGCCGGCGAGGGCTATGAGCTGGTGTTCGAGGACGACGGTGCGGGCATCTCCCCTGAGCAGCTCAAGGCTGCTGCGGTGCGGAAGGAGCTGCTGACGGCCGAAGAGGCCGCCGCGCTCGACACCCGTTCTGCCATGGCGCTGATTTTTCGGCCTGGCTTCTCGACGCAGGAAGGCGTGTCAATGGACGCCGGCCGCGGCGTGGGGATGGATGTGGTGGCGCGCAGTGTCTACAACCTGGGTGGCAAGATCGGCGTCAGCACCAACCCGGGCAAGTTCACGCGTTTCAAGATCGTCCTGCCGCCCGTTAGCGCGGCCAACACAGCCGTTGCATGAAAGCATCCCCAATGAACAAAAAGGACTTATCCTCTGCCGCAGTGCAGATCCGTCGCTCGTTCAAGCTGCTGATCGTCGACGATTCGAATATCATGCGGCGACGCATCGAGCGCTCGCAGCAGTTCGACGAGCTCGAGCTCGTTGGAACGGCGGGTAACGGTTTGGAGGCTCTGGAGATCTTCAGGAAGACCGACCCCGATGTCGTCACGATGGACCTGACGATGCCGCAGATGGACGGTATCGAGTGCATCTCCCAGCTCGTTGCATTGAAGCCCGCCGTGCGGATACTGGTGATCTCGGCGCTGGCGGACAAGGCGACCGCGGTCGAGGCGATGGAGAAAGGGGCGAACGGCTTCCTGAACAAGCCGTTCACGGACAGACAGCTGAATGAGGCCATTGCGGACCTCATCCGATAAGACCTTTAAATAAGACCTTTAAAGAGTAGCGTTACGATGTTGCAGGAGCAGGAGCTGAAGACCTTCGTCGAGGGAACGACGAATTACTTCGAGGTGGCCGCTCAGCAACCTGCCTCGATCGGCTCGCCCTACCTGGCTGAAGGCACCCCCGCGGTTCACGACTACACGGGCATCATCAGTATCTCGGGCAAGCGCGAGGGCGTGGTGTACTTCACGGCCCCACGCGCGATGCTCACGGTTCTCCTGATGAAGATGCAGGAGAGCGACTTCAGCCACGAGACGATGCGCGACCTCGTGGGAGAGGTGGCGAACACGATCTCGGGGAATGCGCGTCGGGACTTCGGACGTGACTTCGTCATCTCTGTACCCAATGTGCTCACCGGGGAGCGTCCGGACATTCCGGTGGTGCCGGGCTCGCGGTCGTTCGTGATACCCATCAACTGGCGCAGCCACTCCGCGAAGCTGGTCGTTTCGCTCAGGTAGACCCGCGGGTCGCTGTGTCTAGAACGAGGGCCGCTCTCGGGCCCGTCGAGGAGCCACGCGGGCTCGAACGGAAGCGGTGGCGTAGCGCTGTCCCCGCGAACTACGTCGCGAAATCATCGAAAAAAGCGATTCGTCGCTTTTGGACGACTCCCGTGATGCCGTTCGGGCTGCTATGTTCCTGTCACGCCAGACGGGGTTCCTATAAATGAATGTCTTCTCGCACATCGACACGTTCACGCGGCTCCTCGGCACGATGGAGCTCGATGACAGCAGCCTGGCCCTCCTCGCTCTGCTGCTGGGTATGATCGGGGGCTGGAGCCTCACGGGCTGGCGTGAACAGTTGAAGGCCAAGCGGGCAAAGGTGCCGGTCCGAAAAGACTGATCGGCCGGCGCGACGTTTGCCGCCTCCGACCGCGCCGCGGCTCTACGCGTCGTCGCGGCTCTACGAGTCGCCGCACGTCTACGAGTCGTCGCAGGGTCGGAATGCAACTTGCTCGCAGCCGGGGCGACCCCACCCCAAGAGCCGCTGAGGCGGCGGGAGCTGCGCCCCCCGATGCGGTATCTGGCCCTCTGTTGTGACTACGACGGCACTCTCGCCACCGATGGCCGTCTCCTCCCCGAAACCGTTCGTTCCCTCGAACACTTTCTGGCCTCAGGCCGCCGCCTGGTCATGGTTACCGGCCGCGAGCTGGACGACCTGAAGCGCGTCTGCGAGCGCCTGGATCTCTTTCAATACGTCGTCGCCGAGAACGGCGCGCTGCTCTACGACCCCGGCACCGGAGCCGAGACGCTCCTCGCCGAGCGCCCTCCCGAGCGGTTTCTCGCCGCACTGCGCAATCGAGGCGTCCAACCGATGTCGGTGGGACGAATCATCGTCGCGACGTGGGAGCCGCACGAGACGACCGTTCTCAGGGCGATACGGGATTTCGGCCTGGAGCTGCAGGTCATCTTCAACAAAGGCGCCGTGATGGTCCTGCCGGCTGGAGTCAACAAGGCGAGTGGTCTCAGGGCCGCCCTGGCCAGAATGGGGTTATCCGCGCGCAATGCCGTTGGCGTGGGTGATGCCGAGAACGACCACGCGCTGCTGGGCATGTGTGAGTGCGGAGTAGCCGTATCCAACGCTCTGCCAACACTGAAGGACGCGGCGGACTGGGTCACCACCGCGGATCACGGGGCGGGGGTCGCGGAGCTCGCGGACGAGATCGTCCTGAACGACCTCGCCTCGCGTGTTCCGCTCCTGACCCGACATCGCATCACGGTGGGCTGGGATGCGAACGGGGACGAGATACGGGTACCCCCGTACGGCGAGACCATTCTGATCGCAGCGGATGCCCCGACCTCCGGGCCGCTCCAGAATGCGTTGCTTGCGCGAGTGCGCGACCGTGGCTACACGTTCTGCGTCGTGGATCCGTCCGGCACGCAGGAGGCTCCCCAGGGAACGGTTGTGCTCGGCTCGGCGCAGCGACCACCCGCCCTCGATGACGCCCTGAAGCTGCTCGCAAATCCAAGCGACAACGCTGTCCTGAATACCTCGGCTGTGGCTGAGAGCGAGCGTTACGGCTTCTTCGAATCCCTATGGCTGCGACTGCAGCGCGCGAGCGAGCAGATCGGCCTGCCTCACTGGCTCGTCCTGAACGAGGCCCAGCGGCTGCCCACTCTTCCCAGCTATGGATCCTCCACCCCGCAGACCGTGCTGCAAATCATGACCCCGCCGAGCACCCTCCCCGCCAAGACACTCGCGCAGGTCGACTTGCTGTTGATCACTGGGAAAGACGCCAGAAGGAAGCTCGAGGATTTCTCGCGGGCGACGGGGACGCCACTACCGGAGAACACTCCTCGCGGGGATCCCGACGCGGGCGAGCTGTGGGCCTGGAGGCCGCGCGTGAGTCAGGCTCCCGTCGTGCAATTGACACTGGCTGCGCCCGCGAGTGTGACGAAGGTTCACTCTCGAAAAGCCCATGTGTGATACATCCTGACTCCGACAGCCGTGGCGACAGCCCTCGCGCAATCCGTAGCCTGTCGCAGCGCTGTCATGACTCGCCGTCATCATTGTCGCGACGACGCCGTTAGGCACGGCAGGGATCGGACATACCATGCACTCGAGCACGTTGGCCATCATTACGATGCGGCGTGAGCTGGCGGCCCGCTACGCCACGACCACCCGGCAGTGGATCGCAGCTCGCACGACGTATCGCCGCCTTCACGATGCCCCGGTCAAGAACATCGTCGCGCTGCGCGAAGCCGCCAGCCGGCTGGATCAACTCGACCGCGGCCGCGCTGCCCTCCTGCGCGACCTGAAGGCCCTGGCAGATTGATCGCGAGCGCTCCGCTTCGGGGCTAGAACAACGTGCCCGTATCGCCAACCATCGCTTTGCGAACGAGGGGGACGGGCGGGCCGCCATAAGACAGAAACTGGTCGTGGAAGGCCGGCCACTCGCTCTTCGGATCGGCTCCCGGGGCCAGGTGGGCGGCGACCCAGTCCGAGCGCAGCTTGCGAATCATCAGCTTGTCCATCGTGTAGATCAGGTACGAGGGATCATAGGTGCCCCGGGCCGCTTGCTGCCGGGCGTTACCAGGGTCCGCGTGAGCACGCTCGCGGAACATCGTTTCGGACTGAGCCAGGGTCATCCCCTCGGTGTGCAGGCCAATGGCTGACAGGAAGCGGGCATCCCGCAGCAGCGCCTCGAGGATCTGGCCGACGTGCACCTCGGGATCGCCCGCGCCGAGACCCTCCTCCCACATCATCTCTTCGCAGTAGTGGGCCCACCCTTCCGCGTAACCGTTCCCGACCCACAGAGCCGCGATCTTGGAGGGATTGCGGTTGGCGTGCAGGAATTGCAGGAAATGACCCGGCCAGACCTCGTGTACGCTCGTGAAGAGCAGAGACGCCTTCCCCGGAATGTAGGCCGCGCGCTCCGCGGGGCTCCACCTCGGATCCGGCGGTGAGATGTTGTAGGTCGAGGGCACCGCGTTGTCGTACGGCCCGGGAATATTGATATAGGCAAAATTCCCGCGCATGTAGGGCGGCGCCTCGGCGACCAGGGCCTCCTCCGAACCGGGAATCGTCACGACCTGCTTCGCGGTCACGAACGCCTTCAGCTGCGTGAGCTGGGCACGCGCCGCATCAACGACACCACCCTGGGGCTTGTCAGCATTCTCTTTGTCGGCGCAGGCCTGAATCGTCCCCTTCGGAAGGAGCTGAGCGCACGCTGCCGCGAGAGCCCGCTCGTTTCGCTCCATGTCAGCCTCACCGACCGCCTTCAGATCGGCGAGCGAGACGTTCACCGCTTCGGTTTGTTGCAACATCAGGCTGAACCGCGGGGCGCCCAGCTCGAATGAGTCCGTGGCGCCCGCCCGCTGGGACACGAGCCACGCGGTCAGCTCGTCCATGGCTCGCGCTGCGGCCGCATTCACGTCCGCCAGCTCCTTCTGAACTGCCGGATCCTGCACCGCCGCGAACACCTTGGGCACGTCGTCGCGAAAGAAAGTCGCAAAGCCGCTGAATCCGTCGATGCCCCGCTCGAGTAGCGGCTTGGCCAGCGGCGTACGCAGATTGGCGCGGATGTCGGCGGCGATCCGGGGGATCGCGCGCGCGTAGCCGATGTACCCGGCGAGCCGCTTGGCAAGCGGCGCATAGGGGCGGCTCACGTACAGCTCGGGGTCCATCCGGTCGATGTACCAGGCCGGATTCGTGAACGGGAATCGTGCCTGCTCCATCCAGAACAACTCGCCGTCGATCACACTCAACAGATAGTCCCGCTCGAACCTCTGGCCGGATGTCAGCCCGGCGTCGGCGAACGAAGCGGCGGCGGCGCGCTGCACGCGCAGTCGCGCGATCTCAGCCTGAAGGCCGGCGGCGCTCCAGTCGCCCATCTGGCCATCAAACTCGTGACGGCCGGACTGCGCCGCGAAGAAAGGATGCGCCTTGAAGTAGTCCTCGATGAATCGGCCCGTGAAGCTGTTCCAGCCGCCAGAAGCCGCGGCGCCGCTGTTCCCGCTGCCAGGAGTCGCGGCGCCGCCGCTCCCGGCCGCGTGATGCGTACAGGCGGCCAGCGATAACAGGGCCGCGGCCATCGACGAGATGACCACGGCGCGGCCGTAAGAGAGGCAATGAGTCATGGTGAGCCCTCAGTGGAAAACATGCGCCGATTCGGGATACAGCGCGGACAGCACCTCCTGCGCGCTACCCGTAATGATCGGCAGCAGCGCGGTACTGGCGAGGTCGGCGTGAGTCAGGCTCCAGACGCAAGCGAGCTCGGAATGCCTCGCCTGGAGCGCGCGAGTCACGGCCTCCTGCCAGTGCGCGGGTATCGCCCCCGGAATGTACTCTCCCCGCCCGCGGCCGAAGTGCGCTACGGACAGATACCTCATGAGCGCCGCGCGTACGCGGCCGACCAGAAAATCCGGGGACCAGCGGACGGTGCCGGTCTCAGATCCTCGCGCCAGGTTATAGGCCTTCGCGAGACTGCGCGCGCCGAATGCCCCTAGCACACCGCCAATCAACGCACCCGCGCCGATAGTCAGCCCACCCGCCGCCAGGTCCGCAGCAAGCCCCCCCAGCGCCCCGGAGATCAGCCCACCGAACACGCCGGCCTTGTCCGCGTCGGCCGGCCGCCGCACCGCAAACTCGCTTCCCAATCGCTGCAGCACTTCCTCGGTCGCGGTACCCGACAAGCCATGCAACCGCACCAGCTGCGCGGTGGCGTGCCGGACCTGTTGGTCGAGCCGCCCGGCCAGCTCCCGCTGCGCCTGTTGCAGCTCCGCGTCGCTGGCATCCGAGCCGGTCGTGATCGCACCGAGCCACGCGCGGGCCGTGCCCCGCCCGCGCTCCGGGATCGACTGGGAGTCCACCGCGGCGCAGCCGAGCTGGGTCGCGAGGACCTGCATGGCGGCGTGAAAGACTTCCAGATTCCGCAGGCGCCAGGCGGCCCGCAAGCGCTCGAAAGCGGGCTGCTGGGGTGCCGCCAGCAAGCGATGGACGTGAGCGAGGAGAGTGCCCTCCTGAATCCAACAGCGGGCGAAGGCATCGAAGGGCAGGACCATCTCGACCCACGGGTACCGCGCGACATGGGCTTGCCACCGCTCGACCTCGGCCTGGGTGAGCCCGGCCTCGCGCGGCGGCCCGAGCTGATTCAACAGCAGCACGACGGGCTTGCCGATCCAGCCGAGAATCTTCATCTCCGCGTCGACGTAACCGACCGCCTCCGGGGGCTCGCCTGCATTCATGACGTACAGGAGCACGTCGCTCGTGTCCCGGGCGCTGCGCAGAGCCTGCTGACTGCACCAGAACGGTCTGTCTGTGAGACGGTCCCAGACTTTGGACAAAAACCAACCCACCGGCTGGTCGCTCTGATGCAAACGCTTCAGAACCCGTGTGCTGTCACCGAAGCCCGGGGTATCCCACAGCACGAGCACGTCACCAGCGCTCGACTCGATGAGCGTGTGACTCTCGGCGACCTCCGTCACATGCGCGCGATCGCCTACTTCACCGATGTCTTCCCGCAGAAGCGTGCGAGCCAACGTCGTCTTGCCGGCGTTGGTGTGCGACAGCAGGCTCATTTGAATCTTGGCCGTGGGCACGCGTGTCTCGGCGGCAGCGGGACCGCATGTCTCGGCGGCGGCGGGACCGCGACTCTTTGTCATGGGGCGGCGGGGACGTCAGCGCTCCACAGCGCCGCTCTGGCTGCATCTCGTGCTGCATCCCTGGCTGCATCGCGAGCCGTCGTCTCGCCGGCCTCCGTCTCGAGCTGCGCCAGATTGACGACGCAGGGGCGCAGTCCGTACCCCGACACGAAGCGTAGCCACAAATCCCGGCGTTCGACGACTCTCGCCTCCATTCCAGCGTCACCGTGCATCCGTGCGGCGTAGGGCGCCTCATCGATCACGACCAGCAAGGAAACGGCGCCGGCATGCTGAGTCAGCCAGTCGCGTGTCGCGGCAATCAAGGCTCCGTGGTTCTCGACCTCGGGAGTTGCCGCGAGCGACATCAGCAGGACCTGCCAGCTCGCAACGCGTTGGTCGCAGGCCAGGCGGCCCTCGATCGCCTCTTCCTCGCCATAGCGAATCGTGCCGCTCACGTTGACCGTCACATTGCCGCCCAGTGCCGCGGCCAACATCAGTTGCGCGCCTCGGATCGACTCCGGTGCCGGGACATATGCGTAGGGCGTGATGTTGGCCACATCCGCCTCCGCGCCGCCACCGGCCCCTGAGAGCACGGCTCGGATGTATCCGACCACCGACGGGGGCAGCGGTCCCCGCCGTGACAGCCGCCAGAATTGCAGTGTCGCCACCAGAGCCGCGAGCAGTCGCGGCACGATGATATAGAGAGCGGCCGTCACCGCGATCAGATGAATCCACGCAGCTGCCTCGTCGCCCCCCGCGGTTCCGGCCCAGCGCAGAGCCGCGATCCCTTCGATGGAGGGAATGGCGATCCCGGTCAGGAGCGAGGCCGGGCCATATAACGCAACGAGAAGCGCGTGGGCGGTGGGCGGACCGAGAAAGGTGCTCTCCCAGCCCGCCTCGTAGCGAAGCACGAGTCCACGAACATACATCCCCGCGATCAGTCCCGCTGCCAGCAGAGCTGCGCTCAGGTGGAAGAGCTGTTTGGCCCGCAGCAGGAGGAACGGCCGAGCCATGCCCGACCATTCGCGCCCAAACCGGCGCAAGGCAGCCGCCAGCGGAGCGTTGAAGCGATCCGAGTCACGCAACAGCTTGGCGATGCGTCTGCCGATCCATCGCTCCTGCCACGACGCCGACCACGACCGTGGAGCGGCGTCGGACCGGGAGCGGCGCAGCACCGCTACCCATAGCGCTGCATACACCAGCAGGTTCCATGCGATCAGCCCGATGAGCGGGAAGGCCAGTATGTTGATTCGCCGGCTGCCATCCAGCGCCGACAGGGAAACTCCGACGATCACAGCCAGCACCCACACGACGCGCCCGATCCACGTCAGTCCTGCCGCAAGCGCCAGCACCTGATCGACGACCGGCGCGCGACCTCTCACTTTGGAGAGGAGCAGATCGGCGCGCCTGTGGATGAACCGCTGCGCGGCAGGTGAGAGGGTAGGCGTCGAGGCAGGACGTCCCGTCGAGGCAGGACGTTCCCTGGCAACTTCCCGAGCCACGGCGCGTGTCGCCTCGGCCCGATCGGCGAGGGGGATGAGCTCACCCGTGCGATCCGTTTCCTCGATCGTCTGGATGAGCAGAATGGTCTGGAGCGCGCTCGGGTGCATGTGGGAGCGACTAGATCGTGAGCGCGGTAGCCATTCTACGTGACGCGATCAGTCGTTGTTCGGCGTCGCGCGCGGCTCGAGCGTATCGGTATGATCAAACACGCGACGCAGCTGTACGACCGGCAACCCTCCGCCGCCGACGCGGAGATTCTCGATGAGCTGCCGACCGTCGGCGGAAAGGGAGTACCGCTCGAGCACCGAGGGCCCCACTTGGGGCTTGACCTCGATGATGTACTCTTTGTTCTTCCATCCGGAGTGTTGATCTGCGACACCTCCCTCGACGGAGACGACGCTGTGACCACCGGGAGTGAAGCGGCGCACGGACGCGCCGTAGTCGAGCACGAACGAGTCGGCGCCCTGCCTGACTGCCAGCTGATCGCCGCGCGCGGCGTCAGTCGACAATGCCCGCATGAGGGCCGCCCGCTGATAAGCCTCCTCGCGGGCCGCGGTATTCGGCGATATCACGACGGGCCCGGGCTCGCCCGCTCCGGAATGTCGTCGCCGGCCGCCTCGGCCACCGCCGTCTCCCCCAGGTGGCCCGGTGGTGTCGTCCTCATCCGGCTGATCGTCTTCGGGCTGGTTGGGAGTGACATGAGCGTAGCGGGATTTCGAGTACAACTGATCGACGACCTTGCGCGGATCGTCGCTATGGGCTCGATCCAGACGCCACAGTCCCGCGAGACTCACGGTCTCGGGCGCATCGGATTTGAGAGAGCCGGCCCCTGAGCAGGCCGCCACCGCGCAGGCGATGGCCGCGCACCACGGGAGACTCCGGGCTCGAAGGGTCAACATCGAGCTATTCTCTCACGGACGGAGCGCTTGAATCACAGGCGGATGCGCTGCCAGGCGGCCGAGCGCCACCGGATAAACAAAGTCAGACCCAGCAACATCACGTAAACCACCACCGCGATCCAGCCCCCCACGGCCCCCAGGCCGTACTGGGGCAGGAAAGTTAACCACCCCTGCCCCGGCGCAAACGTCAGCGCGTGCGCTAATGGCACGAAGACCAGCCACGAGACGGGGATCACCAGAGCCGCGGGAATCTTCACATCCCCGGCGCCGCGCAGGCAGAGCACACTGCCGAGATTGAGGCCGTCGAAGACCTGATACAGCGCCGCCAGCCACAGCAGCCGTGTACCCAGAGCAGCCGTCGCCACCGCATCCGCGTCGTGAGAGCCGGTGAAGAGCGGGAGTATCCAGGGGCCCACCGCGGCAAGCAGGATCCCGATGCCCCCCATGTAGACGGCCGTGAGCGTGATCACTCGCGTGCCAACCCGCATCGCCCAGTGGCGGTCACCGGCGCCGATCGAATGGCCCACGAGCGTGGTGCCGGCGGAGGCGATCCCGAATCCCGGCATGTACGCCACGGACGTCAGCACCATGACCATCTGAGTCGCGGCCCCTCCGACGGTGCCCAACCGCACCTGCATCATCTGGAACAGAGAGATCCCGAGCAGATCGGCAGCCGGCATGACTCCCGTGGGCAGGCCGAGATACGCCTGCTCGCGGAGGGCGCCCCAGCGTGGCTTCCATGTCAGGTGCGACTTGTACCGGCGACGAAACTCCGGACCCAGGAAGATGAGGAGAGTCACCAGCAAGCCCATGGCTTGAGCTGCGTTCGTCGCCCAGCCGGACCCGGCAACTCCGCCATGCAGGCCGAAGATGAAGAGCTGATTGAGCACGATGTTCGTTACGGCCATGACACTCGTCACGAGCAGCGTGAAACGCGGACGGCCGATGCCATTGAAGAAGCCGAGCATGCCCCACACTGCAGCCCCGAGGCTGCCCCCGGCGACGCGTGGGAGCCAGAACTTCGCGGCCAGGTCTTCGATCTGCGGGTCGAAGCCGAAAGGCGCGAGGATCAGCCGGCTGCTGTACGCGAGCGCGACGTAGATGGGAGCTGTCGCGAGAATGATCCACAGCGCCGTCCACGTGGACTGTGAGGCACGCGCCGCACGCCGCGAACCCTCCGCCTGAGCGGCGATTGTCTGCACCACCGTGCCCGCGCCACCCAGCACGAGGATGACGACGAAGACGAGCCACTGCACGGCTCCGACTCCGGCGAGCGCCCGCGTGGAGATCCGGCCGATGAACCACATGTCCGTGAGGTTGAGAACGAGCTGGATCGCGCTGTTGGCCATGAGCGGCAGCGCCAGCGCGAGCACGGCCCGCTGGTCGACATGCGCTTCTCCCGCTGCATCGAGACGTCGTGCCGGCAATCCTGCCGCGGAATGGATGGGGCCGATTGGAGTATCCATGGAGCAACCATGCGGCGCGCACGCTCTCCAGGCCCGAAGCCATGACGGCACGAGCAGGAGCGTCCCGATAGTGGTGAGGATCGTTTATTCTCGCACGATGGCCACTCGTAAAGCGAAGAGCGCGGTCGCCGGTCCCAGGAAGAAAGCCGGAAGGCGCGCGGCAGGCAAACTGGCACCGGGCAAAAGCGCGCGTGGCCTCGAGGCGGCCGACGTGGCGATCAGCCTGGAGAGCGCTGAAATTGCCGACCTGGCGAAGCTCGTCCGCGAAGCCGGGGGAGCGCCAATTGGCGCATACCATGAGCCGCTGGGTGGACGGGCGCTCATGCTCGCCTCGATTCCGCTCACCGCGGTGCAGCCAACTCCGTTTCAGCGCGATCTCTCGCCCACCCACGCCAAGCGGCTCGCGCAGAAGATCGACGAGACCGCGGCCTTTCTCGACCCGCTGATCGTCGTGCGTGGCGAGGACGGCCGTCTGTGGACGCCGAACGGACGGCATCGCCTTGCGGCAGCGAAAGTGCTGGGCATGCGCCAGATCACGGTGCTGATCGCACCGGACGAATCACTCGCGTATCGCATCCTCGCACTCAACACCGAGAAGGCGCACAACTTGCGCGACCGCAGCCTCGAGGTCATTCGGATGGCGCGCAGCCTCGCCAAGCGCTCCGGCACGGAGCGCGAGTCGCGCTTCGCCGCGGAGTTCGAGGCCGCGGAGCTGCTGACGCTCGGGATCGTGTACGAGCGCTCGTCACGATTCGCAGGAGGTGCCTACAGTGCCTTTCTCAAGAAGCTCGATCGCTTCAGCGAGCGAGGCCTCGCCGTGAGCCTGCGCGAGCGGGAAGGACTCGCGGCTCGGTTGCTCGAGATCGACAACCAGGTGAAGAAGCTCATCGCGAGCCTGCAGGCACGCGGATTCAAGTCGCCGTACTTGCGGAACTATGTGGTGGCGCGGGTCAATCCGGTGAGGTGGCATAAGAGCAAGAAGGGCGATGACAAACCGCCGATGCCGCTTGCCCAGGCGCTCACTCGCATGGCGGCAGCCGCCAAAGGCTTCAAGCTCGAGTCGGTCTCGAATGCCGACCTGGCGTGGGTAGCGGTGGGTGCTGGCGCGCAGGACTAGCTTCGGCCGCTCAGGGGCAGGCCGGCTGCGATGCGACGCTCTCCAGGCAGATGTTGCTGACATCGAGAGTCAGGGGACCGCGGCCCTCGAGCACGAAAGGAGCGGTGATCCGCTCCAGGTTCGCGCCAGTCGCGGCCAGGTCCTTCACCGGGACGCGGATAGGGTGCCAGCCGCCGGCAGGCGCGGCATTCATCTGATTCGCGACTGACACGCGAGCTTCGCAACCCGGACCACATTGCATCCCCACAGTGAGGTCGCGAACCTCTCCCGCCACGGTGCGACAATCGAAGGTGAGCGCCGCGACTTCCCTGAGATCGCCGGGAAATGGCAACGCACCGTCGCTCAGGAGCACCAGCTGCGCCGGGCCAGCGCCGCCGTGCCACTGCACACGCAAGGCGTCCTCCTGCCGAACGCGATCGATCGGCGTTGCGCGCACGTCGGGGGCAACCTTCCATCGCAGTCCTTCCTGCAATCGGCCGGCTTCGAAGAGCGCCATCGGTACAGTCACGGAGCGGGCGTGGGCCTGTGCCATCGTCGAGCCCTCCGGAAGCGATTGCAAATCGCCGTTGTCGGCGTAGGTCAGCCCGTAACCGACGGGGAATAGTGCATCGGAGTCTGGACGCACAGCTTGCGGCGTGCGTGGCCACGCGAAGGAGAGCTTGCCCCGGAAGTCATGTTTTGTCCTGCCGTTCGGCGATCTGAACAACACGTCGGCGATACCGCCGCCTTCGGTACCCGGCAGCCAGGCCGCGACAAAGGCATCGGCCGTGTTGAGATAGGCATTCACCCACAACGGGCGGCCCGACAGGAATACCGCTACAACGGGCAAGCCCTGCGCTTTGAGACTCTGCAGCAACCGCAGGTCGCGTGCATCGTTCGGGCGGTAGGCGACCGATTGAATATCACCCTGAGACTCCGCGTAAGGGTCCTCACCGAACACCACGATCGCCACATCCGGCCGCGGGTTCGCCTGCCCCGACCGGCTCAACTGTGCAACACCGCCTGCGGCGCGGACGGCAGCCTCGATTCCCGCGTAGATCGATTGCCCGTGCGGAAAGTCGCGATTGTTGAGTCCGGTGCCCTGCCACGTGAGCGTCCAACCGCCGCTCTGCTTGGCGATGTTGTCGGCACCGTCTCCCGCCACCAGCACACGGGTGCGCGGCGAGAGCGGCAGCAGGTGCGACTGGTTCTTGAGCAGGACCAACGATTCGCGCACGGCGCGGCGGGCCAGTGCGCGGTGCTCAGCAGAGCCCAACAGATCGAACCGGCCGGCGAGTGGCCGCGATGAGGGCGGGCCTTCGTCGAAAAGATGCGCGCGCATCTTCACGCGCAGAATCCGCCGTACGGCCTCGTCCACTCGCCTCAGGGGGATTTCGCCCGACCGCGCCTGTGCGAGCGTATTCGAGTACAGCTCTCGCCAGCTATCCGGCGCCATGAGCACGTCGATGCCCGCGTTGATGGCGGCAGCGCAACTCGTGCGGGAACAGCCCGGCACCTGGTCATGGCCGTTCCAGTCGCCGATCAAGAGCCCATCGAAATGCATGCGATCCCGGAGAACTCCGGTCAGCAATCCCGGCAGGCCGTGGACCTTGACGCCCTGCCAGCTCGAGAAGCTGGCCATGACGGCCTGGACCCCGGCGCCGATGGCCGCCGGGTAGCCGGCCCCGTCGTAGTCGCGCAGCTCGGCCTCACCCGCGGGGTTGTCGCCCTGGTCTCGCCCCTGAGTCCCCCCATCGCCGACGAAATGCTTCGCCGTTGCGAGGACATGGCTCGAATCGAGGAAGGCGCGGGACCCCGCGGGACCCTGCAATCCGGCCACGATGGCCGCGGCATAGCGGGCTACGAGCATCGGGTCGGATGAATAGCTCTCGTAGGTACGCCCCCAGCGCACGTCCCGGACCACCGGCAAAGACGGCCCGAAGGTCCAATCCAGCCCCACCACCCGCATCTCCTGGGCGGTCGCGACACCGATCTGCCGCACCAGATCCGGATCGCGCGCGGCGCCGAGCCCGATGTTGTGCGGGAAGAGCGTCGCACCCGGCAACTTGTTGGGGCCGTGCACGGCATCGGTGGCCCAGAGAACGGGAATGGGGTGAGGCCGGACATCGCGGTCCATGGAGGCTGCATAGAACCGGTCCGCCAGGGCCAGCCACTTACGGGGTGAAGCAAATTCATCGTTGCCCGGCGCGGAGTCGCCGCCGTTCAGGATGGATCCGAGGGGAAACAGGCGCAGATCGTCGGGCTCGATGCGACCGATGTCGGCCTGGATGAGCTGGCCGACTTTCTGCTCGAGCGTCATGTCTGTCAGCAGCGCGGCCACCCGCGCCTCGAGCCCGGCATCCCGCGCAATCGGCTGCGGCACGCCGGGCCAAACCTCGGGATGAACGACGGCCGCGCCATGGGTGGCAACGGCGAAGATGGCGAGCGTGGACAACCACACGGGGCGGCGAGGATCACACGGTGATTACGGCTCTGTCAACGAAAGGGCAATTCAAATGCTGGAGCAATTCATACCTTCACCCGGCGTCGAAACCAACACTTCGCAGATGAAGCGCGGCGCGGACCCGGTGGGCAGCCCTGGCGAGCTGCCCGACCTGCTGCTGATCGAGCGGGCCCGCGGGCGTGACGCGCGCGCCGCCGAAGCGCTCATGCGCCGGTATAACCAGCGACTGTTCAGAATCGCGCGCAGTATCCTGGACGATCCCGAGCGCGCGGAGCAGGTCGTGCAGGCCACGAACGTGCGTGCCTTCACGAGCCTCGAGCACTGCGAGCCGAACGGCAAATTTGCGACGTGGCTGGGAGCCCAAGCCTTCCATGAGGCTCACGCGCAGCGCCGCACGGCAGCGACGAGCCGCCCGCGAGCCAACGAGCCCGCGGCCGCAACCACGGAGAGGGCGGCAGCCACGAGCACGGCAGCCACCGCGGAGGTGAGCAGCGGGTCGGTAGCGCTCGGCCCCAAGGATCTCGAGAAAGCCATCGACGCGTTGCCCGAAGTCTTCCGCACTGTTCTCGTGCTACGGGTCGTCGATGAGTTGAGCGGGACCGAAGTGGCCACCTGTCTGGATCTCAACGAGACGACTGTGCGTACGCGTCTGTATCGAGCTCAGCAGCGGCTGCATGGGGATGTGGTCCGGCGCTTGCGATCCGATCCGGCGGGTGTGTACGAGCTGAATCCCGCGCGCCAGGCGCTCATCATCGAGCGCGTGTTTGCGCGGCTCGATCTTACGGCTTGCTAGGATTCGAGCGCCAGGAGCTGCGCGGGATTTAAGCGCCGGGAGCTGCGCGTTGCAGCGCAGGGGTATCATGTCGGCCCCACCTGCTTCGGGCCGATCCCGTGCGACACCTTCAGACAGCTCATCTTCCGCGGCTTCGCGAGCTGACGGGCCACTTCCTGATCCTGGCCTGGACAGTCGTAGCCCTCTCGGCGGGCGCGCAGGCGGCTGCGCCGCATGCCGGGGAACCGGCGACGGTAGCCGAGAAGTCCGGATTCAAACGGACTGGACGTTACGACGAAGTACAGCGCCTGTGCGCCAGTTACCAGCAGCTGTGGGCCGACGCCGTTCGCTGCTCGGAGTTCGGCCGCAGCCCGGAGGGACGCGCCCTACTGGCACTCGTGGTGTCGCGGTCCGGAGCGCTCACGCCCGAGGAGGCGCATCGCCGCAACATCCCGGTGATGTTGGCGCAGGCCGGGATTCATGCGGGAGAGGTGGACGGCAAGGACGCGGGCTTTCTCGCGCTGCGCGAGCTGCTACGAGACCAAGCTGCTCCCGGCGCACTGCGCGCGTTCGTGTTCGTATTCGTCCCGGTCTTCAACGTCGATGGCCACGAGCGCTTCGGTCGCTGGAATCGCCCCAACCAGGTCGGCCCTGAAGAGATGGGATGGCGCACCACGGCCCAGAATTTAAATCTCAACCGGGACTACATGAAGGCGGACGCTCCGGAGATGCGCGCGATGCTGCGTCTGCTGAACACCTGGGATCCCGTCCTGTACGTGGACCTGCACGTGACCGACGGGGCGCAGTTCCAGCCGGACATCTCCAACACGCTGGAGCCGATTTACGCCGGCGATCCGGATCTTCACGGCCTGGGGCGTGCCATGCTCGCGGAGTTGAACGGGAGGCTGACGCAGATGGGGTCGAAGCCGTTGGATTTCTATCCGGACTTCGTCGCGGAAGATGATCCGGCGTCGGGCTTCGCTGCGACACCCGCCCTGCCCCGCTTCTCCAACGGGTACTGGGATCTGCACAATCGGTTTGCGCTGCTGGTCGAGACGCACTCGTGGAAGGACTATCCAACGCGTGTACGGGTAACCCGCAATACGCTCGTGACGCTCGCTGACATGACGAGCCGGGAGGGGAGTCAATGGCTGGCGCAATTCCGACAAGCGGATCAAAGAGCGCAGCAGTTGGGGGGCAAGGAGGTCGCGGTTGACTTTGACAACGGCTCGCACGTGATGACGCTGGACTTCCCTGGGTACGCTTACGCGCGCGAGCCCTCCGCTGTCTCAGGCGGGCTCGTGACTCACTACGATACGTCGAAGCCGCAGATCTGGCATATCCCGTACAAGGATGAGGTCATTGCAAAGACGACCGTGCGCGCGCCGGGCGCGGGATATATCGTGCCCGCCGCGCATGCGGCGTGGGTGGGAGAGAAGTTGACCTTGCACGGCGTGCGTTTCCAGACATTGGACAGGCCGACCGCGGACGCGGAGGTCGAGGCCTTCCGGGCGACGAAGGTCAACTACCCGAAAGCCACGTTCGAGGGACACACGACGATGACGTTCGAGGGAGCCTGGCACGAGGAGCGGCAGGCGGTGCCGGCGGGATCCCTGTTCGTCCCCATCGCGCAGCCGAATTCGCGCCTCGCGGTGGCCCTGCTGGACCCGCAGGCGCCGGATTCTCTCGCCGCCTGGGGATTTTTCGCGACCGCGTTCGAGGAGAAGGAATACATGGAGCCGTACGTGGCGGAGCAGGTCGCGCGCGAGATGCTGGCGAAGGACCCGAAGCTCGCGCAGGAGTTCGCGCAGAAGCTGGCACACGACGCGAGGTTTGCGGCGGATCCGGCGGCGCGGCTCGATTTCTTCTACATGCGCCATCCTGCGTACGATCGCAGACTCAACCTGTATCCGGTCTACAAGGCCGATGTGGCGCCGTAGCAGCCCCGGTCCTCGTGAGAGACCGGCATTGCGCTCGATGTCACCGATGCCGCGTGTCTGCGGTCCCGCAGTTCGATGTAGCGCGCGATTTACTGACTTCACTGATCGTGGTCGAGGTCGGCGGCCGGGAGATCGGCATCAAGGCGGCTCAGCACTATCGCAAGTTGAGAGCGCTCGGGACTCCAGTCCGCAAGACCATCGATACGGTCATTGCCACGCGCTGCATCGAAGATGATTTCGCATTGCTGTATAGCGACCGAGACTTCGACCCGTTCGTGAAGCACCTGGGGCTACGCTCGGCAATGTCCCAGGAGTAGAACTCAGGTGGCGCTCGTGCGGACGAAAGCGGGCAGGCGGGAGACGGCGGCGAGGATGCCTGCGAGAATGCGCGTAGGGCTCGGGGGACAGCCGGGAATTGCGACGTCGACCGGAATGACGTTCGCAACCGCGCCGCGGCTGGCGTAACTCTCGCCGAAAATTCCGCCGGTACAGCCGCACTCCCCCACCGCCACGACGAGCTTGGGATCAGGTGTGGCGTCGTACGTTCGCTTGAGTGCGATCTCCATGTGCCTGGAGACCGGTCCGGTCACCAGGAGCAGATCCGCGTGTCGCGGACTGGCCACGAAGCGGATGCCGAGGCCTTCGAGGTTATAAAGGGGATTGTTGGTCGCGTGGATCTCCAGCTCGCACCCGTTGCAGGAGCCGGCATCCACGTGACGAATGCACAGCGCGCGGCCGAGCAGGGCGCAGACTCGCTCATCCAGCGCAGCGCGCACTCGCAGGAGCTCGTCCGCGACCGGTGCGGGTTCCGTGACGATGCCGATCGAGCCGATCTTTCGCAGCGTTTTCAGCATTGATGCACTACAGATCGTGTCCGCTGTAGGACAGATTGAACGACTTGTTGATCAATGGAAAATCCGGGACGATGTTGTCGAGGATCGCGTGCTCGAGCGCCGGCCAGTTCTGCCACGAAGGATCGTGGGGATGGCAGCGCCGGATGGCTCCGTCGGCACCCGCCTCCAGCCATATCCACACCGGCCCGCGCCAACCTTCGATCAACCCCACGCCGCAGGCGCCCGCAGGAGGCGTTGCCACGCTCGCGAGATGCCGGCCGGCGGGAATGTGCTCGAGGATGCGCTGTATCAACCGGCTGGATTCCTCCAGCTCATCGAACCGAACCGTTACGCGGGCCGCGACATCACCTGCTTGCCGCACGATTTTCTTCGGGATCATCTCGTCGTAGGGCGCGCAGGGCCAGTCGACGCGCGCATCGAGCGCCTGCCCGCTCGCACGCGCGGCAAGCCCGACCACACCGAGGCGCGCGGCCAGATCGGGGGCGAGCCGACCCGCTTCGAAGAACCGGTCCCGAAGGCCGGCGTGTTCGTCGTAAATGCGGCGCAGCTCCTGCACTTCGCACCCAATCTGCCCGATGCGACCGGCGAGCGCTTGCACATGACCGGGCGTGAGATCGACACTCGTGCCGCCCGGCACGACGGCGTCCAGCAGGTAACGCTGGCCGAATGCCTCTGCTACCACGCGCAGCAGCTGCTCTTTCAGTCTGGAGAACTGCGCGAGGCCAAACGCAAATCCCGCATCGTTACCCAGCGCGCCAAGGTCGCCGAGATGATTCGCCACGCGCTCGAGTTCGAGAAACAGAGCGCGCAGCCAGGCCGCACGCGGCGGAACGCTGCAGCCGCTCAGGCCTTCGAGTGCTTGGCAGTACGCCCATGAAAAGGCGACAGCCGAGTCGCCCGAGACGCGCGCCGCGAGGCGATGCCCTTCGAGTAGCGCCAGTTCCGTGAAGCGCAGCTCGATGCCCTTGTGTACATAGCCGAGTCGCTCCTCGAGCCGCAGCACCTTTTCCCCGACCACGGAAAAGCGAAAGTGACCCGGCTCGATGGTGCCGGCGTGAACCGGGCCGACCGGGACCTCGTGAACGCCTTCGCCCTGCACACGAACGAACTCATACGTGTCGATCCCGGCGGGCGCCTCGTCTGCGATCGATGACGACCGCATGGGAAACGAGCCGGGCGGCCACGCCGCGTGCCGCAGCCACGGGCGCCGGTCCTCACCCGAGGATTGCACGCCGAACAAGTCAAAGGCCGCGCGCTCCATGCGGCCTGCGGCCGGGAACAGCGTGGCGAGACTCGGATAGGCAAATCCTTCCGGAAGGTTCGCAGGCACGCTCAATCTGAGCACCAACACACCCGCAGGGGCCATGAAGGCCGCGTACGCAGCGGCGCCGTGGGGATTCGCCGAGACCCAAAGCGCGAGCAGCCGCCCGCCCGCGGCTGCAACGTCTTGAGCAGCGGGCAGCCATTCCTCCACAGTCACGCCAAGGCCGCGCGCCTGCGGCGCGCCGGGCACTGGACTGCTGCGTTCCCACCAGCGCCGCAACGGCATCTCAAAGGCCTCCGATGAGGCGCGCCGCCGCCCGATACCAATCGGCGAGATAGGGCGGGATGTAGAAGCCCAGCACGAGCACGATCGTCAAATGAGCAAACACCGGCAGCAGCGCCGGCGGATGCGGGAGCCGCTTCGCCGTGGTATCGCCAAACACCATGGGTTGCACTCGACGGAAAACTGCGGCAAACGCGACTCCCAGCGCCATGAGCAGGATGGGCGTAGCCCAGGGCTGCTGCCGCATGGCGGTCGTGAGAATGAGGAACTCGCTGGCGAACACGCCAAAGGGCGGCATCCCGAGAATGGCGAGCGAGCCCACCATCAGGCCCCAGCCGATCGCAGGGCTCAATGTGATGAGCCCGCGGATGTCTTCCATGAGCTGCGTGCCTGCTTTCTGCGCGGCATGGCCCACGGCGAAGAAAATCGCCGACTTGGTGAGCGAGTGAACGGTCATGTGCAGCAGCGCGGCGAAGTTCGCCACCGGGCCGCCCATGCCGAACGCAAAGGTGATGAGGCCCATGTGCTCGACGGAGGAATAGGCGAACAGGCGCTTGATATCCTTTTGCCGCCAGAGAAAGAACGCGGCCAGCACAACCGACAGCAGGCCGAATCCCATCAGCATCCGCGAGGGCAGCGCCGATCCCAGCGAGCCCTCCACCAGCACCTTGCAACGCACGACGGCGTAGATGGCGACGTTGAGCAAAAGTCCCGAGAGCACCGCGGAGATGGGTGTCGGGCCTTCCGCGTGCGCATCCGGCAGCCAGTTGTGCAGCGGGGCGAGGCCGACCTTCGTGCCATAGCCGACCAGCAGGAAGACGAACGCGAGACTCAACACTGCCGGCTCGAGCTGCGATTTGACGCCATCGAGATGGGTCCACAGGAGCGCCGTCACGCCTGCGGCGCCGAGCACTTTCTCCGCGGCAAAATACAAGAGAATCGTTCCGAAGAGGGCCTGCGCGATTCCGACACCGCAGAGTATGAAATACTTCCAGCCCGCCTCGAGGCTCGCGGGAGTTCGATACAGGGTGACCAGCAACACCGTCGAGAGTGTTGCCGCCTCCATCGCTACCCACAGCAGCCCCATATTGTTGGTCGTCAGCGCCACGAGCATCGTGAGCGTGAACAATTGATACATGGCGTGATAGAGCCTGAGCCTGCCCGCCGTAATGCGCCCGTGCTCCATCTCGATACGCATGTACGGGCGCGAGAAGAGCGCTGTCGTGAGTCCCACGAAGGCCGTCAGCGCCACGAGAAAGACATTGAAGGGATCGATGAAGAACTGCTCGCGGCCCAGCAGGAGATTGCCCTCCGCAATCACGCGCGCGGTCAATGCACACGCAGCGCCGAACGTCCCGAGGCTGAAGGCCACATTGAGCTCGGGCGCTCGCGGGCGTCCGCCAAGGAGGCCGAGCGCCAGCGCGCCGCTCGCAGGAACACCCAGCAGCCACAGGAGCTCCACGTTATTCGTCCTCCCGCAGCGATTCGAGATGGTATAGATCGAGGCTGTCGAACTGCTCGCGGATCTGGAAGAAGAACACGCCGAGCACCAGCATGGCGACCAGCACATCGAGGGCCACACCCAGCTCCACCACCATCGGCATGCCATACGTGGCGCTCATCGCCCCGAAGAAGAGGCCGTTCTCCATGGAAAGGAACCCGACGACCTGCGACATCGCCTTGCGTCGTGTGATCATCATCAGGAACGCCAGCAGGATCACCGCCACGGCAATGCCGATGGCACTCTTCGTGGCCGTGTTCGCAAGCTCGGTGATCGGCTGCGCGAGACCGAACGCGAACACGACGATTAGCAGGCCCAGAATCATCGTTCCGCCGATATTGAGCAACGGCTCGGTATCCCAGTACACCGCGAGCCGCCGGATGAGGCGATGCAGCAGCCACGGCAGGAAGACGACCTTGAGACCGAGTGTGAGCCCGGCGGACAGGTAGAGATGGCTCTGGCCGGTGCGCCAGGCCAGGAGCAGAGTCGCCACGCACAGCAGCACGCCCTGCAGCGCGAGCAGATTGACGAGGCTGACTACACGGCGCTGCGATAGCATCGCAAACGAGAGGAGCAGCAACAGCGCCGCGCACGTGTTGAGCAGTTGCAGGTCGAAAGGCGTGGTGCTCACGGTCTCACGCTCCCAGCAGCACGTGGACGAGCACGCCCAGCACGGCGAACAGAAACGCGGTGGCGAGAAATTCCGGGGCCCGGAAGATGCGCAGTTTCGCCGACAGGGTTTCGACCAGGGCGAGCCCCGCCCCGGCGAGGACGAGTTTGAGCGCCAGGACCGGAATCGCCAGCGCGAGTTGCAGCGGCCCGCCCGCCTCCGTCGCAATCCCCCACGGCACAAACAGCGCAAAGCCGATGCAGGCGTAGTTGAAGAGCTTGAGTGCCGCCGCCCATTCCATCAGCGCGAGATGCCGCGCGGAGTACTCGAGCAGCATCGCCTCGTGGATCATCGTGAGCTCGAGATGAGTGGCGGGATTGTCCACGGGGATCCGGGCATTTTCCGCGAGCAGGACCATGGTGAAGGCAACGGCCGTGAAGGCAAGGCTCGGATAGAGCGCGAGCGATTGTGTCGCGAGCCGCTCGGAAATCGCCGGCAGCGCGGTCGTAGCGGATATCAACGAGGCCAGAAAGATCACCATGAGCAACGCCGGCTCCGCGAGGAATCCGACCATCATCTCGCGGCGCGCCCCGAGACTGCCGAATGCGGTGCCGATATCCATGGCGGCGAGCGAAAGAAACACGCGTGCCGTCGCCAGCAGACCTACCAGCGCGATGGCGTCCGCCGCGGGCGAGAGCGGCAGCCGCGTGCCCATCGACGGGATGATGCCGGCCGCAACCGCCATCGTGCCGAAGACGACATAGGGCGCGAGGCGAAAAAGCGGCGAGGCGCTCTGTGCAATCACCGCCTCCTTGTGAAACAGCTTGCGAATGTTCCGGTACGGGAGCCAAACGCTCGGGGCAGCTCGATTCTGCAGCCACGCACGGCACTGGTTGATCCAGCCTAGTAATAGGGGCGCCGCCGCGAGTGCCGCGACCAGCTCCAGACACTGTGTGAGGATTTCCGTGAGGTTCATAGCACCAGCGCCAGAAGTGTCACCAGCGTCAAAAAGCTGTACAGCAGGTATGCGGCGATGCGGCCTCGCTGCAGACGTGCGACAACGTCCGCCGCGCGCTCGACCATTGCACCCAGCGGTTCGTAAAGCCCGCGCCAGAGTCGATCGCTGATCGTGAGTGCATAGCGTGGTGCGCGATCGAACGGAGTCGGCACGACGCGCTCGATCGCAAAGAAGGACTGGAAGATGCGCCGAATCGGCTGCCCAAAGCCCTCCGCAGTGTCTTGCATGCGGGCATCCAGACGGACGAACCCGCAGTCCCACGGCGCGCTGCGGCGGATACGGCGGCGATAAAATAGCTTCACGAGCACCACGGTCAATACGATGACGGCTACGGTAGCCGCCAGAAACACAAGGGGCGCATAGGAGACAGGCCGCTGCGGCACGGGGGCCAGCAACCACCAGGAGGTTCCGCGTCCGGCGAGCGAAATGCCGAACAGCTGCCGGTTGACGAGATCCAGGCTTGCGATGACCTGGGACGGCAGCAATCCCAACAAGATGCATGCCAGCGCGAGCCATGCGAGGCCAACGCGCTCGAGCGGCGAACCGTCCTGCGCTTGCGAGAGCGCGGGCTCCCGTGGCCGGCCGAGGAAGATGACGCCGAAGAATTTGACCATGACATACGCGGCGAGGGCCGCGCTCAGCGCGACGACCGCCGCGCCGAGCGGGATCAGCATGTTGACGAAGGTGCGCGGAATCTCGTCCGCGAACAGGAATGATTGCAGCAGCAACCACTCGGAGACGAAACCGTTGAGCGGCGGCAGTCCGGCGATGGCGAGTGTGCCTACGAGCGTGAGCCAGGCAACCCAGGGCATGCGATGAATCAAACCCCCGAGCCGCCCGAGATTGCGCTGCCCCGTCGCGTGCAACACCGCGCCGGTGCCGAGGAACAAAAGGCTCTTCATCATGGCGTGATTGAGGCAATGATAGAGCGCCGCGACCAGCGCGAGGGCGCCGAGCATCCGCATACCCACGCCGAAGAACACGATGGCCAGGCCGATGCCGGTGAACACGATGCCGATGTTCTCAATGGAGGAATAAGCGAGCAGGCGCTTCATGTCCGTCTGCACCGCCGCAAATACGACGCCATAAAACGCGGTGAAGAGTCCTGCGCTCAGTGGCACGAGCCCCCACCACCAGGTCGGCTCATTGCGCAGCAAATCGAATGTCACGCGCAGGACGCCATACACGGCCGTCTTCAACATCACGCCGCTCAGAAGCGCGGATACCGGCGAAGGCGCCGCCGGGTGAGCCTCCGGGAGCCAGACGTGCAGCGGCACGAGTCCCGCCTTCGCGCCAAAGCCCGTGATTGCGAGCAGGAACGCCAGCGTGGCCCAGCGCTGTTCGAGGTGGGCGGTCCGCATCGCATCGAACGTGAACTGCCAGCTGCCGCCCTGCAGCACGCCGAAGCACATGAGAATGCCGATGGCACCGATGTGCGCGATGAGCAGATAGAGAAATCCCGCGCGGCGGATCTCCGGGATGCGGTGCTGTGTCGTCACGAGAAAATACGACGACAACGCCATGGTCTCCCAGGCCACCATGAAGCCGTAGGCATCGTTCGCGAGCAGCACGAACCCCATGCTGGCAAGGAACAGGTGATATTGCAGGCACAAGAGGCCCGGCAGTGCGCCCTCGCCTTTGCGGAAATAACCGGCCGCAAACACCGAGATACCGGCGGAAGCGACGCCGAGCAACACCAGGAACACGCTGGTCAGGGCATCCCGGCGCAGGTGGAAAGGCAGGTCCGGCAGCCCCAGCGGCAAGGTGATCTGATCAACGGGCGCAGCGAGCGCAAAGCCCGCGATGCCTGCGAGCGCGAGGCCGCAAAGCGCGCCCAGCAGAAACAGCGCGCGGCCCGCAAAAGGCAGGCTTCGGGGGCGCAACAGCCCCGCAGCGGCAATGACCACCCATCCCGCCAGCACGGTGATACATGCAGTGAGCGGAGAGTCGAAAATGGCTGTCACATAGTGTGATACGTGGATGCAAATAGCATTATAATGCTATTTGACACCCACGGGGTATGCCTCGGAAGACGCTTTTTGGCACTCGAAGACCGCACTGCACGGCTGACGATCCTCATCGACCCGCGAAAAAAGGCGTTCTTCGAGCGCCTGTGCGCCGAGGAAGACGTGACACCCTCTCAGGTCGTCCGCCGCCTGATCCGGCGTTACATCGAAGAGCGCACGGGCCAACCTTGGGTTCCGCAAAAGGACGCGGCGAAGCCCGCTCGAGGTCGGGCGAATCGAATTACGGCCCCGCGATAGGCAAGCCCGCGACCTATCCGCGCGACTGCGGAAGCGGCTGCGGTTGAGCGCGTTGCATTGGACGACGACCGGCCGCCGCGCGCGCGGGCGCGTGTTACTGACCCAGCCCCGAGGTCAGGTCCCGCTGCGACAGCAGCCTGATGGGCACGCGCGGGATGCCCCAGATTTCCTCGGCATATTCCTTTATCGTGCGGTCGGATGAGAACAGGCCCGAGCGGGCGACGTTCAGGATCGACATGCGGCTCCAGCGGCGGGCGTCTTCGTAGACGTGCCCGACCTGTGCCTGGCAGTCGGAGTAGGCCTGGAAGTCGGCCAGCAGCAGGTAGGTGTCCCAGTGCAGCAGCCCCTCCACGAGCGGCCGGAACAGGTTGACGTCGCCGCGCGAGAAGAATCCGTCGCGGACCAGACTCAGGACTTCGCGCAACTCGGGGTTTGACTCGCAGTACGTGGCCGGGCGATAGCCCTGCGACTGCAGGGCCGCAATCTGCGCTGCCGTCAGGCCGAACATGAAGCAGTTCTCGGCGCCGACCTGGCCGCAGATCTCGATGTTGGCGCCGTCGTGGGTACCGATCGTCAGCGCCCCGTTCATGCAGAACTTCATGTTGCCGGTGCCGGAGGCTTCCTTTCCCGCGGTGGAGATCTGCTCGGAGAGATCGGCGGCGGGGTACACGCGCTGGCCGTTGGTCACGTTGAAATTCGGCAGGAATACCACCTTGAGGCGGTCGCGCACCTGCGGGTCGCGATTGACCACGTCGCCAACGGCATTGATGAGCTTGATGATGAGCTTCGCGCTGAAATAGCCGGGAGCCGCCTTGCCGCCGAAGATGAACGTGCGGGGATGGACATCGAAGCGCGAATCGGACTTCAGGCGGTGATACAGCGCGATCACATGCAGAATGTTGAGGTGCTGGCGCTTGTACTCGTGGATCCGCTTCACCTGGACGTCGAACAGCGAGTCGGGGTCGATGGCAACGCCCGTGCGGCTGTGGGCGATGCCGGCGAGCTCGATCTTGTTGGCTCGTTTGATTTCCCGCCAGCGGCGCTGGAAGGTCGGATCCTCGGCGAAGCGCTCCAGTTCGCGCAGGCGGTGCAGGTCCTTCACCCAGCCCTCGCCGATGGCCTCGCAGATCAGGCTCGCCAGGCGGGGATTGGCGAGAGCGAGCCAGCGGCGCGGGGTGACACCGTTCGTCTTGTTGCTGAACTTCTGCGGCCAAAGGTCGTGGAAGTCCTTGAGTACGTCCTCCTTGAGCAGTTGCGAATGCAGCTCGGCGACGCCATTCACCGCACGGCTGCCCACACATGCCAGGTGCGCCATACGCACATACCGCTCGCCGTGCTCGTCGATCAGCGACAACCGCGAGATGCGGGCATCGTCGCCGAAGAAGCGGATGCGGACCTCGTCGAGAAACCGCGCATTGATCTCGTAGATGATCTCCAGATGCCGTGGCAGGACTTTGGAGAATACCGCGATCGGCCAGCGCTCCAGTGCCTCGGGCAACAGTGTGTGGTTGGTATAGGCGAACGTCCTGGTCGTGATGGACCAGGCCACGTCCCAGTCGAGGCCGTTCTCGTCTACCAGCAGTCGCATCAGCTCCGCGATCGCGACCGCGGGATGCGTATCGTTGAGCTGGACGGCGAACTTCTCGTGAAATCGGCTCAGGGGAATCTGTTGCACGCGCAGGATGCGCAACATGTCCTGCAGTGAGCAGCAGACGAAGAAATACTGCTGCTCGAGCCGCAGCTCCTTGCCCTGAACCGCCTCGTCGTTGGGATAGAGAACTTTGCTCAGGTTCTCGGAGACCACCTTCTGATTGACGGCGCCGTAGTAGTCGCCGCGGTTGAAAACGGCGAAATCGAAGGACTCCGGAGCCTCCGCGCGCCACAGGCGCAGCGTGTTCGCCGTGTTGACTCGATAGCCCAGGATCGGGGTGTCGTAGGGCACGCCCGTGACCGTGCGATGCGGGATCCAGCGCGCGCGCAGGCGGCCCTCATGGTCGGTGTAGTGCTCGGTACGGCCTCCCAGTTTGACCTCGACGGCCCATTCGGGGCGGGCGATCTCCCATGCATTCCCGAAGCGCAGCCACTTGTCCGTCTTCTCGAGCTGCCAACCGTCAGCGATCTCCTGATGGAAGATGCCGAACTCGTAGCGGATGCCGTAGCCGAGAGAGGGGATCTCGAGGGTGGCGAGGGAATCGAGGAAGCAGGCCGCGAGGCGTCCGAGGCCGCCATTGCCGAGGCCGGGCTCGTCCTCACAGGCCAGCAGCTCATCGAAATCGAGGCCGAGCTCACTGACTGCCTGGCGCACCTGCGCGTCGATGCCGAGGTTGAGGAGATTGTTCCCGAGGTGCGGCCCCATCAGGAACTCCGCGGACAGATACGCGACGGTCCGAGAGCCGAGTGTGGTGTACGCCTCGGCTGTGCTGATCCAACGATGCAGCATGCGGTCGCGCACGGTGTACGCGAGCGCCATGTAGTAGTCGTGGCGCGTCGCCAGCGCGGGAATCTTTCCCTGCACGCAGAACAGATTGTCGAGAAAGGATTGCTTGAACGCTTCCTTGCTCAGGGCGACGCGATCGTCTTCGACTTCCGGCGTTATGGGAGGCTGCAGCACATTCGCGTTCATTGCTCATGAGCGTGTGCAATTTTCATGCGTGCCGAGTAGGCGACCGGAAGGTGACGTGCTTTCAGACACTTAGAGAAGACGGAAGCTGCTTCCGCGCGGTCCGACAGCGGTCCCGGATGCACCAATCGCGGTGATCGCGAGGCGACTGCACCCGGATGGGGCAAGCGAGCGGTGCGCGGGGTTCGTGAATGGGTCGGGCTCGTGGTCGTGCACGGTGTTGTGGAGGGGTCGAGCTAGTGGTCCTGCACGGGGTTTGTGGAGGAGTCGAGCGAGTGGTCCTGCACGGGGTTTGTGGAGGGGTCGAGCGAGTGGTCCTGCGGAGGGTCGTGTCCGGGTTCCTTCAGGAATTCCTGCAGCAGCCGGTCAGGTTTACCGGCGGCGAGCTCAGAGGCGAGCCATCCGTTGACCGCCTCGACGAGAGCGGGGTCGCGCGGCATGAGGATCGCTTTCCGGGACTGCGTCAGCGTACCGGGGTCGGTGCGGCAAAGATCGGGATGCCGGCGTGTCTGCAGATCTACCTCGACATCGTCCGTGACCATCACATCCGCGCGCCCGGCTCGTAGCTCGTTGAAGATCGTCCGATTGTCGGGATGAACGATGATCCTCGCGCGGTGGACGTTGCTTCGAACGTACTGCTCGTTGGTTCCGCCGGGATTCACGATGACACGGACGTTGGGGCGATCGATCGACGCCAAGTCGCGATAACGGCGGC
The DNA here is from genome assembly GCA_035277965.1 of Steroidobacteraceae bacterium. Lineage (GTDB taxonomy): Bacteria > Pseudomonadota > Gammaproteobacteria > Steroidobacterales > Steroidobacteraceae > 13-2-20CM-66-19. The sequence continues at coordinate 19,510 of DATEJM010000099.1, read as the reverse complement.
CGTCGCGACAGCGGGCCATGATTGTCTTGCCGCCCGCCGCGTAGGCTCGTGAGAAGACACCCGCCTGCTCGCGCACCGGTGTGATCGAGATTCCGCTCATCTCCACGTCGGCCGCGTCGCGCTGCAGGTCGTCGAGCAACGTGCCCCACGAAGTGCGCACAAACACCACCTTTACCCCCAGCTTGCGCCCCAGATCCTGAGCAAGCTCGATGTCGATGCCCCTCAGGTTGCCGTCGGCCTCGATGCTGAAGGGCGCATAGTCACCCGTCGTTGCGACGCGCAGAACGTGGGAGGCAGCGATCTGCGATAACCGAGGTCCCGGAAGCCGTTCGAGATGGGACAACGCCGTCAGAAACTCCGTGCGTGAATCATCACTCCAGCCTTCAGCGTGCAGCAGGCTGTGAGCCAGCTCGCGGTAGCGGGTCGGGAATTCCGGCTCTCGCGTGAACGAGGCGACAACGTGCAACGCAGCCAGGATGGAGCCCGTCAAAGCGTCCAACTGTGGCCGGATCTGAGCGGCGAGTGCGGCATCCGATTCACGGTAATCAAAACCATGCACGCTCCACCGGTCGTGAAGACCGGCCTGTAGCTCACGCGCAAGACGGATTTGCAGCTCGAAGAGCGCCCGCACCGACTCCGCAGCGAGACCCATTTGGCTACCGAGGTCGACCGCGTGCTGGATCACCACGCGTTCCCGGTCAGCGTCGAGGATCGGCGCGTGGGTGTGCCACTTGGCGGCAGCCACCGCGGGCATGAGAGCGAGCCGAGCGTCGGCCAACTCCAGAACCAAAGTCACAGCTTCCTGGGCAGTCAGGAAGCGGGGCTTCTCCGCTTCGGCCGCGACGGAGGCAGGGGTCAAGGGGACCGGTCGTTCCTCCTGGACGTCCGCCAGAGCGGCGGCCGGCGCCATAACGACATATAGAATGACCAGCGCAAGCCAGACACGATCAGGCACGTCGGACACCTCCTCGCTGAACGGCGGCGAGAGCGATGCAGCATGTTACAGTAGTGGGTTGAACGCCCAAGGGGTGCGACTCAGTATGAGGCGTGATGGGCTCTTTGATCGACGGTGAATGGAGTACCCAACCGCCTCCGGCGGGGGGCAGCGGTGAGTTCGTACGTCCGAACAGTCAGTTTCGCCAGCGCGTGCAGGCACGCGAAGGATCGACGTTCCCGGCAACGCCAGGGCGCTACCACCTGTACGTTGCGCGCGCGTGCCCCTGGAGCCACCGCACCCTCCTCTACCTGACGTTGAAGCGGCTCGAGAGCCTGATTTCGGTGACGTTCGCCGAGCCCGAAATGCTCGAGAGCGGCTGGACGTTCGCGCAACCCGATCCCGTGACGGGAGTGCGCCACCTGTACGAGCTGTACCAGCAATCCGATCCGCTTTACACGGGCCACGCCACCGTTCCCGTCCTGTGGGACAAGCAGACGCACACGATCGTCAACAACGAGTCATCCGACATCATTCGGATGATGAATCGCGAATTCGACGACATCACGCACGAGCTCACCGACTTCTACCCGGATGCGCTGGCGGCAGAGATCGACGACGTCAACGAGCGGATCTACCGGTCCGTCAACAACGGAGTATATCGAGCCGGATTCGCGGCGACGCAAAAGGCGTATGACAATGCGGTCCACGACCTGTTCGCGTCCCTGGATTGGATCGAGGGGCGCCTGCAGCGCAGCCGCTACCTCCTCGGCGATCTGCTCACCGAGGCCGACCTGCGGCTGTTTCCGACGCTGATTCGATTCGACACCGTGTACTACGGACACTTCAAGTGCAATCTGCGCCATGTGTACGAGTATCCGGCGCTCTGGGGCTACACGCGCGACTTGTACCAGATGCCGGGCATCGCCGACACGGTCGCCCTGGGTGAATACAAGGCGCACTACTACGGCAGCCACCGCCACCTCAATCCCACGGGCATCGTACCCGTGGGACCGATTCTCGACCTCAATGCGCCCGCCGGGCGTGGGCGCTAGTTTTAGCCGGACGGGAAGACCACCCAGTGGGCACCGGCGTCCCGGGCGGTCATCGTTCTGAGCTGGGAATTGAGCTATGCTGAGGGAAAACGACGGGGATTTTGCCAATGAGCCTGCTCAACGATCTCGCCGGTGCAATGAGTGGCCAGCCGGGGGCTGCCGCGAATCCCAACGCGAACGCGACCGCTGCTGTCATCGCCCAGGTCCTCGGTATGCTGCAGAACAGGCCGGGCGGCCTCGGCGGCCTGTTGCAGGCGTTCCAACAGAGCGGCATCGGGCACATTTTCCAGTCGTGGATCGGCACGGGCCAGAACCTGCCGGTGTCCACCGACCAGGTACGCAACGTACTCGGATCCGACTGGGTCGCGAAGATCACACAGGCGACGGGCCTGCCCGCGAGCCAGGTCGAGCAGCACCTCTCGGCGGTGCTGCCGCAGATCATCGATCACCTGACACCGAACGGGCAGATGCCGCAGGGCGACCTCGGCAGCGTCCTCGCAAATGCCGCGCAGCGAATGCTGCGGGCGTGAATCGCCTCCAGGCGGCTCACGATCGATCGCAACCGTTGGAATGGAACCGGAGGACTCACCATGAGCAATCGTCGCCTCACTGCCTCGCGCGCGCCGCTTCGCGGCACACTGTGCGCACTGGCATTCTCAACAGCGCTTCTGTTCTCTCTCGGTGGCTACGCACAGGATGCGGCATCCGGGCCTCTGCCAATTTGCAAAGACGGCACCACCGCGACGCACGCAGGCAGGGGCGCCTGCAGTCATCACGGTGGTGTTGACAAGTCAGCTTCCGCCGGCCCGGCAACCAACGGCGCTACCGGCACTGCGGCTGCTCCCGCCGCCGCAGCTGCTCCTGCCCCCGCAGCCGCACCAGCACCAGCTCCCGCGCCCTCGACAGCGATGCGCCCCGCTGCGCCGCCGCCGGCTCCAACGGCCACACCGAAGACACCCGCCCCGAGTGCGACGGCCGCCCCGGGTGGCGGACCCGGAATGGTCTGGGTCAACACGGCCTCCAAGGTCTATCACTGTCCGTCAGATCGCTGGTACGGCAAGACCAAACGAGGTCAGTACATGAGCGAGGCGGACGCGAAGGCCCAGGGGAACCGCCCGGACCATAACAAGCCCTGCAGCTAGAACGGGTCAGGAACACCGCTTGCACAGGTGACGGTATGCCGCAATGCGGCCGACGGTATGTCGCAATGCAGCCGCTGAGGAGGCGCTAACGCGCAATGCTGCATGAAACCTGGTGCTGGCGCAGAACGCGCAGGTTGAGAGAGCACGCGCCATCGAAATAGCGGCGCCCCCCGGCCTCCTGGAGCTCCAGGATCGTCGCGCGCCCGTCGCGCGTCATGGGCGACCGCGCGATTGTCTTCCTGGAGCGTACCGTCACGGGGCCTCCCGCCAGCGCCTCGACCAGGACACGGCCGCTCAAACTTCCTCCATGGCCTGCCGTCAGGCCCAGGATGTGCAATACGGTGGGCACGATATCGGCGTTGCTCACGGGAGCGCCGCTGGCGAATCCCTGTTTGAAATCGGGCCCGAGGGCCGCCATGTTGTTGAATGTGGTGTGTCGGGCGAGACCCCCATGCATCCCTTGACCCTCCTGCAGGCCGGAGTCGCTGACCTGGACGCCGCTCTGCACGTCCGCCGGATCTATCAGGAAGGAAGCAAGCGAGACCGCGATGGCGGGACGCGGCGTCAACGCCCTGCCCTCCATTCCTACCGCGCTCAGTGCCAGCGCTCCCGGCATGTGGCCGTATGCGCTATCCACGAACAGCGCACCGACATATTCCTGGCGGCTCAGGAACTCGACGATCCGGCGCACGAGTGCAGTGTCGTGCCGCGGCAGATAGATGAGATCCGTCCCGCCTCCCGCGGCGACGACCACAGTTGCATCGGTGGCATCGGCGACAGCGCCTCGCCCCCCGAGCAGGCCGCTACCCATCAAGGGATGCTGGCGCACACCCGCAACGGGGGGCTTCGCGGGATCGACCGGCTCATAGTGGCTCGCCCCCTCGACCTGAATCGGGCTGTCGGGATCGTAGAGGGGCAGCTCGAGCTCGTGAGCAAGGTCGATCGCGAGGAAGCCCGGAGGCAGATAGCCTGAGTCCACTTCCTGCCTGCCGTCCGCGCCGAGATAAGTGAAGCGTGTCGAATAGCCGCTCGCAACCGTACCCCGGCCATCGACCTCATGTTTGCTTATGGTTGCGAACCCGTGATCGGATGTCACGAAAACATCCGTCGTCGCGCGTAGCGCCGGACTCGCGTCTATGAATTCCAACAGTTGGCGGAGATTGTCATCGGCGTTGGCCACCGCAGCGCGCGAAGTCGGCCCATTGATGCCGGGCGTCAGCTTGCCGAGGCTGTCGCCCTGCCCATGTTGCGTGATGTCGGGATCGCGGGACCAATAGACGAGGACGAAAGGCCGGCCGCTCCGCTCGAATGCAGGGAGGACGGCTTTCGTGGCTGCCTCCGCAAACCACTTCTGCTGAGTCACGTTCGCTGTTGACAACCCGGCGCCGGAGCTCGCCGGGCGCTTCGGCGGCGACGGGTCGAGCCCCGCCTTCGCAAGCGCAGCCTGCACGTCAGCCGATACCGGGACTCCCTCCGGAGTGCCGGTGGCATCGTCGAGTATCACGGTCTGCGCAGGCCCCCGCGTCCGGACCTGCGAACCGGAGCTCTCTTGCGTCGGCATGAGCTGCGAGACGTCTTGAATCGCTGTCGGGCCGAGCTTGCCGATGGCCGCGGTGTTGAATCCGTGCCGGCGGGCGATGGCGAGGAGGCTTTCCTCGTGCAGGAAGTTGCCGCCGGGGAAATGGGCGTCGATGTCCCCGAGCACCTGGTCATTTTCGAGGAAGGGCGTGAGCGTGCCCGCGTGCTTGCCGAAGCCTCCTTGGTTGAAGATCGGAAAGCCCACGTAGATCGCATTGCTGAAGTCGCCTGTGTCGCCAATGTAGTGGCCCGTTGCGATGGCCGATGCATTTGGAGTGGTCAGCGTCGGGAAGAGGGAGTGGCTGTTGGTGAAACTCACGCCTCGTTCGCGCACGGACAGAAGGGTCGGCGCATCGGTGGCGTTGACGGAACCGTGTCGCAGGCCGTCGGCCACGAAGATGATGACGTTACGGGTGGAGCGCACTGGGCAGGGGGACGCGCAGTGGGCCGCCGCCCCGCCGCAAGAGCAGGGAGCGGGTTGCGCCGCGACCGCTGCCCCACACAGAATCGCCCAGCTTGCGACCCAGCCAGACACCCGTCTTGTCCACCTCAAACGCGATCTCATGCTCCCCCTCCGCCTGCCAAAACCATCTGTTACTCGCTTGTCACCGAGTCTCGACTGACTTTCTCACCCCGGGCACCGCATTCTGCGATCCATCGGGGGCATCCTTCCCCGGACGTTTCAGGAGGCGGTCGCGCCTCGAGGATTTCTCATGGCTACCTTGGTTCTCGATCACGGCGACGGTCACGGTGACCACCTGGGTCCGGCAATCTCACTGCGCTCCTGGCTGCGCGACGGTTGGGCCATTCTTTTCTCGCATCCGCTCGACTTCGTGTGCTGCGAGCTCGAGATGGACCGCTGGCTGGTGCTCCTGCAAAGGGCGTTCGCCGCGCAACGGGTGCGGCCTCTCGCTCTGGGCGGAGCGAACGCTCGCGAGGACAGTTGGGTAACCCGGATCACGAGCGATCATCGCACGGTTTGCCTGCAGCCGGATCGCGACTCATCCGATCTTCAGGCGCGCGCACTGCGCGAGCACGTCACCTCGCACGATCGGCGTTTCGTGTCGATCATCGACACCGACATGCGCCGCCACAAAACATTCTCGTACGCCGACTGCACGAGCCTGCCCTCGCCACTGGATTTTCTAGCGTGGATTCGCAGCTTTCAGGCACGCAGGCAAGCACCCGGCCCCGATCGCAGGAATGAAGGCGCAATCCGCATCGAGCAATTGATCGCGGCACGATGGCGCAGCTATCGCGGAGGCGCCGGATGCGACTACGGAGCTCGCGTGAGAGCGGGCTAGAAAGACGCGAACGCGGGCGGCTACGGCAGCAGCCGCACCTTCGACAGCCGCGGTAGCAGCCGCACCTTCGACAGCCGCGGTAGCAGCCGCACCTGCGACAGCCGAGCGCCCATTGCGGTCATCGCCGCGGTGGGCGCTTTCATTTTTTCCGGTGTTGGTTTCGCGCGGGGAGCGCAGCGCGACGCGAGGAGGTGGTGGCATCCTCGGCGCCGCGAATCTGGTCGCAGAGAGGGGGATCGCTGCTTTCAGCTGAGCGAGCGCCGAGGTGCCGTGGTGAAAGATAACTCAATGCGAGCGTTCTGAGAACGTCTGTTTTCTCATGTACTGATGACAAAGTGTGCTCTCGAAGCCGCCGCTTGCGTCGCCCGAACCGTGGCGGGACGAGCGTTCCGCGCTCACGGATCGTCGCGCGAATCCCACGGCCGGTCGTCGCGCCTACGCATCACTCCCCTGCGCATGCGAGAATTACGGCACTTGCACTCCGTGCGTTTAGGACAACAACCGCATGTCTAATCGCGTTGCACTCACGCTGCTGTCGATCCTCGCAGCGACTTCGGTCCCCGCTTCCGGCAACGAGGCCGCCGCCGGGGCGTCCCACGAAAATTCTCACCAGGACGCGGCGGATAACGACCCGGAATCGCCCCGCACCCTCAAAGACGACCATCGCACCACCCAGGGGGCGATCTCGATCGCGGGACACAAGCTCGTGTATCAGGCCGAAGCCGGCGTACAGGTCGTTTATCTGAAGGACCCGCTCGATGACGATCCGCCCGCCCGGGACGAGCACGGAACGCCGCCGCCCGTTCCCGTCCACGCGACGATGTCCTATGTGGCCTACTTCAAAGGGGATCGGGAAGATCCGAGTCGCCCGGTGACGTTCCTCTTCAACGGCGGCCCGGGCTCATCAACGATCTGGCTGCACATGGGAGCGTTCGGCCCGAAACGCGTCGTCACCGCCAATGATTCGCATAGTCCCGCGGCGCCGTACCGCGTCGTGGACAACGAATACACGCTCCTCGATACGAGCGATCTCGTGTTCGTTGACGCGCCGGGCACGGGTTTCAGTCATCTACGCGGGCCGGACAAGGACAAGGCGTTTTATGGTGTGGACCCGGACGCCCATGCATTCGCGAACTTCATTGTCGGCTTCCTGTCGCGGCATGGCCGCTGGAACTCCCCCAAGTACCTCTTCGGCGAGAGCTACGGCACCACGCGTGCTGCGCTGCTCTCCTACATCCTGCAGAACGAGAAATCCCTGGACTTGAACGGCGTCATCTTCCTGTCACAAATCCTGTGCTTCGACGACAGTGTCGATGAGCCGCAATTCAATCCCGGCGTCGATCAGGCGTACGTGCTGGCGCTCCCAACCTATGCCGCCACCGCCTGGTACCACCACAAGCTGCCCGACCCACCTTCGTCTCTCGAGCCCCTGCTCACGGAGGTGGAGCAGTTCGCGCTCACGGATTACTGGCAAGCGCTCGCAGCGGGCAGCACTCTGCCGGCAGAGCGCAAGAGCGCGATTGCCGCCAAGCTTCATCAGTACACGGGCCTGCCGGCGGATTACATCGAGCGGGCCGACCTGCGGGTGAACGGCGGTGAGTTTGAGAAGACACTGCTCGGGAGCAATACGACGACGGGACGACTGGACACGCGCTTCTCGGGCCCCACCATCGACCCCATGAGCAAGGAAGCCGACTACGATCCACAATCAGCAGCGATCGCGTCCGCGTACACGGCCGCGTTCAATGACTACGTGAGGAAGACACTCGGGTTCGGCGAGGGCATGACCTACAAGGAGCTGACCGACATCGAGCGTAGCTGGGACTTCCTGCACCAGCCCCCTGGCGCGCCGGGCAAGGTCCCGCAGGGTACGAACGTCGGGCCTGACCTCGCCTTCGCCATGAAGCAGAACCCGAACCTCAAGGTCCAACTGAACGGGGGCTACTTCGATATCGCCACACCCTTCTTTGGCGCCGTCTACGAGCTGCGCCAGCTGCCGATCCAGGCGAGCCTGCAGAACAACATCGAGACTCACTTCTACACATCGGGTCACATGGTCTACGCTCACGAGCCGGACCTGAAGGCGCTGCGCGACCATGTCGCAGCATTCATCAGTAAGACTCACACGAGCGTGACCCACTGACATGAGCTCCCATCCCGAGTGCCGGTCGAGGCGCCGCTTCCTGAAGCGATCCCTGAGCGCGGCCGGCAGCGTGGCCGCCGTCTCGGCCCTGGGACCTCTGGCTCTTGCCGACGAGAACGTCAAGCTTCCGCTGCTGAGTCCCTCGGACGCCATGGCGGAGAAGGTCCACTACGTGGAGGACGCCGCGAAGGCATCCGGGGCGGCTCCGAAGAGCAACTGTGGCAACTGCGCTCTATACGTAGGCAAGTACGGGTCCAGCGAAGGCCCTTGTCAGTTGTTCCCCGGCAAGGAGGTCAAAGCGGCGGGTTGGTGCTCGTCGTGGGCGCCACAGATGTGAATATGCTTCGCCGGCCATTCATGGCGGCAGCCGTACAAAGCCGGCTCCCGTGAACTGGAACGGCTACAGCGCGCTCAGCAGCTGCGTTGAGCCTTTGACGTTCGCAGGCGAGCGCCAAAGGCCCTCTCTACTTCGCGCCGGCGGCGGCGAAGCAGTCGCTGACGATCGACTGGGCCTGCTCCAGGATGCGCGAGAGGTGCTGGGTGCCGAGGAAGCTCTCGGCGTAGATCTTGTAGATCTCCTCCGTTCCCGAGGGACGCGCGGCAAACCAGCCATTCTGGGTCTGCACCTTCAGGCCCTCGATGGCGGCGCCGTTACCCGGGGCGGTGCTGAGGACGAGCTCGATGGGCTCGCCGGCGAGCTCTTTCGAGCGCACCTGATCCGGCGACAGCTTCTTGAGGACCTGCTTCTGGGCAGCGGAGGCAGGGGCATCGATGCGCTCGTAGGCAGCCTCGCCGAACTCGCGGGTCAGATCCCGGTATAGCTCCCCGGGATCTCGTCCCTCGCGTGCGGTCATTTCTGCAGACAGGAGCGCGGGGATCAAGCCGTCCTTGTCGGTACTCCAGGCACCGCCGTCGAGCCGTAAGAACGAGGCGCCGGCGCTCTCCTCACCCCCGAATCCCAGCGAGCCGTCGAGCAGCCCCTGCACGAACCATTTGAAGCCGACGGGAACCTCGTACAGCTTGCGACCCAACTTGGCCGCCACGCGGTCGATCATGCGGCTGCTGACGGCGGTCTTGCCCACGCCCGCCGAGCGCTCCCAGCGCGAGCGCTGATTGAAGAGATAGTTCACGGCCACTGCCAGGTAGTGATTCGGCTGCATCAGCCCCGAGCTACGGGTCACGATGCCGTGACGGTCATGATCCGTGTCGCACGCAAACGCGATGTCGAACCGATCCTTCAGATGGATCAGGCTGTTCATGGCGTAGGGCGAGGAAGGATCCATGCGGATCTTGCCGTCCCAGTCCACGGTCATGAAGCGGAATGTGGGATCGACCTCGGTATTCAACACCGAGAGCTCGAGGCCGTAGCGCTCGCCGATGGCGCCCCAGTAGTGGACGCCGGCGCCGCCCAACGGATCGACGCCGAGATTCAGGCCCGCCTTCTTCACGACGTCGAGATCGACGATGTTGACGAGATCCGCGACGTACGTGTTGAGGTAGTCGTGGCGATGCGTCGTCGCGCTCTTCATCGCCTGGTTGTACGGGATGCGTCGCACGTCCTTCAGGCCGCCCTGCAGCAGCTCGTTGGCGCGCGTCTCGATCCAGCCTGTTGCATCCTTGTCGGCGGGACCGCCGTGGGTGGGGTTGTACTTGAAGCCGCCGTCCTGCGGCGGGTTATGCGACGGGGTCACGACGATTCCGTCCGCGAGCCCGCGCTTGCGCCCCCGGTTGTAGGCGAGGATCGCATGCGAGACTGCGGGAGTCGGCGTGTACTCGTCGCGCTCGGCAATCATGACCTCGACGCCATTCGCAGCCAGGACCTCCAGGGCGCTGGCACCGGCAGGCGCCGACAGGGCGTGAGTGTCCAGACCGAGGAACAGCGGGCCGTCCGTGCCCTGCGACTTGCGGTACTCGCAGATCGCCTGACTGATCGCGAGCACGTGCCACTCATTGAAACTGCAGTCGAAGGCGCTGCCTCGATGGCCGGAGGTCCCGAACGCGACCCGCTGGGCCGCCATCCCGACGTCGGGTTGCTCGCAGTAGTAGGCCGTGATCAGGCGCGGGATGTTGGTCAACATGCCCGGCACGGCAATCTTTCCCGCAAGGGGACTCACATCTCGTGCGCTCATACGGTTACGAGGTCCTCGAGGTATCGACACCGGCAAAATCCCCGATCCGCTCCGCGGTCAGATCGGCGGCGGGGTACTGAGCGATGGTAGCGGAATCCTTTGCGTAGTGTCCCTGGCGCACGAATACGGTCGTGAGCCTTTCGCGCCAGATTCGTTTCATCGCCGTGAGAATGCGCAGCTTGTCATCGACCATGACGTAGTGGCGGGCCGGCAGGTGCCGTGCGACGGCATCGAGCATCTGCTCCTTGTGCAGGTAGATGAGGACGTTGCCCTGCACGGCATCCCAGATTCCGGAGCGATGCACCTTGCGAGGCTGGAACACGACGTCGCCGTCGGAAAGGATCGCGCAGAGGCCATTGCGCGCGCAGCGCCCGATCGTCGCCAGGGCGCCCGGAAAGAGCCGGTCGGCAAAAGGATAGTCGATGAGGAAGCTCGAGAGCTGCAGCAAGCGCACATCGTCCGGCGCCTCCAGTCTGTATCGCTGTAGCGCCCCGAGATAGTCCGCATACCCGAGCTCGGCTCGCAAGGTCTCAAATACCGCCCAATATCGGTCGCGCGCCTTGGCGCCGTACATGTTCTCCAGGTGCGCGCTCAGATCGGCCTGGACAGCGTCGTTGTCGAGCAGCGTGTTATCGACGTCGAACAAATAGACGACGTCCTGCGATATCGCGGTCATCGGGCTCGCTCCAGTGCACCTGCAGCCAAGTGTTGCGTCATTGAGGAAATCGCGTCAAACGACGCTCGTATGTGTGACGAGATGCCATGGCCCTGCGCCGCCTTTCGCAGTCCGCCTCCGGTCGGATACCCGCCGGTCCCCCAATCGCCAAACGCGCCGGCCCCCCATCGCCCTATCCGTAGCAATTTCCGGTAGCAATTTCCGTGCTGGCCGGTCGCTGAGCTACGATACGCCCGGCGTTGCGGGGAAGCGCCGGGCCAAAATGAAAATAGCCATCACGATCACGCTGCTGCTGCTCGCCGGCCTCGTTGGATTCACGTGGCTGACGTTGCACTGGTCCTACTCGCAGGGCGAGCGCGCCGGCTACGTCCAGAAGCTCTCCCAGCGCGGCTATCTATGCAAAACCTGGGAAGGCGAGATGGCCATGGTCACGATGCCCGGGACCCTGGCGGAGAAGTTCTTCTTCACGGTGCCGGATGCGGCTGTGGCCGCGAAGATCAACGCCAGCCTCGGCAAGCGCATGGCCCTCCACTATGAGCAACACAAGTGGATCCCGACCTCCTGCTTCGGCGACACGGAGTACTACGTCACCGACATGCGCATCATGGAATGATGCTTCAGAAGAGCTCGATATCCCGATTCCGATCCTTCGCGGTGAGCTTGCCCTCGGCGATCAGCGCCTCGTAGTCGAAGACCCGATTGCGGCCATGCCGCTTGGCGTAGTAGAGAGCGGCGTCCGCGCGCTCGACGCAGATCGTCGGAACATCCTGCGAGGTAATCCGGGTGCAACCCAGACTCACGGTGACCCGGCCGACCTGCGGGAACTCGTACGCCTCGACCATCGCGCGAAAACGCTCGAATGCGACGAGCGCGCCGGGCGAGCTCGCCTGCCCGAGCACGATGACGAACTCCTCGCCTCCGAACCGGAATAGTTGATCGACGCCGCGGAAGCTCTGCCGCATCAGACGGCTGATGAGCAGCAGTACCTCGTCGCCGAACAGGTGGCCATGGCTGTCGTTGATCAGCTTGAAGCGGTCGATATCGGTCAGTCCCAGCCAGCTCGCGTGCAGATCGCCCGGCGAGGTCTGGAAGCGCTGGCGCAGCTTGTCGAAGCGGGATTCGAAGGTTTTGCGATTCAGGAGGCCCGTCAGGGCGTCCCGCTCGCCATACTCGAGCAAAGCGAGATGGTTGCGCACGATGGAGAGGACACCCTGGACCAGGCTCAATTCCCGGGCGGGCAGCTCCTCGGGCACCTCGATCGTGAGGATTCCCGCGACCTCACGCTCGCCGTCGATCGGAAAGACGGCCTGGACGAGACCGCGGGCGCGGTACTGAACCGGCTGACGGCGGCGCACGCATTCATGCCACTCGCGATTCGCCTCCAGAGCCGGCAATTTCGCCAGATCTTCGCTCGACTGAGGGGTCATGTTGACCCCCGAGACACCCTGACAGGCCCGCTGGGCCACGCGCGTCGTAGGCCCGTCGTCCATCAGGCGGTACACCGTCACGGCTGCCGCGGAGAAATACTGCAGGAACAGGCGGACGATGGCGTGATCGACGTCATCCGGATCCCTCAGCTTCGTGGTCTCGGCAACAGACTCGAGCAGATCTGAGCTCGCCACAGGCGATTTTTCCGTGCTGGCTGTGCGCGGACTTTAACACCGGGCGCCGTAAGATGTTGGCCGAATGTTGGCATAACGTACAGTTGGCCGCGGTGAATGTTAGTTTCCGGGACGGCGATCCTTCGCAGGACGACGCGCGCGGCGGCTACGATCGGGATCGGCGGCAGTGCGGCAAGCGCACCGGGTACGCTGCCGCAAACGCTGTGGCGGTGCGGAGCCATGACGATCGTGCGCGATGGCGCCCACCCCGGTAAGAGGGCACCCACCCGGGAAGAGGCACCCCCGGGAAGAGGCACACACCCGGAAGGGACGCTCGCCCGGAAGGGACGCTCGCCCGGAAGGGGGCTAGGGAAAGCTCGTCAGCGCCACCGCCACCTGGGCACCACTTTGAGGCTGCGATGACCCGCGGCGGACGTTCACGGTGCAGCGGGCCCGCCGCCGGAGCCAGGGCGCTGCCTGGCCAGTCCTGATCGAGGCGAATCGGCCGCTTTGGGCGCACGGACGGCGAAGTTCGCATTGACCCTGTGCTGCGGGCCGGTATTATCGGGTCGATATTGGTGGTACTGATGGGCGCACTCCCCCTCTGACCGGCATCGACGGTCTGACGGCCTAGGCCTGAAGGCCTAGGGTTTAGGAATGACGCCCCCATCCTCCCCCAAGTCGGTTTAGGCCTCGAAGGCCAATATTTCTGATTCTCAACCCGCTTGCGGGCCTCGGGTACGAGGCTTCAGGTGGGTGTGCCTGACGCATCGGGGATTCCGCATATGCAAAAGAAGCGCAGCGCCGGGGTGCGCCAACCACCCCGCTGGCCCGGACAGCCGGGGAAGCAAGGACTCTACGATCCGCAGTTCGAGCACGACGCCTGCGGCGTCGGTTTCGTCGTGGACATGAAGGGCCGCAAATCGCATCGGATCCTGCAGCAGGGCATCCAGGTTCTGCGCAACCTCGATCATCGCGGCGCCTGCGGCTGCGAGGTCAATACGGGCGATGGCGCGGGGGTGTTGATCCAGATGCCCCACGAGTTCCTGAAGCAGGCGGCCAAAAAGGACCGGATGGCGCTGCCGGGACCGGGCGAGTACGCGAGCGGTTTGGTATTTCTCCCGCGCAACCCGACCCGGCGACGCCGGCTCTGCGACGTCTTCGAGCACATCATTCAGTCCGAGGGGCAGAGCGTGCTCGGATGGAGGACGCTGCCGACCAACAACTCCATGCTGGGTGAGGGCGCGAAGGCGAGCGAGCCCTTCATTCGACAGGTGTTCGTGGGCCGCAATCCCGCGATCAAGGACGACATGGAGTTCGAGCGCAAGCTCTACATCATCCGCAAGCGCGCCTACAGCGAAATCCGGGCGTCAACCATAGACGGTGCGGAGTACTGGTATCTGCCGAGCCTCTCGTACAAGACGATCGTGTACAAGGGCATGCTGCTGACCGAGCAGCTCGCTCAGTACTTCACGGACCTGCAGAACCCGGCTGTCGAGACCGCTCTCGCCCTGGTGCATTCGCGGTTCAGCACGAACACCTTCCCGAGCTGGGATCGGGCTCATCCGTACCGCTACCTGGCCCATAACGGCGAGATCAATACGGTGCGCGGCAACTACAACTGGATGCAGGCGCGCGAGGCGCTGTTCGCGTCCGAGCTCTTCGGCGAGGACACCCCGAAGATCCTGCCGATCATCAATCCGAACGGCAGCGACTCGGCGATGTTCGACAACACGCTCGAGCTGCTGGTGCTCGCGGGTCGCTCCTTGCCGCACGCGATGATGATGATGATCCCCGAGCCGTGGTCGAACCATGAGAGCATGGACGACGACAAGCGCGCGTTCTATCAGTACCACTCGAGCCTGATGGAGCCGTGGGACGGCCCGGCTTCCGTCGCGTTCACGGACGGTAAAAAGATCGGCGCGGTGCTCGATCGGAACGGCCTGCGGCCGTCCCGCTATTACGTCACGAAAGACGACCTCGTCGTCATGGCCTCCGAGGCCGGCGTGCTGGATATCCCGCCTCAGGACGTGGTCCAGAAGGGCCGCCTGCAGCCCGGTCGCATGTTCCTGGTCGATACCGAGCAGGGCCGCATCATCGACGATGAGGAGATCAAGCGGACGGTCGCGACCGACTGGCCGTACCGCCGGTGGCTCGATGAGTACCTGGTCCATCTGAAGGATCTGCCGGCCGCGCCCGAAGTGCCGGCATCGGATCCGGACTCGCTGCGGCACCGGCAGATTGCCTTTGGCTACACGTTCGAGGACCAGCGGGTTCTGCTCGAGCCCATGGCGAAGAGCGGGGTCGAGGCGATCGGCTCCATGGGGAATGACACGCCGCTCGCCGCGCTGTCCTCACGCCCGCGCCTGCTCTACGACTATTTCAAGCAGCTGTTCGCGCAGGTCACGAACCCGCCGATCGACTGCATCCGCGAGGAGCTGATCACCGCCTCGGAGGTGTGGCTCGGCGCCGAGGGCAACCTCCTCCAGCCGCAGCCCGGCGACTGCCGCCGCGTCGAGCTGAAGGGCCCCATCCTGACGAACGATGAGTTCGCCAAGATCCGGCGCATGACCCTGCCCGGCCTCAAGGTCGGGGTGCTCTCGATCCTCTTCCGCGCGAGCCGCGGCGAGAAGGGCCTCACGAAATCGATGGAGGAGCTGCGCCTCGCTGCGCGCCGCATGATCGAGGACGAGGAGGTCAATGTCCTCATCCTGAGCGACCGGGGCGTCAATCGCGAGTTCGCGGCGATACCGGCGCTGCTGGCCGTGGCCGGCCTGCATCACTACCTGATCCGCGAAGGCCTGCGGATGCGCGTCAGCCTCGTGCTCGAGACCGGCGAGGCGCGCGAGGTCCAGCATTTTGCGCTGCTGATCGGCTACGGCTGCTCGGTGATCAATCCGTATCTGGCCTTCGAGACGATCGAGGGAATGATCCACGAAGGCATGGTCGCCAACGTCGACGCCAAGCTCGCCTGCAAGAACTACGTGAAGGCCGCGACCAAGGGAGTGGTGAAAGTGATGTCCAAGATGGGCATCTCGGCCATCCAGAGCTATCACGGCGCCCAGGTGTTCGAGGCCGTAGGACTGCGCCAGGACGTCATCGACGAGTACTTCACCTGGACGGCCTCGCGAATCGGCGGGATCGGGATGGACGTCATCGCGCAGGAAGTATTGATGCGCCACCGTGCGGCCTTCCCGGCGCGCGAGACCAACGGACACACACTCCAGACCGGCGGCCAGTACCAGTGGCGCGCGGATGGGGAGTTCCATCTGTTCAATCCGGAGTCGATCCATCGGCTGCAGAAGGCGGTCCGGACGAACAACTACCCGGTCTACAAGTCGTACGCGAAGCTGATCGACGATCAGTCGAAGCAGCTCGCGACGCTGCGCGGTCTGTTGGACTTCCAGCAGGCGGAACCGGTGCCCCTCGAGGAGGTGGAGTCCGTCGACAGCATCGTGAAGCGCTTCAAGACAGGAGCCATGTCGTACGGCTCCATCAGCCAGGAGGCGCACGAGACCCTGGCCATCGCGATGAATCGCATCGGTGGCAAGAGCAACACCGGCGAGGGCGGCGAGGATCCGGACCGTTACCGCCCGCTGCCCAACGGCGACTCGAAGAACAGCGCCATCAAGCAGGTGGCCTCGGGGCGCTTCGGGGTCACGAGCGACTACCTCGTGCACGCCAAGGAGCTGCAGATCAAGATGGCCCAGGGAGCAAAGCCCGGCGAGGGCGGCCAGCTTCCGGGCACGAAGGTATATCCCTGGATCGCGAAGACCCGGCATACGACGGCCGGCGTGGGTCTCATCTCCCCGCCGCCGCATCATGACATCTACTCGATCGAGGATCTGGCCGAGCTGATCCACGATCTGAAGAACGCGAATCGGGAAGCCCGCATCAGCGTGAAGCTGGTCGCCGAGGTGGGAGTTGGAACGATCGCTGCCGGCGTGGCAAAGGCGCACGCGGATGTCGTGCTCATCAGCGGCTACGACGGCGGCACGGGCGCATCACCGCAAACATCGATCACTCATGCGGGATTGCCCTGGGAGTTGGGGCTGGCGGAGACGCACCAGACGCTGGTGCTGAACAACCTGCGTAGCCGTATCGCGGTCGAGACGGACGGCCAGCTCAAAACAGGGCGCGACGTCGTGATCGCCGCACTGTTGGGAGCGGAAGAGTTCGGGTTCGCGACCGCGCCGTTGGTTGCGGTCGGCTGCATCATGATGCGCGTGTGTCATCTGAACACCTGCCCGGCCGGTGTCGCGACCCAGGATCCGCGCCTGCGCGAGCGGTTCGCGGGGAAGCCCGAGCATGTCGTGAATTTCATGCGTTTCATCGCTCAGGACATGCGCGAGATCATGGCGCAGCTCGGGTTCCGGACGGTGGAGGAGATGATCGGCCGCGTGGATCGACTCGCGCCCAAGACCGCGATCGATCACTGGAAGGCCAAGGGATTCGACTTCAGCAACATTCTGTACCAGCCGGACGTGGGGACCGAGGTGGGCCGCTTCCGTCAGATCGATCAGGATCACGGCCTCGACAAGGCGCTGGACGTCACGACGCTGCTCGATCTGTGCAAGCCGGCCGTCGAGCGCGGCGAGCCCGTGAAGGCGGAAATCCCGATCCGGAACGTCAACCGTGTGGTCGGGACGATCACCGGCAGCGAGATCACGAAGCGCTGGGGCCCGCAGGGGCTGAAGGACGATACGATCCAGATTCTCTTCAAGGGATCGGCTGGCCAGAGCTTCGGCGCATTCATGCCGCGCGGCATGACCTTCACGCTGGAAGGCGACGCCAACGATCACCTGGGCAAGGGGCTCTCGGGCGGCCGGATAGTGGTCTACCCGCCGGCCGGCTCGCCGTTCGCGCCGGAAGAGAACATCATCATCGGCAACGTCGGTCTCTACGGCGCGACGAGTGGCGAGGCCTACATCTGCGGCATGGCGGGCGAGCGCTTCGCCGTGCGCAACAGCGGCGCCGATGCGGTCGTGGAGGCAGTCGGCGACCACGGCTGCGAATACATGACGGGCGGCCGGGTGGTCGTGCTCGGCGCCGCGGGCCGCAACTTCGGCGCCGGCATGTCGGGCGGGATCGCCTACGTGCTCGACGAGAGGGAGGATTTCTCGAGCCAGGTGAACCCGCAGATGGTGGGCCTCGAGCTCCTGGAGGACCCGCGGGAGATCGCGCGCGTGCGCGGCATGATCGAGCGTCACCGCGACCTGACGGGCAGCGCCCGCGCGCGCTACGTGCTCGAGAACTGGGAACGGCTGTTACCGAAGTTCGTGGCCGTGGTGCCGAAGGACTTCAAGCGCGCCCTCGCCTCGCTCGAGCGGGCGCATGCGCAGGGCCTCACGGGTGATGAGGCCATCATGGTGGCCTTCGAAGAGAACGCGCGCGACCTCGCGCGCGTCGGCGGAAACTGACAATGGGCAAGCCGACTGGTTTCATCGAATATCTGCGCGAGCTGCCGGTGGATCGCACGCCTGTCGAGCGCGTGCGCGACTGGCAGGAGTTCCACCATCACATGGACGAGAAGCGGCTGCGCAATCAGGCCGCGCGCTGCATGGATTGCGGCGTGCCGTTCTGCCACACGGGCAAGCTGATCTCGGGCATGGCCTCCGGCTGCCCGGTGAACAACCTCATCCCGGAGTGGAACGACCTGGTCTACCGGGGCCTGTGGCGCGAGGCGCTCGAGCGCCTGCACCGGACCAACAACTTCCCGGAGTTCACCGGCCGCGTGTGTCCCGCGCCCTGCGAGGGCTCCTGCGTGCTCGGCATCAGCGCCCCGCCCGTGACCATCAAGAGCGTCGAGAACGCGATCGTCGACCGCGGCTGGGAGCAGGGCTGGATCCTGCCCGAGCCGCCGGCGGCGCGCACCGGCAAGCGGGTTGCGGTGATCGGCTCGGGACCCGCGGGTCTGGCCGCAGCCGCGCAGCTCAATCGGGTGGGTCACTCGGTGACGGTGCTCGAGCGTGAGGACCGGCCCGGCGGGCTGCTGATGTACGGCATCCCCAACATGAAGCTCGACAAGAAAGAGGTCGTGCTGCGCCGCATCGACGTGATGCAGCAGGAAGGCGTCAAATTCGTGTGCAATGCCAATGTCGGCGAGAACGTCGAGCCGATGTTGCTTCTCAAGGACTTCGACGCCATCGTCGTGTGCACCGGCGCCACGCAACCGCGCGACCTGACTGTCGCGAACCGGAAGCTGCGGGGCGTGCACTTCGCCATGGATTATCTGACGGCGAGCACCAAGTCGCTGCTCAATGGCGGTCCCGACCACAGCCCCATCCACGCGCGCGGCAAGCATGTCGTGGTGGTAGGCGGCGGCGATACCGGCACCGATTGCGTCGCCACGGCCATGCGTCAGGGCTGCAAGAGCCTGACGCAGATCGAGATCATGCCGCAGCCGCCGCTCGAGCGCGCGGCCGACAATCCGTGGCCGGAGTGGCCCAAGGTCTACAAGCTGGATTACGGGCAGGAGGAGTCGGCGGCGAAATTCGGCTCCGATCCGCGCGTGTACGTCACGACGGTGAAGCGCCTGAACGGAGACGCCGAGGGGGGCGTCCGTTCGCTGTCTACCGTGAACGTGGCCTGGCAGCGCGAGGCCGGCGGCAGGCTCGTGCCGGCGGATGTCCCGGGAAGCGAGCGGGAGATCCCGGCCGACCTGGTGCTGCTCGCGCTCGGGTTCACGGGTCCCGAGCAGCCGCTGCTCGCGGAGCTGGGTATCCGGACGGATTCCCGCTCCAACATCGAGGCGGAGCATGGCGCATTCGCGACCAACGTGAAACGCGTGTTCGCCGCGGGCGACTGCCGGCGCGGCCAGAGTCTGGTGGTGTGGGCCATCAACGAGGGCCGGGGCGCCGCGCGCGAGTGCGATCGGTTCCTGATGGGCAGTACAGAACTGCCTTGATTGGCGAAAATCGTCGAGACGATTGCCGCGGGCCAGGGAGC
>DATEJM010000098.1:0-64329 GCA_035277965.1 Steroidobacteraceae bacterium | reverse complement strand
CCGATTTTCGCGCTCGCCAAAGCACGCTCACCCTTCGTCACCAGAGATTGAGCGAGCGCCGAGGCGCTCACAAGGTGATGCCGTCACGTGCAACGTTGCGCAAGAAGCTCGGTCGTGGAAATCCCTCGGGGTGCGCCCAGTCCTGCGACGAAATCGGAACAGCTTGAATCAGAACGCCAGTGTCCATAAGCACATCAAAGGCGAGGCCAGCAAACGTCTCCAGCACTAGCCAATCGTTGCCTCGATCAAGGATCAGCACCACATCAGCGTCACTGTCTGGCCGATGATCTCCCCGCGCCCGCGACCCAAATAGGATGGCGTGTTTTACCCTGAGTTCTGCAGGAACCCTGGCGAGGAAAACACGTACCGCGTGTTCGGTGGCTGAGTCCATTGCTCGCATAGGGGCATTGTGGACAGTTGTCATTGCGTTGAAGCAAGCTCATGAGAGCTCTTCCTCGTTGTCGTCAACGATGGGGCCATCGAGATCATGGTGTGCAGCTCCGGCTCGCGCCGTACTGATAGGGCAATTTCAATCCGATCTATCGTTCCGGTTTAAGATATGTGCCGACGCGTGTGCGCTTAACGATGCCGGGTGATTTGTCATGTCCATGTCCCTGCGGGATCAATTGCTAAAGGCCGGCTTGGCCAATGAAAAGCAGTCCAAAGAAGCCGAACGGCAACTGCGACAGCAACAGCGCGAACAGCAGCGGCTACCGAAGGACAAGCGTGCCACGGCATCCCGCGGGCAACTCGATGCGCATCAGGCCCAGTTGGCCAAAACCGCGCGCGATCAAGAGCTGAGCCGCCAACGCACTCAACAGGCAGATCAGAAAGCCCGTCGCGCGCAAACCGCGCAACTAATCGAACAGAACCGCTTGCCGCGAGTTCAGACTGACGAGCGATACAACTTCGTCGATGGCACCAAGGTACGTGCCATTGCCGCGGATCGCTCGGTGCGTGAGGGCCTGCGTCGTGGCGATATTGCGATCGTTCGCCACAACGACGGTTACGAACTCGTGCCCGCGCACATTGCCGCTCGCATTCGCGAGCGCAATGAGGACGCCGTAATAAAATCCGCTGCAGCCGATGAGGCAGCCATCCATGACGGTGTACCGGACGATCTGATTTGGTGATGGGCCCGGACGATCCCCGCATTCTGCAGACTCCGGTCGGTTGCGCTCCATCGCGTAACGCGTTACAGTGTAACGCGTTACGGAAAGGAGAATTTCATGGCCCTGGCGGCTGAACGGATGAAGGCAATGCGCGAGCGACGCCGAGCGCGTGGCCTTCGCGAACTGCGGTTGGTGGTGCCTGACGCGCGTTCGAAGATAGTTCGCCGTCGCGTTGCGAAGGAGGTCGCAAGCCTGGACCGTGCGCGCGAAATCGAAGCCATGCGCTGGATCGAAGCAGTATCCGAATTTGATGCCCCATGAGGCGCGGCGATGTCGTCACTGTTGCCGCGACCGGCGACTACGGCAAACCGCGACCAGCAGTAGTCGTGCAAACTGATGCGCTGCCTATCGAGCATGCCTCGGTCGTGGTTTGCCAGATGACATCAGACTGTAGCGACGCACCCGACTTTCGCGTAACCATCGAGCCGAGCGAGAAGAACGGTCTGCGAGTGCGTTCACAGGTCATGGCTGACAAGCCCGTGAGCATCCGCCGTGAGCGAGTCGGCCGTAAGATTGGGAGCCTCGACGACGACGATGTCGTCAGGGTCAACATCGCTCTAGCCTTCATCATGGGCTTGGCTGACTGACTTGTAAGTATATCCGGTAAACGGAGCTGATCCCCCGGCCTGAGCGATCTGGGTCAAGGAGAGCTGGCCGCTGAGCGTCTTTACTGTCTATCCTTCCCCCTCAGCCAGGCCAAAATCCCTAGACAAAACAGTGCAAAGGCGACAGTTGCCACCGGCAGTGGCGGCAGCCAGACTGGAAAATTGTTCATATCGAACGCTCCGCGCAACCCCGATGCCACTTGCCTACGTACTCACACTCAGGCTCCCGCTCTAGCCGTGCCGAGCCCGCGGCCAACCCACTCTAGTACGAGCGTTTCCACACTACTGAACGTGTTGCACGGCGCGGCACTCTTGGTGCAGCGCAGCGCGATAGATGCTGTATCTATTGGATGATCGCTCGGAACGAGCTGTAACGCTTGCTTTTTGAGCGTAGAATTCGTTGTCGAGAGCACGGCCCTTTAGGGGACACCCCGGGGGAAAGACATGAGCGCTGTCTTACTTGCTGTGTTCAACGACTACACCGCGGCCGACCGCGTGCGCATCGACCTGGTCCGGGACGGATTTCCCACCGATCGAGTCGAGCTGACAGCCTGCTGCGAACCAGGTCGGGCGGGTTGCGAGCCAGCCGCTTCACTCCACGACAAATTCGTCCAGTACTTTCGCACCCTGTTCAATCGCGAGGACGAACGGGCCTGCGCGGAGTTGCTGGCGGACCAGGTTGATCACGGCATCGCCACCATTACCGTGCATCCGCGGGGCACCGTCGAAACGGCGCGCGCGACCGAAATTCTCGAAGGTGGCGCCGCGCGGGAGATCCTGCGGCACGATCTGCTGAATCAGAAGTGGGAACATGCAGCGGCCTCGCACGAGGGGCCGTGGGTTCAGAACCTCTGGATCGAGAATCCACATAAAGCCCACTGTATCTATTGTCGCATTTTCGAGCATGCCGATCGGGATGGACAGTGATGGACGCCTTCGGTCGTAACCCTTAGGAGATCGACCGTGACGCGTCTGCCACATAGCAGACTGCAAGGTCATGAAATGCCTGTACTATGTCGCGCCCACATTGGATAGCACTCATCACATTTCCAATGAGTTGCGGGCGGTGGGGATCAGGGATGGTTTGCTGCATGTCATCAGCAGGGATGAGGCTGGTCTCACCGAACAGCAGATCCCTTCTAGCAACTATCTCGAGACCCTGGATCTGCTGCGCGACGGGTTCATCGGCAGTGCAGTCGGTCTCATTGTGGGGGTGGTCGGCGCCGGGGTGCTGAAGATCTGCGCGCCTTTCGGTCCCGATGTCCCCGCGCTCGTCTACCTGGCCACTGTTGCGGTGGCAACGCTGTTTGGTGCCTGGGAAGGCGGCCTGACGGGCATCGCCACGGAAAACAAGAAGCTCGCTGACTTCCACAACGACATTGCAGCCGGTCGCTATCTGATGTTGGTTTACGCTCCGCGCGAGCGGGAAGCCTCGGTCCGCCGGCTGGTGCGAGCCAGGCATCCGGAAGCGGAGCTCGCCGGCATCGACCGGCATTTCCTCAATCCGTTCAGTCTCGTCAAGCACCGCCGGAAATTCTCCCGCGGCGGCACGATCAGCTGATGGCACTGGCAATCGTACTGGTTCTGTTGGTTGTCGGGACAGTGCTGTTTCATTTCCTCAGCCCGTGGTGGTTCACGCCGATTGCCTCCAATTGGACGATGATGGACGACACGGTGAACATCACGTTCGTGGTAACCGGTATCGTCTTCGTCGCCATCAATCTATTCATGGCCAGTGCGCTGTTTCGCTTCCGTCACCGTCGCGGACGACGAGCCGACTACCGGCCCGAGAACAAGAGGCTCGAGTGGTGGCTCACCATAGGAACGTCGGTGGGCATCGCCGCCATGTTGGCGCCGGGCTTGTTCGTGTGGGCAAAATTCGTCACCGTGCCGAAGGAGGCGAGCGTGGTCGAGGCTCTGGGTCAGCAATGGACCTGGAGCTACCGTTTTCCCGGGCCGGATGGAGTTTTGGGCACCACCGATACCAGGTTCGTCACCCCGGACAATCCGTTCGGGATCGATCCCAAGGACCCCAGGGGCGCGGACGACATCCTGATAACCAGTCCCGAGCTGCATCTTCCCATCAACAAACCGGTCCGGGTCTTGTTGCGCTCTCTGGACGTCAACCACCAGTTCGCCGTGCCGCAATTCCGGGTCAAGATGGATATGGTGCCGGGCATGGTCACCTATGTCTGGCTGACCCCCACCCGGACCGGGCGCTTCGATCTCCTTTGCGAACAGTTGTGTGGAATGGCCCATTTCGCGATGCGCGGCCGTGTCGTGGTGGACGAGCAGAGCGCATTTCGAACCTGGCTGTCCGCTCAACCGACCTACGCCGAAACAGTTGCTCGGCCGGCCGGCGATCCGGCAGCGGGCCAGGCGCTCTATGCCCCGTGCAGCGCCTGTCACGGCCCTCAGGCACAAGGCAATCAGGCGCTAAACGCCCCAAAGTTGAGTCGGCAAGCGCCGTGGTATCTGGCCAGACAATTGCACAACTTCAAGCACGGGGTACGCGGGACCGACGATCGGGACACCTACGCCAAGATAATGATGCCGATGGCTGCAACGCTGGCCGATGACGCCGCAATCGCCAATGTCGTCGCCTATATCCGCTCGCTGCCGGATGATGCTCCGCCAGCCACCTTGGTGGGAGACCCAGCCAAAGGCAAGTCGCTCTACGCGACCTGCGCAGCGTGTCACGGCGCCACCGGCGAGGGTGTCTGGACCACGCATGCCCCGCGGCTGGCGCACATGAGTGACTGGTATCTGGCGCGGCAACTACAGAACTTTCGGCAGGGTATTCGCGGTACGCATCCGCACGATTTCTACGGCACGCAGATGTCGATGATGGCCAAAGTGTTGCCCGATGACCAGGCGGTAAATGATCTCCTTGCCTACATCCACACGCTCGGCGAAGCGCGTGTGGCGAGTGCGCGATGAAGCGCGGGAGGATTTCTCGATGGCCTACGTTGCAATTGCCGACCGCGACCACGCACCGCACGACCCGCAGACCTTCGTCACGAAGTACATCTGGAGCCAGGATCACAAGGTCATCGCCATCCAGTACGCCGTGACCGCCATTGCGATCGGCCTGGTCGCTCTCGGGCTGTCCGTTTTGATGCGTCTACAATTGGGGTTCCCCCACGTCTTCTCCCTCATCGCGCCGAACAACTATCTCCAGTTCATCACCATGCACGGCATGATCATGGTGATCTATCTGCTCACCGCGCTGTTCCTCGGTGGCTTCGGCAACTATCTCATCCCGCTGATGTGCGGTGCCCGGGACATGGTCTTCCCCTACATGAACATGCTCAGCTACTGGGTCTATCTGCTTGCCGTGCTGGTGTTGGCGGCTACCTTCTTCGTGCCGGGCGGACCCACCGGTGCCGGTTGGACTTTATACCCCCCCCAGGCGGTTCTCCCGGGAACTCCGGGAGCAAGTTGGGGCATCGTTTTGATGTTGGTCTCCCTGGCGATCTTTATCGTGGCTTTCACGATGGGTGGCTTGAATTACGTGACCACAGTCCTGCAGGCCCGCTGTCGCGGGATGACTTTTCTGCGCCTGCCCTTGTCTGTCTGGGGCATTCTCATGGCCACCATCCTGGGACTGCTGGCCTTTCCCGCCTTGTTGGTCAGTGCCGTCATGATGACCTTGGACAGTCTCCTGGGGACGAGCTTCTTTTTGCCCGCGGTCGTTTCCATGGGGAACCCGCCCACGCACAATGGGGGTAGCCCGCTCCTGTTTCAGCACCTGTTCTGGTTCTTCGGCCACCCGGAGGTCTATATCGTTGCCCTCCCCGCCTTCGGTATTGTCTCCGACCTGCTCAGCACCCATGCGCGCAGGCATATATTCGGCTATCGCATGATGGTCTGGGCCCTGCTGGCGATCGGCTGCCTGAGTTTCGTCGTGTGGGCTCACCATATGTACGTGAGCGGCATGAACCCCTATTTCGGGTTCTTCTTCGCCACCACCACCCTGATCATCGCGGTGCCGACTGCCATCAAGGTCTACAACTGGGTGCTCACCCTGTGGCGCGGTGACATCCATTTCTCCGTGCCGATGTTGTTTGCAATCGGGTTCATCTTCACGTTCATCAACGGCGGCCTCACGGGCCTGTTTCTGGGTAACGTAACGGTGGATGTACCTCTATCGGCCACCTACTTTGTCGTCGCCCATTTCCACATGGTCATGGGCGTGTCGCCGATCCTGGTGGTGTTCGGGGCGATTTATCACTGGTACCCCAAGATTACCGGCCGCATGTTGAATGAGACGTTGGGCCGGATCCACTTCTGGTTGACCTTCCTCGGCACGTATGCAATCTACCTGCCCATGCACTATCTGGGCATCCTTGGAGTACCGCGGCGCTACTACGCTTTTGCCGGCACCGACTTCATCCCGCCGTCGGCGCACTGGGCCAATGTTGGAATAACCGTCGCCGCGTTGTTCGTAGCGGCCGTACAGCTGGTGTTTTTGTTCAACCTGGCCTGGAGCCTCTCCCATGGCAAGCCGGCGGGCAGCAATCCATGGAGGTCTACGACGCTTGAATGGCAAACGCCCGATACGCCGCCCAAGCATGGCAACTGGGGCGCGCAGCTGCCGGTGGTTTATCGTTGGGCTTACGACTACAGTGTGCCGGGCGCCAAGGAGGACTTCATACCGCAGAACGTGCCGCCAGAGCCCGGCGAGCCGTCCGTTGCCCCCATGGGCGCAGAAGGCGCTCACGGAACCACGTCGTGAGTGTTTCGTTTGCGTTCGTCGCTGTCCTCGTGGGCCTCGTGGTCTGGGGTCTCCTGATCAGAAGACTGACCACCAGGCCGTGGGAGACGCGTGGAGCGCCGCCCGAAGATCCGGGGCACGCCGGCACGGTAACCGTTCCCCCCGCGAAGGTCGGACTATGGATTCTGCTGGCGGTGATCACGTCATTATTCAGCCTGTTCATTTCCGCCTATTACATGCGCATGGGGCACGCGCACGGCGACTGGAGTCCGGTGGCCCTGCCGCGCGTGCTGTGGCTGAACACAGCCATGTTGATTCTTAGCAGTGGCGGTATGCAGGCGGCGCTTGCTGCCGTCAGACGGGAACAGATCGATCGTGTCAGGATCGGTCTGATTGCCGGCGGCCTGTTCGCTTTGGTGTTCCTGGTTGGGCAGCTCTGGGCGTGGCGCCAGTTGAATGAGACCGGATATTTCCTATCGAGTCCCGCAGCCGCTTTCTTCTACCTACTGACGGCGGTGCATGGAGTGCATTTGCTGGGCGGTTTGTTCGTTTGGAGTAGGACCCTGGTGAGAGCAGTGCCGGCAGGCATCGCAGCGATCGCCGTGCGCTCCAGCGTCGAGCTCTGTACCGTCTACTGGCACTACCTGCTGCTCGTGTGGCTGGTCTTGTTCGCCGTGCTGTTGTCCACATCTGCATAAGGCCTTCTATGGCACACAACGCCGCATCCCCCACGGGAGAAACCACCTCAGTGCCTGACGGCTTGCGCGGAGTTGTGTCCGATTGGTCCGCAGACAAACAGGCGTTCCCCGTCCCCTGGGGCAAGGCGATGATGTGGATCTTCCTGCTCAGCGATACCTTCATCTTCACCTGTTTCCTCACCGGCTACATGAATGTGCGGATATCCACCACAGTGCCTTGGCCGAATCCGAGTGAAGTTTTCGCTTTGAATATCGCAGGTGCACACATTCCGCTCATTCTGATCGCGATCATGACGATGGTACTCATCACCAGCAGCGGGACGATGGCCATGGCCGTGAACTTCGGCTACCGCCGTCATCGCGCCAATACCACGGCCTTGATGTTGATGACCGCCGGCTTTGGCGCCACGTTCGTTGCCATGCAGGCGTTTGAATGGACCAAGCTCATTCTGGAAGGGGTGCGTCCCTGGGGAAATCCGTGGGGTGCACCGCAATTCGGCTCGTGTTTTTTCATGATCACCGGTTTCCATGGCCTGCACGTCTCGGCGGGCGTGGTCTACCTGAGCGTGGTGGCGAGCAGGGTCTGGCGCGGCTTTTACGACCGCAAGGGGAGTTACGAGACGGTGGAGATTGCCGGTCTGTATTGGCACTTCGTTGACCTGGTATGGGTGTTCATCTTCGCGTTCTTCTATCTCTGGTAGGGGGAAACATGGCTCAGCTCGCCGAACACCAGCCCGCCGTGGCTCCGCAGCACGTCGAAGGCCAGCAACATCCCATCAGGATCTATTTGATCATCTGGGCGCTGCTGTTTGTTTTCAGCACCTTTTCCTACCTCGTCGATTATTTTCATTTGCATGGCGTGCTGCGCTGGTCGCTCATCATCACCTTCATGTTGTTGAAGGCGGGGTGCATAGTCGCGATTTTCATGCACATGGCATGGGAGCGCCTGGCCTTGAAATTTGCGATTCTCGTCCCGCCGTTGTTCCTGCTGATTCTGATCGGGCTCATGGCGGTGGAAGGGGACTACACCTTCCTGACGCGGTTGACGGCGTTCTTGCGGTAGATAGGTGTGGACGCCGCGGCGTGCGCGTGGCTCGGATGTCCGGTAGAAGGTCTGCTTCGAACGTCTCTCGCTGGGAATCACTGCTATCCACTTCTGCATACACCGAATGCGCGTCGGCGCCCAGCAGCAGACGCGTGACACCGCCACCCGCCAGAAGCGATATACGACCACGAGATGACGTGAACGCCAGCCCATGGCGCTGTCCCCTCTCCAACCGGGTCAGGTCATCCGGTATGCGTATCTCTGGTGGAACGAAGCTCGCGCGGGTCGCCAGGAGGGTCCCAAAGACCGTCCGTGTGGGATCGTCCTGCCGCGGCTGACGAAGGCCGGTCGGACAGAGGTGTATATGCTGCCCATCACGCCCCCGCGACCATTTAAATGCGATCTCGACGAGCGCTTTCGGTACCCAGACTCTCGGCTGTCTCCGCATTCAGCGCATCAAGGTATCGTACGTAGCTATAGATACGCCCCCGTGCTCGCCCCGTTGTCTCACGCACGATTCCAAGCCGTTCTAACTCCCGCAGTGCCTGTGTCACTGTGGGTGTTGTGAGACCGGTTGTTTTCGTCAACGTAGCAATAGTCGCGAGCGGCTTCGACTGCAGCATTTCCTGCACCAATAGCGATGCAGGTGCCAGCCTTCCGAGCTGACGCAACCGGTTTCGATCTTCCTGGAAGACCGTGGACACTCGCTGTCCGGTTAGCGTCGCCTGTTCAGCGCTCACCCGAATCCCGGTTGCAAAGAATTGGATCCAGCGCTCGAAATCACCCGTCTCTCTAACGGCATTGAGCTGCGAATAATACTCCTGCCGATGCTGTTTGAAGTACAAGCTGCAATACAGGAGCGGCTCACGCAACGTGCCTTCATGGCAGAGCAGCAAGGTGATCAACAATCTGCCGATGCGACCGTTGCCGTCGAGGAATGGATGTATGCTCTCGAATTGCAGGTGCGCCAGCGCTGCTTTAAGCAAAGTCGGAGTATCAGAATGAAGGAAGCGCTCCAGGTCTCCCATGCACGTGTTGACTTCCTCTGGTGGCGGCGGCACGAAGGCCGCACTTCCAGGACGGGTACCGCCGATCCAATTCTGCGAGCGGCGAAACTGCCCCGGCGTCTTCTCGGCGCCGCGGCCTTCCGCGAGGAGTATTCCATGCATCTCCCGTAACAGCCGGTTCGAGAGGGGAAATCCTCCTTTGAGGCGCTCGAGGCCGTGACTCATCGCTGCGACGTACCGCGACACTTCGGCAACGTCTTCAACGGGCACACCAGGGCTTTCACCGAGTTCGTGCGTCAGCAGATCACTCAGACTCGACTGGGTACCCTCAATCTGGGATGACAACACAGCCTCTTTGCGCACGAACGTATAGAGGAGCAGATGTGCATCTGGCAGAGTCGCGGCTGCGCCATCGAGTCGACCAAGGGCAAGCAAGGCTCGATCGAGTTCCGCGCGCATTGCGCCAGTAATCCCGAGGTCGGGAAGGGGAAGCAATGGAGCAGGCACGAACGCGCGAACTTCTTCGCCGCTCGCAAGCGAAGTGATGTAATGCCCGACGCCGGCACGCTTCACTGAGATCCCTTGTTAAAGCCAGCTTAATAGCCGTAGATACTATTAAAGCAAAGAAAGACTCCCTTTAATAGGGTCGAATAACTGACTGCCGGCATGAAGGCCGCTCCGGCCAAATCCAGCGCGTTCAAGAACGACCATGCAGCTGGATCACTTCACCTGGCAGCATATGGCGCGTGATCTAGGGCGCGCCCCCCACTTAATCCCGCTTGAGCACAGCGACGAGACGGCCTGCCCTCTACTGGACTTCCTCGCCGAACCGCGGAAACGGAAAACACGTGTTGGAGGCTACCGCGATCGCGAACGGCACTAATCCACTCCTCCATCATCTCGCAATACCGCTCCAAAGCCTGCTGTGGACTATCGTCCGGCTCCACAACTATATAGGCAGTAGGCAGATCGCCCACCACTATCCACAACTTGTCGTCGGATCCGCGGATCGGCCGACTAAACTCGAACAGAAAGCAGTGCGTCCTCCGACAGTTCGTCGATCCCTACGGTAGTAGCGCTCTCCGACACGGCGAGGGCGATTACTGCCCGCTCCCCTGGGCCGCTCCAGTTCGAATTCCGAATGTGTTGCTACCCTTCCTGCAACCGCCGAATCAAAAACCGAGAGCGAACCTGCCTCGCCAACCATTCCCGGGGGAACGACTTTCCTTATCCAGGATCTCGTCGCAAGCAGATAAATCTTTATGCACCTTCATGTGAATTTGGCGTCCGACGCTCGTTGCGCAGGCTCGACAGCATTTTTTGTGACGCAGCGCACGAAGCCATTGCTACGTTTCGGCCGTCTAATTCGGCTTCACCCGGAGCGCGCGCCGCTCACGCGGTTGATTTCACGCGGCACATGGCTCGCGTTTCCCGCCAGTGAGTTCCAGGCGCGAATTTGACCGTCTACGGGGGGCGTGGCTCATCGAGAGGCTGTGATCGTCACCAGTCACGGCCGCGATGACGCGGTGCTGCTCTCGGCCGAGGAGTATCAGCGGCTGCGCAGATTGGATCGACGAACTCTACCCGTAACTGCATTCACGGATGCAGAGCTTGCGGCGCTCGAAAGCGTAGAGATTCCAGCCGAAGCGGCTCGCCATGATCACGAGATGACGTGAACGTGCACCCAGGGCACTGTCCCCTCCCCAGCCGGGTCAGTGTCATCGCCGCCTATCGCCCGCGCCGGATCCAGGAACGCCTGCTGATCAGTTGGTACGCGCCGAGTCAACAGCACCCTCACCAACATCGAACACATTCACGATACTCTGGTACTTCTCAATGTACCACCGGTTCTCGTTGTTGTATCTTGGTATGGTCAGCGGACGCGCATCGGTGCCTTCCGTTTTCCAGATACAGGGACAGATCACCGAGGCTCCCGCAAGCTGCACTCCCGGGCGATTCAGTTCGTCGAGCTTGACCTTCATTCGCGTCAAGGCACGGTAGAGCTTCGCGACATTTCGGGATCCCCCGTTGTACGCGGCGACCGGAAAGATGCCCAGCACGTCCGGATTGGCGCGATATGCCAGACGAATATCCTCGCGCATCTCCGCCAGGTCGAGATCGAGCAGGCAAGCCGCCGCTTTCATGGCGTTCAGCAGATTCGTCGCGCCGCTCTCGAAGCTCGGATCGAGCCTTGCACCGGGGCAGCGTCTGACCACGAGCGCGTAGGTCCCGTTGCCCTTGCGGTTGGTGAATTGCATTGGCCCTAATGCTTTTGCGTTCGAGACACTGTACCGATACGCCTCCTCCCGCTTCAGACCGTACTGGCTCAGTACCTCGTCGAAGGCGAGAGCCTGCTTCTCCACGTAGTCCTTGTCATCGGTCTGCTCGATGACCGCAAGCGTCGCGATGAGCTGTAATGGAATGACGTCGGCGAGCAGCTCACCGCGAAAGGCCGTACTCCGCACCTGCGCCAGACGCAGTTCCTCGATCGCCTTACGCGCCGTGGCGATCAGAAATTCCTTCCCGCTGTTGACGAACGCAGGGTCGAAGGTGTCTTCGGTGAAGGGCAGATAGACGATCGGCTTCGCAGTTTGGACGACGGCGCTCCACTGCTTGTGCTTGATGAGGTTGTTGTCGAACACAGGGAACTTGCGTCCGTAGACCTTCAAGGGATCCCCATCTCGGGAAAAGGCGAACATCAGCCGCTCGGCGCCGGTGCCTGTCACGTGCCGCGCCTGAATACCCGGCGTTAGAGTACGAAAGACCAGGGGCTTGCCGCCGGGTCGCCACTTGATCGGCGGACGCGGGAGCTCGATGTGAACAATGGACCACTCCTGCTTCGCTTCACTCCACAGCGCAAAGGCGACCGGGCGTCCGCGGAGCACCTGCCTCTTCCCTTTTCCAGTGAAAACGTATTGGAGCTCGACATCACGCAGAAGTGTCTGCGCTTCGGCAACGAGATCGTGGATCACCCCATCACGCGTACGGCTGCCTTGGACGACGACCTCCCTGGGAGCCTCCTCAGGGTGCTCCGATTCGGCAACGGCAAGTGGCACCTCGCCTTCTTCCTGCTTCGAACCTCCGTCCGCAGCAGTTTTGTCGATGAGAGCTGCCGCCTCGGCTGGAGGGGCATGCTCCGAATCGATCAGGGGCGGCTCAATTTCATCCGTGGCACCGCCCGTGGTCGTACATCCAGCAAAGAGCAGGGACGCCAGCATGAGCAGGGTCAGCGCAGCCGAGTGTCGGGCAGGAGTGTTCATGGGCCCGATAGTACGCAACAGTGGCGCGATGCACGCGTGCTCGTATCAAGAAAATCCAAAGCCTTTGAAGCACCGGGGTGAGGGCCACTTTGGCCGGGAACGCCCTAAGGCCACCCGCTGCTGCGCTACCGCAAATACGAGCCCCCTTCGCCACCTTTGCCCCTGGGTCGAAGTGATTCCGGTGTGATCCGGTTCCGGCTGATCCGCCTCCCTCCGAGCGCCGCCGCCGTTACAACCGGGAATTGAGCTTTGGGGCACGGAGGCAGGCCTGCCAGTTCGCGCGGCACTGCCCATGCGACGCATGAGCGATCCTGCGTGCCGCCGCCTCGAAACCTGGTTCAGCCGGCCGTTTCAGCTTTCAGTAGACAACGGACGAAATTGTCGGTCTGCACCGAGCCTGCATTCTTTGCCCACGCCACTACCAATTCCGACCAGCAATATTGCGACA
This sequence comes from Steroidobacteraceae bacterium, assembly GCA_035277965.1. GTDB lineage: Bacteria > Pseudomonadota > Gammaproteobacteria > Steroidobacterales > Steroidobacteraceae > 13-2-20CM-66-19. The sequence goes on along the minus strand of DATEJM010000098.1, from coordinate 51,377 downwards.
CGTCTTCGATCTTCTTGAGAGACGGGTCGCTTGCCGGAACATCCCATCCATGCACGAATACCACCCCCAGTTCGCAGGCACCCATCATCTTGCCTGTCAGTGTGTCTTCCGGGTAGGCAACCGCTTGCGGTTCGAAGCCGGCGCTCCGGCAGAGCGCCATTTCCAACTCATAGAGATCGGGCGAGATCTGGGGAGGTGCCATGACCCAGGGCCGCTCGCGCAATGTCTCGAGACGGATGCTGGAACCCGGGATGTTCCAGGATGCAGGTACCCACACCATCATCGGGGCACGAGCAAAGACCCGCCACTCCAAGCCTTCGCAGTCTCGTCGGTTCAGGAGCATGAGTCCGACATCGATCTGCGATGATCGAAGAGACTTACCCTGAATGTTCCGTAGCTGCGACTTGAGCTGAATTCTGACATCTGGCCACCGTCTCCGGAATTCGCGCACGGCGCCTGCAATCAAGGCGGTCTTCGGTTCGACCGAAGGACAAAGCCCGATTCTGAGTTCGGCGCCATCGTCCCGGCCGATCCTGCGCGCCTTGTGCGTGGCAATGGCGACTCGATCGACGATTGCTTCCACTTCGGTCAACAACGCCTCGCCTGCAGCCGTCAACGTCACCATTCGAGTCGTGCGATGGAGAAGCTTCGTACCGACTTGATTCTCGAGGCGCTTGATCGATCGAGTCACCACAGATCGGCAGGCATGCACCTGTTCGGCAGCCTGAGTGAAGCTACGGGTGCGGGCCACGGCTATGAAATGCTGCAGGAGAGAAAGCTCGATCACTTCGTCTTTTTCCCGTCTGGAGCGCTGCGCCGAACACCATCGTTCGCATAGTAGCAACAATCGTCCCCACATTAGCAACTATTTTGGCCAACTATAATGGCTCACTAAAAAACGTAACCACGAACACACGGTTACGGCAAAGCCCCGACTGATCAGGACGCCCTGGCGGGCATGGGCATCCTCGAGATTCGGCCTGGCTGTACGGAGCGGTTGCATGATCGACGCGGCGAAATCCCTGGACCTATCGAACGAAAACCTCGAGCGCATGAGGCTCAAGTACCGCGAGGAGAGAGACAAGCGATTCCGCGCCGATGGGCGCAAGCAATACGCACAGCCTGAGGACGTGCTCGTGGATCTGATTCGCGACCCGAATGCTAAGCCTTTTGAACGGCCGCCTCTGACAGATGAGCTCGAGGCGATCGTTATCGGCGCCGGGTTCGGTGGCCTGATGACCGGCGCGCACCTACGCGAGCTCGGCTTCAAGCAGATCCGTCTCATCGACAGGGCAAGCGACGTCGGCGGCACTTGGTACTGGAATCGCTACCCCGGTGCCCGCTGCGACATCGAGTCCTACATCTATATGCCGCTGCTCGAAGAGACCGGTTACATGCCGACGGAAAAGTTCACGACGGCGACCGAGCTTCTCGAGCATGCGCGCCGCATCGCCAAGCAGTACGACCTTTATCGGGATGCCTGCTTCAACACCGAAATAACGAAGGCGGCCTGGGACGAGGCGACATCTCTCTGGACCGTACACACGACGCGCGGCGACCGCATGCGCGCCCGCTATCTGTTCAATGCTCCCGGTCCATTGCAGCGCGTGCATCTCCCCGCCATCCCGGGCATCGCCAATTTCAAGGGAGCGTCCTTTCTGACGAGCCGCTGGGACTATGCCTATACCAAAGGAGATGTATCAGGTGGCCTTGTCGGCCTAAGCGACAAGAGGATCGCCTTGATCGGCACCGGAGCCACGGCCGTTCAGGTCATGCCGTTGCTGGCGCAATACAGCAGGCATCTTTACGTCGTCCAGCGAACACCAACGCCCGTCGGCCCGCGTCCTAATCCGAAGACGGATCCCGAGTGGGCACGCTCACTCGAACCCGGCTGGCAGGAAAAGCGCATGCAAAACTTCTCCGCGATGACCACCGGCGGGGTGCTTCCAGCGGTGGACCTGGTCGATGACGAGTGGACGCATCACTTCGGCAAAGTACAGGCGGCCGCCCTGGGCACTGCGGATCCCGTGGAGCAGAAGTTGGCATTGGAGCGCGTTGATTTCGCCAGAGACGAATATATTCGTCGCCACGTCCGCCAAGCAGTGAAGTCTCCGAAAACTGCCGAGGCGCTGCAGCACTATTACCGGTACTTCTGCAAGCGCCCGACATTCAGCGATAGCTACCTGGAGTCGTTCAACCGGCCCAATGTCACGCTGGTGGACACGGACGGGCGCGGCCTCGATCGCATAACGGAAAATTCGATCGTCTTCGATGGGCAAGCATATGAGGTGGACTGCATCATCTATGCGTCCGGCTTCGAGGCCGACGCGGATTACCACACGCGTTGCGGGTTCGAGATCATCGGCCGGGACGGTGTGTCACTTGCCGATAAATGGAAGAACGGTGCGCGCACGCTGCACTCCATCAACACGAGCGGATTTCCCAATCTGTTCCTGCTTGGCGCTGCTCAGGGGGGCTTCTATCTGAACTTCGTCAACCGTCTCCATCAGGATATGAAGCTCCTCACCCATATTCTCGACCACATGATCCGCACCGGCAAAACGGTCATGGAGCCAACCAAGGACGCGGAAGATGCGTGGGTCGAGGAGATCAAGCGTTACGCCGTCGTCAACCTTGACTATCTGCAGGCGTGCACACCGGGTCAATACAACAACTGGGGTGAGGCCATATCCGACGCCTATGTTCAGAGCGGCGGCTACGGTCTGGGCGCAGTTGCCTGGGAAACTGTGCTGCAGGCTTGGCGCGACGCAGGCGATCTGCGAGGGCTCACCTTCGCGTAGTTCTCAACGGCCAATGCATCATCGTGGACGGCGGCATGCAACTCAGCCGATAGCGGCAATGACGGACTTGGGGCCCGATCAGCACGATTGCATCGATGGACGAGTCTTCCAACGCGTCATTGCTACCTTTCAGCCGTCGAAAGCCGTTCAGCGCCGCTCGTTCGAGAGATTCCTGCCTGAGCACTCGTTCAAGCTGCCCCGGGCCTGGCGCACCGAGTCCGTCAGGCTTGCGTCGAAGGCGACATGCTCGGTGAACACATTCATGAGATCCGCGAGTCCTGCAAAGCGTCGCACGAATGCCGCCGTGATCTGGATATAGCGTGAGCCGGTGAGCATGTTGATGCGTTTGAAGGATGCGCGATGCGCGCGCATCCACAGCGCCCACTCGCCGCTGACTTCGAGCGACGCGCCCCGGACAGCACGCGCATCGATGAACAGCTCGATGGTATTGAAACGGGCCAGATCTTTCTGCAGCTCGCGCATCGGCAGATCGCCAAACTCGCCGATGTCGGACCCCGACAGCGCGACCACCGCGACCCCCGGGGCCGGGCGGCGGATCGCGAGGCTACAATGGACCCCTTCATACTCGATTGACGGCAGAGGCTCGTCACCCATCGTCGCGACTCCCATATCTTCCGCGAAATCTCGAGCCACACGGACCGGCCGGGCGTGCGATATCGGCCCAGACTCAGCTCAGGCCGGCTATAGCACCGTCAGATTATGCATCGTCGCCTTTCGAACTGCCCCGAGAGGAACGCCGGTGTCGAATGTGACGAACCACGCCTCATTCTCAACGGCAAGGGCTGGAAGATAGATGTCAGTGAGCTGTCGTGGGAGCTTATCGATCAGCTCATTCGTGACGATGCCGCCGCGCGGCGCGCACGGCCCCAACCCGTGGACTGCCTTGGGCTCCTTTCCCGAGAGCGGCTCTGGAGGGGTCGTCAGGGCACGCCGAGCCAGCTCGGAGATCATCTCCCCGACAGTCTTTTTTTCGCGCCGGGCCCGCTCCCTATCGGCCTCGCCGCGGCGGGGCATCCATCAAGTCTGGGCGCTCAGAGCCGCGTTGGAGCTCTTGTCATCGCAACGGGCCTCGACCTCGTATCTCAGCTGCAACAGGCAGCTTTGTCGCGATGCGTGATCGCGCGGCCGGGAGCCGCCGCACTCAATCGTGCCCTGTGAAAGGTGCGAGGCCGCTGCGATCGCGGATCTCACCGCGGTACTCAGATCGAAGTAGCCATCGCAGCCGGGATAGGGACATGGATAGGTGAAGAATGCGCGAGCTGGCGGATATAACTCATGCAGCTGCGGCGTTGGCACGTTCGGGTGGGAACCTGCAAACTTCAACTGCAGGCGCAATTTCTGGACCGAAGGAAACGCCGCGCGCATCACCTGGGAACCGGCTCGATCGCGCCGCAACTGATCGGTGCGGGCCTCGCGAACGCCCGCTGAGTTAGCCGGAGCGAGTTTCATACGGGTACCCTCAATGGCGCTCCGCGGCCCCATCCGGGCGAACGCACACCCGATTTCATCCGTGAGCCGCGGCAGTTCATCCGTGAGCGGCGCCAGCGGCACGAGTCGCTCGCAAACGCTGCTCCTCTTGCACCTGTGCCAGGGTAAGACGCGTGGCCACGGCGATCACATCCAACACCGGATGCTCAGGATCGACGGGCATGCGCAGGCCGTGTGCCCGCTCCCATGCCCTGATGCGCTGCTCGGGCGGATTGTGGTCCGAGCGCTGCTCTTCCAGCTGCAGGTTGCGCCTCTTCTCACGCTCGAACTCCTCCTCCGCGAGCTGCTCGGCCCGAGACTTGAGATCGCCCGACAGCGCAGGGGGTGTCATGAGCAGCGACTCTGGGGCCGTGACGGGCACGGCTGTTGAGTCAACACAATGTCAATCATGCGGCCCGACCGCGTCAGTAGCGACGTGGTCCGCGACCCCCGCCGCTCGACCTCTCCCGGTCCTGCGCCTCGTTCACCTTGAGGGCACGGCCGTCCATGTCGGCACCGTTCAGCGCCTGCATGGCACGCGAGGCATCCGCATTGGACATCTCCACGAAACCGAATCCGCGCGGACGGCCGGTATCGCGGTCCGTAATCAAAGCCACCTTCTCGACGGTCCCATGTTTGGCGAACAGCGCGCGCACGGCTTCGTCTGTTGCCGAAAAAGGCAGATTGCCCACATAAAGCTTGGTCACTTGAATCACTCCAGATAAAACATTAATAGAGAACGGGCGCACACGCGCCTCGTGGTTCGTCAAGCTTTGCGAGGGTGGCAGTCAGTGGTCGAAAGGGGCGCCGGAGCAGCGCACGATGGCCATGGCGGACAAGCCGTAAAGAGCACGAGCCGCGAGCACACTACACGAATTGGCACAGACCTGCCCATCTTTCTGACACGAGAGCCCCAGAATCCTCGATCGGGCTCGGTCGGACCGGTTGCATCCGGCCCCCGTCCACGCGCAATCTCAGTCTAGGGGCACGGGTGCGCATGCTGCGCCAGCGGACCCGTCAGGCGGTCGCACCTTCCGCGTGCGTCGGGACCTACTGCGTCCGGACCTACTCGGCAAGGTGGTCAAATTCGCTCGGATGCCGCAACGAAACGAAATAAGCATATAGGCAAGAAGTCTAATTGGAATATTGAGCCTCTTGCCCCTGGGCCTATCATTCCCGGGTACGCCTCAAAAGACTCCCGCGTGGACCCTGAAGGGCTCATACGAGCCTCGAGCGTAGCGCTTCCACCATAACCGACGGATACCATCGACATTGGCTAGCTGGAAAGAACGCCTGACGGGTCGGATGCCGACCGATCTCGCGCGCGAGATCGACGTGTACGAAGGCCAGATCGAGCTCAAGAAGCACGGCAAGATCGAGGACAAGCTGTTCGGCGAGGCCCGGCTTCGCCGGGGAGCCTACGGTCAGCGCTACGACAATGGGCAGCGCCACGACGGCATCGCCCACCGTAGCCTGCCCTTCCCGACCCCTGCCACCAAGGGCACGGAAACGGTCTGGGATGCGCCGGGAATGCAGCGCATCAAGATCCCGTTCGGCGGCTTGAATCCGCATCAGATGGATGTCCTGGCGGACGTCGCGGAGGAATATTCCGACGCGATCTGCCACATCACGACACGTCAGGACGTGCAGCTGCACTACGTCCACATCGACGACACACCCGATCTGATGCGCCGGCTGGCGTCAGTGGGGATCACGACTCGCGAAGCCTGCGGCAACTCGGTACGCAATGTCACCGCGTGTCCGCTGGCCGGCGTTTGCCGGGGCGAGGCGTTCGATACCACGCCCTATGCAAAGGCCATGGCCTACCATCTGCTGGGCCATCCGGACACCCAGGACATGGGCCGGAAATTCAAGGTCGCCTTCTCCGGCTGCAAAACGAGCAGCTGCGGCCTGACCAACATCCACGATCTGGGTTTCATCGCCAAGACGTGGCAGAACAACGGAGCTACGCACCGCGGCTTCGAGGTCGTGGTGGGCGGCGGTCTCGGCGCGGTACCTTACGACGCGAAGCTGTTTGACGCAGCGGTGCCGGAAGAGGAAATCCTTCCGCTCGCGCAGGCAACCTGCCGCGTCTTTGCCCGTCTGGGCGAGAAGCGAAATCGCGGCCGTGCTCGTCTGAAGTTCCTGATCGAGAAAATCGGCTTCGATGAGTTCCGGCGCCTGGTGCTCGAGGAGAGGAAGATCCTCCCGCCCGATCCGCGGTGGACCGGATACCTCCAGGACGTCGAGCGGTACGAGGAAAGAGCCGCCAAGGCCGCTTCGACACTCGACCTGACGAATCTCGACCCCGGGTTCGAAGCCTGGCGCGCTACGAACGTCCATGCGCAGAGGCAGCCGGGTTACGTGGTCGCGACAGTCACTCTGCCGCTAGGCGACATCACCTCCTGGCAGCTGCGTCAGCTTGCTGACGTGGCACGCCAGTACGTAGGCGACAACGTACGCACAACTGTCGAGCAGAACATCGTCTTGCGTTGGGTTTCCGAGGCGGACCTGCCTGCGCTGCATGCGGAGCTCGAGCGCCTCGAGCTTGCTCTGGGCGGCGCCGGCAAGATCGAGGACGTGGTCGCCTGTCCCGGCACCGACACCTGCAAGCTCGGTATCGCCTCCTCGCGCGGGCTGGCCGCCGTGCTGCACGAGAGTCTCCTGGAGCGGCAGAAGAATGGCGGTATTGACCCCGCCGTGCGTGATCTGCACATCAAGATGTCGGGTTGCTTCAACTCCTGTGGGCAACATCATCTGGCGGACATCGGTTTCTATGGCGTCTCGCGCAAGGTGGGCGGCACGGCCGTGCCTCACTTCCGTGTCCTCATGGGAGGGGAATGGGAGAACAACGGCGCCACGTACGGCCTGACGATCGGGGCGGTGCCTTCCAAGCGCATTCCCGAGTTCATCGATCACGTGACTCAGCGATACCTCGCGGGGCGCAAGGAAGGCGAGCGCTTCAAGGATTTCGTGGGACGCATCGGCAAGAAGGCACTCAAAGAGATGGTGGATGCCTTCTCCTCGGTACCGCCCTACGCGGTTGACCGCAGCCTGTACTCGGATTGGCGCGACCCGCGTGAATTCACGATCTCGGACATCACCACCGGCGAGTGCGCCGGCGAGGTCGTGCCGCAGATTGAATTCGATCTGCAAGCGGCTGAGCAACGCAACTTCGAGGCGCAGATTCACCTCGAGCAGAACGAGTTCCAAAAGGCCGACGAGGCGGCATACCACTCCATGCTCATCGCGGCCAGGGGCCTGGTGCGCACGCAAATGTGGGACGCCTCGGAAGACCCGGATCAGGTCGTCAGCGAGTTCAAGAAGCGTTTCTACGATACCCAGCTGTTCCAATCCCCGGATGCGGGCCAGTACGCCGGCGGCAAGTTCGCCCTGTACCTGCTCAATCGTCATGCGGACAAGGGTCGCGGGTTCGCTGCCGAGACGGCCCGCCACCTGGTCGAGGAGGCGCAGCTGTTCATCGAAGCCGCCTACGGCTACTACCAGCGCATGAGCGAGCAACGAGCTCCCGCGAAGGCAAGCGTCGCGCAGCCCGAGCCGGCTGCGGAAACCGCCTGAAGCCCCATGGACCTGCACAAGTTCGGCATCAAGTTCTTCGCAACGGATGCGCAGAAGATCGACCTGCTCAAGCTGATCCCGATCTACCATCGTTGGATTCAGCACAAGGCGCTCGAGGATCTGCTCATCGATGTGGCTGACTACAGCCACGTCCCATCCGGCCCAGGTGTCATGCTCATTGCACACGAGGGCAACTATGCCCTCGATGAGACCGGCCACGAGCGCGGCGTCGTGTACTACAGCAAGCAAAAGATCCCAGGCGAGCTCCCCGAGCGCCTCGCGCGTGTCGCCTACAAGGCTCTGAAGGCGGCGCAGCTCATGAGCGCGGACGAAGAGCTCCAAGGTGCGCTCGAGGTAAGCGGCAGCCACCTGCAATTCTTCGCCAATGACCGTCTGACTGCGCCCAACACCGAAGCGGCGTATGCCGCAATCGAACCGGCGCTGAAGGTGTTCCTCGCTCGCCTCTACGCCGGGGGACCGTACACGTTGGCGCGCGAGAAGGACCCGAAGGAGCGGCTCTCGCTACGGGTGCAGGCCAAGGGCGAAGTGGCGGTGGACACCTTGCTCGCCCGGTTGAGCTAGCCGAGGCCGCAAGCGCATATCCGAAGGACGCAACTATGGGGCCTGGGCAGCCATGGCGCCGGCAAAGTTGCATGACTTTCTACGAACCGTGCTGCGTAGCACGCACGATGAAGACTATCCCGAGCGCCAGGAACAGTGCACTGGCGACGTAATGGATCGTCTTCAGTGGCAAGCGATCTGAGAACGCCTTGCCGAGAAATACCACCGGTGCATTGGCCAGCAACATGCCGATCGTCGTACCCGCGACCACCGCCCCCAGGTTCGCATACGCGGCGGCGAGGGCCACCGTGGCCACCTGAGTCTTATCGCCAATCTCAGCGATGAAGAATGCGATGAGCGTCGCCAGGAACGCACCCCGCCCGTTCGCCGCCACCGACCCCTCATCGAGGGTGTCGGGCTTCAGCGTCCACAGAGCCATGACGATCATGCTGATGCCGACGATAGCGTCCAGCAGCGTCGGCGTAAGAAAGTGGCCCAGCTTGACGCCCACGAGGCCTGCAACCGCATGGTTGGCCAGCGTCGCGCAGAGCACGCCCAGCAGGATGGGAAGCGGTTTGCGGTATCGCGCTGCCAGCACCAGGGAAAGCAACTGCGTGCGATCGCCGATCTCCGCGATCGCCACGGTTGAAACCGATACCAGGAAGGACTCCATCGGGACACTCCAAACCGAGCGGCAATAGACCACGACGGATTGTGTGCTCGCTGGTGCAATTGCGCCATGCGGACGTTGAGCCGCAAGCGGTGCGTGCATCGATGAATGCTATCGCGCAGCGCCAGCCGTCTATCGTCGCGATTGAGACAGACGATCACGGGCGCCAGCGTCTGCAGGTATATTTTTCACCGCGTTCAGTGATGGAGCCTCACATGAGTAAGTTTGCCGAAGCAAAGTGCCCCTTCAGTCACACGGCTGGCGGCGGCACGTCGAACCGGGATTGGTGGCCGAACCAGTTGCGGATCGACCTCCTACACCAGCATTCATCGAAGTCCAATCCCATGGAGAAGGACTTCGACTATGCCAAGGAGTTCGAGAGTCTCGACTTCGCGGCGCTGAAGAAAGATCTTCGTGCGCTGATGACGGAGTCGAAGGAATGGTGGCCTGCCGACTTCGGGCACTACGGGCCCCTCTTCATCCGCATGGCGTGGCACAGCGCCGGCACGTACCGCACGGGCGACGGCCGAGGCGGCGCAGGCCGAGGTCAGCAGCGCTTCGCGCCGCTCAACAGCTGGCCTGACAATGTCAGCCTCGACAAGGCGCGGCGGCTGCTCTGGCCGATCAAACGGAAATATGGCCGCAGGATTTCCTGGGCCGACCTGATGATCCTCACCGGCAATGTCGCCTTGGAGTCGATGGGCTTCAAGACCTTCGGCTTCGGCGGCGGCCGCGAGGATGTCTGGGAGCCCGATCAGGACGTGTATTGGGGCGCCGAGAAGACCTGGCTGGGGGCCGACAAGCGCTACGGCGCAATGCGGGATCTCGAGAAGCCGCTGGGTGCCGTGCAGATGGGACTGATTTACGTCAATCCGGAAGGACCGAACGGTAATCCGGATCCGGTTGCCGCGGCCAAGGATATCCGCGAGACCTTCGGCCGCATGGCGATGAACGACGAGGAGACCGTCGCGCTGATTGCCGGAGGCCACACGTTCGGCAAAACTCACGGCGCCGGCGCGGCATCCAACGTGGGTGCCGCTCCCGAAGCAGCGGGCATGGCAGCGCAGGGTTTCGGCTGGAGCAACCAGTTCGGCACCGGCCGCGGTGTTGACACGATCACCAGCGGTCTGGAGGTCACCTGGACGACCACTCCCACCCGGTGGGGCACCGACTTCTTCAAACATCTGTTCGGCTACGAATGGGAGCTCACGAAGAGCCCGGCCGGCGCGCACCAGTGGAGGCCGAAGAACGGTGCCGGTGCCGGCACGGTCCCGCATGCGTACGACTCGTCGAAGCGCATCGCTCCGTCCATGCTGACCACCGACTTGTCTCTGCGATTCGATCCGGCGTACGAGAGGATCTCGCGACGCTTCATGGAGCATCCGGACCAATTCGCCGACGCGTTCGCACGAGCCTGGTTCAAGCTGACACACCGTGACATGGGTCCACGCGCGCGGTACCTCGGTCCCGAGGTACCTGCTGAAGAGTTGATCTGGCAGGACCCCATCCCGGACGTCAACCACGAGCTCATCGACGCACAGGACATCGCCGCACTGAAGGCGAAGATCCTGGCTTCGGGCCTCACGGTCTCGCAGTTGGTGTCGACCGCCTGGGCGTCAGCCTCCACCTTCCGTGGCTCGGACAAGCGCGGCGGCGCGAACGGCGCCCGCATTCGTCTGGCGCCCCAGAAAGACTGGGAAGTCAACCAGCCGGCGCAGCTCACCGAAATTCTCAAAACCCTGGAGCGCATCCGGGACGACTTCAACGAGCCTCGATCCGGTGCAAAGCAGGTCTCGCTGGCCGACCTGATCGTGCTCGGCGGCTGCGCGGCAGTCGAGCGAGCCGCTAAGAATGCCGGCCAGACGGTCGCCGTGCCGTTCTCGCCCGGTCGGATGGACGCGTCCCAGGAGCAGACTGACGTCGAGTCGTTTGCAGTGCTGGAGCCGGTTGCGGATGGTTTCCGTAACTACCGGAAGGCGCCGCACGCGGCGCTCGCCGAGGAGTTGCTCGTTGACAAAGCACAGTTGCTGACGTTGACCGCGCCCGAGATGACGGTCCTCGTCGGTGGTTTACGGGTCCTCAATGCCAATTTTGGGCAAACCCGGCACGGGGTCTTGACCACGAGGCCGGAAACGCTGAGCAACGACTTCTTCGTGAACCTGCTCGACATGGGCACCACGTGGAAGGCGACCTCGGATGCTCAGGACCTCTTCGAGGGACGCGATGCGAGGAGCGGAGCAGTGAAGTGGACCGGTACCCGCGCCGATCTGCTCTTCGGTTCCAACTCCCAGCTACGGTCACTGGCAGAGGTCTATGCGAGCTCGGACGCGCAGGAGAAGTTCGTGCGTGACTTCGTCGCCGCCTGGGCGAAGGTGATGAATCTGGATCGATTCGATCTGGCCTGACTGCCCTGCGTGTCAGAAACCGCCTCGGCCGCAATCCGGGAGGATTCAGGCCGAGGCGGACTCCATCGCGGCGCGCACCTCGCGCTCGGCACGCTCCAGACTCGCAGCCAGTGAGCGCGGCAGCTCGCCCTCCGACCGGCGTGCTTCGATCGCTATCAAGGCGCGCTCGTGGACGGGCGATGAGGGGTCCGGCCGGCCGCTCGCCCCGTTGACGAGCATCCCGACGATCACCGCCTCGACCCGCGGATACGACTGGGGGAACCGCGTCCAGATATCGAGCAGAGCGATGAGCTTCCGGGCAAACGCACGATCGAACTTGTGACACTGGATGAACTCGGCGAGGGAGCGCACCGCAGCCTCCGTCGGCTGCGCATCGATCGCCGCGACGAGGTCGCCGATGCGGGCATCATCGAGCGCGCACAGCTCGCCGAGACCCAGGGCGCCGACCGTACCGAGATACGAATCGCGCGGCATCCACTCCACGAAAACTCCGAACCAATGCTGGGCCGAGGAGGTATTGCGGACCGCGCGCATGATCTCCGAAAGCCGACTCACACTGAGCGGGGACTCATCGTTCCAACTTCCGCCCGAGCGCCGGGGCTGGCTCCATGCGCGTTGCATCCACTCCTGGAGTCGGGTGGGCGAAATCACGGCCAGGATGGCCAGGGCCCTGCCGAGCTGCCGGGTATGTCGCTGGAATCCCCATCGCAGCGAGGGCGCAAAGGTTCTGAACAGAGCAATGAGCTCGTGAGCGACGCGTGTCATCGCCGGCGCAGGCTCGGCGATCCGGGGCGGCAGCACGAGCTCTGCCCACGTGACGAACTTCTCGATGACAACTTCCCACAGTCCCACATCAGAGGGGTGACGGGCGATCGCACCGAACACGATCAGGAACCCCGGTACTCGATCGCTGCTGCGATCGGACAACAAGGACTCCGCCGTATCGAGCACCGTCCGGGCATCCGACGACTCGAGCCCCCTCGCGAGCAATGCGCGCTCCGGCTCTTCCAGATCGTCCGCCATCGAAAGTGCGCGCAACCAGGCATATTCGAGGCTCGTGCCGCGCAGCACGTGACGGGCCTCTTCCGAGCGGCGTGCGGGGTCATTCTTTCCAAGCTCGATCAACAGATGAGGCAGCATCGGGAAGAACGGCCCATCGGCGTCCGTCACATTGACGAACGACCAGGCCACGTCCGGATGCCGGCGTGCAAACTCAGCGAAGATGGCCCCGGCATGCTCTCGTAGCGATGCGTGCGGAACCTGCTCCAACGCCGAGCGCCAGAGCTTCCTCCAGGAATCCGCATCGAGGCAGTGCTCGTCGAGGGCATCGAACAGTTGCCGGGCGGCCATGGCCACGCTCGTCTCGTCTGCGCTCGCGAAGCCTGCGACGTGCTGCAGCCGCCCCGTCGCATCGCTGACCGCCGCCGGAATTGCCGTCGTCACGGGGAGACGCGGCGCATAGAGCACTTTCCACAAACGATAGGCGTCGGTACTGGGAATCGCTTCCAGGATCGACACACCGGCGCGGTGCAGGAAGTCCGCCTCGTGTGTCCACCAGAGCCATCCTTGGTGCTCCGCGGCCGACCACACTGGCAGAGAGGCGCTCGCTTTTGCAGCGGCCACGATACCTCCCGCGAGCGCTGTCACTTCACGGGTCAGCTGTGGACGCCAGCTTTCCAGTCGCGCTCGATCCAGCGAAGGCCAACCGCTCGCGTACTGCTCGAGCGCGGCGATTGCAGTCCGCTGCACGGTCGCGTTGCCATGCGACAGCCCGCGAACGAGCGTGTCCGTCGCGACGTCTCGTACTGTCTGTATTTCAGCCCCTGACGTCAGAAGGGTCCCGGGCGATGCCGCGCCATCCGCGAGCTCGCGACCTCGGACCTCCAATACCAGGAGATGCGCACTCAAGAATGCCGCCAGCGCCGCGGACTCCGCGTCCCTCTCGAGCATCCAGGCGTGCAACGTGTCAGCTACCGCCTTCGAATGTTTGACGCTGCGACCGACTTCGAACCGGCAGCAGGCGCCCAGTAACCCGAGCACGCGCTGCTCGCTGTCCGGGTCTTTCCTCATAGCCACATAGGCGTCGCGCGCGAGCTGCAAGGCGGCGGGGACCGCGCTGGGATCGACGTCGCTCGCCTCCAGGAGCATCACGCAGACATCCCACTCCGGAACTTCCCCGTCCGACTCGAAGTCGGCCGGCGTGCGCCGCAGGAGGCCACGACCCTGGAGAACCTTCACGAGCTCGAGGATGGTTGCCGGGTGAGAGGCGGCAAACGGCCGACACAGGCGCACGAGTCTCGCGAGGTCGGACCGGCTGCCCGGCGACATCGCGCGTGCACGCTCCAGAACGAACGCACTGATGAGATCGACGTCCTGAGCGCTCCCGAACAACTGTCCAACCTCGGCGCAGTTGTGGGCCACGCGCTGCGGATCCTGCTCGGCCAGGCGCTCGAGTAGCCGCACCCCGAATTCGGTCCCCTTGCCCTGAACATCCAGGCAGGCTTCCTCGAGCAAGAGATCGCCGAGCAGGTCGGGCAGGGGACGCAGGAGAGACTGGGCAGACTCCTGGAACAGACCGGCCCCAACCACTCGCCCGAGCAAATTGTCGACCGCCGCCGGTGCGAGGCCCCCTGCCTCAGCGGCCAACGCACGAGCGTCGGGACTGTCCTTGTGCACCGGCGCGAGCGCGGCGTACACAGCGAGCGCACGCACGGCGGCATCGACCGCACAGACACCCTGAGCCGCTTCGCGTAGCGGCTCCCGGCACACTCGATCCCGCAGATCCTGGCGCTGGAAGGTCTGCGGGAGCTTCTCCTGGCGACTCAATATCCCACAGACCAACACGGCTCCGAAGTAGGACTGCCGCACGAAGCGCTCGATGGTATCGCGGTGATGGGGCGACGCCTTCGGGAGAAGCTGGTCGATGAGACTACGCACCTGCTTGCCCGGGGGACGCCCGAGATCGATCTCATGAACGGCACCGGGAGCCAATACAGTATTCAGCGCCCGCGTGACTCGGAAGCGTCCAGCCGGCCGCGAGAGACAGATGAGGTGGGCCGAGGCCGACTGCAGGCATGCCGTCGCCAGAACTTCGACGAGCTGCGGGCACTCGTGAGCGTCATCCACGATGAAGACGACCCCATTCAGTCGAATGAGCTCGGGCAGCTCCTCCCGAACCAGGGCCTCGTCATGGTTGACGAACACGACTTCCCATCGATTGCGTCCCTTTTCGATCCGCCGCGCCAGCTCCAGGGCGAAGCGGCTCTTGCCGCATCCCGGCGGCGCCCGGACGATCGTAGGGCCGCGTCCGGCTGCCATGGCATCGATCACCCCGGTCCGTCGAGAGCCATCGCCGACGTAAGGGCCCGTATGCTGGGCGAGCGGATGCGCCGCGTCCGCGCCCAGATACGCCCGGTAATAGGTTTGCCAGGGAACGAACGCCCGCCAGCGCGGTTGCGGTGCAAATTTGCCGCGGACCCCACTCCAGAGCCGACCGATCGTGTTGATAGGCTTCAAGCGTGAGAAAGATGAGCAATGTCGTTGAAGCTACGCAAGGCCCACCGTCCGTCGGCGTGAATGACCATACGCGAGATCGACCCGTTCTCCGGCCCCATGAAGGCGAACGGCCGACTCCCGGTAGCCTGACGGCAGATCTCGGCGATCGTCCCCGCGTGGATGAATGCGACCGCGGACGTTCCAGGATCCATGGCGTCCAGGATCTTGGCGATCCCGATGCGCACGCGCGCGGAAAAGTCCTCCATGCGCTCCGCGTTCGGCAGGACCTCGACCGTTTCCTCCGCAATCATCCGCTTGAGCAAGACATCGCCCGCTGCGGCGCGCGCGTAAAACTCATGCTCGAAGTCGCCGAGATACACCTCGCGCAACTCCGGGATCACGATGGGAATGATGTCCGTCAGATCGACGAGCGGCGCCGCGGTCTGTTGCGTGCGCTGCAGGGGAGTCACGAAGATTCGACTGACGCGCTCGCGACTCAGACGCGCGCCGACCGAGTGCGCCTGGGCCTCGCCTTCCGGCCACAAGGGCGGGTCCGTGACCGTGAGCTCCCCCAATGTCAAGCGGACATCCATCTTCTCGCCGCCCGCGGAGCCGTGGCGGACGAGAATGATCTCGCGAGAGCTCGGCGGTATCCGGTAGTGCTGCTGTGGCGTCAGCAGACGGGGCTCAATCGGGGGATCTTGTTCGTCGCTCATACGTACTGCTCAGCCCCGCCACCCGGGACTTTTCGACGGGCCATGAAACCGGCGATCTTAGACCGTGGCCGCAGTCGGAGGCGAGTACTCGCGCCAGCGCGGCGCCGCCTTCCGGTCGCTGCCGTGAAGCTCAGGTTTGCATGCGTTTTTTAAAGCATGCTAATGTCCCTGCAATCCCGTACAGGGCTTCCATTGGCCACCGAACCCGTCCGCCCGCAGGCTCTTACCGCCCTTGGGCAGCTTCTGTCTCCTGCGATTGACTTGCTGTTGGAGCTGGGCGTCGGCGTTGGCGACTTCGAGCGGCTGATCCAGAAGCTGTACGTCGACGCTGCACAGCGCGCGACTCGCGCGGAGGACGCGGAGCGCGGCCCAAGCCCGCCTCCGCCGATTGCCCGGATTGCCATGCTCACCGGACTCACGCGCAACCGTGTAGCCGAGCTCCTCAAGAGTGGCGCAGTCCAGGAGGCCGGCAGGTCGATTGGTCGGCATCGCGCCGAGCGCGTCATCAGCGGCTGGCTGCACGATCCCCACTTCCACGACGACAGGACGGGGGCGCCAGCCGTGTTGCGCCTGAGAGGCGCGGGGGCGACGTTCGCTGCGCTAGTGCGCCGGTACAGCGGAGATCCACGAGTCCGCACCATCCTGACCGAGCTCAAACGGGTTCAGGCGGTCCGTCAGCATCTCGATGGACGCGTTGAGTTGGTTCGTACATCGTATGCCCCATCCACCTTCGACGGCGATGCGCTGGGTGTGCTCGGGGAGTCGGCGCGGGACTACATCCGCACGCTGGTGTACAACATACGCCACCCGCATCTGCCGCTGTACTCGCGCCGAGTGGTGAACCAGCGTTTCCAGGCCTCAGGTGCGCCCAAAGTGCTCCGTGATCTCGCCATACAGGGCGAGGCAGCGATGGAGAAGGTGGCACGTGAGGTCCACGACCCATCCGTCACACTCGGCGCCCGCGCGAGAGACGCCGACGGCGCGCGGTGCGGTGCGGCTTTTTTTATGATCTACGAGGCTCTGGGCGAGCACGACCAGGCGTCCGGAGCTCGCCCGAAGGTCCACGGCACACGCAAGAACAAAGCGGGTCGACGGCACAAGTCACGGCCCTAGCTTCGGATCACGCCGACGTGCGCAGGGGAGGCGTCCGTCATGAAGAAAAGTCCGCGTAGGACTGCACAGCGGAAGAACAACAGCACGGCAACGCGGCGGCTCGACCGCCTGGCTGGCGAAGCCATCGACTTGTGCGCATGGGTCATCGCACGATGTGGGTACTCGCCTGTGGAAGCCGCACAGAGGTTCACGGCGTCATGCGCAAAGATTCCGCATTCCGTGACCGCCCAGGGCCGCGGCACCAGCCAGAAAACCGAGCTGGCAGGCCATGTCCTGACACTCTGGTACCAGGAGAGCGACTACCTGCTACCTGATGGTGAGCCCCGCGTCCTGCCCGCGCGCGGCCCTGCCCCGTCGATCGAGGACTTGGTCCGCCGGGTGGGCAACGGCCTCACGCTCGACCTGGCGATGCGCTTTCTGCTGCAGACGGGATCGCTGCGCGAGACCGGCACCGGCTTCGTCCCGCGCGACCGAGCCGTTCTCCACCCCGGCAACTCCACTTCGCAACAGGCATTCCACATGCGTGTGTTCATCGACTTTTTGCGCACGCTCGATCACAACACTCGGGCTCGCACTCGGGAGCGCCGCTGGATGCAATCGGCCGCCGACAACCTGCAATTCCCCGTCTCGAAGCTCGCCAGGCTCGACACCTATCTGCGCAAGTCCGCGCGAGCCTTTCTCGCCGACAAGGACAGTGTCATGCACGGGCTGGCACTGACCCGCAGGCGGGGCGAGCCCACGGTCCCCGTCTCCATCGGAACCTATATGTCGCATGGAGCACCCGAGCCAGATCGCAGAAACGGCACTCCCAGGCCCACCCGGCGTCCGGGCGCCCAAAAGGGCCTACGGAAACCGTGATTGACCGCACGTGGCCCTGCTGTCGCGCAACATAAGCTATGCCGCTGGACTCTAGTTGCCTGACCATGCTGGCTTTTTTGTGCTCAAACCCGATCCCTCATGACCCCGCGCCGCCACAGTGCCGTAGCCCAGCCGGGTCAGCTTCGGGTGGCGCGCGTCGTCTTGTTCTGCGCCCTGCTGCTGCTCGCGCTGGTCATGGCCGTGACGGTCCTCGCCAGCCTGCTCATCCGCAGCTTCGAGCAAGTCGAGACCGCCGACTTGCAGCAAAAGGCGACGCAACTCGCCCGTGCCCTGGACGCGGACCTGCGCCAGCTCGCCGTCAGCAACCGTGACTACGCCGAGTGGGACGAGGCATTCAACTACATCCAGACATTCGACCCCCACTTCATATCCGCCAACTTTACGCGCGAGACCCTGAGCGGAATGCGGGTGGATGTCGTGTGGATGGTCGATCGCGATGGCCACGAGATCTACTCCTGCTTCTTCGATCGGGAGCACGGCACGATCTCGACACCCGCCCCGCGCGATCTGCTGCGACCGCTGTCACCGTTCGTCACGGGCTCGCGCCTGGCGCATCTCGCGCCGAGCGAGCGCATCGTCACGACCGACCACGGTCTTGCAGGCGTCGCGGCGACGCAGATCAAACGCACCAGCCGCAGCGACCCGACCGGCGCGGTGCTGATCTTCGGAAGACTGATCGCCGATCCTGAAATACATCGTGTGGGTGAGACCACCCAACTGCCCATCCTGCTGACTCCGCTGCAGAGCTCGGCCGCCACGACGCGCTTGCCGCAGAGCGTTCGCGAGTGGGCCTCCTCCCGGGAGCCACACTCCTCCACCTTCGTATATGCCCCGGACCATCGCCAGATCTCGGCATACTCGCTGATCGAGTCGTTCGACCATCGGCCCGTGGCCCTACTGAGCACCACGGTCAAACGCGACATCTTCGCCGTCGGCTACCGCACGACCTGGTATCTCGTGGGGATCATTCTGACGCTGGCGGTGGGCCTCATTGCCGCGGTCGCCTGGTTCCTGATACGGCTGGGGCGCAGCCTGGCCGAGCGGCGCGCCATCGAGAGCCGCTACCGGATCATCGGCGAGCAGCTCCAGGAAGGAATCGTCCTCGTCGATGCGATGACTCATCAGGTAGTCGACTCGAACGAGGCGGTGCTGCGCGCCCTCGGCACGACGCACGCTCGAATCGGAGAGTTCAGCCTCACCGACATCTTCCCCGATGTGCCACCCGGCCGCCTGCAGACTCTTCCGCAAGGCTCCGAACGACTCGTGTTGCTCTCCCGCGCACGCCGTCAGGACCGCACATGGATGGACTGCGAGATCACCGTGACCGCGACTGACATCGAGCAGCGACGCTGCGTCATGCTCGTCGCGCACGATGTCAGCCATCGGACCGAGGCGGAGCGGCGCGAGCGCATGAACCGCCGCAAGCTCGTCCGGATCGCGCAAAAGGACCCGCTCACCGGGCTGCCGAATCGGGCTTACCTGCGCACCCGCCTGCCGCAGGTCTTGCGTAAGCTCGCAGGCAGCACGCGCCTGCTGGCGTTGATTTACGTCGACATCGATCACTTCAAGAACATCAACGATTCGCGAGGCCACCCGCAGGGCGATCAGCTCCTGCGCACCATCGCCCAACGCCTGCGGGCTGCCGTTGCGGCTCACGACGTCGTGGTGCGCATGGGCGGAGATGAGTTCGTGGTCGTGGCAGCGCTCATGCCGGATCAACCGGCGGTGGAGGCGGTGGCCGTCAGGTTGCAGACCGTGATCGCCGCGCCGGTCGTCCTGGAAAGCGAGACGCACGCGGTGACCGCGAGCATGGGCATCGCAATCTTCCCTCGCGATGGCGTCGATGCGGAAACGTTGCTGAAACATGCGGACATCGCGCTGTATCGGGCCAAGGAAGCCGGTCGCAGCTGCCATCGCGTCTACTCCGCGGACTGGACGCAGCAGATCAGCGAGAACGTGGCGTTCGAGCAGGCACTGCATCGCGCCCAGGGGACCGATCAGTTCTTCCTCGAGTACCAGCCGGTGGTCGAGCTCTCGAGCGGCCGCATCATGTCTCTCGAGGCGTTGATGCGCTGGCGTCATCCGGAGCAGGGCGTGATTGCGCCCGGCCGATTCATTCCCATCGCGGAAAGCTCGGGGCTGATCGTGCCGATCGGCGAGCAGGCTCTGCGCATGGTCTTCCGGCAGCTCCAGGCCTGGTTGCACGAGAGCGTGTCCATCGTCCCGGTGGCCGTCAATCTCTCGCCTCTGCAGCTCGAGCGTATGGATTTCGCCGCCCTCGTCGAGCAACTCTCGCAGGAGAGCGGCGTGCCGACCCGCTGGCTGCGCTTCGAGGTGACCGAGTCAGCCATCATGAAAGAGACCGAGCGCTTCATCAGCTCGCTCGCCGCTTTGCGGGCGTTGGGCTGTCAGGTGCTCATCGATGATTTCGGTACCGGCTATTCCAGCCTGAGCTATCTCAACCAGCTGCCCGTTGACGTCCTGAAGGTCGATCGCAGCTTCGTTTCCAAACTCGAGCACGACGCGAGCAGCCTGCCCATCGTGACTGCCATCCTCGACATGGCGAAGCAGCTCAAGCTCACGACCGTCGCCGAAGGGGTTGAGACTCCCGAGCAGGCGGCCCTGCTGCTCGAGCTCGGCTGCGATTACGGGCAGGGATACCTTTACAGCAAGCCCGTGAGCGCGGGGGCATGCCGCGCCCTTCTGCAGGAGCTGCAGCAGGTGGCGCCTTTGACCCAGACGGTCCTCGTTCGAGCGCTCTCCCTCAGCAAAGCGTCGTGACTGGACAACATGCAGGCGCTCGGTCTGATCGACGCGCCGGCAGTCTCAGCCGCGCCGGCAGTCTCAGCCGCGCCGGCAGCCTCCAGCGGCGCCGCCAGTTTCTGGCCGGGAGCTCAGGGGCGCCCGGGGTTGAGCGCTGCCCGAGCGAGCTTCGCGGGCCGCAGTCGCGGCCACGCGCGGAGCACTCCCGAGAGTGCTGCCGGCGGGCTACCGTGAAACAGGATACCGTCGGCCCCGGCGTCAACTCTGGCGAGGGCGGCACGCGCGCCCTCCTCGCTGGAGCCAACCGCGTTTCCGTCCTTTATCCAGTCCTTCGGGTAGAGCGCAGCCATCTGCCTCAACTGGCCGACCTCACGCGTCGTCGCCTCATCGCCCATCGTCCCGGCTGCACGGGCCTTGTCGAGCTCCGCCAGGGCGGCGCGCAGTCGGGCCGCGTCCGCGCGATTCCAGCCGTTGGCATCGCAGATGGCATTGAACATCGAGGGAAACAGAATATAGGTATTCATCCGGCGCACGACATATTGCAACATGGCTTCCTCGGGCACGTCGCACGCAGTCACCAGGATGGTCCAGATCCTGACGCTGGCCGGATCGCGCCCCGCCTCCTCGGCTCCCTGTCGCACGAGCTTCGCGGAGCGCTCAACGGCCGCAGGCGTCCACAGTGAATTGAACAGCACCGCATCCGCCACACGGCCCGCCCACGTCATCGTCTTCTCCCCCATCGCCGCGACAATAATGGGCGGCGGTGTCGGCAAGTCCACTCCCAGTCGCACACCGTTCATCCGGCCGAGCGGACCGTCGTAGCGAATGGCTTCGCCGCGCCACAGGCTGCGCAGGAGACCGATGTAGTCCTCCATGATCTGAAAGGTGAGCCGCGGCGTTCCGGTTGCGTCCGCGAAGCTGTCCGTTCCACGACCGATACCCAGCGCAAAACGGTCGCCCGTGAGCTTCGCCATCGTCGCCGCGAACCCAGCCGTCACGATCGGGTGGCGCAGCGGCAGGTTCTGAATGAGCCCGGCCGCGATGCCCATCGGCCCGGCCAGCATGGCCGCCGCGCCCGACAGGACATCGCCGTTCTTGGCACTGAAGCGCTCGGAGATCCATATCGAGCCGAAGCCAACATGCTGCGCATCGCGGATCTCTCCCACGATGTCGCTCGGATTGCTGACGTGGCCGGGTAGCATGTAACAACCGAATTCCGGGTAGCGGGCGGCGGCGGTCATCGTCTTCTCCTGGAGCAAGCCGGAAGCAAAGTATCGTGTGCGCGTGCGTCGACTGTAAACTCGTTAATAGAATCGCGCCGCTTGCGCGGCCAGCCGCGCATGGCAAGCTGTCCACCGAGGCATCCCATGAATCCACTCGTCAATTTTGCGGGCAAGGTGGCTATCGTCACCGGCGGAACACGGGGCATCGGACTCGCAACCGCCAAAATCCTCGGGCAGGCGGGCGCCCGGGTCGTGATCTCGTCCCGCAAGCCGGCATCCGCGCAGGAGGCCCTGGCGGCCTTGCGCGAGCTGCGGATCGAAGCCGTCAACGTCACGGGCCACGCGGCCAACCCGGAAGATTGCGAGCGATTGGTCGCCACGGCGCTCGCGGCTTTCGGGCGACTGGATACCGTCGTGGCGAATGCCGCAGTGAACCCGGTTTTCGACCCTTTGACCGGAATCTCGGACGAAGCCTGGTCGAAGACCCTGGACACGAACGTGCGCGGGCCTCTGTACCTGGCTCGCGCCGCGCTGCCCCGCCTGCCGAACGGATCTGGATCGATGGTCGTGGTCTCCTCGATCAACGCGCAGCTCGGCGTGCCTAACTCGGGCGCGTATGGCGTCTCGAAAGCCGCCCTCGAGCAGATGACGCGGCAGCTCGCGGTAGAATGGGGATCGAAGGGAATCCGGATCAACGCCGTATCGCCGGGCACGACGCGTACTGACATGATCCGCGCGCTCGTCAGCCAGCCCGGTTTCGTTGCGGCTGTCGAGGGCAGAACACCGCTGCGGCGTATCGGGGAACCGGAGGATGTGGGGGCAGTGATTGCCTTCCTTGCGAGCAATGCGGCCCGGCATGTCACGGGGCAGGTCGTGACCGTGGACGGCGGCGAGACGATCGCGCGATCGACGTCGTAGCGGCAAGCCGCCACCGATACGCATCATAATTGGAGTTTATGAGGACCAGGGGCTGGCCGCCGGCGACGGCTGCTATACTCCCGCTCACTATCCAACCGACATTATTTCGGGGCGCCGCGTGGCCGATGATCTGCAAGCCGAGCTCGAGCGTCTGCGCGCCGAGAACGAGCAACTGAAGAAGTCCGGACGCAGCAAGCTCGCCATGAAAGTCAGCGAGAAAGGCGCCTTATCCGTCTACGGCATGGGGCGATTTCCGGTCACGCTCTACAAGGAGCAGTGGCTGCGGCTGCTCGGCATGGCCGAGGACATCAAGGCGTTCATCGCCGCCAACCATGCGAGCCTGAAGTCCAAGGAATGACGGCGGACGCTCGCCCGTTCCAGGCCCCTGACTGGGTGCTCACGCTCCTGCTCGCCCTCCTCGCAACGTGCTGGACGTGGCACAGCACGGGTGTCGATGACCACATCGCGAAGCTGGTCAGAGCGCAGGCCGACGACGTGTGGTTCGAAGGAGATGTTGCGCGAGTCTACGCCAACATGACCGAGCGCCTGAGCAATCATCGCCGCACCAACGCTCATCCGCTGTTCTCGATCACCGCCCTGGCGATCAACATCCCTTTGCAGCACGTCCTGCACGTTTCGCCCGAAGCTGCGGTGCGGATGACGATCGGCGGCATCTCGGCTCTGTGGCTTGCGCTCCTCTTCGGTGTCTTACGCAGCATCGGCTGCCGCAGGCTGGATGCGGTGCTGCTCGCACTCGTCGCCGGCACCAGTGCGGGGGCGCTCTTCTGGACGGCGGTCCCCGAAACCTATCTGTTTGGCTCGACCACGATCCTGCTCACGCTGCTGGTGGCTGCGTGGGCGGAGCGACGCTCCATTCCCGTTTGGCTGGAGATGACCGCCGCGGCAGCCGCTCTCAGTATGCTGCTCACCAACTGGATGTACGCATTGATCTCCATGGTCACGCGGCGCAGCTTGCGGGAAACCATACAGCTGGCCATCAACGCCTTCTTCATCGTGACAGTCCTTTGGGGCGTGGAGAAGTACCTCTTACCCAGCGCGGAGTTCTTCCTCGGCCACCACGAAGCGGTCGTCAAGCCCAAGGCGATCGAGGCTTTCGAGGTGTTTTTCCTGCACTCGATGGTGATGCCCGACGCCCTGACCATTCCCAATGAGACGGCGGGTCTGTGGCCCAAGTTCAGCGTGCAAGGCGCGCGCTCCTGGCATCTGACGGCGTGGGGCCCGATCGCGTTGCTCGTCTGGCTGGCATTGTTCGCACTGGGCCTGTGGGCCCTGGCCACCTTGCAGTCCCTGGGGCGATTGCGTTTCCTCCTCGGCGCGACTCTCCTGGGTCAGCTCGCCCTGCATACCGTGTTCGGCAACGAGACCTTCCTGTATGCGCTGGACTGGGTGCCCACGCTGGTGTTGGTCGTCGCCCTCGCCAGCCTGACGCGTCTGCGCTGGGTCGTGCTAGGGCTGTCCGGTATCTTCATCCTCACGGCCGGCATCCACAATCACGCCGAGCTCGAGAGCGTGCTGCGAACCCTCGCCGCGCGCTGAGGGAAAGCGCCGCACCGCAGCCTCACGAGCGGGCGATGCAGATGACTCCGACCGTGATCAGGGCGATGCCTGCCGCCTTGACGACGCTCAGCGGCTCGTGCAACACGAAATGACCGTACACGGCGATGATGACGAAACCAAGGCTCACGAACGGATAGGCGAAGCTGACATCCGCTTTTGCCAGCACGGTGAGCCACAGCAGGGTACTGGCCGCATACAGGACGAGACCGCCCAGAACCGGCGCGCTGATCAGTGCTCGCACGATGAATGCCACGGTCCCGTCGGAGGCCATCACGGCACGCAGCGCCGGCGAAGATACTCCAACCTTCAGGGCGATTTGCGCCGCCGAGGTCAGCGACACGCACAACAGCGCGATCAGAACCGTGAGCCCGCGATTCATGACTATTTCTCCGAGTAGCCCGGAACGACATTACGCGATACTCCCAAGGCGAATCAATCATTTGGCTGCGGCTCGCCCGGCATCACGGGTGTCAGGTCTGCAATCGCGGCAACGAGATCGAGCGCGGGCCGCGGTGTCCGCTGCCCCATCCTGCCGCCGCCACCCGCACCGCCGCGTAGTCCGCCGGCTCTGAGTCTTTTTGCGATATATTCCACGGATGACTACGTGGGCATTGGTCCCTATCAAGCCGCGCGCGCTCTGCAAAACGCGGTTGGCTAGCGTACTGTCCGCGAAGGAACGCGACCGCCTGGTCCGAGCGCTCCTGCTCCATGTAGTCGGCACGCTACGCGCCACCCCCGGAATAGATCGAGTGGTCGTCGTCAGCAGCGAGGGTGACGACTTGCCGGACGACGTCGCGCTTCTACCCGACGACGTCAACGGCCTGAACGCCAGCCTCGAGCGGAGTATGGACGCGGCCGTCGCGGCCGGCGCCTCGCTGCTGCTGATGGTGCCGGCCGACCTTCCCCTTCTTCGCGCCGAACAGGTCGGAGAGCTTCTGTCCGCGGCGCGGGACGCAGGCATCGTGATCGCGCCAGACCGTCATGGCGAAGGCACCAACGCTCTGTGCATGCGGCCGGAGTTGCGACTGAGAATGCAGCTTGGGACCGGCAGCTTCGCGAGCCACCGCCGTCAGGCATTCGAGCGGCTCGGGCACGAGGCTGAATGTTTGAGGCAGGCGGGGCTGGGCTTTGACCTGGATACCCCGGAAGATTGGCGCTGGCTGGCCAGGGAGCACCCGCAGTTGGCCCGTGTCCTGACGGGCACGGCGAGGGAGTCCCCTTTATTACCGGAGGAGCTGCTCGTCACGCCGCTCGACGAGCTCATGGTACGCGCTCAGCGCATGACCCTGGCGGGGCACGGCCGGCTGGTCAGCTATTCGCGCAAGGTGTTCATCCCGCTGACACAGCTGTGCCGCGACGTGTGCCACTACTGCACTTTCGCGAAGGCGCCACGAACAGTACGCTCACCCTATCTGGCGCTGGATGAGGTGTTGCAGATCGCCAGAGCGGGTGCGGCGGCCGGGTGCAAGGAAGCGCTCTTCACACTGGGAGACCAACCCGAGAAGCGCTATTCGGTCGCCCGACAGGCCCTCGAGAAGATGGGCTACGAGACGACTCTCGATTACTTGGAAGCCGCAGCGAAGCTCGTCTTCGAGCAGACCGGGCTGCTGCCCCATTTGAATCCGGGAGTGCTGTCTGACGCGGATCTCGCCAAGTTACGCCGGGTCAGTGTCTCGATGGGCCTGATGCTCGAGACCGCCGCTGAGCGGCTGTCGCTGCGCGGCGGCCCGCACTGGGGATCGCCCGATAAGCATCCTGCCGTGCGACTGGCCACGCTGCGTGCGGCGGGCCAGCGACAGATACCGTTTACGACCGGGCTGCTCATCGGCATCGGCGAGACCCGGCGCGAACGCCTCGAGTCGCTCCTCGCCATTCGTGACCTGCACGCTGAACACGGCCACATTCAGGAGATCATCGTGCAGAACTTCTGCGCGAAGCCGGGCACGAAAATGGCGCGCGCGCCGGAGCCGGAGCTGGAGGAGCAGCTTTGGACCATCGCGGCCACGCGGCTGCTCTTCGGCCCGCAGATGAGTGTCCAGGCGCCACCGAACCTGCGACCGGGAGCCCTCTCCGCCCTCGTTCGCGCCGGCATCAACGACTGGGGCGGCGTCTCTCCGATCACGCCCGATCACGTCAATCCGGAGGCTCCGTGGCCTCATCTCGAGGACTTGCGGGCCGCCACGGAAGCCGCCGACAGGGACCTGGTCGAGCGGCTCGCCATTGCCCCGGCGTATGCACGGAGCCCTGACCTGTGGCTCGACCCGGCCCTGCGGGCGAGCGTCCGCCGCGCAACCGATGCGACCGGCCTTGCACGCACGGAGCCCTGGCGCGCGGGAGCCGGCCATCCGGTACCCCCCGAAGCGGCAGCGTGGCTCGGCCCGAAACGCCCGCGCACAGAGTTGCTGGCGACCGCGCGTATCGTCGAGCGCGCCAGACGCGGCGAGCCGCTCGGGGAAGATGAAATAGTCACCCTGTTCGCGGCACGGGGACGCGAGCTCGAGCACGTTCTTCACGAGGCCGACCGGCTGCGTCAGGAAATGAATGGCGACGCGGTGACTTTCGTCGTCAACCGGAATATCAACTACACCAACATCTGCACCTACAAGTGCGGCTTCTGCGCCTTCTCGAAGGGCCGCAGCGCCCGCAATCTGCGCGGCCCCGGTTATCGCCTGGATCTCGATGAGATCGTGAGGCGCACGCTGGAAGCTCGAGCGGCGGGAGCCACCGAGGTGTGCCTGCAGGGAGGCATTCATCCCTCCTACACAGGCGAGACGTATCTCGAGATCCTGGCGGCGATCAAGTCGTCGGCTCCGGCGATGCATGTGCACGCCTTCTCCCCCCTCGAGGTGACTCACGGCGCCCGGACACTCGGCCTCTCGCTGAGCGACTATCTGGGGCGGCTGCGCTCAGCGGGCCTTGCCAGCCTGCCGGGCACCGCCGCGGAAATCCTGGATGACGAGGTTCGAGCGCAGATCTGTGCGGACAAGATCGATACCGCCCAGTGGCTGAGGGTGATGCGGAGCGCGCACCAGGTCGGGCTGCGCAGCACGGCCACGATCATGTTTGGACACACCGATCATCCGCGTCACTGGGCCCGACACCTCCTCAGGCTGCGTGCGCTCCAACAGGATACGGGCGGCTTCACGGAGTTCGTGCCTCTGCCCTTCGTTCACATGGAAGCGCCCATGTGGCGCAAAGGCCTCGCTCGCTCCGGCCCCACGTATCGTGAAGCGGTGATGATGCACGCGATCGCGCGTCTCGCTCTGCACCCGCTGATTCGCAACATCCAGACGTCGTGGGTGAAGATGGGCAGGGAGGGCGCGGCCTTCTGTCTGCGCAGCGGAGCAAACGATGCAGGCGGCACCCTCATGAACGAATCGATCACGCGGGCCGCGGGCGGTCAGAACGGCCAGGAGATGACGGCGGAGCATATTGCAACTCTGGCCGCGGAAATCGGCCGACCCGCCCGTCAGCGCACCACGTTCTACGGCGTGCCGGACGAAGGGGCCCGACTCACCCGCGCGCGGGCATAGGCCTGCGTACCGCGCGTGATCACCCGATCGTCGGGCAGCACCGCCTCGATCGGAAGATCCGCCTCATTCGCGAGCCGGGCATACAAAGGCGCGAAATCCGTATCGAGAGTCGTCCGTAACAGATGCTCGTAGCTGTCGATCACGAAATAGGTCTGCTGGAAATCATCTATCCGATACGGCGTGCGCATCACTCGAGTCAGATCGAATCCGATCCGGTTGGGAGACGGGTCCTCCAGAGCAAACACGGACTCGGCATAGGACGACACGATGCCGGCACCGTAGACCTTCAGCGCTCCCTCCCGGCGGATGAGTCCAAATTCAACGGTATACCAGTACAAGCGCGCCAGCCGCCCGATGGCGCCGTACCGCATGGCGCGCAGCCCCCCTTGCCCATAGGCCTGCATATAGTCGGCGAATGCACGGTGAGCGAGTAACGGCACGTGACCGAAGACATCGTGAAAGACATCGGGCTCCTGCAGATAGTCCATCTGCTGCGGCGTACGGATGAAACGTCCGGCCACGAAGCGGCGGCTGGCGAGATGCTCGAAGAACACCTCATCCGGAACGAGGCCCGGCACCGCGTGCACGCTCCACCCGGTTGCTTTGCTCAGCCGCTGGGACAACTCCTCGAAATCCGGCACCCCGGGCTTCGACAGCCGCAGCACCTCGAGACCGCTCATGAACTCGGGAGTCACGCGCGAGGGCAGCATCGCCGCCTGCCGCGCAAACAGCCTGTCCCACGTTGCATGGTCGGTGGGCGTGTAGTCGCTCCAACGTTGCGGAATCGTCCAGTCTGCCGCCGCTCCCGCAGGGGGCGCTTGCGAGCTATGGGGAGTCGTACGCATGAGGCCGCTACAGACTAGCACGGTCGTCGCGGAACCTGCGCATGCATTCCCGAGGCGTCTCAACCGCCTCGCGCCTGGCTCGCGTGCAGCACCGCGAGCTTCGAGCTGTGCACCGCCTCGATTGCTCGCGAAACGGCCCCCGCCTCACACCGGCGAGCCAGAGCAAGCTGCGTGAGGTCTCGGGAATCGGCCGCGGGACAAACCTGCCGCGCGGCCCGCTCGATTCGCCGGTAGAGCTCCCGCACTCCCTGATCGGTCCTCAGATCCAGGTCCGCGTACCGGACGCGAACCGCGGGAACATCGTCCGTCCCGAAGCGCACCGGCTCGACAGTGACCGGACGGATCGGCGCGCCCGCGGATGCCGCCGATGCCAGCAAACATGCGACGAGGCTGCCCGCTCCGACGGCAAGGAAGCCGCGCGCCTTCCGATTCGAGTGCAACATTGACGAGTCCTCCGCGTTGACGGGTTAGTCTTCAGGCGATCGTCCCGGGCGATGCACGTATGAAACTCCTCGAAGCACCTTCTGTCTGCGCTCGCGCAACGAGTTGGTCCCTCGGCGCGACGCGCTCGTACCATCGCCCCCCAAGGCAGCCCGGCGCGAGGCAACAGCGAATTCGCCCTCACTGCTGACGTCAACGGCCGCGCCCCTTCCTCCGACGGGGTCGTCCCTCGCGACCACGGTTTCGTCCCCGATTCCCGCCCGCCCGGGTGTCCAGGGAGGCTTTGGAGTAACCTAGCGCCATGAGCGCCGAGCTGTCGGACTTGATCGCCGCGGACCCGGCCACCGGCCTGTCCCGGGCGCGCGACCCTGCAGCGCGGACCGGTCTCAAGGCGTGGCCGCTCCTGGGCAGCCTGACGGCGTTCTGGTTGTATGTGACGCTGTCCAACGTGCTCTATGCCCACAGCATGCAGCTCAGCCTGTCCAGCATCTCTCCGGGCAACTTCTTCGCGCCCTGGGATGCCCGGGTCATTCAACATCTGTTTCTCTATCCGATCCTCGTCGGCTGCCTGTGGACATCGCTGCGGATCGGATGGGAGCCCGCCTGGCGGGCCATCCCGCTGCAGCAGATCCTCGCTCTGCTCTTTTCCGCGCTGGCGGCACCCGCCCTCGTCGCCGGGGAGCTGTTGAGCGGTCATGCCGAGCACAAGGGTTCTCCGACCCTCCAGGAGTTCCTCGCGGGGCCCGAACCGCCCATGTGGCTCGCGAGCGCGACCAACTTTCTGGTGACCTACGGCTTCGCGCTCGCCCTCGTCACGGGGATTGCTCTCTACCGGCGAGTGAAGGATTCTCAGCTACGCGCGACAGCGCTCGAGCGTGCGTTGACCTCCGCGCATCTGGCGGCACTGCGGATGCAACTGTCGCCCCACACTCTATTCAATCTGCTGCATACGATCCGTGGGCAGATCTCCTGGGACCCTTCCGCCGCGCAATCCATGGTCGTGCAGCTCGGGGATCTCCTGCGGCGGCTGCTCGCCGCCGGCGAGCGCGACTTCACACGCCTGGACGCCGAGCTCGAGTTCGTGCGCCTGTACCTCGAATTGCAACAACGAAGATTTTCCGACCGCCTGCAGCTCGACCTCGTCAATGCCGACAGCTTGCCCAACATCTGGGTACCGAGCCTCATCCTGCAGCCCCTGATCGAGAATGCCGTCGTACATGGACTCGCGGGGCATTCGGGGCCGGTCCTGATCCGGGTCACGACCGAGGTCGATACGGAGACCTTGTTGCTGCGCGTGACCAACACGATAGGGCCCGAGCAGCCCACCGAGGCGGCAGCGAGCGCCGGGACGGGAATCGGACTGCGCAATGTCCGGGAACGATTGGCCGTGCAGTTCGGCGAGCGGGCGGCGCTCAGAGTGGGTGCGAACGCCCCGGACACCTGGGTGGCGGAAGTCCGCATGCCCGTTTTGCGGGACGGCCCCGGGATCAATGCCCAACCGCAGCGCTCCGACGCCCGCCGCGCGGCGTGACTCAGCGCGATGGACGTAGTCATCGTCGATGACGAGCCGACCGCCCGGCGAACCTTGCGGGAATGCTGCACGCGCGAACCCGATCTGCGCATCGTGGGGGAGTATGGCGATAGCCGCTCGGCATTGGAGGCTTTGCTGGCGCGACCGCCGCATCTGCTGTTCCTCGACATTCAGATCGACTCGAGCAACGGGCTCGAGCTCGCGCGATCGCTCGATGCTCGGTCGTTGCCGCTGATTGTCTTTGTCACCGCTTACGACCAGTACGCTCTGGCAGCATTCGAGGTCAGTGCCGTTGACTATCTGTTGAAGCCGTTCGACGACGAGCGCTTTCGCAGAACGATCGAGCGCGTACGCCGGCGGCGCGAGGCCGAGAGCACTGCCGATCGGCAGGCGGCTCTGTCAGCGGTCCTCACGCAGATCGAGCGCAGTGCGCGCAGCGCCGCCGATGCCCGGCCCAGGCTGCTCGCCGAGTCCGGTGGGCGCATGCACATGCTCGAGGTGGGCCAGGTCGAGCTGCTCGAAGCGGACCGCAATTACGTGAAGCTGACGGTCGGGCGCCAGGTATTTCTCGTCCGCAGCACCTTGCAACACGCGGAGAAGTCGCTGCAATCCCAGCCGATGTTACGGATCAGCCGCTCCTGCGTGGTCAACGTCAATCACGTACGGGAGATCAGCCGGACGCCCAGAGGGGATTTCATCCTCGTGTTGGCAGGCGGAACCACGGTCACGAGCAGCGAGGGTTTCCGCGACGTCGTGCGTGATTACCTGGACGGATTGCGACTCGGCACTTCCGGGTGAGGAGCGCACGACTCGGCACTTCCGGGTGAGGAGCGCACGCGGTATCAGAAAATGCCCAGCTCCAGCCCCGCCGCGAGTGTCTGACCCAATTCGCGACACGACTCGAGATCGCGCGGGGTGAGATCGCCTCTTACAATCAATGGCTCCGCGACCTTCTTCCACTTGTAGCCCAGTGCTATGCGGTCGATGGCAGACACCGCTCCGGTGCCATCGTTACCCGCGCTCACGAAGACCGCGTACGGCAGGCCATCCACTTTCCCCTCGACCGGATAGAAGGTCCGATCCATGAAGTCCTTGACCGCGCCCGACATGTAGCCGAAATGCTCCGGCGTGCCGATGAGCAGCGCATTGGCCCAGAGCAGGTCGTCCGTTCCGGCCTGGAGAGCCGGCTTCACGCGTCGCTCCAACTGCTCCCCCGCCTGCACGATGCCCTCCACCACGGCCTCGACCATCGCAACTGTGCGGCCGCCCGGGTGGCCGCCGTATATCAGGAGCAGATGTTTCATGCGCGGTGGCGGCCGTCCGGACGGTCGGGGATCGTTGGCGGCAGGGTGCTGGATGCTAGCACAGGGAGCTCGCGGGCCGACCACGGAGGGTGCGTCTGCAGGTCTCGCTAGCCCCGCGACGGCGTCGCGCGTTATCGTGTGCCGTTACTGGTCTACTGCTGCGAGGATCGCTGCACGATGCCCGAAGTCACCGCCGTCAGTCCCCTGAGTCTCTCCAGCGCCTCGGGCCTGAAGCTCGAGATCAACGCAAACGGCTCACTGCGACGATTCGATTGCAACGCAGTCTCCCTGCTTCTGTTCCCCGGCAACGAGATGGAAGGCGGGCCGGCAAACCTGTACCTGCGGCGGCGAGGCAAAAATCCGGAATGGACCCCGCTCCTCGGTCCACGCAGTCCGACGCGATTGCACATCGCGCCGGACAAGCGGTCGCTCACGGGCACGGGCCTCTGGCGAGATCTCCGCTACACGATGGTTCTGGCACTCGCGGAAACGCAGCCAGCCTGGTTCTGGCACGTCCAGGTCGAGAATAGCAGCGGCGCGGCCCTGCAGGTCGATCTGACTTACGTCCAGGATCTCGCGCTGTCCGCGTACGGCGCCGTCCGGATGAACGAGTTCTACGTCAGTCAGTACATCGACCATGCGCCCCTGCAGCATCCGGAACATGGGACCGTCGTCGCCTCGAGACAAAATCAGGCCGTCGACGGACGGTATCCGTGGTCGCTCATCGGCTCCCTGCGGACGGCGACGTCGTTTGCGACCGATGCCAGGCAGTTCCACGGGTTCGCCAGCCGAGCCGGCGATGCGCCTCCCGGTCTTACGGGGGAGCTTCCCGGGAAGCGGTTGCAACACGAGCACTCGATGGTGGTCCTGCGTGACAGGCCCCTGGAGCTCGCTGCGGGTTCCGGCGCCACGACAGGATTCTTCGGTCTGTTTGTCAGCGACCATCCGGATGCGACATCCCCGGCGGATGTCAAACGACTCGAGGCCGTGCTGTCTTTGCCGGAAGCGCGCTTCCCGGGCGCGGCGAAAAAAGCGGCGCACGACGGATCAAAGGTTGTCTCACTGTTCGCCTGCGCGCCGCTGCTGCAGTCCGCGGACCTCGATGCGGCCACATTGCGTGACCTCTGGGGCACGCAGCGACAGCATGAAGAAGTGGCAGAGAGCGGGGAGCTGCTGTCATTTTTTCATGGGCCGGAGCATCACGTCGTGATGCGCGCCAAGGAGCTGCAAGTGCAGCGGCCTCATGGCCATCTGTTGCGTACCGGACACCACCTGACACCGGATGAGACCGGACTGACCTCAACGACCTGGATGACGGGGGTCTTCCATTCCATGCTCACGCAGGGGCATGTCAGCATCAATCGCTTCCTGTCCACGGTGCGCACCTATCTGGGACTGTATCGCTCGCAAGGACAGCGGGTCTTCGTCGAGGTCGGCGGCCGCTGGCAGCTCCTCGATCTGCCTTCCGCCTATGAAATGTCGCCGGCGGGTTGCCGCTGGATCTATCGACACGCCCATGGCCTGATCCAGGTGCGCGCGGAAGCATGCAGCGACCCGCAAGAGCTACGCCTTTCCATGGAGATCGGCGCGGGAGAGCCCGCGCGGTTCCTGATCTCGCACCATATCGCTTTGAACGGCGACGACGGCAACGCGACGGGTGCTCCTGTGTGGAAGCAGGACGGGGCCGAGATTCGTCTCAGCGCGCCGCCGGGCAGCGAGGTAGGTCAACGCTTCCCGCACGGGTCGTTCACGATCGCTCCTCTGCCTGGAACCACGTTCGAGCAATGCGGTACCGATGAAATCCTGTTCAGCGACGGCCGCTCGAGGCAACAACCGTTCCTCTGCATCGTGACCGGCCGCGCATCGCGCGCGGGCCTGAGGATTCGAGGCGCCCTCCTCACTCAATCCGAGCCGCGCCCGCTGTATGCCAAATCGGATGCGGATCTGGTGCCCCGGATTGCGGTGACGGCCGCGCAGACCGGCCCTGCTGCGCAGGCTGCGATGCGGCTCGCGTCCATCGTGCCGTGGTATGCGCACAATGCGCTGGTGCATTACCTGTCGCCGCGCGGCCTCGAACAGTATTCAGGCGGTGGCTGGGGTACTCGCGACGTCTGTCAGGGACCTGTCGAGATGCTGCTCGCGCTCGGACGCACGGAGCCGATCCGGGACCTGTTGCTGCGCGTGATGACGCAACAGAACCCGGATGGAGACTGGCCCCAATGGTTCATGTTCTTCGTGCGCGAGCGCAACATCCGCCCCGGCGACTCGCATGGCGACATCGTATTCTGGCCGCTGCTCGTGCTTGCTCAGTATCTCGTTGCTTCGGGCGATGACAGCCTGCTCGACGAGCAGGTCCACTTCTTCGACGCGAGCAGCCCCGATGCGGGTGAGCGCACATCGGTCTGGCAGCACGTGGAGCGCGCGCTGCAGTTGATCGAGCAGCGGGTCGTGCCCGGCACCGCGCTCGCGGCCTACGGTCACGGCGATTGGAACGATTCGCTGCAGCCCGCCGATCCGCGGATGCGGGAGCACATGTGCAGCGCCTGGACGGTCACGCTCCACTTTCAAACTCTTCGTGCCCTCGCTCACGCGCTACGCTCACTAGGGCGCGACGCCGCTGCGCGGCGCCTGGAGTCCTCTGCGGAAGGCGTTCGGCGTGATTTCCAGCGATTACTGGTCGTCGATGGCGTCCTGACCGGCTATGCCATATTCGAGAACGGTCAGCCGCGCTGCCTGCTGCATCCGAGCGACCGCACGACGGGAGTCAAGTACAGCTCCCTCGCCATGATTCACGCGATCCTCGAGGATCTGCTGACACCCGAGCAGGCCCGTGCACATCTTGGGCTGATCGAGAAGCACTTGAGCGCGTCGGACGGAGTCCGTCTCTTCGACCGGCCCTTGCCTTACCACGGGGGTCCGCAAAGATTGTTTCAGCGGGCGGAGAGCGCAACTTTCTTCGGCCGCGAGATCGGTTTGATGTACACGCATGCTCATCTGCGCTACGCGCAAGCCCTCGCGCACATGGGCGAAGCGGAGCGCTTTTTCCGCGCGCTGTGCCAGGCCAACCCCATCGGAATCCTCTCGGTCGTGCCAACCGCCACGCTACGGCAAGCGAATTGCTACTACTCCAGCTCGGATGCGGCGTTTGCCGATCGCTACCAGGCCAGCGAAGAATACGAGCGTGTCAGGCAGGGCGGGATCGCCTTGGACGGCGGTTGGCGCGTGTATTCGAGCGGTGCAGGCATCGCTCTCGGACTGATCGTGCGAAGATTTCTGGGAATATCCATGGAAGCGGACGCAGTGCGTATCGATCCCGTGATACCCGCGGCGCTCGATGGCCTGAAGGTCGCAACCCTGTGGATGGAGCGTCCCCTCGAGATTCGATATCGGATCGGAGCAGCGGGCTGTGGGGTCCAGGAGATCCTGCTGAACGACCGCCCGATCGCCTTTGCGGTCGAGGCGAATCCGCATCGCCGTGGCGCCGCGCTCCTCAAGGGAGCTGACCTGTTGGGTCAGATGGCGGCAAAAGAGAATGCGCTGACGGTTCGCATCGCCTAGTCCGAGTGGCAAACGTCGCGACTTTGGCGGCTTGCGTCGGCAGTCGACCGCGCCCGCTGGGAGGCTGTCAGCGCTTCCGTCAAAGGCGGCATCGCGTAGTACGCGGGGCGCTCGACTCCATGCAGTGCGAGCATCGTTGCCGGGAACTGCATGACGTCCCCGTGCAGCGTCATAGGTCCGGGCCGGAACGCCGGGCCTCGTGCAAGCAAGAATCCCTCGCTGCGGTGATTGCCCGAGCGGTCTTCGCGGACACGAACGTCTATCCGTCCGAGGCGAGCCGATTCGACGCTGTTGAGCGGCGCATCGGCAGCCCAAACAACTGTGATGTCCGGCAAATCCGCCGCCCGCGGGCCCGGGAACAGCTCGTGGACGTGGTAGACAGCCTCCACCGCCGGCTTGCCGGTCTCCACATTCACGAGCGCTCGAAACTCACGAGCGAGGAAGGCGAGCAGCTCGTCATACTCCTTCCCGGGAGCCACGATGCCTGCCGGCTCACGACCACGCAGATTCACTCGCAGATAGGTGTTCCGATCCGTCGGAAGCAAGAACACCTTCGTGCGACTCCAGTCCATCCGTGACGCCTCGCCGAAGCGGTGTCGCAACGCGCGCAGAAAAAAGTTTGGCGTGGTCCGCCTGACGAGAGCGCGCAGTCGCGCCCGGGCTCCGTGCTTGGGGAGTGCCCGAGCGGGGACCGAGTCCGCCTTCTCGTGGGCATCCGTGGCCTGCCGGGGCGCCTGCAACTGCAGGCGATCGAGGATCGCTCCCACCAGGTGATCGCCTCGATAGTTGGCCTGCATCCCGTGGTCCGAGAAGATCAACAGGTTGTCCTCGGGATGCAGCTCGGCGGCGAGCTCGGCCAGGGTCCGGTCCAACAGCTGATAGATCTCGAGGAGCGCATCGCGCAGGTAGGGTTCGGCAGCGACGTGTTCGGGGTGGGCGGCGTCCATGTATTTCCAGAGGAAATGACCGGCCTTGTGAGCTTCCGCGAACACGAGGAACACGTGGCTCAGGTCAGCCCGCGCCAGGAGCTGTCTCGCGAGGGCCGCTTTCATCGTCACAGTCTGCTCGAGGCGCGCTCGCAACTGACGATGACCCTCGAGCCCGTCGAGCGTCGGACCGAATCCGCCGCTGGGACTCAGGACCCCGAGCTCGGCTTCGATCTGCTGCTTGACCGCGGCGGGTTGCGTCGCAAAGCGCCAGTACTGAAATTCCGTCAACCAGTCGACGACGTGCACGCCCTTGAAGCCCTCGATCGGCATGTCGCCGGGCACATCGACAATGGCGCAGTGGACGCCATGGGCCTCCAGCTGGCTGTAGTACGGATCGAGCGCATAGTGATCCGTCTCGACCTGATCGAGGTTGTAAGTCCCGTTGGTGAGCTGAGTGAAGTAGAACGTGCCGTGCTCTCCCGGGGAGCGACCCGTGAGCAGGCTCGTCCACACCGCTCCTTGCAGAACCCGACTGACTGCGGTGAGTCGTACCAGCGGTCCGTGACGCAGCATCGAATCGAAGAACGGCAGCAGCCCTTCCCCGGCCCAGCGCTCGATCAAAAGAAGATCGGCGGAGTCCACCCCGAAGACAATCGTCCTGCCTCTTGGCGCGGCGCTCATCGCTAAACGGCGACGGGATAGGTGGGAGCCAACACCGTGTCGTTCTGTCGCTCGGGGCGCGTGCGGGGTTTCAGCTGCGCAACCCGCTCGATGCGGTCCGCCAGGCGCTCCCCCGTCCGTTCCCACGAATATCGCTCCGCCACGTGACGGCGACCGATCACGCCAAACCGCTCGCATTGCTCCGGATTTTCGATGAGCCGCCCCAGGGAGCTGGCCAGCGCAGCAGAATCGTGGGGCGGCACGAGATAGCCGGAGCGGCCATCGGCAACGATTTCATCGATCGCGCCGATGTCGGTGGCAACGACCGGCACGCCGTACGAAAAAGCTTCCAGAAATACGAGCCCCAGAGGCTCGTTGAGTGTGGGCAGGCAAAAGACGGTCGCAGACCGATAGTGCTGGGCGACATCCTCCAGCGGAACGCGCCCGACGACGCGAACGCCTTCCTCGCTGATGGAGGGTGAGCATCCCACGATGGTCAGCCTCGCATCCGGATGAGTCCGGCGCAGCAGCCTGAAGGCATCGAGAAGCACGGGCCCGCCCTTGCGCTCCCAGTCAACACCGACGAAGAGGATGTTCTTCGCCTCGAAGCGGGATATATCGATGTTCTCACCGGCTGCGGCGCTCACATTGCTGCCGGCGTAGACACACTCCACCCGGCTGGCGGTGCATTGGTATTGCTCCACGACCGAGCGGGCGATGTTTCTGCTCATGGTGAAGACGACCGAGGCATTCTGATAGACCTGCCGCTCGAGCTCGGCCCAGCTGCGCGAGACGAGTGTCGCGGCCGAGGGCTCGGGGTAGCTCAGATTCGCCAGATGCGTGTGGTCCGTATAGACGAAGTGCGGCGTGCCCGGCTGGCTCGCATCGAACAGCGATTGAGTCTGAAAAGTGAACGCGAAGCTTTCCTGCGAGAGCCGCTGCCGCAGGAGCTCTCGGGCGCGCAGGAACCAGTAGCGGGTCTTCATGATGTGCCGGCGGAACTGCGAGGGGCTCGCGCACGCCGCCAGTCCATATTCACTTGCAACGGCCAGCGCCAGCCGGGGCGTATGCAGCTTGCGAACCACTCGAATATCGCCCACGTCGATCACCGTCGGCCGCAGGTCGGGAAAGCGAGCCTGCAGCTCCTGCAGAACGTGCTCGTTGGAGTGCGAGAACGAGCCTATTTTGATGAAGGCGAACGACCCCGCCTTGCCGGTGCCCATGAACTGCGTGCAGCCATCCCAATAGGTATTCTTATGGGGACAGATCTATCACGACCGCCCGGTGGCAAACGGGACGGCTGTCTAGGTTTTGCTCGATGGCACATTATGACCGCGGGGGGGCCTCCCGGGGGTCCTGCTCCCGGGTGCCCCGGGGTGCCGCTCCCGGGTGCCGGGGATGCCGCTCCCGGGTGCTGCGCTGCAGCGGCGCTCGCCGCGACTGCCCTTCGCGAGGGGCGGCGAGCCGCCCAGATTCGCCATCGCGGCACTCCACTGGCAGAATCCGGGCCACGACTCAAATCGCGAGGGGAGGCCACATGCTGACCGTGCACCACCTGGGAATCTCTCAATCCGAGCGCATCGTCTGGTTGTGCGAGGAGCTCGGCATTCCCTATGAGCTGGTGCGCTACGACCGCGACCCGGTCACCCGGATGGCGCCCGCGAACTACAAGGCCCTGCATCCGTTCGGCACCGCGCCGACCATCACGGATGGCGATCTCGTTCTCGCCGAATCGGGCGCCATCATCGAGTACATCATCGCGAAGTACGGCAACGGCCGCCTCGCCGTCGGCGCCGACAAGCCGAACTTCGCGGACTATCTGTTCTGGTTCCATTTCTCGAATGCCTCGGCGATGCCGAGTGTCATGGTTGACATGATCCTCACCATGGTCGGCACTCCCAGCGATGCCAACCTGCTGAGCGCGTTGCGGGCACGCCGCGTGCGCTTCCATGCCATGACCGAGGAGAGGCTCGGCAATGCTCCCTACTTCGCCGGCAACGAGCTCACGGCCGCAGACATCATGATGGTGTTCCCGCTGACCACCATGCGCATGTTCGTGCCGCTCGACCTCGGGCCGTTTCCGAACATCCGCGCGTACCTGAAGCGCATCGGGGAGCGCCCCGCGTATCGGCGCGCAATGGCCAAAGGTGACCCGGGCATGACGCCCGCGCTCGCGTGAGGCGCGGGCCGCCCGGTCGCGCGTCCGGCGGCCGCGAGCTCGGCCACCCGTAAAGGGCGCGGGTTATACTGACTCGGTGCAGAAAGTCTTCCTCTATCACATCCGTCTGTGGTGCAGCCTCCTGGCCGGAATCCTGGGTTACTGTCTCGCACCGGCTCACTGGTCGGGACTGGGCCGGCTGCTGTCGGGGTGGAACGCCGGGGTAGTGCTCTTCCTCATCTTGTGCTTCTTCTGGATGCGCAAGCTGAATGCACAACAGATGCGCTCGAGATACGCGGAGGAGGATCCGACAGCGCCGGTCATTCTGCTCATCGTCATCGTGGCCGCGCTGCTGAGTCTGCTGGCGATCGTTGCCTTCCTGTCCACTGCGAAGCAAGTGAATCACGCCACCGGGGCGGTGCACTTGTGCCTCGCGGCGCTGACGGTCGTCAATTCATGGCTGCTGGTGCCCACGATGTTCACCATGCATTATGCGGACCTCTATTACAGTGAGGACGGCAGCCAGCCGCCCTTGTTGTTTCCGCATACGCCCTGCCCGTTATTCGGGGACTTCATCTATTTCTCGTTCACGATCGCAGCCGCGTGCCAAACCGCGGACGTTGCGACTTCGCAAGGTCCCATCCGCAACATGGTGACACTGCACACTCTGGTATCCTTCGTCTTCAACGCATCGATCCTTGGGTTCGCGATCAACGTTTCCGCGGGGTTACTCGGCTCGAGCTGACGTTCGCATGACCATCACACCCCACGCGCTGCTTCCGGCGCTGTTAGTACCTCTGTTCCTGCTCAGTCTCTACCGGCGCCTGCGCCGTAATTTCGGCCGGCAACAGGTGAAGCCGAAGCGGATGACGGTACGCGTCGTTATATTGATCGCCATCGCCGTCATCACGCTGTCGGCGACACATCAGCACGACCCGAGACTCATCGCCGGCGGCCTCGCGGGACTGGCCATCGGGGCCGCGCTGGCGACCCTCGGCTTGCGGCTCACACGTTTCGAGAGCACCCCGCAGGGCGAGTTCTACACGCCGAACGGCTACATCGGGGCGGCGCTGACGGCAATTTTCGTGAGCCGCCTGTTGTATCGATTCACGGTTCTAGCGCCCGTTCTCACGCAGGGAGCCGACAGCGCGGCTGGCGGTGGACCCTTTGGGAACTTCCAGCGCAGCCCCCTCACTCTCGGCATCTTCACCGTGTTGATCGGTTACTACGCCGTGTACAACACCTGCATCCTGCTCGCGGTGCGTAGACGTGCGTCCGCCGCCACCGCGGGCGCTGACAGCTAGAACGCCATTTGCATCTGTCGGCCGTCGCCGATCAGCAGGTCGAAGTCCAGACCCAGCGTCGCCAGTACGGGCTCCGCAACCGGCTTGATCTGCTTCGCAACGTAGTGCTCGCGATCGAGAGAGTGCTGTACGTTGTCGATCGGCTCCGGACCGGCGACGGTCATGACGTACCGCACGAGCCGCCCTGCCGGCTGGGTTGATTTCCGGGCTGCCGCCACGTGCGGAGGCGTCGTTGCCGTGTAGTCACCGGCGCCCTTGCGCAGGTTCTTCCGATACACGAGCAGCTCGTCCAGAGCGCCCGCCCTGACGCGCTGTACGATATCCGTCAGATAGTGATCCACCGGCTCGCCGGCGAAGAGCCGCTGATAAATCTCGCGCTGGACCTGCTTCGCAAGCGCCGTCCAATCGCTGCGCACCGACTCCATTCCCACAAATTCGAGCTGTCGGCCGGCATCAACCTGTCGGCCGGCATCAACCTGTCGGCCGGCATCGAGCTGGCGCAAGCCCGCATAGCGTTTGCTCGCGCCTCGCGTACTGTGCCGCGCGCGGGGCAGGAACAGCCGCAGGTAGAGCTTCTCGAACTTCAACTCGAGCCGACTGCTGACACGCCACTGCGCGGCGATGTAGGCAGCGAGCTCGCGGCTGAGCGCGGTGGCGAGCTCGGCACCACGACGGCTGGCAGCGCTCGGCTGGTCGCTGCCGGACGCCACGAACAGACTATCGGTATCGCCGTAGAGGACCCGGAAACCGGCGGATTCGAACCACTGCTTCGACCACAGCAACATCTCGCGGCCCGTGCCCGTGATCGCATTGGCCAGCGCCGGATTGTAGAAGCGGCAGGCCGGCGTTCCGAGCACGCCGTAGAAGGAGTTCATGAGGATCTTGATGGCTTGTGAGGCCACCGGGTCGCCGGCCCGCTTGGCCGCCTCCCGGCGCGGGAACAACTCGTCGAGCACCTTCGGCAGGATCGCCGGCTCGCGCCGGAACGCGGCCCCGGCGGTATAGATCAGATCGCCGCCGGCCGGCGCATTGGCGGCATAGGACAACGGGTCGATGTTGAAGGTGCGGATGACGCTGGGGTACAGGCTGCTGAAATCGAACACCCAGACGTTGTCGTGCAACCCCGTGATCGGCTCGAGAACATAACCTCCCTGTTGTGCAGCGTGCACGCGCGAATCGCTGGATCTCACGGTGGGCGCAACGATGTGCCGTTTCTCGAGCTCCGTGAGATAAACAAAATCGAACGATGCGATGCTCGCGGCGACCCGGTCAGGCGTCATGCCCGCGAGCTGGCTGCGCGCGAATGCGAGGCGCACGAGATCGAGCCGCTTCAGGATGTCATAGGCGAGACGGGCATCGGTGCGCGCGTACAGAGCGAACGCGGGGAGGTCATTGCGATAGTTGTGAAGAATCTCGCCCAGCCGGTCGCGCGCATCGCCTTTGACGGCCTTGCCTTCTCCCAGCACCGC
The DNA here is from genome assembly GCA_035277965.1 of Steroidobacteraceae bacterium. GTDB lineage: Bacteria > Pseudomonadota > Gammaproteobacteria > Steroidobacterales > Steroidobacteraceae > 13-2-20CM-66-19. The sequence continues at coordinate 9,456 of DATEJM010000098.1, read as the reverse complement.
GCGGGCCACGGAATCGAGCGAATAGTCCTCCATGCGCACGAAGGCTCCACGGAGCAGATCGATGCCATCCAGCACCAGACGCCCCGGAATGGACGCCTGACCGCTGCCGAAATAGCCCTCCGGCTTCCGCAACCGCAGGGATCCCCTGTCACGTCCGAGCTCGAGCGGATGCCCCAGGCGGGCCGCGATACGCATCAGCACCGTGAAGTCGAAATCGATCGTGTTCCAACCCGTGAGCACATCCGGATCGAGGCCTCCGATGCGCTCGCAAAAGGCATCCAGGGCCTCGCGCTCGCTCGCACAGCGTGTGGCCTTCTCCGGCATGACCCGGTTGCCGGGCTCCACGATCAGCACTTCGTCGCAGGTCTCGCCGTACAGCGAGATCGCGAGCAACCGCTGCCCCTTGGGATCGGTCTCGATGTCGAATGAGAGAACCCGCGGCTCTACGCTGACGCGCGCGGGCCTCACGGTTGGGTTGTCGAAGACCCGCGTGAGGCCCCGGGCCGGCTGCCACGGGCCGTCGATCTCGCATCCTCCTTTGATGCCCAGCTCGATCAGATAACGATTCGCGAACCGGACATCGGCCTCGAAGGTGTCGATGCCGGCGGCATGGAGGCGGTCGCGCAGTGGGGGAACCTCCCCCGGTGTCTCCATCTGCACTCTCGCGACAGACTCGCCGTCCATGGACCGCTTGTCGACCGACTGGAGATCACCCGGTGCGCCGAGCGCGCGCGCCCTGAGCACATCGGCCGACCGGATGTAGAAATGGGGGCGCTGGCGGTCGTCGCGAACCAGGAAAGTGCCGCCACCCTCGAGCTGGCCGTAGAGGTGTACTACAGGGATCCGCGCGCCACCGGGAGCCGGGACAATCCGATAGCTGGCCTGGAGAATGAAACCGCGGCTCGTCACTGAGCAGAAGTCTAAGGGAACGGCCCATTCTCGGTGGCCCGGAATGCAGCAGCCGCGATCAAGCTATCGGTCACCGGCGGGTCGCAGCAGCGGGAGATCTTACAGCCGGCAACGCTATACTTCGCCCCCGGACTATCCCCTGCTCATCGATGAGGGCCCACAACTGGCACTTTCCGTGGACGAGGCCGTACATTTCTCGCGTCCGTCGATCGGCGTCCCGTTCGAATCGGCTGCGGCCGGTCACTTCCAGACGCGGCCGAGGCGAGGCTAGAAGCATGCAGGCCCCGGTGAAATGCCTCGTCGTGGACGACATCGAGGAGAACCTGACGGCTCTCGCGGCATTGCTGGGTCAGTCCGACGTGGAGGTCTTCACGGCCCGGTCGGGCATGGAGGCCCTCGAGCTGTTGCTGCATCATGACTTCGCGCTCGCGCTGCTCGACATCCAGATGCCCCAGATGGATGGCTTCCAGCTCGCGGAGCTCATGCGCGGCAACGAGCGCACCCGGCACGTCCCTCTCATCTTCGTCACGGCCGGATCGCGCGATCAATACCGCCTGTTCAAGGGCTATGAGGCTGGCGCGGTGGACTTTCTCTACAAGCCGATCGAGCCGCACATTCTCAAGAGCAAGGCCGACATCTTTTTCCAGCTCCACCGCCAGAAACTGCAGCTCACGCAGGAGCTGGAGGAGCGTACGCAGACCCTGCGCCTGAACGAAATGTTCATCGCGGTGCTGGGCCACGATCTGCGCAATCCGTTGAATGCGATGCTCACCTCGGCGCACTTGCTCCAGGAGTCCTCGCCTGAGGACGGGACGAAGGATATTGCAGCCCGCATCGTGTCGAGCGGCCGCCGCATGACCCGCATGATCGAGGATCTGTTGGATCTGGCGCGAGCCCGCCTCGCGGGCGGCATACCCCTGCAGCGCGAGCCGGTGGACCTCGGCACGCTGGTGCCCCGAGTGCTGCGCGAGCATGGCGCCACGTTCCCCACCAAGCCCATCGAGCTCGATCGCGTGGGCGACCTGACAGGCTCCTGGGATGCGGATCGCCTGGCTCAGGTTGCCTCGAATCTGGTGGGCAATGCTCTGCAATATGGAGACGACCACCATCCTGTCCGCGTCAAGCTCGACGGAACAGCCGACGACCTCGTCGTCTGCTCGGTCGTCAATGCAGGGTCGATTCCGGAGGAAGTTCTACCATCCATCTTCGATCCGTTCCGCGGAGGGTCTATGCGAACGGGGCGCAGTGACGGCCTTGGTCTCGGTCTATTCATTGTTCGGCAGATCGTGCAGGCACATGGAGGCGACGTGGATGTACGAACGGGAGACGGCAATCAGACCACCTTCACGGTCCGAATCCCGCGCCGCGCCATGGCCAAGCTAGCGTCGCCCGCGGCGGCCGCGGTGCCGAACGTGTGAAGCCCGTCACGTCGCGCTTTCACAGATTGCAGCAGGTTCACACGCTAAGAGCGCTGGTCGTGCTACGGTTTCGGGCCTCGACGAGAGCGCTGAACACCGCGGATAGGCTGGGCACCTGGACGTATGTTGGCCGTCAATGAAGGACCGCGGGGCACGGTTACGTCCCGCGAGGCGATCGAGGCATGAGCGCGCGACTTCTCATCGTCGACGATGAGGTCGCGCAGATGAAGGCTCTGTGCAGGACTTTGGAGGCGGAAGGCTACCACTGCACGGGCTACAGCACGCCGACCGAAGCACTCGATCAACTGCGCAGCGGCGAATACGAGCTGCTGCTGACCGATCTGATGATGCCGGAGATGGACGGCGTCGCGCTCATCCGTGCTGCTCGTCAGATCGATACCGATCTGGCCGCCGTCGTCATGACGGGGCACGGGACGATCGACACGGCAGTCTCGGCCATGCAGGTCGGTGCCTCGGACTACGTGCTGAAACCCTTCAAGCTCAGCGTGATCCTGACCGTCATCGCTCGCGCTCTGGACGTCCGGCAGCTGCGCATCGACAACATCCAGCTGCAAAAGCGCGAGCAAGAGCGCGCGATCGAGCTCACTGCCGCCTATCAGGACCTCGAGTCGTTTGCCTACTCGGTGTCGCATGATTTACGGGCCCCGTTGCGGGCGATACGGGGCTTCACGGATCTCTATCTCGACGAGTTCGGAGCCTCGATACCTCCCGAGGGGCGTCACACCCTCGATCACGTGGTCGCGGGCGCGAAGCGCATGGACGAGCTCATCGAGGACTTGCTGAAGTTCTGCCGGTTCAGCCGCACACCTCTCGCGAAGTCCCGCGTGGATGTCGGCGCCATGGCACGTAGAGTGATCGCGGACCTGACCACGAGTGAGCAGCCCCGCCAGGTCGCGGTCGAGATTGGCGACCTTCCGCCTTGCGAAGCCGACCCGTCGTTGTTCGAGCAGGTGATCGCCAACCTCCTGTCGAATGCCTTCAAGTTCACGCGCGAGCAGCCTCAACCGCGCATCTCGATCGGGAGCTACGAATCTGCCGGCAAGGACGACGGGAGCTCGGAGCGCGTTTACTTCGTACGTGACAATGGCGCCGGCTTCGACATGAAGTATGCCGACAAGCTGTTCGGCGTATTCCAGCGGCTGCATACCCAGGAGCGCTTTCCGGGAACCGGCGTAGGTCTCTCGATCGTCCAGCGCATCCTGCATCGTCATGGCGGCCGTATCTGGGTGGAAAGCGCCCCTGACCAGGGAGCGACGTTCTATTTCGTGGTGCAAAGATGACGAGCGATGCAGCAGACCCTGCACCGGCGGCCGGCAGCCCGCAGGCACCGATTCGGATCCTCTTCGTGGAGGACGTCGAGTACGAGGCTGAGCTTGCCCTCGCCCATCTGAAGCGAAACGGCATTACCTCCGTCTCGATGCGCGTGCAGACCGAGACGGCCCTGCGCAACGCGCTGCGGGACTTCGATCCCACCATCATTCTCTCGGATTTCAGCCTCCCTCAGTTCGACGGCATCTCGGCTCTCAAAGTCGCCCAGGAACTCGCGCCGGAGATCCCGTTCATTTTCGTCTCCGGGACGATCGGCGAGGAGCGCGCCATCGAGGCCCTGTTGAGGGGCGCGGTCGATTACGTGCTGAAGGGCAACCTCGCACGCCTGGCAACCGCCGTGCGGCGCGCGATCAGCGACGCCCAGGCCAAACGCGAGCAGCAGCGCCAGCGCGCACAGATCGCTCGCCTCGACCGAGTGTTGCGCATGCTGAGCGGTGTCAATGGGCTGGTCCTGCGCATCCGGGATCGCGACGAGCTCCTGAATGAGACCTGCCGCCTCGCCGTCAACGTCGGCGGATACGCGAGCGCCGTCGCCTACCTGAAAACTCACGAAGCGCCAGCGCAACCGCACGGATCGGCCACCACCGCCGGAACGACGATCGACGCTGTCCGCACGGCTCTGGCCGAATCGGACGAGGCAGGCACCATCAATCGTGTTCTGCGCGAGGGGTCCGTTCTCGTTTGCAACGACACATCGCAAATGGAAGCGGACGAGCCCGTCAGGACGGCGATGACGCAGGCGAGATTGCGCTCCATCGTGGCGTTGCCTCTTCTCGTGGACAGCACGGCCATCGGCGTGCTGACGCTGACGTCGCCTGACGTTGATGCGGTAAGCGAGGAAGAGCTGCGCATGCTGCGGGAAGTCGCAGGCAACCTCTCGTTCGCGCTCCAGTATCTGCAACAAGACACGCGCGTGCGGTTCCTGTCGCACTTCGACCCGCAAACCGGCCTGGCCAAACGCGCTTTGTTCTGCGAGCGGCTGTCGCGATGGTTGAGCCTGCCTCCCGGGCGTCGGGCGCGTTACGCGATTGCGGTCATCGACATCGAGCGGCTGAGCCTCATCAACGACTCGTTCGGTCGCCGTACCGGCGACCTCCTGCTGCAGCACGTCGCTGACAGACTCAAGCGACGCTTTCCCGAAACGGAAAAGGTGGCCCACTTCGGCGGGGGAACCTTCGCGGTCATCCGCGAGCTGGGCCCGAAGTCCGGTGAAGAGTTGATTGCGGCCGCCCGCGAGCATGCCGCTGCTTTGTTCGGCGATCCGTTCATGATCGAGGGCCGAGAGATCCTGATCGCCGTCCGATCGGGCTTCGCTGTCTACCCGGAGCACGGCAAAGACGCGGGTACGCTGGTGCAGAACGCTGAAGCCGCCCTGCGCAACGCGCGCGCGGCCGGCGAGCGCCAGTTGCACTACAGCGCGCAGAAGCATTCCCAGCTCGTGAGCAACCTGGCGCTCGAGACCAAATTGCGGCGGGCCCTCGAGCGCGATCAGTACGAGCTCTACTACCAGCCCAAAGTCAACGTCATCTCACGGCAGATCGAAGGCGTGGAGGCGCTGATCCGCTGGCATGACCCGGATGCCGGGCTCGTGCCGCCCGCTCAGTTTCTCGCCGTGCTCGAGACGAGCGGCCTGATTGTGGATGTGGGCACGTGGGTCATCGAGCGAGCGGCGGCGGACTGTCGTGCATGGCTGCAGGCAGGCCTGCCTCCAGTACGTGTCGCGGTCAACATCTCGCCGCTGCAATTGCGCGTCGCCGATTTCGCGCCGACCTTTCTGCGCGCATTGAAAGGCTGGTCGACGCCGGATGCCGGTCTCGACATCGAGATCACCGAAGGCGTGCTGCTCGAGGATTCGGCGTACGAAGTACAGAAGCTGCAGATGCTTCGCAACTGCGGCATCCGCATCGCTATCGATGATTTCGGCACCGGCTACTCCTCGCTCAGCCGGCTCGCGACCCTGCCCATCGACACGCTGAAGATCGATCGCAGCTTCATCCGCCAGGTCCCGAGTCAGCCCACGGGTATTCTGCTGGTCAAGACGATCATTACCCTGGCGCGCGGCTTCGGCATGACCACGGTTGCCGAAGGTGTCGAAAGCCTGGAGCAGCTCGAGTTCCTGCGTCACTGCGGCTGTAACCAGTCACAGGGATTCCTGCACAGTCAGCCCCTGTCGCGGGAAGGTCTCACGTCGGCTCTCGAGCGGGGCCGCGGCGCCCTGCTGCTGCCGGCCGGACCGTCGCGTGAAGTCTCGGCCGACAGCGCTCGAGGCTAGCGGCGTCCTATCTCCAGTAGCGGTTGGTGCCCTACTTTCACCGCGCGCCGTTCCGCGTTATGTCACCTCGGGCTTCAGGGAGGCTGCCGCACACTGCTAAACTGGGCGGGACGCAGTGAAGAACTATAGCGCCGGGTGAACCGGCGAACTCGCACTGCCGAAAAGAGATCAGACAGCTACCCGCGATACGCCTCGCATTGTTGCCTCTGGCTCATGCCCTGCTCCTCGGGCTTGCCTTGCTCGATGCAACGCCCGCGCTGGGCCAGGACGGGCGCCGCCTGCCCGACCTCACCGGCATCGTGAAGGATGAGTCCTGGGCTGCGATCCTCGGCAAGGCGCTGTTCTGGGACACGGTTGCGTTGCGCAGCGGAGGCGCCTGCGGCGGCTGCCATTCTGACACCGCCGCCGACGGTGATATCCCCGCGCAAACCGATCCTCGCGCGCAAGTGCTGCGAATCGCCGACCAGGCCTTCGATGGCGTCGTCGGATCGATCGATGGCCAGGGTCCCGCACCCGATGAGGCAGTCCCCTCGAACGGCGACCAGGGCACGGGTGCCGACGAACCCGCTCCATTGATGCAGCGTCAGGGTCCGACTACTGATGGGGCCGTTCCGCCGAGCGACGATCAGGGCCACTCGGTCGACGCCGCCGCGGCACGCGACATCAGCGTGCGTCTCGCACGCGCAATTCTCCAGCAACAACCGCTAGCTACAAAAACAATCAACCCCTACGACGAGCTGCTCGGCAGCGCCGGCCCGCACGGCAATCTCGTTTCACCTGACGGGAAGGGGCTGAAGCGCACCTATGCATGGCTGATTCAACAGGCCTTCGAAGAAAACCTGTGGAAGGCAAGCGCGGATTCCGCAAGCACCGCAGGCGCGGCCACCGGTGGCGGGCGCCTCGAGCGGAACTTCATGCTGTTCTGGGCCCTTGCCATGCGCGTGTACGAGCAGACCTGGAGCGCGGATATCGCACGGAAGCACGCCTGTGTCACCGCGGCTCCCGCCAACTCGTCAGGTTGTCCGAGCACCCTGACGATGCCGGCGCCGATCGGTCGCGCGACTGCTCAGCCAAGCAAAAAGTCGAGCTGACGCACCCCCATGCTCTAGAATCGCGACACGACCAGACCGAACGGGGGTTGGCGTCATGGTTGCGAAACTGCCGAGACGGGACAGCGACGTGCGCGAGCGCCTGCTCGATGCGGCTTACAGCCTGTTTGCGCATCGGGGTGTGAGTCAGGTTGGTATCGATACGATTCTCGCGCAAGCCCGTTGCGCGAAAGCGAGCCTGTACAGCCACTTCGGCTCCAAGATCGAGTTGGCCCGGGCCTTTCTCGAGCGTCGCGAAGCGCTGTGGACGCGGGGTTGGCTCGAAGCCGAGATCGCCAGACGCGCTCGCACGCCGGACGCGCGCCTCCTGGCGGTCTTCGACGTCTTCGATGGCTGGTTTCGCCGCCGCGACTTCGAAGGCTGCTCTTTCGTGGACGTGCTGCTGGAATCGCATTCCGACGGCCCCGTGTATCGAGAGGCCGCGGCTCAGCTCGCGAAGATCCGCGTCATCATCGAGCAACTGGCGCAGGAGGCACGGCTCGCGGATGCGGCGGCGTTCGCTCAAGCGTGGCACATGATCATGAAAGGTTCGATCATCTCCGCGCGCGAAGGCAATCGAGACGCGGCGCGGCACGCCAAGCGCGCGGCACGCCTCGTACTGGATGGTTGGCCTCGGGAGCGAGGAGCCGTCACCCGCCGTGGTTGAGCCGGCGCTGCTGGCGATCGATCAGGGCACGAGCTCCAGCCGCGCCATCGCATTCTCGACTCGAGGCCACGTCCTCGCAGCCGAACAGCAGCCTTTCGAGGCGCTCTATCCGCAGCCCGGCTGGGTCGAACACGATCCGGAAGTGATCTGGGCAACGGTCCTGTCAACGGTGAGCGAGGTACTACGGCGGCTGAAGTCGCAAGGACGAGCGGTCGCGGCCATCGGGGTGACGAATCAGCGGGAGACGACGGTTGTGTGGGACCGTCGCACGGGCGCTCCGATCCACAACGCAATCGTCTGGCAGGACCGGCGCACCGCCGAGCATTGTCGCCGGCTCCAGGAGCAAGGTGTCGAGCCGCTGGTGATGCAGAGGACCGGCTTGCGGCTCGATCCGTACTTCTCGGCCACGAAGCTGGCCTGGATCCTCGATCGAATCCCCGGAAGCCGCGAGGCCGCCGCGGCAGGCCAGCTCGCGTTCGGGACCCTTGACAGCTTTCTCCTCTGGCGCCTGACCGGAGGCCGCCTGCACGCCACGGATGCGACGAACGCAAGTCGTACCGCACTCTTCGACATCCGGACCGGTCGCTGGGACCCGGCATTGTGCGAGTTATTCGGCGTGCCGCTCGGTTGCCTGCCGGAGGTCCGTGACACTGCGGGAGATTTCGGTCTCACCGATGCCGGTGTGATCGGAGCGGCCATCCCCATCCGCGGTGTGGCGGGAGACCAGCAAGCTGCGCTGGTGGCCCAAGCCGGCTTCGCGAGCGGAGATATGAAGAGTACCTACGGGACGGGTGCCTTCCTCGTCCTCAACACGGGCGAACGTCTGGTCCACTCGGCCAGCCGGTTGCTGAGCACGATCGCCTATCAGCTCGGCGGTCGGATCACCTACGCCCTGGAGGGCTCGATCCTCTCGGCCGGATCCACGATCCAGTGGCTTCGCGATGGTCTGGGACTCATCTCCCAAGCCGCCGAGGTGGAAGCGCTGGCGCGCTCTGTCCCAGATACAGGCGGCGTCTACCTGGCTCCCGCATTCACTGGGCTCGGGGCGCCGTACTGGGACCCGAATGCCCGCGCGGCCATCGTGGGCCTCACTCGCGCGTCGGGTCGCGGCGAGCTGGCACTCGCCGCACTGGACAGCGTGGCCTATCAGACGCGCGATCTGCTCGATGCCATGGCAGCGGACGGAGTCACTCCCACGGCACTGAAAGTGGACGGCGGCATGGTACAAAACGGCTTCCTGCTGCAGCGCCTGGCGGACCTGACGGGTCTGCGTATCCTGCGCCGGCGCAACCGGGATTCCACCGCACTCGGGGCTGCGTGTCTGGCGGGGCTCGGTTGCGGGCTCTATGGCTCGTTGAGCGAGATCGGATCCCTGTGGGAAGCGGATCTGGAGTGCGCCCCGAGCCTGGATGTGGCCACCCGCGAACGCCTGCTGGCCGGCTGGCGAGCGGCCATTGCTCGAGTCCGTAGCAACTGACGACGCGGGTCCCCCCTGGTCGAATGTTGCGGGTCCCGGGTCGAGGGCTGCGGGTTTCCCCCCGGTTGAATGTTGCGGGCCCCCTGATCGAGCGTCGCGGGCCCCCTGGTCGAGCGTCGCGAGTCCCCTGGTCGAGAGTCGCCTGCGGCGCTTTCGACATGCCTTGAACCCAATTCGCTCCCGGGCCTACCTACTACGAGGCGGGCTCGACGGCGCTTGCGGGGATAGTCCTGTCGGTGGTGGAGCACGTCGCGAGGAGCCGCGCGCGATATGCT
>DATEJM010000097.1:0-63771 GCA_035277965.1 Steroidobacteraceae bacterium | reverse complement strand
TCGGTCTCGGCACTGACCGGGGTAACCGGATGCTCGGTGCTGACCTGTCCGATGACCTCGAGCAGATCGGCGTCACGGCTCAATACCAGAAGACCGCCGGCCGCGCCCACAGGGGCGCTGAGCTCCGACGCGTCGGCATCTGCGTGCGCTGGTAATCTATTCGCCACGATTTTGCGGATCCGTTCCAGTCCATAGTCGGCGGCCCCGCAGGAGCGCACACCGGCCGGCCGAGCGACGATGACGTACCCCTCGTGCCTTGTCGCTAAGCACTGCGGGATTCTGTGAAACTCGTCATCTTCGCCATTTTTCGTAACATGCCGCATGCGTAAAAACAGCGGATTTGACCCGCCGGCGGATGGGAACCCGCGCAGCTTTCGGCGCGGGCCGTTCGTGGAGTCCGATCACCGGCCGATCGTCGCGGAACTCGTGCTCCGGGCCCCCGCAGAGTTATTCTGCGGCGCGGTCGTACCGATTGCGCACCGGCTGAGAAGCTCGCACACCCTGCGCGTTGCCCGAATGCGAAAGCACTCCTCCTTCTGGGTTATCTTTCTCTCCGTCGCACTGGGCGCCTGGCCCGCGCTCGGCGCGCCGGCGATGCTGACTGACAAGGTGACGAGCGGGCAGAAGTCCGCGGCGCTGCAGTTCCTCGCCGCCGTGGCGAGTGGCGATCCCCAGGCCGTTGCTTTCGCGATCCATCCCGATGACCTGCAGGCGCTACGCACACGCATATTGGGACTGTTGCACGACGAGGCAAAGCGCGGCGACGGTACGGTGCGGGCGCGGCTCTTCGGGCAAGGCATGCCGTTGCAGGAGATCGAGCACCTGACCAACACCGGCTTCTATGCAACACTCGCCTATAAGCTGACCCTGACCGGACGCGAGTACGCCGATGCGGATGCGCTCGCGGTGGTGCCGGACAAGGGTGACCGCGTCAACATCGTGCTGCGTGCCAGGCCGCCGCGCGATCGCGGCAAGGTGGCCGTAATAAACGTCGTGACCATCCGGCCGTTCGGGACCGATTGGAAGGCGGCCATCCCATCCGAGATCGATGCGCAGATCGATGATCTGATCGCAGGCCGCAACGGCATCACCGCTGTCACGGCAGGTCCTGCGCGCCCGGCCGCGACGGCAGCCGCACAGCCCGGCATCGTCGAGCTGTTGAATGCCGCGGAGAAGTCGCTCACGGATGGCAAGTGCGACGATTACTACAACAAACAGATGAGCCCGAATTTCCGGCGCGTGACCGGCAAGAAAGCTCTCGAGGCACTGGTGAGCAGCTGCCAGGCAGGCATGGGGACGCGCGAGCTGCTGCTCTCGACACTGCACATCGTGCGTGGGTTGCAGCCCCGCTACGAATACGAGGGGCAGCGCGCGGTGTACGACGTGTCAGGCCAGGGATTGCCGTTCGATGAGCTCGCGCTCGAGCAGGTGGACAAGCACTGGTATATCGCGGAATAGCCGCACGCGATATCGTGGAACAGCCGCACGCGCTGCCGTCCATCCCCCCCGCCCCCGTTCACGGCCCGCTGAAATCGGGTTTCGGTCACTCGCGGGGCAACATGAACTCGCTGCCGTTGCGGGACAGCACGGCGCCGTCCGGAGTAATTCTCTCTACCCGCACGCCGTCGGGCAACGAGTCGCCCTCGTGGAGCTTGTGCATGTTGATCAGCACGAAACGGTCTTCGGGCTTGGCGGCAAACACATGCAGGTCCAGTCGCAGCGACGGCAGATTCGCTCCTGGCGCCACGGCGGCGTCCTGATAGAGCGGTACGCCGCTTTCGGTGCCGCGTCTGACGTGGCCCTTGAACGGGCTCGTCGAGGTCGGCTCGGTCGCAGGCGCATAGTCGTCGGGGTTGCCAGCCTGCGCGTTGGGTTCTGAGCTCAGCGTAGGGCCAGGGGGCTCGGTCCCCCTGTTGGGACTCGCCGTATTCCACTGCGAAGGCGCCTGCTGCGGCGCTTGGCCCGGCCCCAGGGCCTGGGATTGAGCATACGGTTGGCCAGGGGGCTGTGCGTAGGGTTGGCCCGGAGGCGGCGCGTAGGGCTGGCCAGGGGATTGAGCATACGGTTGGCCGGGGGGCTGCGCGTAGGGCTGGCCAGGGGATTGGGCATACGGTTGGCCGGGGGGCTGTGCGTAGGGCTGGCCGGGGGATTGAGCATACGGTTGGCCAGGGGACTGCGCAGGGGGCTGCGCGGGATAGGGCTGCGACAGGTTGGCCGGGCCGGCGGTGGCAGGCGCCGGCTGAGCGGTGCGGCTACTCGGCTCCGAATGCGTCATGCGCCGGATACCCAGCCAGCCCAGGATGATCAGGTTGACGCCCAGCAAGGCGGCGAGGGCCGCGGCCCAGAGCGGAAATCGCGGCCTGGGGGATGCGACCTTGACCTCGAAGAGGGCAGGGCCCGTTTGTCGCTGCCGGTCGGTCTCGGATTTCTTCAGGGCATCGAGGATGAAGGACATCGGTCAACCGCCGTGAGTATCGGCCGCATACAGAAGGGGCGAATCGGGTGGCGCGACGGCACTCGCCAGCACGATCTGGGTCTGGATCCCGGCGATGCCGTCCACCGTGAGCTGGTGTTGGCGTTGGAAGTCGCGCACCAGCCGCGCCAGGTCCTCGTCGAACACATCGCTCACCGGCCCCGTCGGATGCTGGCCTTCCACCTGTTGCAGGCTCTGCCGCAGCCAGCGCACGTCATCGCCGCGCATGCCAGGCGAGAGCACCTTCACCTGGCTGGTCGCGGGCCGCCACAACATGACGAAGTCACCGAACCAGTACCGTGACAGCTCCCCAATACTGACAACCTGCCGCGCGCCGCCGATGTCGATGCTCGCATGCTCGTCATTGAGCCCCGTCAGGACGATCTGGTGGCTGTTACCGCTGGCATCGTTCAGCAGGAGGATCGCGGGCCGGTTGTACAGGCGCAGCTGACCGAAGGTCCCTTTCTGCGTCAGACAGTCGAGTCCCTGCTTGACCGCTTGCGTACAGGGATCGACGCCCGCGGGCACATACTGCAGGCCCCAGATCCCGAAGAGCCTGCCGAACGCACTGTCCGTGTCAGTCTCCCCCGCATGTTGAGTCAGCAGCTCGACCAGCGACGGGCTCGGCCGATCGATGCGTGAGGCGGCGGCGCCACCCTGAGCAGCGGCCGCCATTGCGGGAACCGTGGCGCCGGGCGGGGTGGGCACGCTGGCGGCGGGCGAGGTGGGCACGGTGGGCACGGTGGCGGCGGGTGCCGCTCGCGGATTTGCCGACGCAACTGGATGGGCGCTGCCCGGAGCTCGCGAGGACCAGGGCATCAGGGTCCACAAGGCGCTCACGGTGAGCACCAGGACGGCGGCACACGCGGCGCCGGCTGCCCACGGCAACCAGATGGGCAGAACCCTGCGCCCGAACACCTCGGAGGCCGCCTTCCTCACGAGGGAGGCGGTGACCCGGTGCCGATCCATCGAATAAGCGCCGAGCAAGGCGCGATCGCAGATCACATTGATGACACGCGGCGTCCCACCGGACAGGCGATACACCTCCGCGAGTCCGAGGCCGCTGAAGATGTCCGTCGTCGCCCCTGCGACCCGGAGCCGGTGACGCACATAGGCCGTGGTCTCCTGCAGCGACAGGGGGTCCAGGTGGTAGCGGCCGGTGATGCGTTGGGCGAGCTGTCGCAGCTCGTTCCGACCCAGCAGCTCGCGCAGCTCAGGCTGGCCGATGAGGATGATCTGCAGCAGCTTCTGCGTGTTCGTCTCGAGATTGGTGAGCAGGCGCACCTGCTCGAGAACCTGGGGCGCGAGATTCTGTGCCTCGTCCACGACCAGCACCACCCGCCTGCCTGCTGCGTGAGCTTGCAGCAGATAGCCGCTCAGGATGTCCACCAGGTCCTTCAGGCTCTCGATCGCCGAGTCCGGTACCCCGATTCCGAGCTCCTCGCAGATCGTCAGCAGGAATTCGGGAGCGGTCATCCGCGGATTGAGGATGAGCGCGATCTCGGCGTTCTTCGGAACCTGAGCGAGCAGCGACCGGACGATCGTGGTCTTGCCCGTGCCCACCTCGCCGGTCAACTGGACGAAGCCGCCGGCCTCGTTGATGCCATACAGCAGGTGAGCCAGAGCTTCGGCGTGGCGCTCGCTCAGATAGAGATAGCGCGGATCGGGGGTGATCGCGAACGGCTTCTCGTTCAGGCCGAAGAATGACAGATACATGCGGCGATGCTACTCGATCGTATTGCCACGGCGCAGAGCACGGCTACCGAAGCGGGCGCGCGCCTCATCCACAGTGGCATCCAGACGGCTGGCGTGCGGCGACGCCTCCTCGAACAGACCGAGTTGCGCCGCCGGGCTCAGGTCACTCAAGACAACGCCGAGCAGCCTGAGTTTCGCTCCCGGATTCTCGGTCAGCCACTGACGCAACAGGTCTTCCGCCATGCGCGAGAGGGTACGCCCATCGTGGGCAGCGGGCGCGACCACGCGTTGACGGCTGAAGGTCCTGAAATCGTGCTGACGGATTTTCACGCCCACCTTGCCCGCCACGAGCTGTTTCCCGCGCAGCCGGGTGCAGGCGCGATCGGCGAGCCTCGAGAGGTGCCCCAGCAGGGCCCGCGCCTCGCTCACGTCGCGCTCGAAAGTATCCTCGGCGCTGATCGACTTCTCCTGGTGATCGGGCACCACCGCGCGATCGTCCACGCCTGCTGCCCGCTCGCGGATCCGCCGCGTGTAACGCCCGAACACAGGCCAGAGCCTGGAATCCGCAGCGGTGCGCAGCTGCGCGAAGGTGTGGATGCCCAGCGCCTCGACCTTCTCGCCGGTCTTACGCCCCAGACCGGGGAGACGCCTGATGGAGAGCGGATCGAGAGTGGCAGCGATCCGGTCCTCGGGGACCACCGTCAGCCCGTCGGGCTTGGCAAGATCGGAGGCGATCTTCGCCACCAGCTTGTTGGGAGCGACCCCGACCGAGGCGGTGAGTCCCGTGCGGGTGCGGATCTGCGTCTTGATGCCTCGGGCGATCGTGACTGCGTCTCCCAGCAACGCCCGACTGTCCGTGACATCCAGGAACGCTTCGTCGAGCGACAGACCCTCCACCAACGGCGTGACCTCATGGAAGACGCCAAAAACCTGTTGGGATACTTCCTTGTAGCGGCCCATCCGGGGAGCGACGCATCTGGCGTGCGGGCACAGACGCAAGGCGGTGCTCATCGGCATGGCCGAATGCACGCCGTATTTGCGCACCTCGTAGCTCGCGGCCGCGACGACGCCGCGGCCGCTGGTACCACCGACTATCACGGGCAAACCGGCCAATGAGGGGTCGTCGTGTTGCTCCACTGACGCATAGAAAGCGTCCATGTCCACATGTAGCACTGCACGCGACACGGAAGGGCGGCCGGTTCGCCGCCTGATCTACTTCGTGACCGTGATCGTGATCTTCTTCGAGATCACGGGCGGGTTGTGCGCAAGGTGGCTCTGATCGCCCAGCAGCAGCTGCAGGGTGTGCTTGCCGGGTGTCAGGGTCAGGGTCGTCTCGGTCTGTCCCTTCCCGAAGTGGAGGATCTTGTCGCTCGCCGGAAGCGGTGCGCTCAGGTCCGCCGGAGCGTCCGTGTCCACGAGCAGATGATGATGTCCGGTGTTGTCGAACTTGATCCCCGCCGGAGCGATGCCCATGCCCTTGAGCCCGAAGCGCACGACGACCGGGTTCGAGACCTTCGCGCCGTCCTTCGGGCTGATGATGTAAACATCGGCGCCCGGCGGCGACGCAGTCCGCTCTTGCGCCTGCACGGCGGTCGTTGCAAAGGCAGCTAGCAGCAGGGTCAGTAACGCAATACGCATGGCAGTCTTCCTTCCATCGAGGGTTGTTTCGGGGGTTGCTCTCACGAAAGCTCAGGCAACATACGCGCCGCGGTGCGAGTCGGTGCGGGCGCTCGTCTCGGACGCCTGCACCGCTCGCGCGCCCAGCTCATGGGGCGCGAAGTCGTCAACGTTGACGATGTTGAGGACCTTGCGGTCATAGTCGCGCAGGGTCGCGGCCTCGGTCTCCGAGATGATTCCCGCGGCGACCGCCTGTTGGATCTGGCCCGGCAGATCGAGAGCCGTCACGCGCCCGGATTTCACGCCCTCGACGCGGATACGCTTCTCGAGAGGCTCGACGCTCTGTGCGAGCAGCAGCGCCTCTTGCAAGAGCCCGAGCGGATTACCGGGCTCGAGCGTCCAGTAGATGTATTCAGACAGCCGCTCGCGCGCGTCGGTCGGGTTGACGACGAGCTCCGCCACGCGCCGTCCCAGGCGGTCGCTCGGCGCCGAGTAGGTGCGCCCTCGCGGGAATATCAACACGCGCAGCACCCCGGCCAGCAGGCGATTGGGAAAGTTGCGCAGGAAGCCGTGCATCTGCTCCTGTGCGTGGTAGAGCAGATTGCGGCAGGCCCACTCCACGAGAGGCAGATCCTCCTCGTGGCGTCCCTGGTTCTCGTGATGCTTCAGCACCATCGAGGCGAGGTACATGCACGAGAGAACGTCACCGAGCCGCGCGGACAGGCTCTCCTTCTTCTTCAGGTAGCCGCCCAGCGTGAGCATCGCAACGTCGACGGCAAACGCGAACGACGCGCTGAAACGCACGATGTGCTGGTAGTAGCGCCCCGTCGGGCCCTGCACTGGCGAGCGCGCGAAACGCGCGTGTGTCAGAGCCATGATCAGCGAGCGGACCGCGTTCGAGATCGTGAACCCGGTGTGCGCGAACAGCGCACGATCGAATTCATCCACGCCCTGCGAGCGGTTCGGGTTGCGAGCCGCGTTCATTTCCTTCAGGACGAACGGATGACAGCGCACCGCGCCCTGGCCGAAGATGATGAGGTTGCGTGTCAGGAGATTGGCTCCCTCGACGGTGATGGCGACGGGGACCACCTCGTAGGCGCGTGCGAGATAGTTGCGCGGGCCCAGGCAAATCCCTTTGCCGCCATGCACGTCCATCGCGTCGTTCGCCACCTGCCGCCCCATTTCCGTGACGTGATATTTCAACATCGCGGAGGGTACCGAGGGCTTCTCGCCCCCGTCGATCGCGCCGGCCGTGACGGAGCGGGCCGCATCCATCGTGTAGGTCAGGCCAGCCATGCGCGCGATGACCGCCGCGACGCCTTCGAACTTGCCGACGGGCATGTTGAACTGGCGGCGGATGCGTGAGTAGGCGCCTGTGGCCCAGACGGCCGCTTTGGCGGCACCCGTTGCATTTGAGGGGAGTGAGATGCAGCGGCCGACCGACAGCTGCTCCACCAGCATCCGCCAGCCGCAGCCCGCCATCCTGATGCCGCCGATGATGGCATCGAGCGGCACGAACACATCCTTCCCGTGGATCGGCCCGTTCTGAAAGGGCGTGTTGACCGGAAAGTGCCGGCGCCCGATGCCGATGCCGGGAGTTTCCCGAGGAATCAGTGCGCAGGTGATGCCGATGTCGGCCTTGCCGCCGAGCAGCCCGTCGGGGTCGAACATGCGGAAAGCGAGCCCGATCACGGTCGCCACCGGGGCGAGCGTGATGTAGCGCTTGCTGAAATTCAACCGCAGGCCGAGCACCTCGCGACCCTGCCAGGTGCCACGGCAGACGATGCCCGTGTCCGGAATCGAGGCGGCGTCGGAGCCGGCACGCGGTCCCGTGAGCGCGAAGCAAGGGACTTCCTCGCCGCGCGCCAGACGCGGCAGGTAGTAATTCTTCTGCTCCTGCGTGCCGTAGTGATTCAACAGCTCCGCGGGTCCCAGCGAGTTCGGGACGGCCACGGTCGAGGAGGCCGTGGCGCTCCTGCTCGCGAGCTTCGCGAGCACGCAGGAGTGAGCGTAGGCGCTGAACTCGAGGCCGCCGTATTTCTTCGGGATGATCATCGCGAAGAAGCCGCGCGACTTCAGGTAGTCCCACACCCGCGGCGGCAGATCGCCGAGCTCGTGGGTGATGTTCCAGTCATCGAGCATCCGGCACAGCTCTTCGCAGGGCCCATCGAGGAATGCCTGTTCCTCCGCCGAGAGCCGGGGCGCGCGCGCCGCGAGCAACTTCGACCACTTGGGCGCTCCGGTGAAGAGCTCACCGTCCCACCAGACAGTGCCGGCCTCCAGAGCCTCGCGCTCTGTTTGCGACATCGCGGGGAGCAGCTTCAGGTACGCCCTCATGAACGGGCGCGTGATGACCGCTTTGCGCAGGGGCCGGATGTTCAGGAGCCACAGCGTTGCGAGCAGGATCCAGAGGAAGCCCTTCCAGATGCCCGGGCCGGTGCCCGCGGCCCCCAACACGGTGTACGCCGCGAGCAGAACGGTGAAAGTGACCGTGAAGACAAGCAGGGAGAGACGCTTGTACGCCAGGAAGAGGACGGCCCCGATGAACAGCAATGTGATGATCGCGCCCAGCATGTTGCTTCCTCGTGTCTGGCGGCGGGCACGAGCGCGTATCCCAGGCATATGGGTGCGGCGCATCGCGTCGCACGGGCTGACCTGCGAGGGTCAGCCCCGGATTGTGAGCAGGCAAAATGCCTGCGCAACTGTGCCCGCCGCCAGGGCGCGATGCCCGGATCCAGCGTTTTACCCAAGCAGGCTCTTGACGCCGTCACGCTCTTCGCGGAGCTCGGCGTCCGTCGCATCCATTCGCTTGCGACTGAACTCATCGATGTTGAGGCCCTGCACGATCTGATACTCGCCGTTCTTCACCGTGACGGGATAGGAATAGATCACCCCTTCCCTGATCCCGTAGCTGCCGTCTGACGGAACCGCCATGCTCGTCCAGTCATCCGCTCCCGTGCCATGGACCCACGTGTAGATATGATCGACGGCAGCGGACGCAGCCGAGGCTGCGGAGGATGCGCCGCGAGCCTTGATGATGGCAGCTCCGCGCTGCTGGACGACCGGGATGAACGTTTCCTCGATCCACTTCTGCTCGACCAGCGACTTCGCGGCCTTCCCGTTCACGAGCGTGTGGCTCAGGTCCGGGTACTGCGTGGCCGAGTGGTTGCCCCAGATGGTCATCCGGCGAATCCCCGTGGTGTGCGTGCCGGTCTTCTCCGCGAGCTGCGACAGCGCCCGATTGTGGTCGAGGCGGGTCATGGCGGTGAAGTTGCGGGGGTTGAGATCCTTCGCGTTGGCCCTCGCGATCAGAGCGTTCGTGTTCGCGGGATTGCCGACTACCAACACTTTCACGTTCCGGTCCGCGACCTCGTTCAGGGCCTTGCCCTGAGCGGAGAAGATCTGGGCGTTCGCCAGCAGCAGGTCCTTGCGCTCCATCCCCGGTCCGCGCGGGCGCGCGCCGACCAACAAGGCCGCGTTGCAATCGCGGAAAGCAACCTTGGCGTCATCCGTGGCTACGACCTTGTTGAGGGTCGGGAATGCACAGTCGTTCAGCTCCATCACCACGCCCTGCAACGTCGGCAGCGCCGGAGTGATCTCGAGCAGATGCAGATTGACGGGCTGATCCGCCCCCAGGAGCTGTCCGGAGGC
The DNA here is from genome assembly GCA_035277965.1 of Steroidobacteraceae bacterium. Lineage (GTDB taxonomy): Bacteria > Pseudomonadota > Gammaproteobacteria > Steroidobacterales > Steroidobacteraceae > 13-2-20CM-66-19. The sequence continues at coordinate 54,335 of DATEJM010000097.1, read as the reverse complement.
GACGCGGAAGGCGAGGGCATAGCCGATCTGTCCGGCGGCGCCGGTGATCGCGACGTTCAAGGCTGGCTTCATGACGGTGCTGATTTCCTTTCGGTAAGGGACCGCGGATTTTACCCAAAACGGCCCCTGTTACGGGCTCGATGGCGCTCGCGGCGAGCGAGCGGCTTCAGGGGGGATGGGGTCGTGAGGATAGGCCCGCCTGAAGCGCTCCAGCTCTGCGTCGGCTTCGGCCCCATGGCCGTCCTGGCGCAGCTTCTCGATCCGCTCGAGCCATTCCCGGGGGGCCGGGAGGGCTGCCCGTGCTGCCGGCGCCGCGGCTGGCTTCGCATCGCCGGGCGCCGCTTCCTTGGCCTCGGGCTCGCGAGGCTGTGCTGCCGGGGCGGCGGTTGCCGGCGCCTGTGCAACGGACCGGGCCGGCCGCAGGCCCCTGAAATCTACGTTCACGACAATCGCAATGGCCAGGAGGATCGTCGCGGCAAGCCCGGCCGGAAGGGCCCACCGGGGCGCCCGGTACGGCTGCACGGGCGCACGGACCCGGATGGCTCGGCTCGCTCTCGCGAGTATCTGTTGATCGACTTCGGCGGAAGGCTCGAGCCGCTCCGTGCCGGCCGCGGGGCTGCGCAGCATCGAGCGCGTCTTGAGGAACGCCTCGAAGTCATTCTCTTCCGACGGCTCAGTCACGATCCTGGCTCCCCGAGCGGTGTGACGACCCGACCCGTCCGGATCACTTCCGGGCTCGCGAGCGCAGCCTTCAATTTTGCGACGGCGTAGCGCAGGCGGCTCTTGGCCGTCTCGGGTCCCACGGCACTGATCGTCGCGATTTCCTCCAGAGACAGCCCCGACTCCTCATAGAGCAGGAAAACATCGCGCTGCTCCGCAGGCAGCGCCGCCACGGCGGCCCGATAGCGTGCCATGGTTTGAGCGTGCTCGGCGTGCACCTCGGGTCTCTCGCCTTCGGGTGCCGCCAGCGAGCTCTCCACCGTCTCCCAGTCGGCGCCCCTCTCGGCTCGCACGTTCGACCTGCGGCAGTGATCGATGAAGCAGTTATGGGCAATCCGGTACAGGAACGTACGGAACTGCGCCCGCGGTTCATAGCGCTCACGGCTCGTGATCACCCGGCTCCAGACCTCCTGAAAGAGGTCGTCGGCGATCTCGGGGTTGCGGCTCTGGCGGGCCAGATATCGATACAGAGGCCCGCGGTGGCGCCGGTAGAGGGTCTCAAAGGCGCGCAGGTCGCCGCGGGCGTACCGCAGCATCAGCTCGCCGTCATCCTCGTCCTGAGCCATTGGCTCGACTGTACGCCCGCCCGTGGCTCGCGACCCAAAAACTTCCGCGCGCTCCCGCCGCGATAGATCCTGTCGATCGATTTCATTTCAAGTAGTCATTGGCGTCAATCGCACCCAGGCGTGATCATTCCCTCACGAAAAACGATGGTGGAGTGTGATCATGTACGACACGCGAAATGATTTGCCCGCCGGTGTTCGCGGCAAAGTGACCGAGCTGTTGAATGCCCGCCTGGCCGACGCCATCGACCTCGGCGCGCAGGCCAAGCAGGCTCATTGGAACGTCAGGGGTCCCCACTTCATCGCCCTGCATGAGCTCTTCGACCGCGTGGCGGAGCACATGGAGGACCACATCGACACCCTGGCCGAGCGGATCACGGCTCTGGGCGCAGTCGCGCAGGGCACCTTGGCCCGCGTTGCACGCGCAACGACCCTGCCGCCCTATCCCGAGGACATCGCGGCGGGGGAGCAGCACCTGCAGGCATTGTCTTCTGCCGTGGCCGACCTCGGTGCGAAGGCGCGGCGCGGAATCGAGGAGGCTGCGCGCCTCGGCGACGCCGACACCTCGGATCTGTTCACGGGCCTGTCGCGGGCACTCGACAAGGACCTCTGGTTTCTGGAAGCCCACCTGGTGAGCACCCGGTAAGCGGTATGCTTGCAGGATGCTCCTCGATGTACGGCGTACCGGGCAGAGCGTCGAGCTCGATCTCACCGGCGAATGGCGCATTCTGCAATTCGCACAGATCGACGCAGCGCTGTCCGCCATCGATCTGGCGGACACGCGCCGCGCTGTCATCTCGACGGAGGGGTTGATTGCCCTCGATCTGACCGGCGCCTGGAGGCTGCGGGAGTTCCTGAGTGGAGCACGGGCAGCCGGCGTCGAGGTCAGTTTCCGTCAGGCGCCACCGGACCAGCTGCGCCTGATCGATACGACACTGGCCTCCGTGCCGGCTGTAACCACGCCTCCGCACATGCTGACGGAGGCAGAAGTCGTCGCTGAGCCGCTGATCGCCGTCGGCCGCCACGCCGTACGGTTCGGCCGCGACCTGCTCGCCGCGTCCGCGTTTCTCGGCCGCGTCAGCACGGCCCTGGTGCGCGGCGTTGTCAGCTTGAAGCGCCTGCGTCCTATCTCCGTCGCCCGGCATGTCTACGATACGGGCATCACGGCCATGCCGATCATTGCGCTGATCGCCTTTCTCATCAGCGTCATCGTCGCGTACATGAGCGCCCAGCAGCTACGTAACTTCGGCGCCGAGGTCTTCGTCGTCGATCTCGTGACCATCGGGGTGCTGCGGGAGCTGGGTGTGTTGCTGACGGCGATCATCGTTGCCGGCCGCTCCGGCAGCGCTTTCGCGGCCGAGCTCGGCGCGATGTGTCTGAACGAGGAGACCGACGCGTTGCTGGCGACGGGCGTGGATCCTCTGGAGGCATTGGTGCTGCCGCGAGTGCTCGGCCTGGTGATCGCGCTGCCGCTGCTGACCATCATCGCGGATATCGTCGGCCTGACGGGCGGGGCCCTGCTGTGTCGGTTTCTGCTCGACATGCCGCTCACGCAATACGTGAACCGCGTCAACGAGGCCATAGCGCCCACCACGTTCTGGGTGGGCCTGCTCAAGGCCCCTGTGTTTGCGATGCTGATCGCCATGGCGGGCGCCTACCGGGGCCTGCAGGTACGGGATTCCTCCCGGGAGCTCGGCCGTCTGACCACGGTGGCCGTCGTGCAATCGATCTTCCTGGTGATTCTGGCGGACGCGGTGTTTGCCGTGCTCTTCATGGAGATCGACGTTTGATCTATCCGGTCGTGGAGGTGCGCGGGCTCGTCAACCGCTTCGCAGCCCAGGTCGTGCACGACGGACTCGACATGGAGGTCCAGCCGGATGAGGTGTTCGGTATCGTCGGCGGGTCGGGCGCCGGCAAGTCCGTGCTACTGCACAGCATTCTCGGACTGCGGCGCCCGCAGGCGGGGGTCGTCCGGATCGAGGGCCACGATGTCACCCAGATGTCCGCAGCGGCCTTGCGCGACGTGAAGGCGCGCTACGGCGTGACGTTCCAACAGGGGGCGCTCTATTCGGCGCTCACGGTCATGCAGAACGTCCAGCTGCCGATGATCGAGCACGTCGAGCTGCCCGCGACCGCCCGCGACGAGCTGGCGATGCTGAAGATCCGTCTCGTGGGTCTGCCGGCCGATGCCGCTCGGAAATATCCGGCGCAACTCTCAGGCGGCATGATCAAACGGGCGGCGCTCGCCCGCGCCCTCGCCCTGGACCCGACGCTGCTATTTCTGGATGAGCCCACATCCGGCCTCGACCCGATCAGCGCCGCGGAGTTCGATGAGCTCGTTCTCTACCTGCAAAAGGAGCTGCGGCTCACCGTTGTCATGATTACGCACGATCTGGACACGATCTTCCGCACCTGCAATCGTGTCGGGGTGATCGTCGAGAGGCGCATGGAAGTCGACACGCTCGAGCGGATCGTCGACCATTCGAATCCGTGGATCCAGGCTTACTTCCACGGGGAGCGGGCGCGGGCGCGCCTGACAGCCGCGCGCAAATCGAGGGCAGAGCATGGAGCGTGACGCGAACTATGCCGCAGTCGGCGCTTTCGTCTTGATTGTCGCTCTCGTGGGCGCTCTGTTCGTATACTGGTATTCGGACAGTCGCGAGCATCGCCAGTACCAACGGTACGAGATCTATTTCGACGGCAGCGTCAGCGGTCTCGAGCGCGGAGCCGCGGTGCGCTATCTCGGTGTGGGCGTCGGCCGCGTGGTGGACATGAACATCGATCCACGCGATCCCAGCCGCGTGCAGGTCATCGTGGATATCGATTCCTCCGCGCCGATTTCCCCGAAGACGATCGCCGAGCTGTCGTTGCAGGGGGTCACCGGTCTCCTCTACATCGACCTCCTGGAGCTGCACGGCAACCGGCGAATGACCCCGGCCGTGGCGGGCATCAAGTATCCCGTGATCGGCTCCGTGCATTCGCGCTTCGACCTGTTCCTCGCCAGTCTGCCCGATGTGGTGGCCGCGGCCGGTGAGGTCATCGAGCGCGCCGGGCGCGTGCTGAGTGATCGCAACATTGCGGCGATCAGCGCTTCGTTGACCCACATAGAGACGGCGAGCTCGAATCTTCCGCAGATGCTGCGGGACGTCAATTCCCTGGTGACCGAGCTGAGAGGCGCGGCCGGCGAGCTGACAGCCTCCGCGAAGAGCGCGCATTCAGTAGTGGAATCAGCGGGACCGCAGATCGTGACGGCGGTCCAACGGGTCGGCTCCATCGCCGACAATCTCGCGAGGACGACCGACCAGTTGCAGCATTTGATCGACGATAACCGGCAGGACCTGCGCGCGTTCACCCGTGATGGGTTGCCTGAGCTCGAGCAGTTCGTGCGCGAGGGGCGCTCCGCCGTGCAGGACATTCGCGAGCTTTCGAGCAGCCTGCGCGAGAATCCTTCACAGCTCCTCTATCAGCCGCCGCAGCAGGGCGTGGAGATACCAAGATGAGGGCGCTCTTCGCCGGGACCGCGTGTCTGCTTCTGGCGGGTTGCTCCACCGGCCTGCACAGCGACACGCCCGCGGCCCAGGTCTATACGCTGCGAGTGACGCGCGGGGCTCAGTATCCGGCGTCGCGCCAGGACCCGGCGTCGCCCAAGCATGCTCCGTCACTGCGCGTGAGATTGCCGCTGGTCGACCCGGGCCTCGACACGAGTCACATCGTGCTCGTGCAGTCGGATCACAGAATGAGTTACTACGTGGCGAGCCGCTGGCCCGCGAGTCTTCCGGATGTCGTCGAGTCCCTGTTGACGCAGGCTCTGGGTGCCTCCGACACCTGGTCCGCGGTTCAGTCCTCCGGGAGCGGCTTTCAGGCCGACTATCTTCTGCAGGTCATCGTGCGCCGCTTCGAGGCCGACTATACGAAGGGACCGGCACCGGAAGTGCATGTGCTGCTCGATTGCACCGTGGGGCGCCGCACAGATCACGATATTGTCGCCACCTTCGAGGCCGAGGGCGTTGCGCCCGCCGCGGCGAACCGGCTCGGCGATGTCGTGTCGGCATTCGAGACCGCCGTGAACACCGCGCTGTCGGTCGTGGTCGAGCGCGCCGCGGAGGCGGCACGCTCTTAGTCAGAACGTGGACAGGCCGGTTCCTTCCATCAGGCGATACAGCCAATAGTGCAGCTGCGAGGGGTCGGCGTAGAACCCGAAGTCTGCCGTGTATTCGATGCCGAGCCCGGCGCGGTTGCTCCACAGCGTGTCGAAGTAGTCGAGGAGCTGCGCGCTGAGCGCAGTCGTGCGCGGCGTCTCGACGGAGACATTCGCCTCGAGGTTGTAGTCTGCGATGTTTCGTCGGGTCAGGTTCGCCGATCCGAGCGTCAGCCAGAGGGTGTGGGCGTCATAGACCATCACCAGCTTGGTGTGGAACTGCTCGCCGTGAGTACGGTACCAGCGCACATGGATGGCGCCGTCGCTGGCCGCGACCAGCTCGCTCGCCACGGGCTGGTTGGGAATGCCTGACTTGGGGTGGCCGAAAGCGTCCTGGTTCGGATCCAGGATCAGCCGGACCTTCACGCCTCGCCGGCTGGCCGCCAGCAGTGACTCCACGATGCCGCGATCGGCAACGTAGAACATCGCAATATCGATGTTGTCGCCACGGCCGCTGGCGCTCACCCGCTGGAGGATCGCCGAGCGGATGGCCCCCTCGGTGAGGACCTGCGCGCGCAGGTCCTCCGCGCCGAGCAGTCGATCGTGCCGATTCTTTGCGACGGGCACGGCGTCCGCCTCGGGCACCTGCCCTTTCCAGCCCGACGAATGTGCGATGGCGAGCTCGCTGTCGAGCAAGGGCTGCAGGACGGCGCCGCGCAGCTTCAGGGCCGCGTTGGAATTTGCACTGCTGGCGTCGTGAGGATTGGCGGATCCGACCACACCGATCAGACCGCCGCGGCCGTCGTCTGCTATGACGACCTTACGGTGGTTCGCCTTGAAGTTGACCAGGCGAGCCCACGACGCGAACGTGATCGGCGCGCTCTCTTCATCGAGTGGGTTCGGCAGCCAGCCGCCGCCCCGACCAGTGCCGCTCCACCAGGAGATCGCGAGCCGCCACAGGCTCGAGTACATGAAGTTGGAGTCGCGCAGCGCGTTGAGGTCGGTGACGACGACGCTCACCCCGGCGGCGCGTATCAGGGTCAGATCCGGGGACGGTGAGCCCCCGTACACGTCGTTGATGGGATCGGTGATCAGGAGCACCTGCAGGTCCGGAAACGCGCGTCGCTGCTCGAGCAGCGCATCGCGCAGCTCACCGGAGAGATTGCGGGCCGGCGAGGCGGGGGCCGCCGCGCTCCCCAGTCGTTCGTCGAGCAGAAAATAATCGAGCACGATGAAGCGCCGCGCCGAACGGATGACGGCGAGAGTCTGGTCGAAGATGCCCTGGCTCATGACCGTGCGGCCGTAGGCATCCGCCGAGGTGATGTCGGCTATGAACGTCACATCCTGGGCGGCCTGCGGATACCACGGAGATTCGATGTGGGCACCTGCCATCAGCGGCTTGTGGGTCTCCCAGGCCGCGACGGCGAGCCATAGGATGAGAGCCGCGAGCAAGGCGAGCCGGCGGGCCGTTCGCCAGCCGCTCGGTGCAGGCCCTTTGCGCGTCCTGGAGATGAACGGCATGCGGTAATCGGCGCCGGGTCAGGCGGAGCGCTCTTCCAGCGCTGACGAGACTTCCAGCCAGCGCTCCTCGAGGGCTTCGATATCCCGCAGGAGTGCCGTATGGCGCTTACTCAGATCGAGCTGCTCGTCCACCGGCTTCGCCGTGTAAGTGGCGGGATCCGCGAGCTCCCCTTCGAGCCGCAACCGCTGCGCTCCGAGCTGCTGCAATCGGTGCTCCAGGTCCCGTTGCTCGCTGCGCAAGGGGGTTAACCGATTGCGTGCCTCTGCCTCCGCGCGGCGCTGCTCGCGCCGCGACGGAAGGGTTCCCCCCTGTACCGTAGCGACGTCCGGCGAGCTGCCGCCTTTCGCCAGCCAGGACGCATAGTCTTCCAGGTCGCCGTCGAACGGCCGCACGCGGCCCTCGGCAACGAGCAGAAAACGGTCGCAAGCCCCGCGCAGCAGGGCCCGGTCGTGCGAGACCACGACCACCGCGCCGGCAAACTCCTGCAGGGCGAGCAGCAACACCTGGCGCATCTCGAGATCGAGATGGTTGGTGGGCTCATCGAGCAGCAGCAGGTTGGGTCGGCGCGCCACCAGGATGGCCAGCGCCAGCCGTGCGCGCTCGCCCCCCGAGAACCGACGGATGGGCTCGAAGACACGATCGCCACGAAAGCCGAATCGTCCCAGGTGATCGCGCCTCGCCTGCTCGGGCCACTGCGCGGCCTCAGGCCCGCTTCGGCGCGTGAGCTCCACCAACGCCGTGCTGTCCGCGTCCAGTTGTTCCAGCTCGAGCTGCGCGAAAAACCCGGTCGCGAGATCCGGGGCGGCGGTCACCGTTCCGGCCTGCGTGGTCAGCTCGCCCGCCAACGTGCGCATCAGCGTGGATTTTCCCGCTCCGTTACGCCCCAGCACCCCGATCCGGTCACCGGGGCTGAGCGTCAGTGAAACATTCTCGATGATCCGCCGGGTGCCATAGCCTGCCGCGACGGTGTCCAACGAAACCAGCGGGCGAGGCAACTTCACCGGCGGCGAGAATTCCCACTCGAAGCCGCTCTCGACGGGCATCGTCGGCAGCTCCTGCAACCGGGCGAGCCACTTCAACCGGCTCTGCACCTGGCGCGCTTTGCTCGCTTGGGCTCGAAAGCGCGCCACGAAGCCGGCCACTCTCGCCGTCTCCCGCTCCTGCCGCGCAATGAGTGCGCGCGTACGCTCGGCTCGCGCCGCGTGCTGGGTCTCGAATGCACTGTAGTTCCCGGCATACGCACCGAGCCGCCCGCCCTCGATGTGCACGATTCGATCCGCGACGCCGTCGAGGAATTCACGATCGTGAGACACGACCAACAAGGTGCCCGGATAGGCACGCAGCCAGCGCTCGAGCCACAGCACCGCATCGAGATCGAGGTGGTTCGTGGGCTCGTCGAGGAGCAGCAGGTCCGAGCGGCGCATGAGCGCGCGCGCCAGGTTGGCGCGCATCTTCAGTCCACCGGAGAACTCCCCGATCGGGCGCTGCAGCGCCCGTGGATCGAACCCGAGACCCGCGATCAACTCGGCCGCGCGGCTGCGCGCGGCATAGCCGTCGAGGCGCTCGAGCTCGGCATGCAACGCGCCGATCCGGGCACCCTGGCCGCTCTGCTGGGCCTCGGCCAGCTCAGTCTGAACCGCTCGCAGCTCGAGATCGCCGTCGAGCACATATTCCACGAGAGGCGAATCGGAGTCGGGCAGCTCCTGGGCCACGTGGGCCAGGGCCAGGCCGGGTGGCGCCTCGTAGTCGCCGGCGTCGGGCGTGATCTCGCCGCGGATCAACGCCAGCAGGGATGATTTGCCGCAGCCGTTGCGGCCCACCACGCCGACCTTGTCGCCGCGAAAAATGCTGAGCGCCGCTTCGTCCACGAGGACGAGAGGACCGCGACGCAAACGGACGTTGGCGAGAGTCAGCATGATGAGGTGCGCAGTATATGGGCTGCGCGCTCGAGGATGCGTCAGTCTGGCGACCGCGTCCGAGCGTCGCCAGCAGCCGACATAATGCGTGCGCGGCCCCCGCGGGAACGGGCGCTACGCCAGGCGGCTGGTGAGCTCGTCGGCGTGTGGCAGGAGATGACCGAAGGGCGCCGTGCCGCTTCCCTGCCGCGCGAGGAGCGCCAACAACTCCTCCGAAGTACAGGGCTCGCCGAACAGCTTGCCTTGCGCGTAGTGGCAGGCGTGGCGGCGGAGGAATTCCAGATGCCGCAGCGATTCGACGCCCTCCGCCACCACTTCCATCCCCAGGCTGCGGCCCATCTCGATGATCGTGCGGACGATGGTTGCGTCGCCGGCGTCCTCGCTCACATCGCGCACGAAGGACTGATCGATCTTCAGCGTGCCGATCGGAAACTGCTGCAGGGCCGAGAGAGAGGAATAGCCGGTTCCGAAGTCGTCGATCGAGAGATGCAGGCCCATCGCATACAGCTCATCGAGCAGCCTCACGGTGCGCTTGGCGTCGGCCATGAGCGTCGTCTCGGTGATCTCCAGCTCGAAAGAGGTTGGGGATACGGCATGCCGGCGGAATACGGAGCGGCATCGCAGGATGAAGCTGGCCTGGCGCAATTGCTTCAGCGACAGGTTGAGCGAGATGCGGCCCGGCGTGGCACCCTCGGTCTGCATGTGCCGGTAGTCCATGCACACCCGATTCAGCACCCACTCGCCAATATCCAGGATGAGGTTGGTCTCCTCGGCGAGCGGAATGAACTGGGAGGGCGGGATGTCGCCGTGACCGGGTAGCCGCCAGCGCAGGAGCGCCTCGGCGCCGATGATCCTGCCGTTTCGCAGATCGACCTTGGGCTGGTAGCGGATCACGAGCTCGTCGCGCTCCAGCGCGCGCCGCAGCTTGCTCTTCAGCATCAGCCGCTCGACGGCGGCTGCATTCATCTCGGGCGAGTAGAACGCGAACGTATTGCCGCCGTTCTGCTTCGAGTAATACATCGCCGCGTCGGCGTTGCGGATCAGATCGATCACGTTCTCCGCGTCGCGCGGGCAGAAGGCGATGCCGATGCTGGCGGTGAGGAACACCTCGTGTTGATTGAGCTGGAACGCCTTGCTCACCTCGGTGAGGATGGAACGCGCGAGGTGCGCGATCGGGCCACGGTTGTCCGCATCCGCCGGCAGGGATTCCACGAACAGCGCAAACTCGTCGCCGGCGAGGCGACCGACGATCGTATCCTTCGGCAGCGTGCGGGTCAGGCGCTCCGCCAGAACTTCCAGTACCCGGTCGCCGGATCCGTGGCCGAAGGTGTCATTCACCTCCTTGAAGCGATCCATGTCGAGATACAGCAAGGCGACCACCTGGCCGCTGCGCAGGCCGCGCGCGATCGTCTGCTGCAGCAGGTGGTGGAACTGCATGCGGTTCGGGATCTTGGTGAGGGCGTCGTAGCGAGCGAGGTAGCGGATGCGGCGCTCGGCGCGCTTGCGGTCGGTGATATTCCGGGCGACAAAAATATTGCCCTGGAACTGCGGGTCGCTGCTCTCGATGCGCGAGCCCGTGAGCGATACGGGAATCGTCTGCCCGCTGCGCGTGCGCACGACGGTCTCGCGGGTCTCCTGGGCGGCCTGCAGCAGATCGAAGCCTTCGCGCTCACGCTCGTCCAGAACCGCGACGATGCCGCGACCCAGGATCTCCTCCTCGCCATACGCCAGGAGCTTGCATGCAGCCGCGTTCGCTACCTTGATCACCCCGTCGGGTGACGTGAGGAACACCGCATCCGTCATGCTGTTCAACACGCTGTGCAGGTAGTTCTTGTTGATGGTCGACTGGCGCAGGCGTCCTCGCATGCGCTCCAGGGCCTGCTGAAGCTCCCCGAGCTCATCCTGCCGCTGCACGTCCACGGGGCGGGTGTAATCCCCCTGCCCGATGCGGTCGGCGCCTTTGATCAGGGCACCGATGGGCTGCTCCAGACGGCTCCCGGTGCGCCACGCCACGAGGGCGGCCCCCAGGGCCATCACGGCGGCGAGGCCGCCGGACAAGAGGAGGGCGACCCGCAGCTGCTGGCCGCTCAGCGCCGCCAAGCGGCCTGAGAGGTCCTGGTCGCTCGAGGGCTCGCTTTGAGCGACGTCGACATCGAGCTGGCCAAAAGTTTTTGGCGTCGAGACGCCGGGGAGGCTCTCGACGAGATCCCGTATCGTCACCGAGGCGGATGCCGGCTCGCCATGCGCAGACGAGTCGTCCGTGCGCCGCCACTTGTAAAGAGTGGTGCCGGTGGCGTCCCGCACCGTGAGGCTCACGACCGTCGGATCCTCGGTGAACGGCTGTAAACGCCGCGCAATCGCCCCGACATCGCGGCTGTGCACAGCCGGCGTTACGGCGTCGGCCGCGTGTGCCGCTGTAGTCGCAGCTCTCGCCCGTAGCTCCGTAGCGACGCGCTCGCTGGCAGAATTGACGGCGAGGTCGCGCAGATGTCGCGCATCGACATCGCGCTGCCAGAGGAGCAGCGTGGTGAGGGCGAACATCGCCAGCAACACGGCCGCGAACGCGGCAGCAGCGTATTTGGATTTCAGGCTTGCGGCAGTCACGTCAAAATTACGGCACAGCCTCACGGGCGTACCGTCTTACCCTCCATCATCGCGATCCGATATTACCCGCCGGCCGTTCCCCAAGGCTACCCGCGTAAAGCGCGTAAAGTGGAGCTCATGGAGGCTCATTCAACCCGAATCCGAACCGAAATGCTCAATTCACTCGAACTGACCGGCCGGGCTGACACGCATGTCAGCCCCTTGGACGAGCTCTCCTGCGCCCTCCATCCTGAGGCCGCGGCGGCTTTTGGCAGCCTGCGCAGCGCTGCAAGAGCGGATGGAATCGACTTGACGATCGTGTCCGCGTTCCGCGCCTTCCGCCGTCAGGAGGCCCTCTGGAACGGCAAATTCACTGCGGAGCGCCCTCTGTACGACCGCTCCGGTGCGGAAGTATCCCGGGCCGATTTGGCGGATGACGCCGCGCTGGTCGACGCCATTTTGATCTGGTCGGCGTTGCCCGGTGCCAGCCGCCACCACTGGGGAACAGACTTCGACGTGGCGGATTTGGCCGCGGTGCCCGCAGGCTACCGCCCTCAGCTCGTCCCGCAGGAGTACGCCGTGGGCGGCTGCTTCGAGAAGCTGGACCGCTGGCTCACGGCCAATATGGGCAAATATGGATTCTTCCGACCCTATCGGCGCGACCGCGGTGGCGTGCAGCCGGAGGCATGGCACTTGAGCTTTGCGCCGGTCGCACTGCCTGCTCTCGAGAGCTTGTCGCTGGAGGTGCTGCGCGAGGCCATTTCCGGGGCGCAGATGTGGGGTCGGGAGGCCGTGTTGGCGCGTCTGCCGGAGCTGTATGAGCGGTATGTCAGGACCGTGGACGGGCCGTAGCCTGCAGCCAGGTCAGTCCCGCTTGCCGGACCAGACTCGCTTGATGTAGCCCAGCATCAGGCCGCGCATCGTCGACATCGGGTCGGCGGTCGCGGCAAAAATCGGCGGGTTGCGCCGTAACAGCCGCCAGCTCTCACTACGGAGGATCTGGCGCAGGTACTCGACGTTGCGATCGATGGCTTCAATGTACGGGTTACGTCCGCCGTACAGGATCTCCAGGTAGCGGTACGCCCGATTGAACTCGCCGTCCAGACGCTTCGTACGCACCTCGGCCACAAACTCGGGGGTTTGCCGCAGCAGGTCGAGACCGGAGGCGTACTTCACCTGCCGGCCGCCGTTTGCGGCCATCGGCAACGCCACGCCGCCCAGGACGAATTCGGCATACAGCCGATCGCGGCACTTCTCGAGATAACAGCGGTCGGCCATTTGCGCGATCATGTCGGCGGTGCCGAGGAGGTGCCCGACCATCGTATCGCGCGGGTCGCTCACCTTGATCTTCGCGAACGGCACTTCGTAGCCGGTGAAGTGGACGACCTCGGTGGCGACCGGCACCCAGCTCGCGAAACCGAGCTCCGGCAGGTATCTCTCCAGGAAGTGCGCCCCGCGTGTCACATGGGTGCGCGTGAACTCCGCGCCGTTGCGACTCTCGACGTCGTCGGCGCGGCGCAGGTAGCCAACATCGTGGAACAGGCCCGTGAGCAGGCCGACGAGGGCCCGCTCGCCGCCGAGACGCGAGGCCTCGTCCCGCTGCTGGCGCTCGTAGCCGACGAGCAGACGGGCGAGCGCGAGCGTGATATCGAGTGTGTGCTGGCGGTCGTGATAGACGGTGTCAACACCGTAGTAGCCGCAGACCTCGCCGGCAAACAGCCGCTCGAAATGCCTGAAAGCCCGCTCCAGCGGCTCGAGCGACAACCCCGGCCAGGTGGGCTGGAAGAGCCCGCGGACCGCCTGCAAGACCGCATCCGGCGAGCTCACCTGTACGGTGTTGGTGACATCGAAATCGCTGCGCCGAACGCTTTTCATTCTAGTGTGTTTAATCCGGAACGCTCGCGCGTTGTGCCCCCGGCAAGCTTCAAGGACTCGACGCGCAGCAGTCTAGGCCACCCCTTCGCCACGGCACCAGCGACCTGCCGCACACTTTTCAGGCATCGCAACGGATCACGACGGCAGGGATGCCGCTTTGTGAACAGTGCCGGAAACGGGGCGGTACCGAGCGTGATGGACCATACCCCAGCCACGCGGTATGTCAAACGCCGGCGCCGGCGGCAGAAGTCGCGCCTCTTTGCCTAATAGATGCGCAGGCCGCCGAACTTGCGGCGGATGCGCCGCGCGAGCACCTGCCAACCCAGCGCAAAGCCCGCCGGCAGTGTAATTGCCGAAGCGCCCAGCACCCACTCCCACGCCGAATGCAGTGGCGTGGGTGCCGGCGCGAGCAGCGGGGAGGCATCGCGCTCGACAGGCCCGCCTTCGGAGGGGGGCGATTGCGACGAAGCGGGTTGTGTGCCGGTCGCGGCCTGCGCCGCAGCCGCGGCGGCTCGCGCCGCCGCCAGCTCCGACTCGAGTTTCGAGACGGCCTGCTGCAACTTCGCGACTTCAGCGGTGCGCTCGGTCAGGCGGACCGTCAGCGGCGGATCTACAGACAGGTACGACGACCTGATCCAGCCTTCGGCGCCATTGGCGAGCTTGACGTGGGATTGCTCGCCCTGACGATCCAACAGCTCCAGACGGTCGCCGCTCTTGACCGTAGCCACGCGCTCGCCGCCTCCCTCCGGACCGCTCACGACATTGACGACGAGTTGTTCGATTATGTAGACGGGATCTGCATGGGCGGCGGGCGCCGCGGCCACGAGTGCCAGGACGTACACCCCGCCCGGGATCCTCATTTCGCAAGAGCCCCGTTCGTGAGGATCCCGTGTTGCTTCAGCAGAGCACGCACATCGGGTGGACGCCCCCGAAACTCGACAAAGGCATCCAGCGCGTCCCGGCTGCCACCCCGAGACAGGATCGTATCCAGGAAGCGCTGTGCGGTGCCCCGGTCGAAGACGCCGCTCTCTTCGAACGCAGCAAAGGCATCAGCGGCCAGAACCTCGGCCCACTTGTAGCTGTAGTAACCCGCGGCATATCCGCCCGCGAAGATGTGACCGAAGCTATGCGGGAAGCGGTTCCAGGGCACGCTCGGTACGACGGCGACCTCCGATCGCACTTCCGCGAGCAGCGGCAATATCCGGCCGTCCCGCGCAGGGTCATATTCCGAGTGCAGCCGGAAGTCGAAAAGGGCGAACTCGAGTTGACGCATCATCTGCAGCCCCGCGTGGAAGCTGCGAGTCGCGATCAGGCGGGATTGCATCTGCTCAGGCAGTGATTCGCCCGTCTGCACGTGCGCCGAGATGTTGCGGAGTACGCTCCTGTCCCACGCATAGTTCTCGAGAAACTGACTCGGCAGCTCCACGGCATCCCACGATACTCCGTTGATGCCAGCGATACTCGGATAGTCCACACGCGTCAGCAGATGATGGAGGCCGTGACCGAACTCATGGAAGAGCGTGAGGACGTCGTCATGCGTGAGCAGTGCCGGACGGTCGGAGCTCGGAGGCAGGAAGTTGCAGACCAGATAGGCGACCGGCGAAGCTGATCCCGATGCCAGCTTCTTTCTGCCGACGCACTCGTCCATCCATGCGCCGCTGCGCTTGTTGGCGCGCGCGTAAGCGTCGAGGTAAAAGCTGCCCACGGCCGCGCCCTCGCGCCCGGCGATCTCGAAGAACCGGACGTCGGGGTGCCACGTCGGAGCGTCGTGCCGCTCCCGGATCTGAACGCCGAATAGCCGCTGCGCGACATCGAACAGACCGTCGAGGACGCGGGGCAGTGGGAAGTAAGGCCGCAGCTCCTCTTGCGAGACATTGAAGCGGGTGCGCTGCAGGCGTTCGGCGAAAAAGCCCGTGTCCCAGGGCTCCAGCTTCCGGCCTGCATAACTTTCCAGCTCGGCAAACTCCTGTAGCGCCGCCGGCCGCCCCAGCCGCGCGAGGTCCTCGAGGAAGGTGATGACCTCGTCGACCGTATGGGCCATCCGCGTGGCGAGTGCGTACTCCGCGTAGTTGCCGAAACCGAGAAGCCGCGCGGCTTCATGGCGGTGCCGGAGAATGTTCTCCATGACTGCGGAATTGTCCCAGCGAGGGGCATTCGGTCCCTGGTCGGATGCACGTGTGGTCCATGCCTCGTAGTACGTGCGGCGAAGCGCTGACGATTCAGCGTCTGTCACGACTGCAACGTAGGTGGGTTGGTCCAGAGTCAGCACCCACCCCTCCACGCGCTGCTCGTGCGCACGTCGGCGTCCCTGCTCGATCAATGTCTCATTCAGTCCTCGCAGCTCGCCCGGATCGCGGACGTGGTGGCTCCAATGGTTCGTCGCATCGAGGACGTTCTCCTCGAATTTGGCCTGAAGCTGGGTCAGCTCCAGCATGACGGTCTTGAAGCGCTCCTTGCGGGCGAGATCGAGACCCACCCCTGCGAGGCGGAAATCACGCAACGCATGCTCGATGACCTGGCGCTGCACGGGCCCGAGCGCCTGGCCCGGTTGCTCCGCTATTTTCCGGTAGGCGCCGTATAGCGGCTCGCTCTGGGCGAGATCCGTCTGGTACGCGGAAAGCAGCGGCAGGCAGGCGTTGTAGCTGGCGCGCAGGGCCTCGGAGTTCAGCACCGCGTTCAGATGGCTCACCGGCGACCAGGTCCGCGAGACCCTGTGCTGGAGCTCCTCCAGAGGCTCTACGACCGTGGCGAATGTCGGCGCTGCCACCGCGGCGAGCTGTTCGATCCGGGCCCGGCTGCTGTCCAGCAGCTCGCGGATGCCCGGCTCGACGTGCTCGGGGCGGATTTGCGCAAAAGGCGGGAGGGGCGCGCTGCCCAGAAGGGGGTTTTGCATCTATCTCTCGTGCAGGCCGGACTCCCCATTCTAGCTAAAGAGAGATGGCCGAAGGCCCGCCGACGACCTGTAACATGGGCGCCCTGAGTGAGCTCGAAGCGGAAAGCGCAAAGATGTCCGGCGAATACGATCTGGTGGTTATCGGTGGCGGCAGCGGCGGCCTCGCGGCGTCGCAGCGGGCAGCCGAGTATGGCGCGAAGGCTCTCGTGGTCGAGTCCGGCCGCTTGGGCGGCACGTGCGTCAACGTGGGCTGCGTGCCAAAGAAGGTCATGTGGAACGCCGGCGACCTGGCCGAAGGCCTCCACGATGCCCCGGACTACGGATTCAATCTGACCGTGCACGGTCACAATTGGCCCATGCTGAAGTCGAAGCGCGATGCGTACGTGCTGCGTCTCAACGGTCTCTACGAGGCCAATCTCGCCAAGCGACACGTCGAGCTGGTGAGAGGCCGGGCCCGGTTCCTGGATGCACGGACCGTCGCCGTCGGCGATCGGTCATTGCGTGCGAAGCATATTCTCATCGCCACCGGCGGCCGCCCGATGATTCCCGCGATTCCCGGAGCGGAGCTCGGGATCACTTCCGACGGGTTTTTCGAGCTGGCCGAGCGGCCCGAGCGGGTGGCTGTCGTCGGCAGCGGTTACATCTCCATAGAGCTCACCGGCATCTTCGCATCCCTCGGCAGCCGGACGACGCTGGTCCTGCGTGGTCCGACGGCTCTCAATGATTTCGACTCCATGCTCGGCGAGGCCAAGCTGAAGATTCTGCGCGATGAGGGAGTCGAGGTGGCCACGAGTGCGTGGCCTCGCGCGCTCGAGCGGTCCTCGAGCGGGGCTCTCGCCCTGGAGACGCGTGACGGGCGCCGATTGGGTCCTTTCGATGCGGTCGTCTGGGCGATCGGCCGCCTGCCCCAAGTGGAGGCTCTCGACCTGCCGCGCGCAGGTGTCCAGCTCGATGCGGGCGGCTTCATTCCCACGGACAAATTTCAGGATACCAACATCCCCGGCATTCACGCCGTGGGCGATGTCACTGGCCGCGCGCAGCTGACGCCAGTTGCGATCGCCGCGGGCCGGCGTCTCAGCGATCGGCTGTTCGGTGGCCAGCCCGAGCGCTATTTGGACTATGAGTGTATTCCGACGGTTGTTTTTGGGAAGCCGCCGATCGGTACGGTGGGTCTCACGGAGGATGCCGCTCGTGCGAAGTATGGCCATGAGGCGGTCACCGTGTTCCGCTCCGGCTTCGTGCCGATGTACCACGCGCTCACGACGCGAAAGCCCCGGGCAGATATGAAGCTCGTGACAATTGGGCCAGACAAGCGCGTCGTCGGGCTCCATGTCATCGGGCCTGGCGCAGACGAGATGTTGCAGGGCTTCGCCGTTGCCGTGCGCATGGGAGCGACCAAGCGCGATTTCGACGACACGGTGGCGATCCATCCGACGAGCGCAGAAGAATGGGTCACTATGCGGTGACGGCCGCCGCCCTTTCTTTGAGTGCCGCGAGCACGGGAGTGGTGGCCGGTCGCATGCCGCGCCACACGCGGAACGATTCCGCCGCCTGCTCCACCAGCATTCCCCAGCCCTGAATCGCTCGCGCGCAATCCATCGAGCGAGCCCACTGGACGAATGCCGTGTCCGTCTTCCCGTAGGCCATGTCGTAACACACCGTCTCCGGCCCGAGCGCACTCGGGGGCACGGGCGGGACCTCACCGCTGAGACTGGCGGAGGTGGCGTTGATGATGAGGTCGAACGTGCCCTCGATCGCCTGCATGCCGACTCCACGGATCTTCCCCAGCTTCTCGAAACGCGTTGCGAGCGCCTCGGCTCGATCGGCCGTCCGGTTCGCGACCACGAGCTCGACCGGCTCGAGTGTCAGCAAGGGAGCGAGCACTCCACGCGTCGCACCGCCCGCGCCGAGGATGAGAATGCGCCGGCGAATGATGACGAGGCCGAGGTTGTCGCACAGATCTCGCACCAGGCCCGCGCCGTCGGTGTTGTCCCCGAGGATCTTGCCGTCCTTCTGCGCGGCCAAGGTGTTGACCGCGCCGGCGTGCTTCGCCCGGATGGTCAGCTCGTCGGCGAAGTCAGCTGCCGCCACCTTGTGTGGGAGCGTGACGTTCAGGCCGCGACCGCCGAGTGTGAAGAAATCGCGAACGCGGTGCTCGAACTCCTGCGGGGTGAAGTCATACAACCGGTACGTCATCGGCTGTTGGGTCTCCTTCGCGAACATTCCGTGGATGAATGGCGACCAGCTGTGCCCAACCGGGTGTCCCGTGACGCCATATCGATCCGTCTTCTCGCTCATGCAGGTCATTCTGCGCCCGTTGCGGCGCGTACGTCACGTTCGGCGGCGGCGCACGCCTATCCCGGCGCGAGCTTCGTGACGCTCGTGCCCCCGGGCTGTCCAACATCCAGTAGCGTTTGCAGTTCGGGCAGGCAATCGCGCAAGGTGTCCTCGAGCTGATAGGGTGCGTTCACGATCATCATCCCCGACCCATTGAGCGCCACGCGCGAGTCACGCGGATACAGCCACAATTCCGCCGCGAGGGCTTCGCGCCCAATCGAGCGCACCAAGGCACTCCGCCACCCCGCCACCTGCCTCTCCTCCTTGATCGGGTACCAGACAGCGATCACGCCCGTGCTGAACCGGTGCAGCGCATCAATCACCGCACCCGTGACGCGATCAAAGTCACTCCCCACCTCCTCATACGGAGGATCCATGAACGTCAGCCCCCGCCGCTCGCGCGGCGGCAACCAGGCGCGCAACCGCTGATACCCATCGCCGCGCTCCACCTGCGCCCGGGAGGTGAACTGAACTTCCTGCTCGAGCACGCGCGCCTCGGCCGCCACGAGCTCACACAACACGGCTCGATCCTGCGAGCGCAGCGCTTGCGCGGCGATCGCGGGAGAACCCGGATAGAGCCATCGGTTGCCGCGCTGTGCGCGAAAATCAGAGATCAGCGCGGAGTAGTCACGAAGCGCAGGCGCTCGAGGCTCAACGCCGATCAGACGCTCGATGCCGTGCGACGCCTCCTCCGATCCGCCCGACAGGTCATACACGCCGCGCCCGGCGTGTGTCTCGAAGTAAGCGAACGGCTTGTCCTTGCGCTTCAGCGCGTTCAGGAGTGCGAGCAGCGTCACGTGCTTGTGCACGTCGGCGAAGTTTCCGGCGTGAAAGCGGTGCCGATACTTCAAGTGGAGGCGTTACTTTCTGGAGGCGTTACTTCACGCTACGCGCACGATTCGCGGAGCCCTTCTGCGCGGAGGACGACTTCCCGGACACCTTCTTGCCGTGAGTCCCGGCCTTCGGGGCTGCAGAGCCTTTCGCGGCTGCCTTACCGGAAGCCGGCCGGGCCTTCGCGCCGTTGCTGCCCGGTTGCGCGTGCTGCTTAGAACTGCGCGCTTTCGCGGCTACCGCCGATCGTGCTGCCGAAGCGGATGCGGGTCGCTGGGTGGCCGCGCGCGGGGTGGCGGGTCGCGGGGTGGCCGAGCGCGGGGGCTTCGGCTGTGCGAGCATTCTGGATGACTTCGGCGGCGTTGACGATGCGGTTGTTGCGGGGCGCGCTTTGTTGGCCTTGCCCGCTGCCGCTGCCTGCGCGCCCTGCGTCTGTCCTTTCGCTGCGCTCGCGCCGGCACCGCGCCTCCCGCGGCCGAATCGGCCGGTACCGCGTTCGGGCGCCTGCGCGATCAACTCACGACATTCTTCCAGGGTCAGCGACTTGGGCTCGCGGTCCTTTGGAATCTTCGCGTTTTTCTTACCGTCCGTGACGTACGGTCCGTAGCGCCCATTGAGAACCTGGATGTTGTCGACGCCGAAGTCCTGGATGATCCTGTTGGCGTCGGCTTCCTTCTTGAGCCGGATGACTTCGAGGGCCCGATCGAGCGTCACGGTGTAAGGATCGTCTTCCTTCAACGAAACGTACTTGCTGCCGTACTTCACGTACGGGCCGAAGCGTCCTACGTTCGCAACGATCGTCTCACCCTCTGCGGTGGCACCGAGGGTGCGGGGAAGCTGGAAGAGATCGAGCGCCACGGCGAGAGTCAGTAAATCCATCTTCTGACCCGGACGCAGTCCCGCAAATCGCGGCTTCTCCTCGTCGTCCTTGGTTCCGATCTGAACGAACGGTCCGTATTGACCCATGCGCACGGTCACGGGCTTGCCCGTCGCCGGGTCCTTGCCCAGCTCGCGCGCCATCGCAACCTGCTCGCGGGTGACGTTCTTGTCGATCTTCTCGACTTGATCGATGAATGGCTTCCAGAACTTCGAGAGTGGACTGGTCCACTCTTCCTCGCCGCGCGAGACGGCATCCAGCTCGTCTTCCATCGAGGCGGTGAAGCCATACTCGACGTAGCGGTGGAAGTGGTGAGTCAGGAACCGATTGACGATCTTTCCGATGTCGGTCGGGATGAACCGTCGGTTGTCCATCTCCACGTATTCGCGGTCCTGCAGCGTGGAGATGATGGTCGCGTACGTCGAGGGGCGGCCGATGCCGTGCTCTTCCAGCGCCTTGACGAGCGAGGCTTCCGAGTAACGCGGCGGCGGCTCCGTGAAGTGTTGATCCGCCCGCAACGACAGCAAGCTCACCCGGTCGCCTTCCTGCATGGCCGGCAGGATGTGGTCGGCATCGTCGCTCTTGGAGTCGTCCGTCCCTTCCTGATACACGGCGATATAGCCGGGCTTCACGAGTGTCGAGCCGTTGGCCCGCAGCAGGTGGCGCGCGGGGCCGTCGGGTCCCGCGAGCATGTCCACCGCAACCGTGTCGAATAGGGCATGGCTCATCTGAGAGGCGACTGCGCGCTTCCAGATCAGCGAGTACAGCCTGTACAGATCGTTGTCGACCTTGCCCTCGACGTCCGCGGGAGTGATGGCCGCGGATGTCGGGCGGATGGCCTCGTGCGCCTCCTGGGCATTTTTTGATTTCGTCTTGTAGATGCGCGGCTCTTCCGCGACTTCGGCAGCACCGTAGAGTCGGCCCGCGACCTCACGAATCTCGCGCACTGCTTCGGCCGCAAGCGAGACCGAATCGGTGCGCATGTAGGTGATCAGGCCGACGCTGCCCTCGCCGATGTCCTGCCCCTCGTACAGTTGTTGCGCGAGGCGCATCGTGCGCCGCGCGTTGAATCCCAGCTTGCGCGCCGCTTCCTGTTGCAGCGTCGACGTCGTAAAAGGCGGCGCGGGGTTGCGGCGGCGTTGCTTGCGGTCGATCGTCAGGACACGCAGCTCGCCGATGCCGGCACCCGTGCCCGGGTGCGCGCTGGCGCGGGCGGCGGCCTCTATCGCGGTGCGTACTTCGGTGGCCTGAGTCTCGTTGACGAAGCTGAACTGCTCGACCTTCTGACCGCGATACTCCAGGAGCTTGAGAGGAAATGTCTGCTCGGTGTGCGAGCCCTCGCCATCGAGCGTCCAATACTCCTGGGGCACGAAGGCGCCGATTTCCTCCTCGCGCTCGCAGATCATCCGCAGCGCGGGGCTCTGGACCCGGCCGGCCGACAGGCCGCGGCGAACTTTCTTCCACAGCAGCGGCGAGAGGTTGAACCCGACGAGATAGTCGAGGGCGCGGCGTGCCTGCTGCGCATTCACCAGATCGAGCGACAGGTCGCGGGGCTGTTCCACGGCCTCGCGGATCGCGTTGCGCGTGATCTCATAGAACACCACGCGGTGAACGCTCTTGCCGTTGAGCTCGCCGCGCGACTTCAGGATCTCCTTCAGATGCCAGGCGATCGCCTCGCCCTCGCGGTCAGGGTCGGTCGCGAGATACAACGCCTTCGATTTCTTGAGCGTGCGCGCGATCGCCTCGACATGGCGCTCGTTTTTCTCCAGCACCTGATACTGCATGCTGAAGCCGTGATCCGGATCGACCGCGCCCTCCTTCGGCACGAGGTCGCGGACGTGTCCGTATGAGGCGAGGACGTCGAAATCCTTCCCCAGGTATTTCTTGATCGTCTTGGCCTTGGCGGGCGATTCGACTATGACGAGATTGTCTGGCATGACCTGCGCTGATCCGTGCTGCTCAATGCGGTGCGTGCGGTTGCGCGTCCGCCACCAGCCCCTCGAGGCGCTCGAACGCCTGCTCCTGGCCAGGTTGGCTCGACAGGACCATCAGCACCACCCATTTCAACTGCTCAGTGTCCAACTCGTCCGAGTCCAGCGCGAGCATCCGATCGATGACGATCTCGCGCTGCTGAGGGGAGAGAATGCCGAGCCGCTCGAGCGTCACCAGGAAGCCGCGGCATTCCGTGGACAGGCGCGCGAGCTCGCCGTCCGAGAATATCCGCACGGCCCGCCCGTAGACTTCTTCCGTCAGATGCAGAGGAGGCCGGTCACGCTCGCTCGCCAGCTCGGCGAGCCAGTCGAGCGCCCGCTCGACGTTGGCCTGCGTGAACCCGACCCGCTCGAGGTCGCGCGCCAGATGCTCTCTCTCCGGTACCTCGGGTACCTCGTCGAGCATGTAGCGATCAAACACGTAGATCAGAATGTCGAGAACGCTGCCGGTCATCATCTACAGGTACGCGGCCAAAGCGGCCTCCGGGATGAGGCGCGACACGCCCCTCGAGCTCGAGAATCAGCAACATCGAGGCCAGCCGCTCGGCCGGCCAGCCGGTGCGTGCGGTCAGAACATCGATGCTCGCGGGTTCAAAGCCGAGCGCATCTAACAGCATTTCATACCCCTTGTCCAATGGCCGGGGCGCTGGCGGAGCCTGCTGACACGACACAAGTGCTTCATCCTTAAGGGAAAATTGCAACTCCTCGAGGGCCTGCGAGGGGCTTTCGACCAACCGGGCGCCGCCGCGGATGAGCTGATGACAGCCGCGGGCCAGCGGATTGCCGATCGAGCCGGGCACCGCCAGCACCTTGCGCCCTTGTCGGCGGGCGAGCGCGGCCGTGATCAGGGCGCCACTGCCGAGCGCGGCTTCGATGACCAACGTGCCGAGCGACAAGGCACTGACAATGCGGTTGCGCCGCGCAAAGTCGCGCCGCAGTACGGGCGCCGCCCGGGGTACCTCCGACACGACAGCGCCGCTGGCCTCGATGCGCCGCGCCAGGTCCCGGTGTTGAGTTGGGTATAAGCGGTCGAGGCCGGTCGCGCACACGGCGATGGTGCAGCCGCCGGCCCGCAGCGCACCCTCGTGGCTTGCACCGTCGATGCCCTGAGCGAGGCCGCTCGTGATCACGAGGCCGTGGCTCGCCAGCTCCATGGCGAATCGTTCGGCGATCCGGCGACCTGCCGGTGTCGGGCTCCGAGACCCGACGATAGCGATCTGCGGACGAGCGAGCATCCGCGGGTCGCCTCGAACGAACAATACGCCGGGGGCGCCGGCGGTGGCGGCCAGGCTGGTTGGAAAGCGCGTATCCGTGCTGGGCAGGAGCTTCACGCCCGACGCCGCAATCCAACTTCGGTCCGCCTCCAACGTGGACCAGTCGGGCTTCAGGAGCGATCGAAGCGTCCCGGGTGGCAGCTCGACGCGCGCGAGAACGTCTTCGTCGAGGGCGTGTTGGATATCTCCGCCGGCAGCGCGCACGAGCGCCTGTGCTCTCGCGGCGGTCAGGCCACGGGCCCTCGCCATCACGGCGCAGACTGATAAGGCATCCACCGCGTCAGCGTAGTCGCCGGCGCGCGTTCATACCGTCTGCGAATGGGGGCAGAAAGCCCAGAAATGCACCGGGATCGCCAGGCGATCCAATCCTGCGCAGGGGGCACATGGATGTGCCCGCCGCCGCAGGTGGCGAGAGCCGGGCGAAAACCACGCTTTTCGCCAGGCTCCACGCTGGGCGGGGCAGGAGGCCCCGATCCAGCGTTTCATACTAGGGGTTATGAACCACGTCCGCGACGTGGAGGGTCGTCGAAGCGCCCACGACGAGGCCGTAGCTGACGCGATCGAATGACTTGAAGATCAGCAAGGTCCCGGCCCGCTCGTCCGGTAACTTCACCTTCGGCGCAAAGGATGTTCCGAGACCCAGCTCACGCGAGTGGCCGGCGTTGTCCCGGTAGATGTCGCGGACCACTTTGCCCGCCTGATCGACCGCCAACACATGCCCGGCATCGATTCCGTGCCGCTTGCCGCGATTGATCACGACCACCTGGTACTGGCCAATCAGCTGTGTGCCGTCCACGACGGCGATGATCTGGCCGTGAACGTCGTTTCGAGGCGCACGCAGCATGAAGTTCAGCGGCACGTCGGTGTCGGGAGGAAGGACCTTGTCACCCTCCAGTGTCTCGCGATCCGAATCGACCAGAAGCGCCTTGGTCGGGCTGCCCGGTTGGGCCACCAGTGCAGTCGCCGTGTAAATGCCCTCGTAACCGACCACCTTGCCGTCGTCCGGATCTCGCAGCGGGTCGCCTACGTGAACGACGCTGTAGCGCGAGTTGGCCGTAGCCTTCAGATCCACCACGTAAACCTCATGGCCCGTGCCAGCCACGACGTGCTCGTCGCGGAAGGCGACGACGTGGGGCGCGTTACGGACCTGGTCGGTCGTCAGGACCGACGGCCGCGACAGGAATGCTGCGACAGCCGAATAGGGAATCGTCGGAATGGCCCCATCGATCGGCGAGCTGCGCAGCCGCGGGTCGAGACGCGCCGCGCCACCCTGCTCGAGGCGAATCTGCGGGCGGCCGTCCTTGCCATAGGCCAGCGCCAGCGTGTCGCCCGGATAGATGAGGTGCGGGTTGGCGACCTGGGGGTTGATATACCAGACCTCCGGCCATAACCAGGGATCACGCAGGAACATCGAGGCAATACCCCAGAGCGTGTCGCCCTTCTTGACGACATAGCTCTTGGGTGCGGTGGGATTGACGATATCGCTGGAAGGTCCGGCCGTGGCGGGAGCCTCGGACTCGGTCGTGACGGGCGATGGGCTGCCGACAGCGGCCTCAGTCGCGGTCAGGTCGTCCCCCGCGGCGGATGTCTCGCCGGCTTCGGCAGCAGGCGCTGCAGGAGTGGCTGGAGAGGCCTCCTCCGCGGCGTGCATGTGCGAGCACCCCGACATGGCGGCGAGCAGCACCGCCAGGCTCACGACGAGGCGAGCCCTCAGCAATTGATTTGACCCCATCCTCCACTCCTAGGTGGCGTACGACCTGCGCGGCTATCCTAATTGTTATAATGGCAACAGGCTCACCTACGCGCGATTTAATGTGAAGTCTGTGCACTGGGTCACGGCCCCGGCCGTGATTGCACGAGGCGCGGGTAATGGCGAATTTCGCGGCAAGTTCGCCGACGTTATGCCCAGATAGCTCCCGAAACCTGACGAAGCCGCTTGGATGTGGATACCGGACCCATGGCGCTCAGAACGATTCTCGAATTTCCCGACCCTCGGTTGCGGACGAAGGCCCGGCCCGTGACGGTCTTTGACGCCGAGCTGAGCCAGCTCGTCGATGACCTGTTCGAGACCCTTTACGCCGCACCGGGTATCGGCCTCGCGGCCACGCAGGTGGATGTGCACAAGCGGCTCATCGTGATCGACGTGTCCGAGGAGAAGAACGCACCCCTCGTCATCGTCAATCCGGAGATCCTCGAGAGCGCAGGCACCGCGACGACGGAAGAGGGCTGCCTGTCGGTGCCCGGCATCTACGATGAGGTGCAGCGCGCCGCCACGATCCGCCTGCGAGCCCAGGACCGCATGGGTCAGGTCTTCGAGCAGGATTACAGCGATCTGCTGGCCGTGTGCATCCAGCACGAGATGGATCACATCGACGGCAAACTCTTCGTGGACTATCTGTCCGACTTGAAGCGCCAGCGTATCCGCAAGAAGCTCGAAAAGGAGCGGAAAGAGCGAGCGGCGCAGGCGCGCCGGAGCTCGGGCCGGGCCTATTGACGCCGCTGCGCCTGGCGTTCGCCGGAACGCCGCCGTTCGCGGTCCCCGCCCTGCAGGCACTGCTCGATTCGCCGCACGAGGTCGTCGGTGTCCTGACCCAACCCGATCGGCCCAAGGGCCGGGGTCGCCGGATGGCCCCGAGTCCGGTGAAGCTCCTCGCCCAATCGCGTGGCGTCCCGTTGTCTCAGCCGCAGACCTTGAAGACGGACGCCGGGCGCCAGGAGCTGGCGGCCTGGGCGCCCGATGCGCTGATCGTCGTTGCCTATGGACTGATCCTGCCCGCGGCGGTTCTCGACCTGCCGAAATGGGGTTGCATCAACATTCATGCATCGCTTCTGCCTCGCTGGCGCGGCGCCGCACCGATCCAGCGCTCGGTCCTGGCAGGCGATACCGAGAGCGGCCTGACCCTCATGCAAATGGACATCGGCCTCGACACGGGCCCGATCCTCCTGCAGCGGTCTCTCCGCCTGTCTCCCACGGAGACGGGTGGAACTTTGCACGACCGCCTCTCGTCCCTCTCCGGGGCGGTCCTGCTGGAGGCCCTGGAGGGGTTGGTCACAGGAGCCCTGCGGCCGGTGCCGCAGCCTTCTCAGGGCGCCACTTACGCCGCGAAGATCGACAAACGCGAGGCCCTGATCGATTGGGATCAGGACGCGTTGCACATAGACAGACGAGTGCGTGCTTTCAATCCCTGGCCGATCGCCGAAACGCGTCTCGGTGAGGAGCCGCTACGGATCTTCGCGGGCTACGCCGAGGCAGGTCCGAGTGGGACCCCCGGAAGCGTGCTGGCCGTGACGAGCGATGCGGTCGTGATCGCCTGTGGGACCGGTCGATTCGCGATGACAACGGTGCAACGCGCGGGGCGCAAGCCGGTGGCCGCGCGCGATTTTGCGAATGCTCTGGATCTGACAGGCAGGCGTCTTGGCTGACAAAACCCGCTGGGCACCCGGCGCATCGGCTCTCGCAGAGGCGGCCCGCGCGGTCGCCGCAGTCATTCCGGGGGGGCGCTCGGCAGAGGATGCACTCGAGCCGTTCAATCGCGTCGCCGAGCGAGCCGCGATCCGAGCCATCGCCCTGGGCACCCTGCGCTGGTATCTGCGCCTGGCGCCGGCCATCGACGCTTTTCTGGAACGACCGGAGGGGATCGCCCGCGAGATCAAGGCGCTGCTGGTCGTCAGCGCTCATCAGATCGAATATTCCCGCAATGTCGTCCAATCGACCGTGCATGCTGCGGTAGACGCCACCCGGATCCTCAGAGCTTCGCGGGCCAGTGGCCTCGTGAACGCGGTTCTTCGGCGTTTTGCCTCGGAGCGGCAGCGGGTGCTCGCACGCCTCGATGGGAACATCGCCGTGCGCTGCGCACATCCGTCCTGGCTCGCCGATTTACTGCAAGACCGCTTCGGCACGGATGCCGAGGCAGTGCTGACTGCCAACAACGAGCATCCCCCCATGGTGTTGAGAGTCGATCTCACGCGCAGCTCGGTCAGTGACTATCTGGCGCGGCTCGCGGCCGCGGGCATCGTTGGTGAGCCGATTTCCTGGGCCCCCGCCGCGGTCCGATTGAAGGGCCCGGTGCCGGTCAACGATCTGCCCGGGTTTGCCACGGGTGTGGCCTCCGTGCAGGACGCGGGGGCGCAGCTGGCCGCGCCGCTGCTGGATGCCATTCCGGGGATGAGGGTGCTGGATGCCTGTGCCGCTCCGGGCGGCAAGACCGGACACATCCTCGAGCATACGAGCGGCCTCGCCGAGCTCGTGGCGGTCGACGCTGACTCAGAGCGTGCGGCGTTGATCCGGGAAAATCTGGATCGCCTGGGCCGGGCTGCCACCGTCCACGTGGCGGATCTGCGGGAGCCCGAGAGCTTCTGGGACGGCCGCCCCTTCGACCGGATTCTCATCGATGCTCCCTGTTCATCGACGGGGGTGATCCGGCGGCATCCGGACATCAAGCTGCTCCGGCGGCAGTCCGACATCCCCGCGCTCGCGGCCACGCAGCGCCAGATCCTGCAGGCGGGCCTGAGAATGCTGGCGCCGGGGGGCCGGCTCGTCTATGCCACCTGCTCATTGTTGTCTGCGGAGAACGAGGACGTTGTCTCGAATGTGATCGGCGCAGATCCGTCGATCCGGGTTGCGCCCACGCCGCGCCCATGGCAGCCGCCGCCAGCCGTGAGGCAACGAGCTCCGGGCCTGCAACTCATCCCTGGTACAGAGGCGGGCACGGACGGCTTCTATTATGCTTGTGTCGAAAAGACAACGACCGCAACCTGAGAGCTTTCTGGGATCCAACGTGTCGGGGACCCGTTGCATCGCTGCCACGTGGCAGAAAGTGCCGCTCGTGCTGAGCGCAGCCGTATTCCTCATCCTCAGCGGCCTGGTCTTCGCGGATGCCCTCGACGGAGTGCTCGAAGTCAGGTCTGCGTACGTCAGCGTCGACAACGGGGTCTTTCTCCTGCATGCCCGGGTCGAATATCCGGTGAACCCGGCGATTCGCGATGCACTGCAGGACGGAGTTACTCTCACGTTCGATCTCGACACCCGCATCGAGCGGGAGCGGCGCTTCTGGCTCAACGCGGGGATCGTGGATCTCACGTTGCGGAGGGAATTGACATATCACGCGGTCAGCGATCGTTACGTCGTGCGGGACGTTCGCAGCAATCAGCAGGACAGCTTTCCGACGCTCGAGGAAGCATTGGCCTTCCTCGGCAAGGTGGATGGCTGGCCCATATTGGTGGAGCCGCAGCTGGACGGGGGGAACTACATCATCAGCGTGCGAGCCGGCGTACGACGCGGCCGGCTGCCCACATCGTTGCGCGCACTGCTTTTCTGGACCGACGACTGGCACCGGGTGAGCGCCTGGTACTCATGGTCGCTTCCCATGTGAGTCGTAGATGACAGCCGAGCAGCCCACACAACGACGCGGCTGGCGCGGACCTGCGCTGCTCGGGCTGTGGGCAGCCGTCGGTCTGGGCGCGCTGCTGCTGCTCGCCAAGAGCGTACAGAACTCGTCCGAGTTCGGGCAGATGCAGCCGTGGATACTGCTGCTCAACATCGTCGGCGTCATCGCCCTCTCGACGCTGCTGGCGAGGAAGCTGTGGCAGTTGATCCGGGACTACCGCGACCATGTGCCGGGATCGCGCCTCACCGCGCGCACCGTGAGCATCTTCGGGGCGCTCGTCGTTGCCCCGCTGCTCATCGTCTATCTCTTCTCGCTCGACTTCCTCAACCGCGGCATCGATAGCTGGTTTCGTGTCGAAGTGAAGCAGGGCTTGAGCGACGCCCTGGTGCTGTCACGCGCCGCGCTGGATCTGCGCATGCGGGAGTACTCGCAGCGGACGGTGCTGCTGGCGCAGGCGCTCTCGCAGAGTCCGCCCGGAGAGATCCAGGAGCGGCTCGATGACGAGCGCCGCGCGAGCGGCGGACTCGAGATCGTGTTGTTTGGCGAGCACGAGCGGATCATCGCCGCGAGCATCGAGAATCCGCTCGAGAGCCTGCCGTCGCGCCCCTCGTCCGATCTCGTTCGACAGGTGAGCCAGCGCCAGCCGTACGTCAGCCTGGAGCCGCAGGCCAACGGCCAGTATGTCATCCGTACGGGAGCTTCCCTGGGGACCTCGACGACCACCTCGCCGGGCCGCTATGTGGTTGCGATATATCAAGTGCCGCCGCAGCTGTCCGCGCTGTCCGAGGCCGTACAGCGCTCCTATTCGCAATACGGAGAGTTGGCCGCCCTGCGCGAAGCCCTCAAGTACAGTTTTCGGCTCACTCTCACCCTCGTGCTGCTACTCGCCATGCTCGCGGCGATCTACGGCGCGATCTTCTCCGCCCAGCGCCTCACGCGGCCGGTGCAGGATCTCATTGCGGGCACGCGCGCGGTCGGCAAAGGCGATTTCGCAACGCGCTTGCCGTTGCCATCGCGGGATGAGATGGGCTTCCTCGTGCATTCCTTCAATGACATGACGAAACGTCTGAGGCGCGCGCACGAGGAGGCCACCCGCAGCCAGCAGGCGGTGGAGCGAGAGCGCGAACGCCTTGCGATCATCCTCGCCAGGCTGTCCACGGGCGTGCTGGCAGTGGACCGCGGCCTCCTCGTACGCATGGCCAACGAGGCCGCCGGAGCGATTCTCGGTACCGACCTGTCCGCGGCGACGGGGCGGCCTCTGCCGGAGCTGAGCGCGAGCAACGAGCGCCTGGGTCAGTTCGTGGCGGCCCTCGCGGTGAGATTCGCGGCCGGTCGCGAAGAGTGGCGTGAGCAGCTCGATCTGGACGGCGAAGGCGGGCGAAGAGTGCTGATGTGCGCCTGTACCGCGCTGCCCGGAGAGGGCACTGATATGGGCTATGTGATCGTGTTCGACGACATCACGGCGCTGTTGCAGGCGCAGCGGGACGCCGCCTGGGGCGAGGTCGCCCGTCGCCTGGCGCACGAGATCAAGAACCCGCTGACACCCATCCAGCTGTCGGCCGAGCGCATGCGGCGGCGTTTTCTGGCGAGCATGACGCCGCCCGACGCGGAGATCCTGGAGCGCGCGACACATACCATCGTGCAGCAGGTCGAGACCATGCAGCAGATGGTGAATGCCTTCAGCGAGTATGCGCGCGCGCCCGAGATGCGGATCACGCACTTCGACCTCAATCAACTGGTCACCGAGGTCGCCGATCTGTATCGCTCGCAGGACCCGCGCGTCACCATCACGCTCGATCTCGACAACGCGCTCCAAGGGATCGAGGCCGACCGCGGGCGTGTGCGCCAGATCCTCAATAATCTCGTGACGAATGCACTCGAAGCCCTCGACGGGGTCGCGACGCCAGTGCTGGAGATTGTCACGCGCTTGGAGCACAGTCGCGAGGCCGCCAACGCGGTCGTGACCGTATGTGACAATGGACCCGGGTTCCAGCGCGAGCTGCTCGGTCGCGTTTTCGACCCGTACGTGACGAGCAAGCCCAAGGGCACCGGTCTCGGTCTTGCGATCGTGAAGAAGATCGTCGAGGAGCATGGCGGCCGGATCGATGCGGATAATCGTCCCGAAGGCGGCGCTCGCGTGCGCGTCGTCTTGCCCGTGAAGGACAGTACAAGATCGGCGACGGGGGGAGCACGCGAGCGACGCGAGCAATTGCGGAGGGAAAGGGCATGAGTGGTCCTCACATTCTGGTGGTCGACGACGAGGCTGATATCCGCGGCCTTCTGAAGGAAATTCTTTCGGAGGAAGGATATGAGGTCGACGTCGCCGCCAACGCCGTGCAGGCCCGCGCGTCGAGGGCACGGCAAAGCCCGGATCTCGTGCTGTTGGATATCTGGATGCCGGATGTGGATGGCATCAGCCTGCTGCGGGAGTGGTCGGTCGCCAGCTCCGACGGCTGTCCCGTCGTGATGATGTCCGGGCACGGCACCGTCGAGACGGCCGTGGAGGCGACCCGGCTCGGAGCCTTCGACTTCGTCGAGAAGCCGCTGTCACTGGCGAAGCTCCTGAGGACGGTGGAGCGTGCCCTGGACGCCGGCAAGCGGCGGCGGCAGTCAGACAAGCTGCTCGTGCCGCCGCTCATGGTGCCGGTTGGCAAGAGCCGGCTGATGCAGCAGCTGCGCACGGAGTTGCAACAGATCGCCGCGAACCCGTCGTCGGTTCTCCTGATCGGTGAGCCGGGCTCGGGACGCGAGGCGTTTGCCCGCTATCTGCATGAGAGAGGGCCTCGCGCGGCGCAGCCGTTCATCACACTGATCGCGAGCAGCCTGCGAGATGCGGACGCGGAAGGCCGGCTCTTCGGACGCGAGCTGGGGAATGGCCAACTCCAGCCGGGCATGCTCGAGCAGGCTCAGGAAGGCACGCTCTTCATTCACGAGATAGAGGATCTGCCGTCCTCCGTGCAGCGGCTGCTGGTGGGCGTGCTCGAGTCGGGGCGCTTCACCCGCCTCGGTGGCGCCGAGCCCGTGACGCTCGGGGCCCGCATCCTGTCCTCCGCCCAGCCGGGCGTCGAGACACGGGCCGGCACCGAGGGCTTGCGTCGGGATCTCCTGGCCCACCTCAACATGCTCATCGTGCGGGTTCCCCCGCTCCGGGACTACGCCGAGGACGTGCCTGAGCTGCTGCGTCACTATGTCGATCGCCTCGTGGACGGCGAGGGTCTGCAGTTCCGCCGGTTCAGCGTCGCGGCCCAGAACCGGCTGCGAAACTACCCATGGCCCGACAACGTCCGGGAGCTGAAGAATCTCGTGCATCGACTCCTCATCCAAGGGGGCTCCGAGGAGATCCGCCTGGAGGAGATCGAGCGGGAGCTCGCCGTCCAGGCGCCCCCCGGCGAGCCGCTGGTCAAGCAGGACCTGCTGGCGCTGCCGCTGCGAGAAGCCCGGGAGCAGTTCGAGCGGGCATACCTGCAGCAGCAACTGCTCCTGTGCAACGGCAAGGTCGGTCAGCTCGCGAAACGGGTCGGGATGGAGCGTACCCACCTGTATCGCAAGCTGCGCTCGCTGGGCGTCGATTTCCGTAATATCAGCGAAGATTGATCCCGCCCGCTCGTCCAGCGCCTCCTCCGCCGGTCGGACGTGAGATATCCAACGCGGTCGCGGCAGTAGATTCAGCGGGCGTGGGTACGATTTGCTGCTGCGGTGCCGCGGTCGCCGACCCGCGCCCTCAGCTTGCCGGCTCGCCGGTCTAGTACCGTTGTACGAGTCCGGGTCTGCGCGCTGCGCCACGGCACCTGCGACTCGTCTGGCTTCCCTCCACATGTCTTGTATCATATGTGAGGCAACTTTCAGACGACGCTTCCTCGAAGAGAGCGGACTGGAGATCGTGTGCCGAGCGGCCTGCGAGTTCTGATCGTTGAGGATGTCATGGCGGATGCCGAGCTCGTCCTGAGGCAGCTCGCAAGAAGCGGCATTCGCTGCGTGCATCACCGGGTAGACAATGAGCGTACCTTCCGGTCCGCGCTGCGCCGATTCCGCCCACACATCATCCTCTCGGACTTTACGCTCCCCGGCTTCGACGGGTTGACCGCGCTCGACATCGCGCTGCTGGAGGCGCCGGACGTGCCCTTCATCTTCGTGTCGGGAACCATCGGCGAGGAGCGCGCGATCGAGGCGGTCCACCGCGGCGCCGTCGACTACGTGCTGAAGTCGAATCCGAAGCGACTGGTGCCTGCGGTCAGGCGCGCGTTGCGCGAAGTGAGCGAGCGCGCCCGCCGGCGCAGTGTCGAGAGGCAGATCCGCGAGAGCGAGCAGCGGCTGCGCGACATCGTCGATACGTCGCAGGACTGGATCTGGGAGCTCGATTCGGCCGGCTGCTGCGTCTTCAGCAACGAGTCGGTCCGCGCAATCCTCGCGGTCAGTGTCACCGATGTGGTCGGTTCGCGGTTCGAGAGACTGACCCACGAGGAGGACCGGGCGAGCCTCCTGGAAACGCTTTCCCGGCTCGGCCCGGAGCGCCGCACGGCGACCGCGGTGTTGAGTCGCTGGCTGCACGCCGATGGCGGCTTCCGCTGGCTGGAAGGCAACTTTCTCGCCCTCATCGGCGCAGACGGCAAGGTGAGCGGTTATCGAGGGGCCCATCGCGACATCACGGAGAGGAAACACCAGCACGAGCGAATCGTGCGCCTCACACGGATGCTACAGATGCAGAGCGGCATCAATGCGGCGGCCGTCCGGATACGCGATCGCGACGAGCTGCTGCGCGAAGCGTGCCGCGTCGCCTGGCACGTTGGCGGCTACGAGCACGCCACGATCGCGCTGGTGTCGCCCGACGGTCGCGGTGCCGTTCCCTGGTATCGGGTCGGGGGCCAGCTCGAGACCCTGCAGCAGTCCCCCATCGACATCGGCGATGGCACGGAGCCTGACACCAGCCTGATCGGCCGTGCCTTGCGCACTGGCGACATCACGATCTGCAGCGACCTGACGAAGTCGGAGCCCCTGGTCGCGCATCGCGAGGAGCTTCTGCGCCTTGGCTTCAAGTCGCTGGTCGCGTTGCCTTTCACAGTGGACGGCGCGCGTCTCGGGGTGCTCTCGCTTGCGTCTCGCGACGGCGATGTCCTCAGCGAGGAGGAGCTCGTGCTCCTGCAGGACATCATGGCGAACCTGTCGTTTGCGCTCCAGTACCGCCAGAAGGAGACGACTGCTCAGTACCTCGCCTACTTCGACCCGATGACCGGCCTCGCCAAGCGCTCCCTCTTCTGCGAGCGTCTGGGCCGCCGCCTGAGCGAGCACTTCCCGCCGGAAAGCGCACCGACGGTCGTCGCCTTCGATGTCATGCATCTGAGTAACGTCAACGACACCTTCGGCCGGCATGTCGGCGATGTGCTGTTGCGACAGGTGGCCGACCGGATCAAGCATCACATCGAGGATGACGAGCGTATCGGCTACCTGGGAGGAGGAACCTTCGTGCTCGTGCTGTCGCAACTCGAGAGCTCGGCGGAAAGCGTCACGGCGCTGCTGGAGAGCACTGTGTTCCGGGATGTGTTTGAGATCGAGGGCCGCGCGATCCGTGCCTCGTTCAAGTCCGGACTGGCTCGCTACCCGGATGACGGGCCCGACGGCAATACGCTCACGCAGCGGGCCGAGGCCGCTCTGAAGCTGGCCAAGGAGTCCGGAGAGCAGTACCTGCACTACCAGATCGAGCTGCACAGCGAGATGGCGGCGCGCATGGCGCTGGAGAATCGCCTGCGCGGCGCCCTGGATGCCGAGCAGTTCGTGTTGCATTACCAGCCGCAGATCAACCTGGCGACGGGACGGATCGAGGCGGTTGAAGCGCTGCTGCGGTGGAACGACCCGCAGGAGGGACTCCTTCCCCCCTACAGGTTCCTGCCCGTCCTCGAATCCTCCGGCATGATCGTCGCCGTCGGAGACTGGGTGGTGCGGCAGGCGATGAAGGATTGCCGCCGCTGGAGTGCGCTTGGAGTGGGGCCCATCCGGGTGGCGGTCAACGTCGCCGCGCAGCAGGTCCGGCGTCGCAACTTCGTGGACAACTTCCTCGATGCCGCCGCCGGATGCGGCGGGGACGGCTACGGGCTCGACCTCGAGATCACCGAGACCGGCCTGCTGCACGATGTCGATGGCGCGAGCCGCAAGCTGCGCGAGCTGCGCAGCGCGGGCATGCGCATCGCGATCGATGACTTCGGAACGGGGTACTCCTCGCTCGGGTTGCTCTCGAAGCTGCCCGTGGACCTGTTGAAGATCGACCGCTCATTCATCAGCGGATTGCCCGCGGATCGCGCCAGTGTCACGTTGGTCTCGAGCATCATCGGCCTCGCCTCGGCGTTCAATCTGGCGGCCGTGGCCGAAGGGGTCGAGACGACCGAGCAGTTGGATCTGCTGCGGGCCCTGAAGTGCAATCATTCCCAGGGCTATCTGCACTCGCGGCCGATTCCGGCCGGGGAGCTCGAGCAGTTGTTGTCGCGGGAGCGGCGGCATTAGGGGGGCGCGGCAGACGCGCGACAGTGCGCCAGCGCCTCGTTCAGTTGCCGCAGCTTGGGGGGCTTGCTCAGCACTCGATCGACATGCGGGGGCACGTCCGCCTCCGCCAGCAAGCGCTGACCCCAGCCCGTGAGAAGGATCACCGGCGTCGTCTTCGATGATTTCTTGATGGCCTCGGCGACCTTGCGACCATCGACATAAGGCATGCCGAGATCCGTGATCACGACATCGAATGCTTCAGCGCCGCGCCGCGCCGCCTCGAATGAGTCGATGCCCGCCTGTCCGCCGTTCGCGGTCACGATGCTGTGCCCGCTCGCCTCGAGGGTGTCGCGCAGTGACTGGAGCAACAGCGGATCATCGTCGATGACGAGAATGCGCTGCCGCGGCAGCGCCACCGCGGCTGCAGTGGATTCGATCGCCTGCGCGACCTCGGTGTGCGCGGGGAAGATCAATCGAATCGCGGTGCCTCGACCCGGCGCGCTGTCGATCTCGATCTCGGCGCCATGCCGCTGCGTGACTCCGTAAACCATGGCCAGGCCCAACCCCGTGCCGCGTTCGCCTTTGGTCGTAAAAAACGGCTCCATGCACCGGCGGCGCGTGTCCGGGTCCATGCCGATTCCGCAATCGCGGACTTCCACATAGGCGCGCCGCTCGGAAGCGATGCCGCCCGTGACCAGACTGAGGCCGCCCCCTTCCGGCATCGCATCCACGGCGTTGAATATCAGGTTGGTCAGCGCCTCGCGGATTTCGCTTTCCACGCCCATGAGTGCGGGCACATCGGGGGCGAGCTCGGTCCGCAGCTCGATCACGATGCCGCGCTGTTGAGGCATATCGCTCCAGCGAGCGCGGGTGAGATCCACGACCTGTTGGACCAAGCGATTGATCTGTATGGGCGCGAGCGCCAGGTGCGGCTCGCGCTGGCGGTAGAATTCACGCATGCGCGCGACCGTCTGACCGACATCGTCGATGGCCCGCAGAATGGTCTGCAGCTGACCTCGCGCGCGTGAGCTCAGCTGGGTTTCGTGCTCGAGCAGCGATTCCGCGTAGAGCGTAACCGGCGAAATCGCGTTGTTGATGTCATGCGCGATGCCGCTCGCCATCTGCCCGAGCGCGCGCAAACGCTCCTGCTGCATCACCGCCTGCTGTGTCTGGCGCAGGTCCTCGTATGCCCGCTGTAGCGCCGCGTGAGTCTCCGCCTGCTGTGCGGCGAGCGCGACATGCTCACTCAGCTGACGCAGGAACTCGCACTCTCCGCTGCTAAAGCCGTGCCGCTCCCGGCGCGCCGCGATCAGCACGCCAAACACCTTGCTTTCGATCATCAGGGGAGCGGCCACCAGCGAGCACAGCCCACCGTTCGCGAGCCGCCGGGGAAATGGGAACTGCACCGCGTCTATTTCCGGCTCATAGACCAGCTGCCCGCGCACGCAGCGCGACAGCCCGTTCTGATCGATGGCGACGCGCGCATGCTCCGGCATGCCCATCTCCATCGCCAGCGCGGCGCTTCGCACTCCCACGCACGCGACGCTCAGGACCGCGTCCACCGGGTCGTGCAGGCAGACACACCCAAAATCGAGGGGCAGCTCATTTTCCAACGTGCGCACCACGACCTGGAGAATGCTGGCCAGGTCCTGACGCTCGCCGATCGCTCGCGTGATCTGTCCAAGCAGATTCAGTCGGGCGAGCTGCATCTGCAGTTTGCGCTCGGAGCGTTTGCGCTCGCCCACATCGCGGGCGATCTTCGATGCGCCGATGATCTCGCCCTGCGCGTTTTTCAGCGGTGAGATGGTCACGGAGACATCGATGCGGGCGCCGTCTTTCCCGACGCGCACGGTCTCGAAATGATCGATGCTGCGACCCGCTGCCAGTTGTGCCAGGATGCGGGGCTCTTCCTCCGTGCGGTCGGCGGGAACGAGCATCCGCATCGGTTGCCCGATGGCCTCGGAAGCGGTGTAGCCGAACAGCTTCTCGGCGCCGCCGTTCCAGCTGGTGATGATGCCCTGCAGGGTCTTGCTGATGATCGCATCATCCGATGATTCGACGATCGCCGCGTAGGTGGCGCGCAGCGCCTCTTCCCGCTTACGTTCGGAGATATCCCGCAGAAAGCCTGCAAACAGCGGCGGACCGTCTCCCGGCATCCGGTTGATACTCAGCTCGACCGGTATCTCGGCACCGTCGATCCGCGACCCCGTGAGCTCGAGTCTGCGGCCCAGGACAGGGGCTTCGCCGCTCGCCAGATAGCGTTCCAATCCGCGCGTATGTTGCGCGCGCCACGCGGCGGGGATGATCGTCTCGGCCAGCAACTGTCCGACCGCCTGGCCGCGGCGATGTCCGAAGATCTGCTCTGCTGCCGGGTTGAACTCCGTGATGCGACCGTTATGGTCCATGACGATCACGCCATCCAGCGCGGTATCGATGATGGCGCGGGTCAGCTGGTAACTGACCTGCAACTGCGCCGTGCGTTCCGCGACGCGCCGCTCCAAGCCTTCATTGAGCTGTGCCAGGGCCTGTTGCGCTTGAATGCGCTCACGCATCTCGTCGGCCGCCATGTGCATCAGCGCCAGCAGCAGCACCAGAAACCCGGCGATCTTTCCCAAATGCGCGGCCATCGCCTGCGTATCGTGCGGCGCCCGCGAATACAGCATGCATACATGACCGCAAAACAACACGGCCGACATGAGGGCCAGTACCGGCAAGAGCCGGTCCACGGATCGGTGCCGCCAGCAGGTCCAGCCGACCGCAACCCACAGCAGCGGAACGCCGACCAGCCATGGACGCGTCACGTCGAGCCAGGTGGGGGCGGTGTAACGCGGCAGCCAATAGAACACGGGGAACAGGAGCAGGCTCGAGATCAACAGCACGGGTGCCAGAGCCGCGGCGTGTTGCCGGCCGCGCAGCAGCAGCCAGACTGACCAGCCGATTCCGATAGGGCGTACGTACGCGGCGATGGGCCACGTTGCGGGTCGCAAGACCGTCTGCGCGCGCGCGATGGGCGCCAGCAGCCCGAACCACTCCACCGTGACCAGCGCATGAACGAATTCGAACAGGCCGGCAACGCCAAAACTGATGGCCAGCCACCGTGGGAATGGCTGCCGCGTTCGCGCACCGATATCCCACAGCAAGAGCGCGAGGATGCCGGACAACACACACGCGCCTGTGTCCAGTATCGTGTGCAGGTTTGGATAGTCCCGTCGCCCGAGCACGAGCAAGCCGATGGCCGTCGTGCCGAACGCGAGCAGCGTTCCCAGCACCTGTCCCGGCCATCTCGCGCGAATGGTCACGTCAGTCATCCCAGCTCACTCACTACCATAGCGGACCGTGCGTCGTGGCTAGGAACGGCGCAGGCAAGAATGCCAGCGAGGCGGATCTCGTCCTAGTCCCCCACCCGTATCACCAGCGCATCGATATCTGCCCCCTGCAACTGCCGCCGCGTCTTGTTGAGCTCGTCGAGCTTCGTGATCGGACCGATCCGTACTCGATGCCACACGTCCGTATCGACTGCGACCCGCTGCACGTTGGAGCCGATACCCAACACCGCGAGCTTCTGCTTGACGCGCGCCGCATCCGACTCGTTCCGATAGGACCCGACCTGTAGCACATACACGCCCGGCCGGTCGATACGCGCTGCGGCGGGGAGGTCGCGCTTGACCTCCTTGTCGCGCTCCGGGACGACGACTTCGAAGTTGGGCAACATTTCGTAGAAGTCGTACTTCTGGCCGGAGCCCGCCGTCGCGGGGTCGTCCGGATCCACGCGTGCGGCGCGGTGCGGGTCGGGGTGCGGGGCGGACTCGACTTTCTCGTGTGCGACGGCGTGGCGC
Organism: Steroidobacteraceae bacterium; assembly: GCA_035277965.1. Lineage (GTDB taxonomy): Bacteria > Pseudomonadota > Gammaproteobacteria > Steroidobacterales > Steroidobacteraceae > 13-2-20CM-66-19. The sequence goes on along the minus strand of DATEJM010000097.1, from coordinate 15,121 downwards.
GATTGCCAGTACCCGTAGGCGCCGATCGCCATCACCAACCCGGCCACCACGCCGATCCCGAGCTCCCGGTACCGTCCGACATCCAGCGGACGCCGGCTGATTGTCTTGTAGTCACGTGCGCTGGCCCTGGCCATCACATGGCCTCGGGTGCCGAGACACCGAGCAGCGACAGCCCATTGCGGATCACCTGCCGCACACCCCCGATGAGCGCGAGGCGCGCATTGCGCAGACTCGCATCGCTCACGATGAACTGCTCCGCGTTGTAGTAGGTATGAAATGCATTCGCCACCTCCCGCAGGTAATGCACCAACGTGTGCGGCGTCCGGTTCGCCACCGCCTGCTCGAGCACCTCCGGGTAACGCACCAGCGATTGCAGAACCGCCTGCTCGTGGTCACCCGTGAGCCGGCTGCCCGCTGCGAGGCCGGCCGCCAGGTCGAGCTCGAGCCCACGGGCGGCGAGCTGCTTCATGACGCTGGCCACCCGGGCGTGCGCGTACTGGATGTAGTACACCGGATTCTCGTTCGTGCGCGATTTGGCGAGCTCGAGATCGAAGTCGAGGTGCTGGTCGTGACTGCGCATGAGGTAGAAGAACCGGCAGGCATCGTTGCCGACTTCCTCGCGCAGCTGGCGCAGCGTCACGAACTGGGCCTCGCGCTTGCCCATCGAGACCTTCTCGCCGCCCCGAAACAGGCTCACGAACTGAATCAGGTTGGCCTCGAGACAGTCGCCCGGCTCGCCCATCGCTTCCAGGCCCGCTCTGACCCGCGCCACGTATCCATGATGATCGGCGCCCAATATGTCTACCAGGCGGTCGAAGCCCCGTTCGCGCTTGTCCAGGTGATACGCGATGTCCGAAGCGAAGTAGGTCCGTTGACCGTTCTCCCGGACCACGACGCGATCCTTCTCATCGCCGAACTCGGTTGCGCGGAACCAGGTCGCTCCGTCCTTCTCGTACAGGCGGCCTTGCTGCTTCAGGCGCTCGAGGGCGCGGTCGATCGCGCCGCTGTCCCCCAGCGACTTCTCGGAGTACCAACGATCGAACTCGACTCCGAACTGCCGCAGATCGTCGCGAATGTCAGCGAGCATCTGCTCGAGCGACAGCTCCAGCACGCCGCGGAACTCGTCTGCGCCGATCAGCCGGCGCATCCGCTCGATCAACGCGTCGATGTAGAGCTCTTTATCGCCTGCCGGAGCGTCCTGGGGCAGATCTGCGAGGACGGCCACGGGGGGGCGGACCAGGTCCTGTCCGACCCGGTCGCGCAATCGTTCCGCGATACTGCGCACGTAGTCGCCACGATAGCCGTTTTCCGGGAATGGAATCCGCGCGCCCGCCAGCTCCAGGTAACGCACCCAGGTGCTGACCGCGAGGATGTCCGTCTGACGGCCGGCATCGTTGATGTAGTACTCCCGCTGCACATCGAACCCTGCGGCCGCCAACATGTTGGCCAGCGTCGCACCGTAGGCTGCCTGACGGCCGTGGCCGACGTGCAGCGGCCCTGTCGGGTTCGCCGACACGAATTCCACCAGGACCCGCTTGCCTCGGCCCGTCTGGCTGAGCCCGTAGCGATCGCCGAGCTCGTGAATGCCGGCGAGCTGACTCGCATAGGCGCCCGGGGCCAGGAAGAAGTTGATGAAGCCGGCGCCCGCAATCTCCGTGCGAGCGACGAGTGGGCTGGGCGGCAGAGCGGCGACGATCGCCTGTGCCAGCTCGCGCGGGTTGCGCCTGGCGGGCTTCGCAAGCCGCAAGGCGATGTTCGTGGCGAAGTCTCCGTGTTGAGCATCCCGGGTGCGCTCCACGCCGATGGCCGAAGGCTCGGGGACGGCGGGCAGGATACCCCCGGCCAGCTTCTGCAGGGCGGCCAGCAGGAGATGCTCTAGTTGCTGCTTCAAGGGATCTGGCGAGTCCGTCGGCGATGTACGCAAGTCGCGCGAGTCTACCTTAGCTCGTGTATCGATCGAAGAATGTCAGCCCAGGCACAGATGTGCCGGGGTCGTGACAGGAGTCCGATCCCGGGGTCAAAAGAGCTCAATCGGATCGACGTCGAGCGCCCACCGCACTCGCTTGGCGCTCGGCAGCGGCTCGATCTGCGGCAACCATTCGTCCAGGAAGCGGTGCAGTGCCGCCCGATCCGCGCTCTCGACGAGCAACTGCGCGTGGTGCCTGCCAGCGCGCTTGGCCATGGCCGCCGGCACAGGCCCCAGCAGCCGCACCCCGGACGCTGGATGAGCGATCTTTCGCGCCTCGACGAGAAAGGCGAGTGCCGTCTGGGGATCCGGGGCCGAATCGCGCAAGGCCGCCAGCCGGTTGAACGGCGGCCACGCAGCGGCCTCGCGCTCGGCGAGCGCCGTTCGAGCGAACCCATCGTAACCCTCCGTGATCAGACTCAGGAGCAGCGGATGACTCGGAAACTCGCTCTGAATCAGCACCTCTCCCGGGCGGCTGCCGCGTCCCGCACGGCCCGCCACCTGGATGATGGTCTGCGCGAGACGCTCGGGTGCGCGAAAATCGGTACTGAACAACCCCTGGTCCGCGTTCAAGACGACAACGAGCGTCACGTTGGGAAAGTCGTGGCCCTTCGTCACCATCTGAGTGCCCACGAGTATGCGGGCCTCGCCGGAGGCCATCCTGCGCATGGCCTCCTGCATGTCCGACCTGCGTCTCACCACGTCCCGGTCCAGGCGTACGAGCGGCACTGTTGGGAAGAGTTTGGCCAGGGTTTCCTCCACGCGCTCCGTTCCTTGTCCCACGGGTTTCGTGGCGAAGCCACACTGGGGGCAACGGACGGGCAGGGGCTCGTCCGCGCCGCAATGGTGGCAGCGCAGCCGGTTCGCTCCCAGATGCACCGTCATGCGGGCATCGCAGTCCCGGCAGGGTGCCGACCAACCGCACGCGGTACATAACAGGGTCGGTGCATAGCCTCGCCGGTTGAGGAACACCAGCACCTGGCCGTCGTCCCGCAGGTGCCTCTCGATTGCTTGTATCGCAGCGGTCGAGATGCCGGCTTGCAGGGCATTCGCGCGCAGATCGATGAGTGCTACGCGGGGAGGTTGTGCCTGCGCGGCCCGCCTTGGCAGGGACAAGCGGGTATAGCGGCCCGTGATGGCGTTGTTGAGCGTCTCCAGAGCGGGAGTCGCGGAGCCGAGCATGACGGGAATCTGCGCACGCTGCGCCCTGACGATGGCCAGGTCACGCGCCGAATAGCGGAAACCGCCCTCGTGCTGTTTGAAGGAGGCATCGTGCTCCTCGTCCACGACGATGATGCCGAGATTGGGGACGGGCGCGAAAATCGCAGAGCGTGTTCCAAGCACGATGCGGGCCGCGCCGGTGAAGGCTGCGCGCCAGGCGACGAGCCTCTCGTGGTCGGTGAGCGCCGAATGCAACACGCTCATCGGTGTATCGAACCGCTGCTCGAAACGCCCCACGAGCTGCGGCGTCAGTCCAATTTCGGGGACGAGAACCAGCGCCCGCTGTCCGCGGGCCAATACCTGCTCGATCAGGCGCAGATACACCTCTGTCTTGCCACTGCCCGTAACGCCGTGAAGCACGAAGGCGCCGAACTTACCGAGAGCTTGACCAACAGCCGTGACGGCAACATCCTGGTCCGAGCCGAGAGGCGGTCCTTGCGTCCTGACGGTTGGTGTTGCGTCCGACGTCTCCGATGTCATCTCGATGGAAGCGATCCAACCTCGGGACGACAGGGCGCGCGCCGCGTCGCGCCAGGCAGGCATCCGCGCTGTCAGGACATCCGCCGAGAGGGCGCCGTGCTGAGTCAGATATTCGAGCAGCTCCCGCTGTTTCGGAGCCCGGCGGGGCTCGCCTTTCTCCCGGGCTTCTCGCCCTTCAGCGGTCGCGACCCAGCGCTCGTGCACCGCCATGAGCTTCCCGCCGAAGCGCAGCGCCTTGGGCAGAGCAGTCGTGACGACCTCGCCGACGGGATGGTGGTAGTACTCAGCCGACCAGCTCAGCAGCTCCAGCGCCGCGGCATCGAAGACCGGACGCGGATCCAACACCTCCAGGATGGGCTTGAGCCGATCCTCGGGCACATCGGAAGACTCCGCGGTCTCGATGACGACGCCGATCAGTCGCTGCCGCCCGAAGGGCACGCGGACTCGCATCCCGAGCGGCGCCTCCGATAGGACCGGGGACGCCGTCGCCGCCCGGGGCGGCAAATAGTCAAAAAGGCGGCGCAGCGGCACGTCGAGAGCGACGCGGAAGACCTTGGCTGCAGCCATCAGTTTTTGAAATTCAAAGACTTACGAGATATGGAGAGAGTCAACCGGCGCGCCGCCACGTGCGTTATACGTCCCATGTCCGGGTTTGCTACTCTCGCGTCGCCTTATAGCATGCCGGCCGCACGACACGGCGACGTGGAACAGTCGACTTCGACGACAAATAGCCCATCGCGTGCGCTGAACCAGTTTCTGGCCGGCGTGGAGCTGAAGGCTTTCAAAATTGCGCAGGCGGCGCTTCGTCACGAGGACGATGCGCTCGATGCCGTGCAGGATGCGATGCTGCAGCTTGCGCGCGCCTACGCGGACCGGCCGATGGAAGAATGGAAGCCCCTGTTCTACCGTATTCTCGAGAACCGGATCCGGGACATGCAGCGGCGCCGCACGGTCCGCGGCCGGGTGATGGCCTGGCTGCCGTTCCGCCAGGATGCCGACGACGAAGAGCAGGACCCGATCGCCGAGGCGCCGAGTCCTGATCCGTTACCGGTGCGCAGGCTCGAGATCGACGAGGCCATGCAGGCCCTGCAGCGAGCGATCGAGGGACTGCCGCGACGCCAGCAGCAGGTGTTCATGCTGAGAACCCTGGAGGGACTCGACGTTGCCGAGACTGCGACGGCGATGGGTTGCTCGGAGGGAAGCGTCAAGACGCATTATTTTCGCGCGTTGCAGGCCCTGCGCGTGCAGTTAGGGGATTTCTGGACATGAGCGCGAATTCCGATTCGCCGAGTGCGTTCGAGCAGCAGGCTCGACGGGTGCTCGAAGAGAGCGTAACCCGGGTCGACGGACGCGTGCGCTCACGTTTGAATCAGGCGCGGCACGCTGCCGTGGCGCACGCCGAGCACCGTCCTTGGGCGTGGACGCGGTTGATCGCCATGCCAGCCGCGGGAGCTGTCGCCACTGCGGTGGTAATCGCTCTGGTCTGGTGGCCCCACGCTCCGCAGGGAGAGCTGCCCGTGATGGAGGGTGGACATTCGACGGTGGAGGATATGGATTTGTTGGCGGACGGCGAGGCGATGGATCTGGTCGAGGGATCGGAGGGCGCGTCGTTCTATGAGTGGGCGGCGGGACAGCAAGCGGACGCGGCGGGACAGCCAGACGCATCGGTCGGGACGAGCACTTGATGCCGCGCTGGGGACCGGGTCTCCTCGCCTGCGCGGCGCTGGTCCTCAACACGGCGATCGCGGGGGATCCGGCTCCCCAGGGGAACGACCCGGCGGACGCCGACCTGCTCGAGTTTCTCGGAACCCTGGATGCCGGGGACGAGTCCTCGGCCGCCGCGGATGGAAGTTGGATCGATTACCTCGCACGGACGGATATCGCAAAGGTCGCGAAGACGACCGATTCGCCCGCGAAGGCGGGTACCAAGCCGGATGCCGCAAAGCCATCCGGACCGGCCGGGGTGCAGAATAATGATTGAGATGCGTTCGGTGGTGCTGGCATGGCTACTCATGGTGGCGGGGCCGTGTTTTGCCCAGCAGCCGCCGCCTCCACCCGCTCAGAATGCCGCCGGCGTGAGCTGGTCGAGCCTGTCTCCGCAGCAACAGAAGCTGCTCGGCCGTTTCGGCGATCAGTGGAGCAGCCTGCCTCCGCAGCGGCAGGAGGCTTTGGCTCGGGGCAGCCAGCGTTGGCTCGGGATGTCGCCCGACCAGCGTTCGCAGGCGCGGCAGCGCTTCCAACACTGGCGCTCGCTGCCCCCGGACGAGCGCAGGCAGCTGCGCGAGCGATGGCAGAATTTCCAGTCCCTGCCACCGGGCCAGCAAGCTGCCGTGAGACAGAATTTCCGTCGCTTTCAGCAGCTCCCGCCAGAGCGCAGGCAGATGTTGCGCGAGCAGTGGCGGCGGGCATCGCCGGCCGAGCGGCAGAACATGATTCAACAGATGCGCGAGCGCCGGATGGAGCGCATGCAGCAACGCATGCAGCAGCGACGCCCCGGGAAGTGACCTACTTGGGTGTTGCGCCGCTGCGCGGACGCGCCAGCAGGGGGATGTTGCAAACGTCGACGTGACCTGCCGGCACCTTGAACCATTCCTCGTGCCGGTTGCGGCGCGCTTCTACGTAGGCAGCGAACGTTGGAGTGTCCGTGCGCAGGATCTCGAGATCCGTGCGCTGGGCCTCCGGCACATCGGCCGCTACACGGACTGACTTCAGGGGCACGCGCTGTTCGGGCTTCTCGTAGAAGCCCAGGGGGCCGCTGCCGCGCGGCAGGGTCGATAGCAGCTCCATTCCCTGCACAACCCGTCCGACCAGCGTCACGTTACGATCGAGGTGACGGGGGGCCTGCCCGATCACGACATACAGCTCGCGTCCGCCGCCGCTGTCCACGTCGTTGTCGCGTCCCGCCCCCACCATGCCGTAGCAGTTCACCAGCCACGCTCGCCCCAGCTTCGAGTCGCGCGCGGCCGCGAAGCCGTCGGCGAAGCCGATTTCCGGCGCATACGTGTCCTGGTCGGGAAGATTCGTGAACGTCACGCCTCTGGAGGTGCGCTCGAATTCCGCGGGAATCGTTCGTTGCGCGTTGCGTACTGGACGCTTCGACTCCGGGTCACCCCATTGCACGACATAGTTATCTTGCGCGCGAATGATGGCCAGTCCGTCGTAGTAGCCCTCGCGAGCCAGCCCCTCGATGTTCGCCACGTGATGCGGTGCGAATTGCCTGTCCAGCGCGATCACGACGCGGCCCTGCGGAAGCTCCACGTACAGCGTGTTCTGTGGATCCAGAGGCGCCCAGTCTGCAGCCGTCGAGGCGGCCAGCACGTCCGTCACGGTTTGCGGCCGTCGCGCAGAGTCATCGGCCGGCGCCGCGGCGACAGCCGCCGTTGCACCGGCCAGCAAGGCAACCGTGGCCACTACCGAGGCAAGGAAGTGGCGCACCGACATGACGGCCATACTAGCCGACCGCCTTGATCGACTGAATCAGCTCGGCGGCCGCCTTCTGAGCGTCGCCGTACAGCATGCGCGTGTTGTCGAGGTAAAAGAGGGCATTCTCTATTCCGGAGAAGCCCGCGCCCTTGCCACGCTTGATCACGATGACGTTCTTCGCCTTGTCGGCGTTGAGGATCGGCATGCCGTAGATGGGGCTGGACTTGTCGGTGCGCGCCACGGGATTCACGACGTCATTCGCGCCAATGATCAGCGCTACGTCCGCCGTTTCGAACTCCGAGTTGATCTCATCGAGGTCGGCGATCAGATCGTAGGGCACACCGGCTTCGGCCAGCAGCACGTTCATGTGTCCCGGCATGCGACCCGCGACCGGATGGATGGCGAACCTGACGGTGACGCCGCGATCGATGAGCAGCTGACACAGCTCCCAGATCTTGTGCTGCGCCTGCGCGACCGCCATGCCGTATCCGGGAACGACGATCACTTTCTGCGCGAACGCCATCATGACACCCACGTCGGATGCCTCGATCGGCTTCAGGCTGCCCGTGACCTCGCCCGTCGCCGCACCGCCTGTATCGCCGAAACCGGAGAACAGCACGTTGCCGAGCGATCGATTCATGGCCCGCGCCATCAATTGCGTGAGCAGCGTGCCGGCGGAGCCGACGACCGTGCCCGCGATGATCATCGCGGCGTTGTTGAGGACGAAGCCCTCGAAGCCGACCGCGAGACCGGTGAGGGCGTTGTACAACGAGATCACGACCGGCATGTCGGCGCCGCCGATCGGCAGCGTCATCGTCAGGCCCAGGACCAGGGCGAGCACGAAGAACGAGCTCACGAGGGCGGGCGAGCTGTTGGCATGCGCGGCCACCAGTCCGCCAAGCAGCACGGCGGCCGCGAGCAGGATCAAGTTGAGGACTTGCTGACCCGTGAAACGCAGGCTGCGGTTGATCAGCCCCTGCAGCTTGCCAAAGGCGATCGCGCTGCCGCTGAAGGAGACCGCGCCGATGATGCCGCCCACCACGGCGAGCGTCGAGCCGGCATAGGTCTGAGTCTCACCGCTGTAGAGCTCCACGGCCGCGATGGCCGCGGCGGCTCCGCCGCCCATGCCATTGTAGAGCGCGATCATCTGCGGCATGTTCGTCATGGCGACCCGTTTGCCGGTCACCCACGCGAAAATGCCGCCCACGCTGATCGCGGCCAGGATCAGGTGGTAGTTGGTCATGCCGGGATACGCGAACGAAACCATCGTCGCGACCAACATGCCCGCACCCGCCCATAGGATGCCGCTGCGGGCGGTGACAGGGGAGCTCATGCGCTTCAGGCCGAGAATGAACAGCACGGCCGTGACGAAGTAGCTCGCCTGGATGATGGTTGCCGGGGTCAGCACCGAGCTCGAAGTGACGTCGGTCATCAGTGCGATCCCGTCTTCTTGGCCCGGGCGCCGCTCGATTTGAACATCTCGAGCATCCGTTCCGTCACGACGTAGCCGCCGACGGCATTGCCGGCGGCGAGCAATACTCCGACGAAGCCAATCGTCTTCTCGAGCGGCGTATGCGCCGAGCCGAGGGCCACCATCGCGCCCACCAGCACGATGCCGTGCACGAAGTTCGATCCGGACATCAGCGGCGTATGGAGGATCACCGGCACGCGCGAGATCACCTCATAGCCGGTGAACGCGGCCAGCATGAAAATGTACAGTGCTACCATCCCCGTCATGATCTGCTCCTGGAAATAATTGTTCTGGGCGGCGTCTAGCCTTCGAGTGCCTTGCGTGTCGCCTCGTGTTTGATCTGTCCGGCATGTGTCAGACACGATTGCGCGAATACCTCGTCGTTCCAGTCGATGTTGAGCTCGCCCTGGTTCACCGCCGGCTTCAGGAAGTTGAGCAGATTGCGGGCGTACATCTCGCTGGCGTTGTAGGCCAGCTCGGCAGGCAGATTGACCGCGCCGACGATCTTGACGCCATTGTGCTCGACGATCTCCCCGGGGCGGGTGAGCTCGCAATTGCCGCCTTGCTCGGCGGCGATGTCCACGATCACCGAGCCGGGGCGCATCCGTTCCACGACGGCGCGCGAAATGATCTTGGGCGCCGGCCGTCCCGGTACCGACGCCGTCGTGACGACCGAATCAACGGCCGCGATGCGGGAGTCGAGGACCTCCTGCTGTTTGGCCTTCTCCTCCGCCGTCAGCTCGCGAGCGTACCCGCCGGACCCTTCTGCGCTCACGCCGGTATCGACGAACTTGGCACCCAGCGATTTGACCTGCTCCCGGGTCGCGGATCGCACGTCGTAGGCTTCGACGACCGCTCCCAGCCGGCGCGCAGTCGCGATCGCCTGCAGGCCGGCGACGCCGGCTCCGATGATGAGCATCTGTGCCGGACGGATAGTGCCCGCGGCGGTCGTCAGCATCGGAAGGAATTTCTGCAGGTGACTGGCAGCGATCAGGACGGCCTTGTAGCCGGCGATCGCCGCCTGCGAAGACAGCGCGTCCATCGACTGCGCCCGCGAGATGCGGGGCACGAGCTCCATGGCGAAACTGGTGATGCCGCGGCTCTTGAGGGCGGCCACCTCTGCGTGGCGGGCATGAGGCTGCATGTACCCGATCACGACCGCGCCGCTCTTGAGCCTGCCGATCTGCTCCACAGAGAGCGGTTGCACCGTAAGGAGGATGTCAGCTTGCTCCAGTACGCTGGCTGCGGAGTCCGCCCACGTGACACTCTTATATGTCGAATCGGGAAACTGGGCGCGTTGCCCCGCGCCGCGCTCGATGAGCAGCCGCGCCCCACTCTGGGCAAACTTGTCGGCGACCTCGGGAACCAGGCTGACGCGCGTTTCTTGGGGCGAGCTTTCGCGGAGCGCACCGATGGTTACAGGCATGCACGGCCTCTCGAAAATGGGGTTCGGCGCGCGCCTGGGCTGGCACGCGATGGGGAATCCTCAACCGAATTAAGACGTTGCGACGTTGGATTCTTCTTCAAAACTACCTTATCTTACACCGCGCATGCTGCGATCACCCATGGAAACGAGTCACGCACCCGCATCGACCCAGGTCGCGGAGCGGCAGGCCGCCCCGCGCAGTCCGGCGGGCATCGATCTCGAGCGCGCCGACCACGGCTACCACGAGGATCTGCGGATCGTCGCCACCCCCGGGTCGCGCGGTCTTTCGCAGCTCGTCCTGCGCGCGGACGTGGCCGGCATGCCCCTCGAGTGGATCGACTACAAGGAGGCGGCGCGACTGTACCATCAGGAACAGGTCGCCTATACCTGCGGATCCCCGCTCTACCAGCTGTTCGGGGGTGTCAATGCCCGGACCGGCAACCGCACGGTGCTGGAGGTCAACTCCATCGTCGCCACCGTGGGCCACACCGGCAATCCCGGTAACACCCGTCACGACTATCTGCCGCCGTTGAACAACCAGACGTTGTTCCGGCGAGACGCCTATCTGTGCATGTATTGCGGGATGCGCTTTCCCTCGCGGGAGCTGTCGCGCGACCACATCCGGCCCTTCAGTCAAGGAGGCCGCGACACCTGGACGAACGTCGTGACGGCCTGCCGCCGCTGCAACAATCAGAAGGCCTCGCGGACTCCGGAGCAGGCGAAGATGCAGCTCATCGCGGTGCCATTCACGCCGACCTACGCGGAATACATCTTCCTCAAGGGGCGGCGCGTCCTGGCCGACCAGATGGAATATCTCCTCGCGCATTTTCCGCGCTCGAGCCCGCTCCACCATCGCATCCAGCACTGGCTGTGAGGCTGCGCGGCCCGGGTCGCGCGGCCCGTACCTCGTGATTTTCCTCATCGACGCGTCCGTCTACGTCTTCCGGGCCTACCACTCGATGCTGCCCGACATGACCGATAGCGATGGCCGCCCCGTGCATGCGGTGTTTGGCTTTGCGCGCTTCCTGGGCGATCTGCTCGAGCGGGTGCGGCCGAGTCATGTTGCGGTTGCATTTGATCAGCGCTTGGCGACTTCCTACCGTAACCGGATTTATCCGCCGTACAAGGCCAACCGCGAGCCCGCGCCGGCCGATCTGGCCATACAGTTCGAGCGCTGCAGGGAAGTGTGCCGGTGTCTGGGCCTGTCGGTATTCACGAGTCCGGAATACGAGGCAGACGACATCATCGGCACACTCGCGTCCGTGATGCGCGCGCAGGGGGTACGGTCGGCCTTCATAACCCGCGACAAGGACCTCGCCCAGCTCATGCGCGACGGCGATCTGTTCTGGGACTACGGGTCGCGTGGGCAGTTCGGCTATCACGACATCGAGCGGTTCTTCGGAGTGGCTCCGGAGCGCTTCGCGGACTATCTCGCCCTGACAGGCGACGACGTGGACAACATTCCGGGCGTGCCCGGGATCGGACCGAAGACCGCGCGCGCCTTGATGCGGGAGTTCGCATCTCTCGATGAGCTCTACGCCAATCTGGGACGGGTGACGTGTCTCGGCCTGCGCGGGTGCCGGACGTTGATCGACAAGCTGCGCGAGCATCGCGACTCGGCCTTTCTTGCGCGGCAGCTCACGAAGATCATCTGCGACATGCAGCTCGAAGTGGGGCCGGATGCATTGCGGCGGCGTCTGCCCGACGTGCGGGCGCTGGGCGATCTTTATGACCGGCTTGGATTTGGCCCCTTCCTGCGCCGCCAGGGCGAGCGCCTGGCGGAGCTGCCGCTCGCCTGAGTATTGGGGTGTTGGCCTTGCAGCCTGGCTCGAGCGTGCGGGTAGATCGCGAACGGTGCGAGTCGCCGGTTCGGTGCAGCCGGCGAACGCGCTATGGCGCACTCGCAGCTGTCAGGCACCCGATCGGCTCGCTCGAGCTGCCGCCGTGGTGACTCTCCAGATACACCGGGCGGTTCCGAACGAGATCGGCATCCAGTCGCATGAGCTGACTGCCGTCGGGCTGCTGCCGGACGCCGTAGCGACTGCTCGCGAGGGGTCGTTTCTCGGAGTCCAGGGCCAACAGCTGCGTTTCGCGCGCCAGTCCCGGCACCCGCAACAGAACCACACGCGTATCCGGTGCCAGTTTGACGGGGATGCACTCATCGCCGCCCCGACTCACCGCCGGCATGTTGAACAACACCGTCTGAGTGGAATCGAGATCCGGCGTCTGGGCCGACTTTCCCAGCCAGCCGCCCGCGAGGCCGAGGAGGCCCACGCCAGCCAGGGAAGCTGCGAGGCGCCAGCCCTGCAGTTCCGGGCTCGCGACCACCGCCGAGCGCCCCTGCCTGCGCGGCGGTGCGCTCCTCAGCTCCGCTTTCACCGCCCGCCAGGTTTCGACATCCTGCACGCACTCGGTGCAATCCATCATGTGCAGCTCGAATGCCTCCTGTGTGCTCTCATCGAGCCCGTTGGCGACGTAGTCGGCCGCTGTCTGATTCTTCTTATATTGGAAGTGATCCATAGCTCCCTCTAACCCGATGCCGTGTGCACCGGCTCTCCTTCGCCAAGCGCGACGCCGTGGCGTCGCAGGATGTCACCAAACCGCTGCCGGGCGCGCCACAGGACCTGGTTGAACTGCATGTCCGTCAACTGCAGCGATTCGCGGATCGCCGTCCTCGGCTCCTCCTGGAGATAGAAGCGCACCAAGACCTCGCGATCCCGCTGCACCGGCAAGTGCACCATCAAATCGCGCACGCACTTGGCCAGTTGCTCGTGATCCAGGCGCTCTTCGAGCGACAGCGTCTCATCCTTCAAATTGGTCAGCAGCTCCCGGTCGCTTTCATGCCGTCGTGACAGCTCGCCGCGCCAGTAGGCCGTCGCGAGCTTGCAAGCCGTGCGATACAGATAGCCTCCAAGGTTGCTCGGGTCATCCAGCCCTTCCGTGCGAATCTTTTTGATCGCCTGCAGGAACGTACGCTGCAGCAGATCGTCCGCGGCATCGCGGGCAATGCGCCTGTGGAGGAATACCTGCAACAAGGGCCGCCGATATCTCAGATAAAGTTGATCCTGGAGGCTGGTCCGCTCGGCGACTGCCTCGACGAGGGACAAATCGCCCCTTTCAAGCCCCTTGTCAGCGCCGTTTTCCGCCGGTGGTGCTTCGGTGTAAGTCATTGGCGCGGTTCCTGATGCGATACCGACTCGCGACAAACCCGCGCGCTCCGCCGCGTTGTCGCTAGAAGGCAGGCATCAGCCAACGGTACACCTTTGACATATGGCGTCCGTGACCCAGGCTTCGAACGACGTGGCGTTTTTAACATCCGCCCTTCTACGACTTTGGCCAGGAATTCGTCGACGCTCAATTTAGCATAGGGCTGGGTTGCCCAGATGCCGGCTAGGAGGCCCGCCAGAATTGCCGTCGAATTGGAGCTTCCTTGCACCAGGCGGTACCCATCCGGCGGCTTGCCAGCGCCAATCACGCACGCGCTGGGCGCACCCAGATTGATCCCCTCGGGAGCCGGGCTCGTGCCGGGGGAGATCATGTCGTCGTTCCCGATCGGGATCGCCCGGACAATACGCCTAAAGGCGTACGCGGCGGGATAGCCAGCGGCCAGCTCGCCTTTGTTTGGCACGCTAGCCACTACGAGAGCCGCCCGCGGCGAGTCGCGCCGGTCGGCTATCTCCGCGAAAGCAGCGTCCAGCTCCGGCGTCGTGATGTTCCAGTGGGAGCTGAAACTCAGGATCCGGGCCCCCATCCGGGTCGCATAGTCCAATGCCCGGACCAGGCGGGCCGGATCCGCCCGGGTATCGCGACCAGGCTGGCAACCGACGACCCGGAGAATCATCACCCGTGCGCCTTCCGAACCTGGTGCGGCGATGCCGACCCCGTTGTTGCGGGTAGCCGCCACGAGGCTGGCCATCAGGGTCCCGTGACTGACGCCGCTGGCGCAGACCCCCTTGGGCGCGACGTCAGGGCTCTCGTCTACGAAATCCCATCCGTGAACGTCGTCTACGTAGCCGTTGCCATCATCGTCCACGCCGGGTCGGCCGTGCGCTTCCTTCTCGTTCGTCCAGAGCCGGTCGCGCAAATCCTCGTGGTCGATGTAGGCGCCATCGTCGAAGATCGCGACAACGACCGGCTTCGCGGGGCGCGGCTCTGTCCACGGCAGGGAGCCAGCCACATAGTCCACCCACCAGAGGTTGCCTGCCCGGTACGCACAATCGTTCGTTGCTCGATCGTCCACCTCCGGCAGCGGGACGAGGGTCGAGCAGGCAACCTGCCCGCAGGGAATGTCGGCTTTTACCTGAGACGGTGCGCTCTGCGGCACACAGCCAAAGAATGCCGCGCACACCGCCGCGGCGCGGACGATGCGCGAGGCCATCCATGCATTGTAGACGAGGGGCGCGGGGCGCCCCGTGTCTGCATCGCTATGGTGGGCTCTATCGAGTCCGGCCGTGTATCACGCCGTCGTCATCGAGCTGCACGGTATCGGGGGTATTCACCGACGCCAGCACGATGATTGCAGAGGCCGCGCCGCTGACATTGCGCGGGAACACCAGCACGTGCTCCAACGTGCCCTGGATGTTGGCAAGTCCATACCAGTGCTCCTGCTCGTAGTAGGGCTCCCCTGACTGCGCGTAGCCGGAGTTGGCCAGGAAGGGCGAGGTGCTGGGATCCTGCCCGGGCACGCATTCGAAATCTGCCGGCAGGGTGGTGAGTGGCGTGCCCGCGCGATAGGCGAGCTTCACGCCATTCCAATCGGGGGCCCACTGTTGCGTTGGTGTGCTTTCGGCGGTGAAAGCATAGGAGCCGTCGGAAGTCACCGAGTCTCGCGTGATCTTGAACAGCAGACCGGGAGCAACCTCCGTGGCGACCACGGCGTTCGCCTCAGTGCAGTTCGCCGCGACGCTCCACTCATTGAAGAAGTAAGCTGGAATGTCGGCCTGAGCCTGGGTCGTCGCAGCGAAGCCGCCGATCAAACACTGGGCTGCAAATGTCGAGCACAGTGATACTTTCCGGGAAAGGGGCATGGGAGTCTCCTCGGGGTGCGCGGAGGAAAAAATCCGCCCCAGATCACTGCTGCGAGGAGGCTGCTTATCTCAGTGTCGATGCGTCCTGCGCCCGCGGCCGTGCAGGC
>DATEJM010000096.1:0-64599 GCA_035277965.1 Steroidobacteraceae bacterium | reverse complement strand
ATGCATGAGCATTCAAATCACAATCCGTGATGTGCCTGAAAAAGTACGGGACGAACTTGCCGCTAGGGCTGCGTTGCAGGGCAAATCCATGCAGGAATTTCTGCATGCGGAGTTGCGACGCATGGTAGCGCGTCCGTCAATAGACACTTGGCTACAGCAAGTTCGAAGGCGGAAGCGGGCGGCACAGAGCCGAGTGTCCATTGAGGAAATCCTCAAAAGCCGGGATGCCGATAGACGTTGAGCATCGTTGTCGATTCCTCGGTAGTGGTGGCGGCACTCGTCGACACAAGTGCACACGGGGCGTGGGCAGAGAGGATTTTGCAGAGTGGCGGCCTGTACGCGCCCGAGCATTTACCCGTCGAAGCAGCAAGCGTCATTCGCCGTCTCGAAAGAGCAAAGAAGATCTCGGAGCAGGAGGCGAACGCGGCTTATGAGGATCTCGTGGAACTCGCGATCGAATTGCATTCTTTCCATGCATTCTCCGAAAGAATCTGGGATCTTCGCCACAATGTCGCAATCTACGACGGCTGGTACGTTGCGTTAGCCGAGGCGCTCGATCTACCCCTCGCCACGCTCGACGACAAATTGGTCGAGGCTGGAGGGTCCGAATGCCGATTTCTAACGCCTGACCCGGACAAGTGATGGGGTTCCCGTTCGTCCGCAGAGGCCGGGGGATCGAAGTTCCAGCCAATCCGAATACGATCGCAGGAAACTCGCTGGTCGCCTGGCAGCTAAACCAGACGGGCAGCCCCCGACTCCGTGCTGCGCCTCTCGGTCGGGGTCAGTGCAGCGGTAGCGAGGCCGCCCGGGCATCCTGTAGGGCCCGCGTCGCGCTACGCGTGGGTGGCCGGCCACCGCTCCGCATCGATAGTCGCGCGATAGGCGTGCCAGGTGGCGTGGCCGAGGAGCGGCATCAGGATCACGAACCCCACGAACATCGTGGCGAAGCCGATCAGTACAGCAGCCACAATGAGCGCCCCCCAGATGAGCGCCGTGAGTTTGTTGCGCAGGGTGGCATTGATGCTGGAGATCACGGCGGTGACCGCGTCGGCGCGACGATCGAGGAGCATCGGCAGGGAGAAGGCGGTCGCGCAAAACACCAGCGCGCAGAACAGAGCGCCGACGACAGTTCCGACGATCAGATAGGGAATCATGTCGTGCAGCGCGGGAGCCGCATCACTCGGGAGCAATACGCTCAGGACCATTGCGGCCCGTCCCCATACGAGCAGCAGGATCAAGAGGCACAGGCCCAACACCAACGTATCGCGCAAATGTGCCCGTCCCTCCTCGAGGCTGAACAGCAGCGCCGGTCGATGGCCGCGTTCCAGTTGGTAGCTGATCGAATATAGGCCCATCGCGAGGACCGGACCGACGAACACGAAGCCGGTCGCGAGCCCGACATACAGCGCCAGGAGGCCGAGCCGCCAGGTGAGCCATGCCAGCAGGGCGCTGAGCGTTGCGAACAGCAGCCCATAGAGCAAGCTCAACCCGGGTGCGGCGAGGAGGTCCAGCCACCCGCGCCGAACCCACTCGAAGGGCGCCGTAGCGCCCGGATAGCGACAGGGAGCCAGAAATGGAAGTTGCCCGGGGGCAAGCGAACCCGAGCCGGTGGAGGTGTCGGTGTTCGTATTCATGGGGCGTCCTCCGGTCGTACGGGTGCGACTGGGATCTACTCACGCAGTGTAGGCTGATCGTCAGGGCGAAGCGAGCTCGCGGGGCTGGAAGCAGCGAGTCGATTGCTGCGCGACTTCGCTCTCGGCGGGCGCCTGATTCGACGTGCAGCAAGGCCCGGGACCTGAACAGGCCATGCCCTCCGACCGTGAGTGGCCCGGGCATCCGGCACAGCCTCAGCTGCGCCGCCGGGTTTAGAGCGGTACTCGCAACATCGTGGCGTTCGTGCGAGAGTTGCCACTGAGATACAGCGGGCTGGAGGCTACATGCAAGTCATTGTGAATTCGGACCACAACATTACCGGTGATGCGGGGGTGACGGGACGCGTCAAAGCCATACTATCGGACACGATAGAGCGCTTCACGGACAGGATCGTCAAGGTCGAGGCATTTCTGAGCGATACCAACGGCTCGAAGCACGGGGCACGCGACAAACGCTGCGTTCTCGAGGCCAGAATCGCAGGCGCGCCCTCTGCCGTCGCCACGGGTGAAGCGCCGACTGTGCTGGAAGCCATCGAGGGCGCGGCCACTAAGCTCGAACGAGCCCTGGAGCATGCGTTCGGTAAACTCGGTGCCTCCCGGGGCAAGGCGCCGAGGGAGCAGGATCTGGCCACCGTCGAGGAACTGAGCGAGCTCGAGAAGTGGGAGCGGGAGCGCCGCTCGAGATAGTCATAGGCGAGGTTAGAATGAGTACCTGCGGACGGGCCACCTGGTTTGATTGGAAAACCCCTTGGCAGTGCGTGATCAACCGACTGAGGCAAGCGCCGGGAGCTGTTCGATGAGCGAGCGACTGACCATCTATCACATCGAAGGACGGCGGTCCTTTCGGGTCATCTGGCTGTGCGAGGAGCTGAGCATTCCGTACGAGTTGGTCTTCAAGCGCGGCGACATCCTCGGGTCCCTGGTGACCATTCGGGAAGTCCATCCGTTGATGCCCGTATCGCCGACGGTGCGGCTCGACGGCGAGTTGTTCGTGGAGTCCGGTGCGATCGTCGAAGTGCTGCAGGCCCGCTACGGCAAGGGCCGGCTCGCGCCGTCGGTGGACTCAGCCGACTATCCTTTCCATGTTCAATGGATGCATTTCGCCGAAGGGTCGGCAATGGCCCGGTTCGTCACGACGTTCACCGTGGCCCAGGCGATGGGCGTCACGGTGGACAAGCTGCCGAGCGGCTACCGAGCCGGCGGCAACATAACCGAGATGATCACGGTCGGGGCACTTGGCATCTTCGACTACATGGAAGACTTCCTGAGCAAGCATGCATATTTCGGCGGGGCTCAGTTCACGACCGCTGACATCATGATGCACTACTCCATCCGCGGCGCGAAGCTGGCCGTGTGGGTGGACAGCAGTGATTTTCCGCGGATCGCGGCCTGGCGCGCCAACGTGGAATCGCGCCCGGCGTTCAAGCGAGCCACCGCAGCAGCCACGCCCGGTGGGGCGGATGAATATGGGATGCCCGCGGATGTTCCGTTCCCGCCGAGCGTGGTGCGGCCACCCGCACGCCGGAGCACATGAGGATCGAGATTCCGCGCCTGCACAGACTCGATCACTGCTGCACGGGCTCGGCTCGTGTGTTCGTTCCTTCGCGTGTGAACTCGAACCGCAGACGCCAGTGGCGCAGCGGCTGCGTTGCAGCGGGGACGAATGTCCATTTCAACGCTGCCGCGGCCGCTATCCGGTCAAAGTACCTGCTCGTCCCCACGCGCTCCAGCGCCGCATGAATGACCCGGCCCTCGCTGTCGACCGTGACCCGTACGGGGACTTTGATCTGTCCACGGATGGTGTCCCTCGACCCTCGAGAGACCAGCGGAATCTCCTCATGTACAACGGCATCCGGGCTTGCCGGAGCAGCGGGTCGGCTCGCCGGCTCCGGAGCCGGCGAATTCGAGGCAGGCTTGGTGACGAGAGCCTCGGGTAAGGGGGCAGCAGACTGTGGACGAATATCGAGGGTCGGCGGGCTGCCGGGTACACCCGGCGGCGCCGACGGAACCCCGTTCCGCCCCATCAGCAGCCGAACCGCCACCCAGCCGCACACGAGAACTATCAACAACCCGACGACGATACGCGCCACTTGGCGCATCGCATTTCCAGCCGGTGGCGCCATCGCCGAGAGCTCAGGCTCATTCCGCATCGTCTGCACGGGAGCCGTTCGAGGGGTCAGCTCAGCCGGCGGCTCGCGCCGGGGTTTGAGCTGCGCATCGAGATCCGAGACGCTGGGGCGATCGGCGGGATTCGTGCTCAGGCAGCGGCGAATGATGTCACTCAGCGGCGGCGGCACGTTCAAGCTTGCGAGGCAGGCGCCGATGTCTTCTCGCCTTGCAGGAGCGTGTTGGGTGAGGGCTTCTATCAACGTCACACCCAGGCCCCAGACATCACCGGCAGCAAACGCTCCGCCGAGCTCCACTTCCGGCGCGTCGTAAACGGAAGGTGCGCGCTCTATGGCCGCGGATGACCCGGCAGGCCGTATGGTGTCGCTGGAGAGTTTGAGCTGATCATTGACAACCAGGAAGTTGGTCGGGCGGAGCTGTCCGTGAACGAGACGATTGGCGTGCAAGGAGCCGAGGAGCTCGAGGGTGGGCACCAGCATCTCTCGGACCTCGTCGGCCGTGAGGGCACGGATAGGCAGGACTTGCGCCAGCGTTTCCTCCGCATATTCCATCACGACAAACAGAAACGAGCCGCTGTCGAGCTGCCAGGATCCCGCCTCGAGAAGGCGCAGCAGGTGAGGATGCGGCAAAGCAATGGCCGCTCTCCAGTAGGCGATCTGCGCCGCGGCACTGTTCGCTCTGGCGGGCACGATCTTGATCGCCGCATTCAGAAATCCCTCGACCGGGGACTCGGTGAGGAACACGGCGCTGTGATCGCAGCCGCCCAGATAGCGACGCAAGGGAAATAGGCCGTTCACGACCTGGCCCTCCCACTTGACCGCATCGCTCTTCATCACGGTCATGGCCACCTACTCAATGGGCATGGGGACCGGCGGCGACGCTGCGGTGTCCGGCTCCCATCGATGCTCCGACCGCATCGAGATCACGAGCAGACGCCGCGGGAGGCCGCGTTAGCAGTCACGCCGCCGGCAGCAGACGGGAGGGTTCCCGTGAGGACGGGCGTGGCGTATCTGGGCATTCTTCGCGGCTCCCGGCTCAGACGAAAGCGCACCATGAGACCCCCGGGCGAGCTTTGCAAGTAGCAGGCGCGCAGTCCGGTCACCCGCCGGGACGCGCCCAGAAGAGCCCCACTTGGACCGTAAAGGAACCATCGGCCTCGCAGGCTAACGCTTCCTGCACTTCCCGCGGCGCGTCCCGCTGCAGGGCGCGGATCATCGCCACCCGGTCCGCCGTCGTTCGCATGCGCTCAGTCCACGACTTGAACTCGAGGCGCAAGGGCCAGCTTCGATGCTCGATCTCCACCAGACCTGAAGCGCCGAGCAGCTTCCGCCACTGGGTGACGGAGCGGTTTCTGACGTGAGAGGGATCCCGTAGTACCTCCATCGTCTGTAGGTGCGTGTCCACCAGCGCGTCCTCGCTCGTCATCGTGTCGATGATCAAGACGTAACCGGAGGGCTTCACGACACGGGCCATCTCTGCGACGGCTGTCTCGAGGCGCAACCAGTGGTGCGCACTGAACCGCGTGCATACGAGATCGAGCTCTCGGGTCGTGAACGGAAGTCCTTCAGCGCTGCCGCGGCGTGTCTCGATCTGCGACAGGCCGCGTGCTTTCGCCGCTGCGGCGAGCACTTCGAGCATCCCCTCCGAAGGGTCGAAGGAGATGACCCGCCCAACTGCGGGAGCGAGGGCGAAGCTCAGGTGGCCGGCGCCACAGCCAATGTCGAGGAGGGTCGCGGTACGGGGTGCAGCGGCCGCCACTAGGGACTGTGCATGAGCCAGATCCGGGCCGGCCGTATGGACCGGGCTCTCGAGGTACGATTGTGCGCGAGGATCGAACTGATCTTGAACGGTCTGGTCGTGAGTTCTCATGCTGCGGCGTACAGGGCTGCTGATCTATTATGGAAGCGCAGCAACGGGCTGCATAGCCACGCTCAAGCCCCGAGCGTCGCAGGTAAGGAGGTCGTGACGGACCCCGTACACACGCCTCAACCGAGCCGGCCCCTGGGAGTCGTCATTCTGGGTGTCCTGATGGCGGGCGGCATCGTGGCGGCTACGAGCCAGGTGGCCCGGTTGACCCGGGAACGGGATGAGTTGCAAGCGCGCCTGCTGATGCGAGAGCGGCAGCTGGTAGATCTGCGCGAGCAGTTGACCCGTTCGGAAGTCACCGTGCAGGAAAAATCGGCTGCAGTGGCCTCGCGTGACGTCGCCCTGGCAGAAGCGACGCAGCCGCAGCTTCCGGTGCAGGTCTCCTTCCGGCCCGCCTGGATGGGACAGGGTATGGTTGCCAGCTTCCACAATGTCTCGGACCATCCGCTGACATTGATGATTGAGTTCCGCGATCCGGCCTCGCATGCGTCGAAGGACTTTGCTCTGGCGGTCGACGCAGGACAGACTACAGATGTCGGACATCCACAGAAGTGGCTCGTGACGCCGGGGCAGAGTGTTCGGGTTGCGGCCACGGGCTACCAGAGTGTGACTGCGTTTGCTCCCTGAGCGAGAGCCTTTACCAAACACTTAGCGAGGCGGCTGCCGGTCGAGCAGCCGTTTCGCGCGGCCCATCGGATGCGCACCCCCATGGCGACCATACCCGCGAAACCTGTATGGAGTTACACTTGGTCAGCCGATCGATCCGCGCACGCTCGGTCCGAGACCGGGTGGCGGCGAGTCCCGGCCGCGTCCGTTCACCGCGAGCCCACCCACCCAGGGGGAGATACAACATGAAAAACTTGATGGCCCTGACCATGACGTTGCTGCTGGCCTCGATGTCGGTCAACGCCGAGAACGCTCAACAGACGAAGATGAAGGACTGCAACGCGCAGGCGAAGACCCAGGATCTGAACGGCGACGCGCGCAAGTCCTTTATGAAGACCTGCCTGACGGGGGCCGCGGCTGGCGACAGCGCCAAGCTGAACTCCCAGCAGCAGAAGATGAAGGACTGCAACGCGGAGGCGAAGACCAAGGGGCTCAAGGGTGCCGATCGCAAGTCATTCATGAGCACCTGCCTCAAAGGCTGATCCGCCGCTGCACGGGCGCCACTGCTCGAGGATACCGACCGGGTCGAAGCGCTCCAGGGACCAGAGCGCTTCGACCCGGTCGAGCTGCCGGCCGGAGGAATGTCCGGCGCGGATCGGTCACCTCGCATCCGCAACGCAGTCGCAACCGTAGTGGTTCCATTCTCATCTGCTCATGGTGTGAACGATGCAGCCCTTCATCCGTTTCCTCGCCATTGGCTGGACCGCGGTGCTCATGATCTCCTCACCGGCCTGGGCCGAAAGCAGCGGCGCCCCGATCGCCTGGCGGACCGCCTGGAACCAGGAGCTCTTCACCGAGGCGGCCCGTGAGCATCGATTCGTCCTGCTGGACCTGCACGCGGTGTGGTGTCACTGGTGTCATGTCATGGACGAGGAGACTTACGCGAATCCTCGGGTGCGGGCTCTCTTGAGGCTGCGGTATCTGCCCGTCACCATCGACGCCGATGCGGACCCGAATCTGTCCAGTCGCTACGGCGATTGGGGTTGGCCGGCGACCATCGTTCTGGCGGCCGACGGGACGGAGATCGTGAAGCGGCGCGGCTTCCTGCCGCCCGCGGAGATGGTCGCCATGCTGCAGGCGATCATCGACGATCCCACTCCGGGTCCCTCTGTCGCCAACATGAAGCTGGCTCACGCGCAGACCAGCGCGCTCGCGGCTGAGCAGCGCAGCACGCTGCTACATGTCTACAATGAGCTCTACGACACCACGAACGGCGGCTGGGGAAACGTTCACAAATACATCGACGCACCCACCATGGAATACACCCTCGACGCCGCGCGTCAGGGCGATGAGACGGCCGCCCGCCGTGCGCGTCAGACTCTCGATGCCAACCTTCATTTGATCGATCCGCTCTGGGGTGGTGTCTATCAGTACTCCGACAGCGAGGACTGGTCCTCACCCCATTTCGAGAAGCTGCTGGCCTTCCAAGCCGATGATCTGCGCCTGTACGCGGAAAGTTACGCGTTGTGGCGCGAGCCGAAATATCTGCAAGCCGCTCTCGCTTTGCGTGACTACATGGTTCGGTACCTGCGCAGCCCCGAGGGCGCGTTCTACGTCAGTCAGGATGCCGATCTCTCGGCGCAGGTGACCGGCCACGACTACTACGCGAAGGACGAGGCAGGACGCCGGCAGCTGGGTGTTCCCCCGATCGATGTCCATCGGTATTCGCGCGAGAACGGCTGGGCGATCCGTGCGCTTTGCAAGCTCTACGATGTGGGCGGAGACGACGCGGCGCTCGAGGCTGCGAGCCGCGCAGCAGACTGGGTTCTCGCAAACCGCGCGTTGCCCGGGGGAGGCTTCCGTCATGATGCCGGTGACATCGGTGGGCCATTCCTGGATGACACCGTCTCGATGGGCCAGGCTTTCCTGTCACTTTATCGATCGACAGGCGAGCGTCGCCGGCTGGCACAGGCGCGTGAAGCGATGGACTTCCTCCTGCACCACTTCCGCGATCCGCAACAGGGTTTCTTTTCAGCACCGGCGCCGGCGGGTGCGCGTGGCGTTTTTCGCGATCCGGTGCACTCTGTGGATCAGAATGCCGAAGTCGCTCGCTTCGCGAATATGCTCTATCGATATACGGACGACGGCGCTTATCGCAAAGCGGCGCGTCAAGCCATGAAATTTCTCGTCGCGAGCGCGGCCGCAGAGTCTCAGCAGCTTCATGCGGATATCCTGCTGGCCGACAGCGAGGTGGGGGCAGCGCCGATTCACATCACGATCGTCGGCGGCAAGAGCGATCCTCGAGCGCAGGCGCTGCACGCCGCCGCTCTACGTTATCCGGCCGGCTATTTGCAGGTGGACTGGTGGGATCGAACCGAGGGGCCGCTGCCCAATCCGCAGATTCAATATCCGGCACTGGAGCGTGCCGCCGCGTTCGCATGCACACAGAGCACCTGCTCCACGCCGGTCTTCGAGGCGGACGCTCTGCAGGCAGCGGTCCGCGCGGCGTTGTAATGGCGCGTATGCTATGAAGGGCGGCCGGTCGCGAACTGGCTGATGGATGGCATCATTGTCCTGACCGGCAATGTCGATCGGCCCGGGATCAGGCGGCGCGCAGCCTCTTGCCGGGCACCGCATCCATCGCGCGGAGATTGTTCTTCATCCGGGTGAGCAGATCGGCGAACACGTGCTGCTCGGCGAAGCTGATGCCCTTCATGATACGGCCGTTCATCTCATCTCCGATCTGCGCCATCTTCTCGAGCATGCTGTGGCCCTTGGAGGTGAGATGAACGCGGTTGACGCGCCGGTCGCGTGCGTCCGGCCGACGCTCCACGAAAGCGCTCCTCTCGAGGCGGTCGATGAGACCGCCCAGAGCCACCTTACTCAGATCGAGCACATTCGCCAGCTCGGTCTGGGTGATGCCATCGCCGTCATGCCGGGAGATGCCACTGAGCACCCACCATTGCGAGCGGGTGATGCGTAGCGGCTTCATTCGTTGATCGAATGCGGTTCGTCGCAGGCGCGACACGTCATGGATCAAAAAGCCAATGCGCAGGCGTTCGTTGCGTTTCACTTGCGGATTCCCCCTGGACCGTGCCTCGTGCGGGCAGGGTCGGTAAGACTCTGTGTGCTCGAGGCGTAGTCTACAATGGCTCGGCGCCGCAGTGCGCGGGGGCCAACGCTCCAACCCCGCCTTATCTCATCGAAGGAGATGCGCCGTGAATACACCCAGTGCTGCGACCGCCAGTCCCGCGCTCAAGGATGCCTGGCAGGAGTATCAGGCCGCTGTCGAGGACATGAGGCTCGCCATCGAGGCGACTCCGCGCTTTCAGGATACGCCACAACACCGCGCGAAGGGCTATCACACGCTCATGGAAATGCAGGCGATGGCGTACAACTTCGCGGTTGCCCCGCGGATGGAGCATCCACGTATCTACGTCAACTGCG
Organism: Steroidobacteraceae bacterium; assembly: GCA_035277965.1. Lineage (GTDB taxonomy): Bacteria > Pseudomonadota > Gammaproteobacteria > Steroidobacterales > Steroidobacteraceae > 13-2-20CM-66-19. The sequence goes on along the minus strand of DATEJM010000096.1, from coordinate 54,901 downwards.
GCTGGCAGACAGACATGTACACGCTCGGGCAGAACGGGCAGGACTTCCTCTACGGAGTCGCGTTCCTCGACGGCCGGCAGACATATCGACTGACCGGCCGCCTGGGCGACATCACGCTCTTTCTGTTACAGACGCTGAACGGTCTGTTCGGCGAGAAGGACGTCAAGGCGGTCGGCAACTACGATTGGGCCGACTTCAAGATCGGCGCCGACGGACGCTTCGCGGTCACTCTTAGCGCGAGCGAGCAGAGCGGCAACTGGATCAAGCTCGATGGCAGCGTGCGCTATCAGTTCCTGCTCATCCGCCGGGCCTTGCCCAATTGGGAGGGGGACCCTGGCGAGCTGCGGCTCGAGCGCATCAGCGAGATCCCGGCCGACTACTACGTCGCGGACGAGTTCGATGAATCGGCTCTCGCCGGGCGCATCCGGCGTGCGGGGCTCTTCGTCCGCTATCTGACGCAGGACTTCAGCATCAATCTCTATGACATGTATCTGAACAATGCCGGGCGGCAGAAGAACAAGCTCACTTTGTTGCCCGGCACGGTCACGAGCCAGGTCGGCAGTCCGAGCTCCAACTACGCGATGGCCATCTTCGAGCTGCAGCCCGATGAGGCGCTCATCATCGAGCTGGACAAAAGGCCGGATGGCGCCTACTGGTCCTTCCAGCTCGGCGATGTCTGGTCGCGGGCCCTCGATTTCAGCAATCGGCAGACCTCCCTCAACGATCACGAGGTCTCGGTCGACGAGGATGGGGCCATGCGTATCGTCGTGTCGCATCAGGACCCGGGGATCACGAACTGGCTCGATCCGTGCGGGCGGGTCGAGGGTACTATCGTGTTTCGCAACTACCGGGCGCGCACCGGGCCCGTGCCTGCCTCGCGCAAGGTGAAGTTCGCCGAGGTGAACGGGCTGTTGCCGAAGGAGACGAGTCGCGTCAGTGCCGCGAAACGCAAACAGGACATGGAGCGTCGCCGGCGCGCGCAGCGGCGGTTGTACGGCGAGTGACCGTAGGAGATCGCACTGTGAGCACCGACCGCAATTATCGCGTTCATCAATGGACGCCGCCGCCGCGTCCTGACTGGGTGCGCCTCGTCAACGACGAAGGTTCGCATCTCGATTTGAAATCCGTCGTGCCGCTCGACGAACAGTCGCTGCTCGACTGCGCGCGGGCCAACACGGGGCTGAGTGATTTTGGGGCGAACGACTGGTATGAGCCTTTCAAGGTCTTCCTGAAATCGCTCAATGAGGAGGCGGATCTCAACCTCATGGGGCGGTTGATGACCCGCTCCGACATCCTGATGTATCTCGAGGCGCGGTTGCGCGTCGAGGAGACGTACAAGCGTTATCCGCAGATCGAGCAAGTCGTGCTGGTGCCGCAGATGTTGATCGTGGGCTCCGGCCGCAGCGGCACCTCGGCGCTGCAGAACATCCTCGCCTGCGACCCGGACAATGGGACACCGCGGCACTGGGAAGCGCTCTTTCCGTGCCCGCCGCCCGAGGCGGCAACGTATGGCTCGGACTCCCGCATCCCGCTCGCGCACGAGCGCATGGACCAATGGAACCGGGTGACCCCGCAGATGATGTCGATCCACGAGTTCGGCGGCAACATGCCGACCGAGCTGATCCAGCTCGAGGCCATGAGCTTTCAAGCGCTGGGTTGGCTGGTTTTCTGCGGTTTCACGCCGACCTTCAATCAGTACCTGGCGTCGCACACGGATGGCGTGGCGGGTCTCGCGTACGCCAGGCGAGTAATGAAGCTGCTGCAGTGGAAGAATCCGCGCGAGCGCTGGCTGCTCAAGTCGCCTGACTCGATGCGGTACCTGCCGGCCGTATTCAAAGTGTTCCCTGACATCCAGCTCATCTGGGTGCATCGCGACCCGCTGAAGACAATGTCCTCAGCCGTGAGCCTGGTGGGCACGATCCTTTGGGCACGTAGCGATCAGAAGATGGACGAACGGTTCATCGGGCAGCTCACCAACCCCGATGGCATGGCTGCCCTGTTTGCGAATGTGATGGATCAGATGAACCAGGGGAAGATTCCGGCGAAGCAGATCCATCACCTGCAATACGTGGATATGGTGGCGGATCCCATCGAGGCGGTGGAAAAGCTCTATCGGAAGATGGGGATCACATTCACCCCGCAAGCGCGCGCGGCGATCGAGAAGTATATGCGCGAGCATCCGCGGGAGGGCCGACCGTCCCATCAGTACAGCTCGGGCGATGTGGCCATGCGCGACGCCGAGCGCAAGCTGTTCGAGCCCTATCAGAGGACGTTCAACGTACCCAGCGAGGTTTGAGGGAGGCTGTGGCAGGATAGGGCTCGGCCAGACCTAACGGTGGATGACTCCATGATCAATCGACAAATCGTGCTCGCCTCACGCCCCATCGGGGTGCCGCAGCCCAGTCATTTCGAGCTGAAATCGACCGCGGTCCCCGCGTTGAAGGAGGGCGAGTTCCTGGTCGAGAACCTGTATCTGTCCGTGGACCCGGCACAGCGCGGCTACGTCAATGAGGAGAACAATTACGCGCCGCCCGTACCGATCGGCGGCGTGATGCGCGCCATGGCCGTGGGGCGCGTCATCGACTCACGGCACGCCGACTTCAAGCAGGGCGAATATCTCTACGGATGGTTCGGCTGGCAGGACTATTGCGTTTGCCAGCCAGCGGCGCTGTTGCGGAGGGTCGATCCCAAACAGGCCTCGCTCTCGGTCAGCGTTGGGCTGCTCGGCATCAGCGGCTTGACGGCGTACCTTGCGTTGCAGGATATCGGGAAGCCGAAGGCGGGGGAGACCGTCGTGGTCACTGCCGCCGCCGGAGCCGTTGGCAGCATCGTGGGCCAACTGGCGAGGCAAGCGGACTGTCGAGCGGTGGCGGTCGTCGGCAGCGACGAGAAGGGTCGGCAGTGTGTCGCCGAGTACGGCTACGACGCCTACGTGAACTACAAGACGCCGTTGGAGCCGGCGCTTCGCGAAGCCTGCCCGAAGGGCATCGACATCTTCTTCGACAACGTGGCAGGCACGATCGCAGACACGATCATGTCACGCATGAACTTCTTCGGGCGTGTCGTGAAGTGCGGAACAGTGTCGATCCCCGTATGGGTGCCTCCCCCGCAGGGTCCTCGCATGGATCGCGAGATCCTGACGCGGCGTCTGCGGGTTGAAGGCTTCATCATCTTCGACCACATCGCGCGGTTCGACACCGCGGCGGCGGAGCTTGCGCGACTGTTCAACGAAGGGATGCTCGCGTACGACGAAGACATCGAGACGAAGCTGGAGCAGGCTCCTCAGGCACTCGTGGATGTCTACGCCGGCCGCAACCGCGGCAAGAAGCTCGTGAAACTCCGAGACTGACCCACCAGGCACGGGACCCTGGCCTGTGACCGCAGGCGACGAGCCTGGAGGAGATCGAACTACGGATCGATGCCGATCACTCTCGGGGGCGGTCACCCTCCCGATCTGCTCGGTGTGGCCAAGCCGTTACGCGGCCCGCGGCCGGTTGCGCGAACTGTCGGTCACCGCGGGCGAAGCCGCCGAGGCCGCGCCGCTGGCCGTGAACGCCGGGGTAAGAATGGCCGTGAAGTTCGCGATCCAGCGCTCCTGGTCCGGATTGACGATGCTGCCGCTTCCCAGCCACAAGGGCTTGAGCAGCAGAGGACCGGCGACGAGACTCAGGACGGACCAAGTCGCCTCCAACGGGTCGAGGTCGGCCCGGTAGACACCCAGCTTGATCAGGATACGGATCAGTCGGCTGATTCGCAGGAAGAGGCTGGCCGCGTGACGAGTCTCGAAAGCCGTCTTGATCGGCGAGTCGGCGCGCCACGCCTCGATGAATAACACACTGGCGGCCGAGGCATGCGGGTAATAAGCCTCCACCAGCTCGCGAATGATCCTCTCGGTGGGATTCGGCTCGCCGGCGATCTCACCCGCGAGCCGATGCAGGCGAGCGTCCAGGTCGCGGGCGATTCCATCGATAACCGCGGTCAGAAGGCCGGCCTTGCCCTTGAAGTAGTAGTCGATCATGTTGGAGTGGGTGCCGGCGATCGCGGCGATGTCACGCGTCGTCAGATCGAGGTGGCTCTTGGCCGCCAGGCCCACTTCGGCTGCCACGAGCAGGGATTGCGGCAGTCGGCGATTGGCGCTTGCGCGCGGTCGTCCTCTCGGCATGCAGGCTTTCCTCGTCGGTATCCCGTGGACCGGGACGGGCGGTCGAAATTGGCCACCCACCCATATCATGCGCCTATCATGCGCCGGGCGACCCTCAGGAATAAAGCGACCGGGCAATGAGATTGCGCTGCACCTCGTTGGTACCACCGAAGATCGACCAGCAGCGGCCGTATAGATATTCGTGCGCGATGAGGCTTGCGCGCTGTGCGGCATTGAAAGAATCGGTATGCCGCCGATGCAGATCCGCGGGATCGTGAGCGCTCGCGAGAGGCCCCTCGAGGTCGAGGGCAAGCTCCGTCATCGCTTGCAGGATCTCGGTGCCGCGGATCTTGAGGATCGAGGCCTCGGCGCCCATTTTCTTGCCGCCGACCCATTCCTCGACGTAGCGCCGCTCCACGGCGCACAGGGTGAGGAGTTGGATCTGCAGGTCTCCGAGGCGCGCTTGCCACAGAGCGCGTTGTTCCGAGCTCACCGGCTGACTCTGCATCGCATCGAACAACACCTGCAGGTGGCGTAGGAAGCGCAGCTTCGGACCGGTATCGGCAATCGAGGTGCGCTCGTTGCCGAGCAGAAATTTGGCGATCTCCCATCCCCGACCCTCGGCTCCGACCCGATTCGCCGCAGGAACGCGCACGTTGTCGAGAAAGACCTGGTTGGTGTGATGGATACCGTCGATCGTCACGATCGGTGTGATCGTGATGCCAGGTGTGCGCATGTCGATGAGCAGGTAGGTAATGCCCTCCTGCGGCTTGCCCGACCGCCCAGTGCGCACGAGTGCATGCATCCAGTCGGCCCAATGCGCCTCGGTCGTCCACATCTTGGCGCCGTTCACGACGTACTCATCCCCTTCGAGGACGGCGGCCGTCTTCAGTGACGCAAGGTCGGAGCCCGCGCCGGGCTCGGAATAGCCCTGACACCACCACACGTCACTCGAGAGGATGCCTGGCAGATGCTGACGGCGTTGCGCTTCGCTGCCGTATGTGTAGAGGACCGGCCCCACCATGTTGACGCCGTACGGGATGACCATGGGCGCGTTGCAAACGGCGGATTCCTGGTTGAACACCAGCTGCCGGCGCAGATCCCATCCCTGCCCGCCGTGCTGAACCGGCCAGCTGCCGGCGAACCAGCCGTGCTGATAGAGAACCTTCTGCCACTGCACGTAGTCGGCCTTGGTCAGCTTGAGGCCGCGGGCGACACGTTGCTCGAGCTCGGGCGGCAGATGGGCACGCACGAACCGACGCACCTCGTTGCGCCACGATTGCATCGCTTCGGATTCGGCGAGCAGGGATCCCAGGGTCTGCGGATTCATGCCGGGCTCCCCGCCGTCACGGCCCGTGGTGTGGGTGAGCCGAAGCTCAAGCGGCGTGCGTCGGTGCTGCCGTGGCTGTGACGAATCGCCACCAGCCGCCGCGCATAGTGACTGACAATCAGCTCTTCGCTGACACCCATCCCGCCGTGGAGCTGGACCGCCTCCGCGCCGATTCGCTTCGCTGCGCCGTCCGCCATCACTTTCGCGGCGCAGATCAGAGCGCTACGGGCCTCGCGAGTGCCGCCTGCGAAAACGTCAACGCACGCATCGGCAATAGCAACAGACTCCTCCCCGGCGATGTGCATGTCGGCGGCGCGGTGTTGTAATGCCTGGAAAGATCCGAGCACCACGCCGAACTGCTTCCTGCTCGTGAGATACGCGAATGTCGCCGCATTCAGCTCGGACAGGATGCCGGTGGTCTCCGCGACGCTCGCCATCAATCCCCACTCGAGAGCATTCTCCAGCACCGAGGTCGCGCTCGCGGCGAGTGACAATCGAGCGGCACGCGGCACGCGGACGTCCTTGAAAGCGATATCGGCACCGTAAGCCCCGTCGATCAGTCGATACCCGGTCAGCTCGAGGCCTCGTGTATCGCGCGGCACCGCGAAGAAGCCGGGAGAGCCTTCGTCCCCAACTGCCATCGCCAGGAGCACGTCCGCTGCGGCCCCGTGCCGGACGCAAGCCGCCTTTCCGGACAGAAGAACGCCGTCGCCGTCGCGCCTCGCCGTGAGAGGGCGCTCGATAGAATGCGCAACGATATAGATCGACCCTGCAATGATCTCCTGGATAGCCTCGGATCGATACGCCTCATCGGCGCAGCTCTCGAGGACTCGACCCGCCACCACGGCACTGTCGAGATACGGCTCGAGAACCAGGCCTGAGCCGATCTCGGCCATCACCACCGCGATGGTTCGCGCATCGCCTGCGAACCCGCCCAGCTCCTCGTTGAAAGCGGCCCCCAGGATCCCCAGCTCGGCAAACGAGCCCCACAAGGCGCTCTTACCGGCCGGGACGGCGGCGGCCTTCGCACGCTCGATCGGGCTCGTTTCACTCAGCAGCCGGGTTAGATTCTGGGCAAGGAGGCGTTGCTCGTCAGTTCGCGCGAAGTGCTGCATGTCGGCGGGGCGGGCGTTCGTCGGGGCTGGGTCGTGGGTCGATCCGGCCAGAAGCCGGCAGAGACGGGGAGGATAGCATCCTCGCTCGCCTCGCCCACCTATGAGCTCAGTCCGGCGGCCGTGCCCGGATCATCCACGGTATCTCGGCGGTACATGATGCAGTCGATCTCGAGCAAGCGGGGAAAGTGACCGAAGTTGTTGGGCACCAGGGCGCTGACCTCGAAGCCGTGACGGCGGTAGTAGTCGAGCGCCTCCTCGAAACCCGGTGCGTCCTCGTACAGGCGCTTGATAGCGAGCTCGCTCTGCAGCCCGATGAAGGCAGCGAGCTCGGCTCCGCCGCCACTCGCCACGGCAAGGTCGTGGCCCTGGGTATCCATCTTGAGGAACGGCCGCGCGAACCCGAGCCGCTCGCGGTACTTCTGCAACTCGAGGGCCACGGTCGAAGTGCGCACCGTGATGCGCTTGCTGAGTCGGGTCTGATTGCGAAACAACATGGCGCCGCTATCCGACACGCGGTGCAGCGAGCTGAACTGGTCGCCGGCCAGGACGTTTAAAGTCGCCTCGCCGGGCCTCGCATCCAGCGCGGCTTCTTCTATGAACCACGCCGGATCGGTGGACGCCTGGGCGCGCAGGCGGGCGGCGAGCTCCGGTATCGGCTCGAACGACACGATCGGGCCCTTGTAACCGAGCTCGCGCCGTAGCATCTGGGCGTATTGTCCCGCGTTGGCGCCGACGTCGAACACACAGTCCACTGCAAAGTGGTGAAAAAACTGCCGCAGGTGGTCCTGCTCGAAAAGGGGGGCGACTCGACCTCGCTGAACAATGTGCACTTCGCAGAGCTTCTCGAACATTACGCGTGCTCTGTGCTTGAGGCTCATTGCTTCACCCTGTATGCGGCGAGCTTGGACGCAGCAAGCTATGGGCCTGTCGTGTGCCCGTGTATGCGTCATTCGTGCGCTGACGGGCCTGCCCGGAGCCGGACTCGAACCGGCATGGGGTTGCCCCCCCGAGGGGATCTTAAGTCCCTTGGAGCGTGGCCTAAGTCATTGGTCACGAATGAAATTCTACCTAATCAGGGACGCTGTGTGTAAGGGACTGTGAAAGTCCGGGCCGCGAAACGACCAGTGCACCGGCCTCCCGATCCTCCACCCCCTTGCCGCTCGCCGGTAGGTGCCGAGCCACTGGAGATGGGGTAAAGTAATACCCTTGTTGCAGGAGGTATTACTAATGCCAACGACGGTAACCAGTAAAGGGCAGGTGACGGTGCCCAAGACGATCCGCGACTACTTAGGTCTCAAAACTGGCAGTGCGGTGACCTTCGAACGGCTCGAAAGCGGTGAGATTGTGCTGCGACCAGCAAAGCCGAATGCGAAAGCGCGCACGAGCCTCTTTGCCAAGTTGCGTGGACGAGCGACAGTTCGAATGAAAACCGATGAGATTATGGCGCTGACGCGTGGATGATCGATGGTTCTCGTCGACACGAATGTGCTGCTCGACGTCCTCCAAGACGATCCGCAGTGGGCAGAGTGGTCTCAGAATAGTTTGGACAACGCGAGTCTGACTGATTCACTGGTCATCAACCCAGTTATCTATTCGGAACTGTCGATCGCATTTGAACGGATCGAGGACCTGGAATCGGTCATCTCGGAAGCGTCCTTATCCTTGGAGCCGATTCCGAGAGAGGCTTTGTTTTTGGCGGGTAAGGCATTCGTTAACTATCGCCGCCGCAAAGGCACGAAACAAAGCGTTCTTCCTGACTTTTACATTGGCGCGCACGCCGCGGTCAGCGGCTTTTCCATCTTGACACGCGACATCTCACGGTACCGCACGTACTTCCCCACGATTGAGCTGATCGCACCACCGACAGAGGGTGCGTAAACTCGCCTCCACGCGAGCGCGTCGTCTCGCAAGGGGAGCCAGGCTGTGAAAAGCCGAACAACTGCGAAGGGGCAGGGGCCGAGATGGATGACACCTTGAAGGATAGTAGCGGCGGCGTTTCGGGTTCGGCTTCGAATGCCTTACCCGGTCGGAGGCTCGCGCCCTCCAAAAATCCCCGGATGCTCACACCGCCCGAGATCGACTTGCTGCGACAGGATTTGCAGGAAGCCCTTAAGCTGCTCGGCCAGGACGAAATTGACGACACGCATGCGCTGATGCGCGCGAGGGGCTTTCGCCCTGCCGATTTTGAAATCATACACCGCCCCGATCCTTCATCGGCGTTTCCGAGCGCCATTACAGGAACGGTTACCTTGGTGCTGAAGAGCAACCGGACGGCAAGAACTTACGAAGCGGGTTACGGATCGTCTTGGCTGGAGCAGTTCGACAACGATCTGAAGCGAGGGACGTTTGGTCGAAGCGCAGGGTAGGCTGATTCTCGCGGCCGGTTAGTCGGTGACGGCCTTCGCGTATTTTGCGCAGTACCTGGGCGCGGGAGGGATTGCTCTGTGTTTCGCCCGCCTGACGTTCAAGGCCCTTTCTCAGTCGGATGTGTAGCTTCATGTTTCCGCACCGGCACTCGAACAGAAGCGTGACTTGCCCTGGCTCCCACTCCCAGGGATTTAGGGTTTCAACACCGGTGGGTCGGAAGTCCTCGACGTTGCGCGTCACTACAGTCATTCCGTGGACCAGGGCGGCTGCGGTCGGTTGGAACTCCAGGTTATGAAAACCGGCCCATTTTGCGCGGCTTTCTTGGCGCGGCTCGTGTCCTGGTTAAACTCGCGACTGGATAGCGATCTCCTCTAAGTCACTGGTTTATAAAGTATTTTATCCAGACTATGAACATAATGTGTAAGTAGAAGGTCGAGTTGCGGCGGATCAAAGGGTATTGAAAAAACGGAGGATAAACGGTGGTATAGTTATAGGTATGGCAACTCACACGTTATCACGGGACCAGCTAGCCGCCCTCACAGCGCTAGCCAAGACGCCTGCCCACAAGGCAAAAACTTCCGTCACGCTCTCAGGCAACCTTCTGAAGGTCATAGATCGGCTTGCGGGTGAGAGTCGTCGCTCAGCGTGGATCGAGCAGGCCGTGCGCGTGTATGTGATGCGTCAACTCAAACGCGAACGCCGCGAGCTCGAACTCGAGCTGCTCAACCGGCACGCCCAAGCCTTGAATGCTGAAGGCGATGATAGCGCCGCCTACCAATCGGACTGGGAAGCGGAGTAATCAGGGTGTCAGCCTCATCTGTGAGGCGAGGCGATATCTACCGAGTTCGCCAGCCTCAACACGGTGATCCGAAGAAATCACGCTGTTTTGCCATTGTTAGTCGACAGGAGCTCGTCGACTCCAAAGCGAACCGCGTCTTGTGCGCGCCCGTCAATACTTCGGGCTTCGGCCTCGCAACAGAGGTCCCCGTGGGCGAGGGTGAGGGACTGAAGCATGCGTCGGTGATCAACTGCGATCAACTGACTCGTTTAGAGAAAAATCTCCTGACAGACTATATCGGGAAACTCTCTGCAGAGAAGCTGCAGCAGCTGAGGCTGGCGCTGCGGGTGGCACTAGGCATCGATTGACAGATCCGGTAGCTCAGCTCGATGACAATCAAGGACGACGCAAAGCTCATCATCCGATGTGGCACTCACGGAAATCGGGTTGCCGCCGTCGCCTGCGGCCGGTGCCGGCGTGACGCAAAGTTGCCCGTTGATGCGTTCGGCTACCGCCTGTGGTGGTTCGGGCTCGTCCCAATTCGCTGCTCTGATTGCAGCCGTTGGTGTCGGTTTGCGAGCTCGATGGGGCACGCTTGTAACTGCCCGGAGCCGGACTCGAACCGGCATGGGGTTGCCCCCGAGGGATTTTAAGTCCCTTGCGTCTACCGATTTCGCCACCCGGGCCCGACGGGGCCGCGATTCTACCATGGCGATAACTCACTGAATTTGCGAGACTCGCGCGCCCGCGATCAGATCGACTTCCGCGGCGGGAGCGCATGTCCGATCTCACTCTTCAGGCCGAGAATCTGCACTCATGGCGGGGTGACCGGCATGTGCTGCGCGGGGTGAGCTTTGCTCTGCAGTCCCGCGAGTGCCTGCAGGTGACGGGACCCAACGGCACGGGCAAGACGACCCTGTTGCGCACCCTGGCAGGGCTGGCTCATCCGGAGGAGGGCGAGATCCGCTGGCGTGGGCAGGGTATCCGCGGCGATCTTCGAGCATTTCAGGCCGATCTCGCGTATATCGGACATGAAGCTCCCCTCAAGCCCGACCTGTCCGCCACCGAGAACCTACGCTTCTGGATCGGCGTGCGGCGGCGGCTGGGGCCTGAGGAGATCGCATCGACCCTGAATCGCGTGGGGGCGGCCCATTGGGGCGATCGTCCTGTCAGGACCCTTTCTGCGGGTCAGAAGCGGCGCGTCACGCTGGCGGGACTCATGCTGACCCGGGCCCCTCTGTGGCTGCTGGACGAGCCCACCACCAATCTGGACACGGCCGGGCAGCGGCTCGTCGCGGAGATGATCGAGGAGCATCTCGCGACAGGCGGCCTGGTGGTCGCTGCGGTCCACCACGAGCTCCCGCGGGGCGCGAGCCTCGTACACCGTCTGGAGCTGGCAGCGTGAGGCGTTCGTCGCCACTGTCCGTTGCCTATCTGGTGCTCTTGCGGGAGCTGTATCTGGCTTTGCGCAAGAGCGGTCAACTCGTGCAACCTCTGGCATTCTTCGCCATGGTCACGACGCTCTTCCCGCTCGCAGTCTCCCCGGAATTGTCGCGGCTTCGCGACTTGGCTCCAGGTGTGTTGTGGGTCTCAGCCTTGTTATCCTCCCTGCTGGCTCTAGAGCTTTTGTTCCGCGATGACGCGTACGATGGGACCCTCGAGCAGTACGCTCTTTCGGGACAGTCTCTGACGTGGTTGTTGTTCGCCAAGACGGCGGCCCACTGGCTGCTGACGGGCCTTCCTCTGGCGGTCATGGCCCCACTCGCGGGGCTCTCGTTGGGTGTTCCGGCGGCCGCGCTCGCCGGCATCGTCGCGTCCGTTACTTTGGGAACGGTCACCCTGAGCCTGGTCGGCTCGGTGGGTGCGGCGCTGACGCTCGGTGTGCGTCGCAGTGGGGCGCTGCTGTCCCTGCTCACGTTGCCCCTCACGATGCCGGTGTTGATATTCGGTGCGCGAGCAACGGAGCTGGCGGTGAAGGGCGCGCCGTATGCACCGCCCATGTTGCTGCTTGGGGCGTTGGCCGTTCTGGGCGTCACCCTGGCGCCGCTGGCGGCTGCGGCCGCGGTACGGATCAGTCTGGAGTGAAGTGAGTCTCGCATGGCCTGGACCTGGTTTCACCGGCTCGGATCGCCGCCGCACGTGTATGCGCTCGCGTCACGCCTCACTCCCTGGTTCGCGTGGCCGGCTGCCTTGCTGATCGTGGGTGGACTCTACGGCGGTCTGGTCCTTGCGCCCCCGGACTACCAACAGGGAGAGGGCTTCCGGATCATCTATGTGCACGCACCCAGCGCCTGGATGTCGTTGATGGTGTACACGACCATGGCCATTTCCGCGGGCGCGGGCTTGATCTGGCGAATGAAGGTCGCGCACGCCGTGGCCGCAAGCTGCGCTCCCATCGGAGCTTCCTTTACCTTCGCGGCGCTCGCGACCGGCGCGCTGTGGGGACAGCCCATGTGGGGCACGTTCTGGGAATGGGATCCACGCCTGACCTCGGAGCTGATCCTCTTTTTCCTGTACCTCGGGTACATGGGGCTGCGCTCGTCGATCGATGACCTGCAGCGGGCAGACCGCGCGAGCGCCGTGCTGGCGGTGGTCGGCATCGTCAATGTCCCGATCATTCACTATTCGGTCACCTGGTGGAACTCGCTGCATCAGGCGCCGTCTGTGATGCAGCTTGCCCGACCGACCATGCCGGCCTCGATGCTCATTCCGCTGCTGCTGATGCTCCTCGGCTTCACGCTGTTGTTCGTGACTCTCTTGCTGATACGGCTGCGCGCCGAGGTCCTGAGCCGGGAGCGTTCCGCCAGCTGGATCCGAACGGTGCTGGCCCATGAGTGAATTCTTTGACATGGGCGGATATGCGCCCTACGTTTGGCCGGCTTATGGGCTGACGCTCGCCACTGTCGCGCTGAACATTTTCTGGGCCCGGCGGCTCCTCGCGAAGTCGCGCGCAGAGGCGCGGCGGCGGCTCGAGATCCAGGGAGGTGGCGCATGACGCCGCGTCAGCGACGCATGACTCTCGTGGCCGGCATCCTCGTCGGTGTCAGTATCGCGGGAGCTCTGGCGCTCAGCGCTTTCAGGAAGAACGTGACCTTCTTCTTCGATCCGACGCAGGTGGCCGCGGGTCAGGTACCCGCCGGGGAGCGCTTTCGTCTCGGGGGCATGGTGACGCAGGGCAGCGTGCAGCGAGCGCCCGGCAGCCTCGAGGTGCGCTTCGTGGTCACCGATTTCAAGAACGAGGTGCCCGTCTCCTACACGGGCGTGCTCCCAGACCTGTTCCGCGAAGGGCAGGGGGTCGTTGCCCATGGCCGGATGTTGAACGGTACTTTCGTTGCCGACGAAGTGCTCGCCAAGCACGATGAGAAGTACATGCCTCCTGAAGTCGCCCGCTCACTGAAGCGTCGCCACGGGTCGGACCAGGTGCACACGGCGCCGCCAGCGGCAGCCGCCGGAGGAAGTTGATGCTGCCGGAACTTGGACATTTCGCGCTGATACTGGCGATGCTGCTCGCGTCTCTCCAAGCGTTTTTCGGGATCGCCGGCCCGGCCACGGGACGCTCACGCTGGACGGCCGCCGTCGTCCCCGCTGTGGCCGGACAATTCGTCATGGTGGCCACGGCCATGGCCTGTCTGATCGCCTCTTTCGTGGCGAACGACTTCTCGGTGAGCTATATCGCCGAGAACTCGAATTCGGCCCTGCCACTCTTCTACCGGGTGACGGCGCTCTGGGGTGCCCACGAGGGATCGTTGCTCCTGTGGATCTTCCTTCTGAGCTGCTGGACGGTGGCCGTCGCCATCGGCGCCGCGCGCCTGCCGCTGCGCTTCTCCGCTCGCGTCCTCGGAGTCCTGGGGCTCGTCAGCCTCGGCTTCATGCTCTTCACGCTGGCCACCTCGAACCCCTTCCTGCGTCATGATCCGCCGCTGCCGGATGGGCGCGATCTCAATCCGATCCTCCAGGACCCCGCCCTGGCCATTCATCCGCCCATCCTCTACACCGGCTATGTCGGCTTCGCGGTTGCGTTTGCTTTTGCATGCGCGGCGATGCTCGAGGGCAATCTCGATCAAACCTGGGCGCGCTGGACGCGACCGTGGACGACGGCGGCCTGGGCCTTTCTCAGTATCGGCATTGCGCTCGGGAGCTGGTGGGCTTACTACGAGCTCGGGTGGGGCGGGTACTGGTTCTGGGACCCGGTCGAGAATGCGTCCTTCATGCCGTGGCTGGTCGGCACCGCGCTGATACATTCCCTCGCGGCGACCGACAAGCGCGGACTGTTCAAGAGCTGGACGCTCCTGCTCGCGATTCTCGCGTTCTCACTGAGCCTGCTCGGTACGTTCCTCGTGCGCTCGGGTGTGCTGGTCTCGGTGCATTCGTTCGCGGCCGACCCCACGCGGGGCATCTTCATTCTCGCGCTGTTGGTCGTCGTGATCGGCGGCGCTCTCGGCCTGTACGCCTGGCGCGCGCCGCTGTTGAGGTCGCAGGCCGGCTTCGAGCTCGGAGCGCGCGAGTCGTTCCTGCTGTTCAACAACATCCTGCTCGTGATCGCGGCGGCCACGGTGCTCGCCGGCACTCTGGCGCCCATGATCGCGGATGCATTGCATCTGGGAACCCTGTCGGTCGGCGCACCTTATTTCAACCCGACCTTCCTGCTGTCGATGCTGCCGCTGCTCGCGCTGCTCGCGGTGGGGATTCATGCGAACTGGAAGCGGGGCCGCCTCGGCGATCGCACGCGAACGCTGCTGCTCACCCTCATCGTCGCCCTATTGGCCGCCGTCGCGCTCGTGTACGGCGTTTACTCCCATGGGAAGGTGTTGAGCCCCGTCGGGGCGGCGCTCGGCTCCTGGATCATCCTGTCGTCCTTGATAGACCCGATTGAGCGATGGCGGCGCAAGCTGTCGCTGCCGCGCAGCTTCCTCGGGATGACGATCGCGCACGTGGGTCTCGGTGTTTTCGTGATTTCTCTGACGGCCGTGGAGTCGTTCACCTTGGAGCGCGACGTTTCAATGGCGCGCGGTGAGCACGTGGCGGTCGGCAACTACGAGTTCAGGTTCGATGGCGTGAAGTCGATAGAGGGCCCCAACTACGACGGCGTGGAGGGTACTGTCGTCGTGACTCGCCACGGGGTCCCTACCGCGGTGGTTTACCCGCAGAAGCGGCAATATTGGGTGCAGCGATCCGTCACGACCGAAGCGGCTATCGAGATGCATCACGGCAGCAACGTGTTCGTGGCTCTCGGTGAGGAGTTGGGTGCCGGCAAGTGGAGTGTCCGTTTTCAGATCCGGCCCTTGGTCAACTTCATCTGGCTGGGTGCATTCATCATGGCCATGGGCGGCGCGCTGGCGGCATCCGACCGCAGATACCGCACGGCCGCCGCCCGAGCGAGTGTGCCCTCAGGCTCCTTGCCCGCGCCCACTGCGGGAGAGGGCGCAGGATGACTCGCTTCCTGCTGCCGCTCGGTATCTTCGCCCTGCTCGCGATCGTGCTGGCCATCGGAATCAAACACTCGCCGGAGAAAGGGACGATTGTCTCGCCGCTGATCGGCAAGGCGGCACCGCATTTCGAGCTGCCCAGCCTCACGGACAGCGGCCGCAGCGTACGCTCTGCGGACCTCGCCGGCCGATGGTATGTGTTCAATGTCTGGGGCACCTGGTGCGGCGGCTGTCGAGCCGAGCACAACGTGCTGCTCGAGGTCCGCAAGGCCGGACGGATTCCCGTCATCGGCCTCGATTGGAAGGACGATGACGCCGAGGCCATGGGGTGGCTGTCGGAGCTGGGCAATCCTTATGAGGTCGTGGCGGTGGATCACGACGGCCGCACTGCGATCGACTGGGGCGTCTACGGCGCGCCCGAGACCTTTCTGGTCAATCCGCAGGGCATCGTGGTGTACAAGTACATCGGGCCCTTGACGCTCGAGGCCTGGGAGCAAAACTTCGTGCCGCGACTGCCGCCACCCGGGCCGGCGAAAACATGAAGCGCGCCTGGCTCCTCTCCTTGCTGATGGCCGTCGGCTGCGCGCACGCCGTGGACCCGACGCAGCTGCCCGATCCGAAACTCGAGGCGCGCTATCTCGCCCTAACGCACGAGCTGCGCTGCGTGCAATGCCAGAATCAGACGATCGCCGACTCTCCGGTGGGTCTGGCGTCCGACTTGCGGCGCGAGGTCCGGGAGATGCTCCTTGCCGGTAAGTCCGACGACGACGTGCGCAACTTCATGGTCGCCCGATACGGCGAGTTCATCCTGTTTCGCCCGCGATTCTCCGCGCGCAATGCATGGCTCTGGGCCGCTCCGGGCGTGCTCTTGCTGATCGGCGCTGCCGTGGCCGTGCGCATCATTCGCCAGCGTTCCAGCCTCGTCGCCACCGACGACCAACCCCTCGAAGAGGACCCGCGCGCCTGATGTTGACTTTCGTCGTGCTTGCCGCGGCCCTCACCGTCGTCGGCGTGGCGCTCGTCGCGATTCCGCTATTGAAGAACGGCTCGCCCGGCGCGCAGCCGGCTCCAGCACCCGTGGCGGCGCTGGTCGCAAGCGGCGTGTTGGTGATCGGCTCGACCATCGCGTACGTCGCCTCGAGCAACTGGTCGTGGCGCAGCGACCGGCCTGCTGACGATCCGCAGACGATGGTGGCGCGACTCGCACGCCGGCTCGAGCGCGATCCCCGGGACCTCAACGGCTGGTTGATGCTGGGTCGCTCCTACGTGGTGCTCGAGCAGTATCCTCTGGCGGTGCGTGCTTTTGAGCGAGCCGATCGGCTTGCCGATGGCAAGAACGCGGAGGCGTTGGTGGGGGAGGCGGAGGCGCTTGCCCTGAGCGATGAGACGGAGTTGGATCGGCGCGCCGGCCGGCTCGTGGAGCGTGCCCTGGCCGTCGATCCGAGCTCCGGCAAGGCGCTTTTCTTCGGGGCAGCCGCCGCGCTCAGACGTAACGATCTGCCCCTGGCCCGCGAGCGCTTCGCCAAGCTGCTCTCGTTCAACCCTCCTGAAAGTATCCGGCCGATGATCGAGCAACAGATCGCGGCGATCGACCAGCGGTTGTCGGGCCATGCTGCGGCAGGGGAAGCGCCTGCCGCGGGAATGTCTGGCCCGGTTGCCGCGCGCGCCGCGCAGGCAGGGTCCGCTGCCGGCGTGGGCACGAATGCCGCGGTCCGAGTGCAGGTTACGTTGTCGCCTGAGTTGGCGGCGGCTGCACGGGACGCCCCCTTGTTTGTGTTTGTGCGCGATCCGGCGCAGCCTGGACCGCCTCTGGCGGTGAAGCGCCTCTCGAGCAGCTTCCCCCAGGAGGTCGAGCTGACCTCGGCCGACTCGATGGTGCCCGGCCGGGCCATTGCGGCCGGTCAGACCGTGCAGGTCGTGGCGCGTATTGCCCGCTCGGGTAACCCGGTCGCCGCGAGTGGCGACCCTTTCGGCGAGGCAGCCTACCAGGTAGGCCGCGATGGTCTCGTCAAGGTCGTCATAGACCGCATCACCCCGTAGACCGGCCGGTCTAGCACCTCGCCGGACGGATGCCGGGCGGTCTGTCGTGCTTCGAGCGCGCAGTCCGCAACGATATCGGACGCCTTCTTCGCACATCTTGAGGCCGGGCCGGCATGGCTCTTGCTGCTGCTCATCGCGCTCGCTGACGAGTACGCGAGCTTCGATACAGTCTTTGTGTGAGGAGGAGTAGTGATGGCTCACGTACCAAGTCAGGACGGCCGCACGTCGAACCGTGGGTTTGCGTCGATGAATCAAGAGCGCCAGCGGCAGATCGCCAGCATGGGCGGCAAGGCCGTGCCGGACGAGAAGCGCAGCTTTTCGCAGAATCGCCGCCTCGCGGCGGAAGCGGGTCGCAAGGGCGGCCAGAGTGTCCCAGGCTCAAAGCGCAGCTTTTCGCAGAATCGCGAATTGGCCGCGGAAGCGGGCCGCAAGGGCGGCCAGAGCGTGCCGGACGAGAAGCGCAGCTTCTCCCAGAACCCCGAGCTGGCGGCCGAGGCGGGCCGCAAGGGCGGGCAGGCGAGCCATGGCGGAGCCGGGTCCGAGGCCCAGCGTGCCATGGGCGACCGGTCCCGCAGCATGACACAGCCGTCGGAGGAATGAGGGCGGTCTGCCGACCCCGGGGCGCGGCCGCCTGAAGCGGCCGTCACAGGGGGCTGCAAGGACGCAGCCCTCCAGCCCAGCTGTGGGCGAAAATTACCATCCAGTGCAAAGTTTGCGCTGAGGTTCGCAGCGGCCCCGCCCCCGCCGTCTCGCTAGCGCAACGAATGGGTGCGCCGCCTCACTCGCCAGTGGACCCCCGGGGGATCGGACCGGCCTGCGCGGCTATTTCGCACTGCGGCCCGATAGCCAGGCGCCCGTGCGGGCCCCAAGGGACTTGAGCGGCCCAAGGGACCAGCGGCCCAAGCGACCTCTTGGGGCCGCTCAGGCGCGCACTGCCACCAGCCACGCGCCCGCGGCAATCATTCCGACTCCGGCCCAGTTGGTGAGGGAGAGCTTCTCTCCCAGGAAGCTCACTCCGAAGATCGCTACCAACACGACGCTCAACTTGTCCAAGGGAGCCACCCGCGCGGCGTCCGCAAGATGCAGCGCGCGGAAATAACACACCCACGAAGCGCCTGTCGCCAGCCCCGACAAGGTCAGAAAGACATACACACTGCGCGAGATGCCTCGCAGCTCGCCATACTGACCCCGCGCCCCGAGGATGCCTCCCAGAACGACGAGCACCACTGCCGTCCGGATGAATGTCGCGATGTCCGGGTTCAGCTCATCGACGGCCAGTTTCGCCAGCACCGCCGTCAAGGCCGCAAAAGTTGCCGCGGCCAGTGACCAGATCACCCAGGGCTGCATCTGCCACGTCTGCATAGATCACCGTCCTGCCGTTTTCTGCGGAGAAAGAGTTGGGAAAGCTCGCGTAACTACAATGTGCCGCCGTTGCGAGTTGAATCTTCCGGATGGAGTCCACGACGAATTCGATCGCGCGCCGCGCCCTGCCGGCCGGCCGGCAAGCGCGCGTGCTCATGATAGCGGGTGCACTCGCGGTTGCGGCTCTGGCGGTCGTCTGGGCCGTCAAGCGAGTCGCGCGCGCTCCCGAGACACCGACGCAAGCCCCCGCCGCCGATGGCAAGTTGCGATTGAGCGCGGCGCAGCTCGCGACCCTCACCATCGATCCGGTGAAGACCATGCGCTTTCGCTCCGAGGAGACTGCCGAGGGACACATTGCGCCGGATGCGGACGCGACCACGCTCGTTTTCTCGCCCTATTCGGGGCGGATAGTGAAGCTGCTGGCGGGGATCGGCGCAACAGTGAAGCGTGGCGAGCCTTTGTTCACGATCGAAGCGACCGAGTTTGCGCAGGGCGAGACCGATCTGCTCAACGCCGTCTCGCAACTGAAGCTCGCGCGCATCGTGGAGCAACGCCGACATGCGGCTTATGATGGCAAGGGCGGCTCTCTTCAGGATTGGCAACAGTCCCAGGCCGACCTCGCCGCGGCCGAGACCGCCGTAGCGACCGCTCGCGACCGTCTGAGCATCTTGGGGGGCACGCCCCGACAGATCGCCGATCTGCAGAGCTCGCGCGCACCGGATCCCGTCACGACGGTTACCGCACCGATCGCCGGAATCGTCACGGATAGACAGGTCGGTCCGGGAGAATACCTGCAGGCGGGGGCGAGCACGCCCGCTTACACCATCGGCGATCAATCGCAGGTGTGGCTGATCGCCGATGTGCGCGAGGCGGCCATTGCATCCATAGCGGTCGGCCAACGGGTAGAAGTGCGGGTGCTTGCATTGCCGGGGCGCATCTTCCAGGCCAAAGTGACTGCGGTCGGAGCAGGCGTGGATCCCGTTACGCGACGTGTCCAGGTCAGAGCCGCTCTCGCCAATCCCGACGGGAAGCTGAAACCGCAGATGTTCGCGACCTTCAGCATCATCACGAGTGGCGCCACGGAGGCACCCGCAGTGCCGGAGGGCGCCGTCGTCAGGGAAGGAGACGCGGCTCATGTCTGGGTGGTCAGTGACGATCAGGCCCTCGTGTCCCGATCGATACGCACGGGCCGCTCCCTCGAGGGCATGCTCGAAGTGCTGGATGGACTGAAGGCCGGCGAAAGAGTGGTCACGCGCGGCAGCCTCTTCATCGATCGCGCCGCTCAACCCGGATGAGCTGCCTGCCGTGCAGCCTCGGCGCAGCCTAGGGCGCCCCGGCGCGTACCCGCCTCATGAACGCGATCATTGCCTTTGCGCTCAAGCAGCGGGTGTTCATTGCCCTGCTGCTGCCTCTGGTCTTCGTGGCGGGAGCGCTCGCATTCTCCCATCTGAACATCGAGGCCTATCCCGATCCGGTTCCGCCGCTCGTAGACATCGTCACGCAGAGCACGGGGCAATCCGCGGAAGAGATGGAGCGCTACATTACGGTGCCCATCGAAGTTCAGATGGCCGGCATCCCGCATGTCAGCACGGTCAGGACCATCTCGCTGTTCGGCCTGTCAGACGTGAAGGTCCAGTTCACCTATGACTTCACCTACGAGCAGGCGGAACAGTGGGTCATCAACCGCCTCGGGCAGTTGCCGCCATTGCCCAACGGGGCGCTGCCGCAAATCTCTCCCACCAGTCCGATCGGCGAGATCTATCGCTATCGCCTCGTGGGGCCGCCCGGCGGCTCCGTGGCGGAGCTCAAGACGCTGCAGGACTGGGTTCTACAACGCCGCTTCAAAGCCATTGCGGGTGTCATCGATGTCACCGGGTGGGGCGGCAAGACGAAGACCTACGATATCGTCGTCGATCAACACCGGTTGACCCAATACGGCTTGTCGCTGTCCCAGGTCCTGCAGGCGCTCGGCAACAGCAACATCAACGTCGGCGGTCAGACCGTGAATATCGGGCCGCAGTCGGCGGTCGTGCGGGCAGTCGGCCTCGTGCATTCGATGGACGACATCCGGCGCACGATGATCGCGGCCGCACGGGGTATTCCGGTCGTCATCGGGGATGTCGCGGACGTCCGGGTCGGCAATGCGCCGAGGCTGGGTATCGCGGGCGATGATGCAAACGACGACATCGTCGAGGGCATCGTGCTCATGCGCCGCGGCGAAGAGAGCATGCCCACGATCGAGCACGTGAAGGCGGAAGTCGCACGGATAAACAGTTCGGGCCTCCTGCCGCCGGGCGTGCGAATCGAGCGCCTCTACGACCGGTCCGACCTCATCGCGACGACCACGCGAACCGTCGTTCACAACGTCGTCGCCGGCGTCTGCCTGATCCTGCTGCTGCAGTGGGCGTTCCTCGGCAATCTGCGCAGCGCTCTGATCGTCGCCTGCACGATACCGTTTGCGTTTGCATTTGCCATCGGGCTGATGCTGCTTCGAGGAGAATCGGCAAACCTGCTGTCGGTCGGAGCGATCGACTTCGGCCTGATCGTCGATGCCTCGGTGATCATGGTAGAGAACCTCTTCCGTCACCTGAGCGAGAGCGCCGATGCGCGTCGCGCCGGCTCGCCGCTCATGCACGTCGTGCGCGCCAGTAATATTTTCCGTGGCAAGTTCGCGATCATCGCCAACGCAGCCCAGGAGGTGAATCAGGCTATCCTGTTTGCCGCCGCGATCATCATCGCCGGATTCGTACCGTTGTTTACGTTGAGCGGCATCGAAGGTCACATCTTCGGACCGATGGCGAAAACCTACGGCTACGCCATCGCAGGCGGCCTCCTTGCAACCTTCACGGTATCGCCGGCGTTGAGCGCAATGATGCTCCCGGACAGCGCTGCGGAGACCGAAACCTTCGTCGTGCGTATCCTGCGGCGTGCGTACGAGCCGGCCATGGAGTTCGCACTGGCCAACCGGGTCATCGTACTCGGCGGTATCGCCCTCCTGATCGCCATCGCCGGGATCGCCAGCCAGCGGCTCGGTCTGGAGTTTCTGCCGCAGCTCGAGGAAGGCAATTTCTGGATCCGCGCCACGTTGCCGCTGTCCATTTCGCTCGAGGAGGGCAATGGCTACGTCAATCGGATGAGAAAGCTGATCGGCAGCTTTCCGGAGGTGCAGCTGGCGATCTCGCAGCACGGCCGACCCGACGACGGTACGGATGCTACCGGATTTTTCAACGCCGAATTCTTCGTGCCCCTCAAGCCTCAGGAGCAGTGGCCGGCCGGGATGGACAAGCAGAAGCTGACCGAGCAGCTGACACACGAGCTCGTGGAGCAGTTTCCCGGAGTCGAGTTCAACTTCTCGCAATACATTCAGGACAACGTCGAGGAGGCGGCATCCGGCGTCAAGGGCGAGAATTCGGTCAAGCTCTTCGGCAACGACCTGCAGGTCCTGCAACAGACGGCCCTGCAGATCCGCGGCGTGCTGGCCACCGTCCCCGGCATCACTGATCTCGCGGTATTCAATCCGCTGGGGCAGCCCACGTTACGTATCGACATCGACCGGGTACGCGCCGGGCGGTTGGGCTTGTCCCCTGGAGACATCAATGCAACGGTGCAGGCCGCCGTCGGCGGTCAGCCGGTCGGAGACCTCTACGAAACCGGCAGCGACCGCCACTTTCCCATGGTCGTGCGCCTGGATCAGCCCTTTCGGGCGAGCCCGGCCGCGATCGGCCGAATCACCGTGGGCGCACCCGATCCAACAGGCGGCGGCGCCAGCGTGCCGGTCGCGCTTCAGGACCTCGCGAGCGTCAATCTCGTATCCGGGCCGTCGTTCATCTATCGCGAGCACGAAGAGCGGTATGTGCCCATCAAGTTCAGCGTGCGGGGCAGGGACCTCGGCAGCGCCGTGCTCGACGCACAGCACCGCGTGGCCGAGCAGGTGCACTTGCCCGGCGGCTACCAGCTCGAGTGGGTAGGAGAGTTCGGCAACCTGCAAGATGCGTTGCAGCGGCTGGCCGTCGCCGTTCCACTCAGTCTGACGATGATCTGCGTCCTGCTCTTCATCAACTTCGGCTCGGTCGTGGACGTGCTGCTTGCGGCCAGCGTGATTCCGATGGCCCTCATCGGAGGGATCTTCGCCCTCATGATCACGGGCACCGCCTTCAGCGTCTCCGCGGCCATCGGCTTCGTCGCGCTGTTTGGCATCGCGACGATGGACGGAATCATCGTCCTCTCCTATTACAACCTTCACATAGAGCAGGGCATGGATCGCATCAGCTCAGTCGTACACACGTGCCGCGTCCAGATGCGGCCTGTCACCATGACGTGCGTAGTCGCCTGCGTGGGTCTGTTGCCGGCGGCCATCTCCACGGGCATCGGCTCACAGGTACAACGACCGCTGGCTCTGGTGGTCGTGGGCGGAATGCTGCTGACTCCTGTCCTCGTGCTCCTCGTTCTGCCGGTGCTCATCCTGACGTTCTCGCGCCGCCAGCCTGCCTCGCGGCAGGAGATGCTCGTCGAGAACGCCAGCCAATGACACGATCAGGGGCATTTGCCGCCACGGTCGCGGCGTGCATTGCCGGTTGTGCCGTGGGGCCCAGCTTCAAACCGCCGGCCGCGCCCTCAGTGCAGGGATACCTGCCGGACCCCCTTGCCGCCATCACGACACCGGCAACGACAGGACCGGGCGGCGCCGCTGCAACTTCCCAGCGATGGATGCCCGGCATGAACGTTCCCGAGCAGTGGTGGAAGCTCTTCGGTTCCTCTGAGCTAGACACCCTCGTCGGCGAGGCGCTGCGGCAGAACCCGACTGTGCAGGCGGCGCGGGCATCCCTGCGCCAGGCTCAGGAAACCGCGGCCGCTGCCCGCGGCTCTTATTGGCCCGAGGTCGATGCCGACTATTCCGTCAGCCGGCAGCACGATGCAACAGGTACCTTGTCCCCCGCTCTCGCCTCCGGCCAGCCTGTCTATACGCTGCACACAGCTCAGCTCAGCGTCTCTTATCTGTTCGATGTGTTCGGTGGCAACCGCCGCAGAGTGGAGTCGTTGGAATCGTCCGCGGAGGCACAACGATACGAGCTGGAGGGCGCCAAACTGACTCTGTGCGCCAATGTCGCAGTCACCGCAATGCAATGGGCGGCGCTCGCTGCCCAAACGCAGGCCACGCTGGAGATCGTTGCGAGCGAGCGCGAATCGCTCGTGATCCTGCGCCGTCAGTATGAGCTTGGCTCGATACCGCAAACGGATGTCATGGCCCAGGAGGCTGCGGTGGCGGCCGCTGAGGCCTCCGTGCCGGCCCTGCAGCGCCAGTTGGAAGAGCAGCGACACTCGCTGGCCGTGCTGACCGGCCAGTTCCCCAGCGAGTCTCATCTCACCCCGCTCGATCTCGCGAGCCTGGAGCTGCCACCGGATTTGCCTCTCAGCGTTCCCGCGGATCTCGTGCGGCAGCGACCGGACGTGATGGCGGCGGAGGCCCAACTACACGCCGCCACCGCCGATGTCGGCGTGGCCATCGCTGCCATGCTGCCGCAGATCTCTCTCACGGCTCAGCGCGGTGGCACCGCAACGCAGCCGAGTCAGCTCTTCGCGGCGGGTAACACGTTCTGGGGCGGCACGGCGAGCTTCAGTCAGACGCTATTCTCCGGGGGAGCTCTGCGACACCAGGCGCGCGCTGCGCGGGCGGCAATGGATGAGGCAGGGGCGTACTACCGCCTCGTGGTCCTGCAGGCGTTCCAAAACGTGGCTGACTCGCTTACTGCGCTGCAACTCGACGGTGCTGCGATGGAGGCTGCGCAACGCTCCGAACACGCGGCAGCCGCGAGTCTGGCTGCCACGAGAAGTAACGTCGAGAACGGGACAAACCCGTATCTCGCCTTGTTGAACGCCCAACAAACCTACGACAACGCCGTGGTGAATCTGCTGCAGGCCCGGGCCAGCCGCTACTCGGACACCGTGGCCTTGTTCGCTGCACTCGGCGGCGGCTGGCGTGCGCCGCAATAACCCGGGAACTGGCGGCCGGCCGTCGTGCGCCGGGTCGGCCCGCCGAAAGACTGTCGCACTGGTCGTCCCCGGGCTGACTCTGTCTATCCGCGCGCTCGCAGCGTAAGCTCTGCCCGCCATTTCCTGTCGGGTGAGGGCTGGATGCGGGAGCGTTTTCTCGAGCGTACGCTGTTGATAGGCATCATCGCGATCGTCGCCATCACGATCGCCGGCTGGATCACTCTCAACCGCATCGAAGTTCTGCGGGAATCGGCCGGGTGGGTGGACCACACGGAGCGGGTGCGCTTATCGCTCGAGCACATCCTGTCGACCCTGAAGGACGGCGAGGCCAGCGCCCGCGGCTACATCATCTCCCGAGACCCGTCCTTCCTCGCCCGATACGACGCGGTCGAACCCGAGCTCGCGGCCGAATTGAAGCGTGTTGCCACCTTGACCGCCGACAATCCGCAGCAGACCGCCCAGGCCGAGCTGTTGGGCCGCTTGATCCGGGAGCGTATGCGCTACCTGGAAGAGGGTGTCCAGCTCTTCAAGGAGGGTAATCAGGGGGAGATCAACCGGCGAATGGCCTCCGGCGAGGGAATCCGCCTGATGACGGCTGTCGGCACGCACATCGCCGCGATGCAGAACACGGAGATCGCGCTGCTGCAGCGCAGGATGAGCCGCGCCGACGAAGCGCATCGAACAGTCCTGATCTCAGCTGCCACGACAGGCCTCGTCGCGGTGGGTCTCGTCGTGCTGCTGCTGGTCGTGCAGCGGCGGAGCGCTGCGGAAGTGCTGCGCAGCGAGGAATGGCTTGCTACGACCTTGACCAGCATCGGTGACGGCGTGATCGCCACGGATCACACGGGGGCTATCCGTTTCGTCAATCCCGTGGCAGCGCAGCTGACAGGCTGGTCCCAGGCGGAGGCGCGTGGGAAGCCTCTCGACAGCGTGTTCAGGATCATCCAGGAAACGACTCGCATCCCGGTCGAGAGCCCCGTCTCCCGCGTTCTGCGTGAGGGGGTGGTGGTGGGACTCGCGAACCACACTCTGCTCATTCGCCGCGACGGCGTGGCGTTTCCGATCGAAGACAGCGGCGCGCCTATTCGCAACGCGCACGGAGGGCTGTCGGGAGTCGTGCTCGTTTTCAAGGATGCCTCCGAGGCGCGGGCGTCTGCCCGGGCGCTCGAGGAGAGCGAGGAGCGCTTGAGGCTCATTCTGGAGGGCGCACACCTTGGGGCATGGGACGTGGACCTGGTGAAGGGAAAAGCAGTGTGGAACGACCAGCTCTACCAGCTCACGGGGCATCCGCGAGGAACACCGGTTACCGAGGCCATGTACAAGCTCGGCACGACGCCGGAGGACCAGCCCCTCGTGGATGAGGGGATGGAGCAGGCGAGACGCGACCGCACACCGTTCCAACTCGAGCACCGGATCGTCCGAGCACACGACGGCGCGGTGCGGTGGCTCGCCACGCGAGGGCACTTTCGATATGACGAGGACGGCATGCCCGTCAGGTTCATGGGCGTCACCCGGGACGTCACCGAGGCCAGGCAGCTGGCGCAGCGAGTGCGTCAGGCGCAGAAGCTCGATGCGCTCGGCACGCTGGCCGGTGGGATTGCTCACGACTTCAACAATATTCTGAGCATTCTACGGGGCAATCTCACGGTACTGGGCAGCGAGCTCGCGGCGGAACCTGGTTTGAACCCCGTCGTGACCGAGATGAATCAGGCCTGCGACCGCGCAGCGGCCCTGGTACGGCAGATTCTGACATTCGGGAGCGCTCACGAGCAGGAGCGACAGCCGATACAACTCGAGGACGCCGTCGCGGAGGGGCTGAGACTCCTGCGGGCGACACTCTCCGCGAACATACAGATTCACGGTCGCTACGGGGCGCAGTTGCCGCACGTCCTGGCGGACTCGAACCAGATACAGCAGGTCATAGCGAACCTGGGAACGAACTCGGCGCATGCCATTGGACGTCGGCCGGGTGTAATCGACGTTGACGTCGAGGTCGTGCAGGTCGATGAGGCTTTGGCAAGCAGCTCAGCGGAGCTGCGACAGGGTCAATACGTGCGGCTGCGCTTCAGCGACGATGGGGCCGGGATGCCGCGCGACGTTCTCGAGCGGGTTTTCGAGCCGTTCTTCACCACGAAGGCGCAAAGCTCGGGTACTGGACTCGGCCTGTCCGTCGTGCGCGGGATCGTGAAGAATCACAACGCCGCGATCACCGTATACAGCGAGCCGGGACAGGGCACCAGCTTCCATCTCTATTTTCCGATCGCCGCAGGCACCGCGACTCGCGCCGGCCCCACCGCGACCGCACCGCGAAGGGGCCGCGGACAACGAATTCTGTTTCTGGACGACGAGGAGCCACTGGTGCTGCTCGCGAAGCGGCTCTTGGACAAGATGGGCTACCGGGTGACTGCTTTCAGTGACTCGACTCGAGCGCTGGCAGCATTTCGGGCCGGGCCTCAGGACTTCGATCTGGTCCTCACGGACCTGTCGATGCCAGGGGCGAGCGGCATCGATGTCGCGAAGGAGATTCTAGCGATCCGATCGGACATTCCGGTACTGCTCGCGACCGGTTATGTGCGCCCCGAGGATGTCGAGCTCGCGCGCAGCGTCGGCATTCGCGAGGTCATGTGGAAGCCGCAAACTGTTGCTGAGATGGGTGAGGTTCTCGGACAGCTACTCGACCGGATCGTCCCGGCGGCCTAGTTGACTTGGCAAAGTCGCCTTCGGAGGTTTTGCGGACATCAGCTCCGTTGCCGGCGTACCATGCTCTACCGCGCGAGTGCGCCCACCGCTCGCGCCGCCGCGGACGCCCGATTCTCGACGCCGAGCTTCACGAAGATCTGCTCCAGATGCTTGTTCACGGTGCGGGGGCTGATCGACAGAATCTCGCCGATCTCCCGGTTGGCTTTGCCGCGGCTGATCCATAGGAGCACCTCGGCTTCCCGGGTCGTGAGTCCGAGCAATTGCTGCAACGTTTTCTCATCCGCCTGCGTCCCCGTCTCGGTGAGTCGAAACAGGAGCTCATCGGGACCGATCGAGCTCAGGAACGAGAACTGCAAGCGCCGTGCGCCGATGTCAACGGCAGCTCGACCGCTCGGCCCGGTGGCAGCCTGTCGCGACTGGCGTAGTTGTGCCACGACAGCAGCGGGAAGGTTTTCGCCATTGCCTTCCGTGTCTGCAAACACCTCGGCGAGGAGCTGTTTCGCTTTCGGCGTACACCAGAGAAGCCGACCGGCGGCATCAGTCGCCAGCAGGAATCGACCCGCGGCGTCCAAGGCGACGCGCGTTCCATTGGCTATGCGCGCATTCGCCAGGTGCACGCGGATTCGTGCCAACAACTCGTCGACCACGATAGGCTTCGTCACGTAGTCGACTCCGCCCGCGGCGAGCCCCCGCACCACGTGCTCAGTCTCGCTCAAGCCTGTCATGAAGATGATGGGGAGGTGCGACAGCAGCTTTACGTTCTTCAGCCGCCGGCAGGTCTCAAAACCATCCATCCCCGGCATCATCGCGTCCATCAACACCAGATCGGGAGTGATCTGATCGACGAGATCGAGTGCACTATCGCCATCCGTTGCAATGAGCACGGTGAATCCCGCATGGTCGAGAGTGTCCGTCAGGAACCCCAACGTTTCGGGCGTATCGTCGACGACGAGAACGGTGTCCTTGCGCACGTCCGTCAGCCTTCCTTGCGCATGGCTTCCAGTACATGCATGTAGCGTTTGAGGTCGAAGTTGGATACGAGGCCGCGCAGGTGCGCCGCGAAGGGCCCATTCGCCGGGCTTTCCGCCTCGATCTCCTTCAGCTTTGCATCGATCCCGCGCACGTGTCCGATGCGCCCGAGCTGGTAGAGGTCATCCAGGTGATGGCCGCAACTCGCTGCGGGAGCGCCAGCGATCGCGGGCCCTTCGGCGGACGGTGCGGGCTGCGAGTCATGCCGCCACTCCAGGCGCAGCAGTGAGCCGACCGTCTCGAGCAGCAGCGACAGATCGATCGGCTTGATGAGGAAACCATTGTGGACAGGGCCCTCATCGCCGCCCGGACTGTATTCGTGGGCATTTGCTGAGGTCATGAGGATTCTCAGCCCCTCGGCCGCGTGCCGGTCGCGTAGCGTTCTGGCCACCTCCCAGCCCGTCATGTCGGGCATCGAGATGTCGAGCACGGCCAGGTGCGGCATCTGACAGGCTGCGAACTCCAGACAAGAGGTGCCGTCCTGCGCGGTGAGCACGGTAAACTCCAAAGGCTCCAGCAGGGTTCGCAACAGCTCCAGGTGCACTGGATCGTCATCGGCGATCAGGATCGTGCGCCTCGGTCCTCTGTAGCCGCAGATCCGCTTCGGTCGCACGGCCTCCGCTTCACCGTCATACAGGGCCTCCGAAAGGAGTATGCGCACGGTGAAGGTCGTACCCTGTCCGACGACGCTGCGGACCGAGATCTCGCCGCCCATGATCTGTGTGAGCAGCTTGGTGATGGTCAGCCCCAGCCCGCTGCCCGGTATCGAGCGGATGGCGGGCGCGCGGCCGCGCTCGAAGGGCTCGAAGACCCGATCCAGATCCTCGGCCGGAATGCCCAGCCCCGTATCCGTGATCTCGAACTCCGCGACCTGACTTCGGTAGCGGACCGTGAGCGACGCGTGACCCGCTTCAGTGTACTTGATGGCGTTCGACAGCAGATTGATCAACACCTGTCGCAGACGCTTCTGGTCCGTGTAGACATACAACGGAAGATTGGGAGGCGCCTCGAAACGGAACTCGATGCCCTTGGCCGCGGCCTGCAGCCGGAACATGTCTACGATCTGCCCCAGAAAGTCAGGCAGCCGCACCTTGTCGCGATTCAGGCGCAACAGGCCATTCTCGATTCGCGAGATATCGAGCAGGCCGTCCACCAGATTGGACAGGTGCTCGGAGCTGCGGCGGATGACCCGTGCGGCGTTCTCGGCCGGTACCGCCGCGCCGCGCTCGAGGAGTTGCGCATAGCCGAAAATGGAGTTCAGCGGAGTGCGGATCTCGTGGCTGATACCCACGATATAACGGGTCTTGGCCACGTTGGCCGCCTCGGCGACCTCCTTCGCCTTCTGCAGAGCGGCGTCGGTCTTCTTGTGGGCTTCGATCTCCTCCATGAGCATCGTCGTTTGTCGCGCCGACTCGTTCTCGGCGGTACGGCGGCTCTCGTGCGCGAGGACCACGAGCCACGAGGCAACGCCTGCCAGCACCACGAGAGTCAGGAATACGAGGCGTAATGTATTGCGGATCGCAAGCAGCTCGGCAACCGGCGCAGCTGCATACTGATGGTAGATGAACGACAGCAGCAGTCCCACGGTCGCCGTGGCCAGCAGCAGCAATCCGAGGAAATGGCCGGCGCGGGTATTCAGGGACGCGGCCAGTCGGGGCGGCAGAGTCCGGCGCAGAAACGCGACGAGCTGCTCGGTGACCCGGCTGTCCGTCTTGCACAGATCCCGACAGCGGGCCTCGAGAGTGCAGCACAGGGAGCAGATCGGACCGGAATAGGCCGGGCACATGGCCATGTCCTGGCGCTCGAAGTCGTTCTCACAGATGCAGCAGCGAATTTCCGGTGCGCCACCCGGCAGCCCGTCGGGCCGGCGCGCAAGGTAGTAGCGACCTTCGGTAGCCCAGGCGATCAACGGTGCGGCGGCAAAAGCAACCAACAGTCCGACGAACGGTGAAAGGATCTGAGGCAACGGACCGAAGACGCCGAGAAACGCCAGACTGGAGGCCAATATGGAAACGAGCAGCGCGCCGACGCCCACCGGATTGATGTCGTAGAGGTGAGCGCGCTTGAACTCGATATAGGGCGGACTCAGGCCCAGAGGCTTGTTGATGACGAGGTCCGCCGTCAACGCGCCGAGCCAGCCGGCCGCGAAATTCGCGTAGATCCTGAGGATCCCGTCGATCGCCTGCACGATGCCGGTCTCGAGCAGCAGGAGGGCGAGCACGACGTTGAATACCAGCCAGACCACACGCCCCGGATGACTATGAGTGAGTCGCGAGAAGAAATTCGACCAGGCGATCGATCCCGCATAGGCGTTGGTCACGTTGATCTTGAGCTGACAGACGATCACGAACACGCCCGCCAGCACGAGCGCCAGCGAAGGCGACCCCACGGTATTCCGGAACGCCACGTTGTACATGTCGGTGGGCTGGACTGCCCGTTCGTATGACAGGCCGTGGCGTAGCGCGACGAACGCCAGAAAGGATCCTGCGAGCAGCTTGAAGCCCCCGATCAAGACCCAACCCGGTCCGGCGATGAGCAGCGATGCCCACCAGCCCGCGCAGCCGCTGCCCTTGCGCTGCGGAAGGAAGCGCAGGTAGTCCACCTGCTCGCCGATCTGCGGGAGCAGCGACAGCAGGATCGAGGCGGCCATGCCGAACAACATGAAATCGACCGAGCCATCGGCATGGCCCTGCCGGCCGGGATAGGCGGTCCACGCGAGCAGATCGGCGCGCCCGTGGGTCGCGATATAGACAATCGGCAGGAACTGCAACACCAGCCAGACCAACTGAGTGGCGAGCTGCATGCGACTGATGAGGCTGATCCCGTAGAGCGCAATCGGAATCACCACCAGCGCGCTGATGATGTGCGCGATGGCCATCGGTATCCGGAGCAGCATGTGCAGCGCCACGGACATGATGCTGGCCTCGATCGAGAACAGCAGGAACGTGAACGATGCATAGATGAGCGACGTCAGCGTCGAGCCCAGGTAGCCGAAGCCCGCCCCGCGCGTCAGCAGATCGAGGTCAACCCCATAGCGGGCCGCGTAGTAGGCGATGGGCAGGCCGATCAGGAACATGACCAATGAGAATGCGGCGATGGCCCACACCGCGTTCTGGAACCCGTACGCGATGGTGATGCCGCCGCCGATCGCCTCGCAGGCGAGGAACGCGATCGGTCCGAGCGCGGTATTGCCTACCCGGAAGGAGGACTTCCGCGCGCGGCCGGCGGTGTAGCGCAGCGCGTAGTCTTCCAGGGTCTCGCTGGCCACCCATTGGTTGTATTGGCGCCGCTCCCGGACGATTCGCTGCCGGGCACGCGTCTTCTGCGGCACGGACTCTACATCAGGGCGATGGCGATCCCGGTTGCCACCGTGAGGGCACCGAATGCCTTGGCCGGGATCGCCTTGCGCTCCTGCGCCCAGAAGCCGAAAGCGATCCCGGTCAGGTGCAGAAGGGCGGTCATCGTGAGAAAGCCGAGCTCATAGGCGATCGGTGACAGGGCCGCGAGCGCCTCATGACCGTGCTCTGCACCGTGGAACAAGGCGAACACACCCGTGAGCAACGCAGCGATGCCCGTCGGTACTCGCCAGGGACCCGTGACCAACAGGCCGAGCACCAGGAGCGAGACGATGATGCCCGTCTCGATGTGTGGGGGAGAGACTCCATCGAGCGCGAGCACCGCTCCGGCGACCATCATGATCCAGAAGGTCAGCGGCACGGCCCATGGAGCGCGGCCGCCGATCTGAACGCCCCACATGCCGACGATCAGCATCGCCATCAGATGATCGATGCCCGTGAGCGGATGCAGGAGGCCCACGTAGAACCCCGCGCTCATGTCCGGAAGGCCCGGATGCGCAAGCGCCGGGTGCATGAGACTCACCGCAGCAGAGGTGGACAGTGCCAGTAGAGTTATTTTCATGAGCTGCCTTCCTTCAGGGGCGTGGGGGGAGTCCCCCCGTTTCGACGATGAATTGCGCGATCTCACGTACTCCGAGATTGCGCTTGAGGTTGGTGAACACGAATGGACGTGTCCCCCGCATCCGGCGCGCATCGCGGTCCATGACATCGAGGGAGGCCTCGACGAGCGGTGCCAGGTCGATCTTGTTGATGACGAGGAGGTCGGAGCGCGTGATGCCCGGACCGCCCTTGCGTGGGATCTTGTCGCCGGCGGACACATCGATCACATACAGGGTGAGATCGGCCAGCTCGGGACTGAAAGTCGCTGCCAGGTTGTCGCCGCCACTTTCGACGAAGATGAGCTCGAGGCGCGGGAAACGTTCGCCCATCTCCGCAACCGCGGCGAGATTGATGCTGGCATCCTCCCGAATCGCGGTGTGCGGGCAACCCCCGGTCTCGACGCCCATGATCCGCTCCGGGGGCAACGCGCCGGACCGGGTCAGAAACTCGGCGTCCTCTTTGGTGTAGATGTCATTCGTGATCGCGGCGACATCGTAGGCACGCGACAGATAGCGGCACAGACGCTCGGTGAGCGCCGTCTTTCCCGACCCGACCGGACCGCCGATGCCGACGCGAAGAGGTCCCGTGGAGGCGCGGGAGAGCGGCGAAACGGCGTTCATGAGCGGAACAACCGCGTGTACTGGGTCTCGTGCAGCATGCAGGACAACTCCTGGCCAGCCGTGGCTGTCCCGAGATCGCGCACCTCCGAGGTGAGGGCGCGTTGATTGATCGCTGTCACCGCAGGTGCCAGGCGGGCGAGGGCGGTCTGGGCATCCGTCTGCCCGAGGGGGATCAGGCGAGCCCCCGCCGAGATGAGATTCGCGACAATCGAGTGAACGTACGCATGGAGCGCGGATGCAAGCGCGACACCGTGCGCGGCACAGGCGAGGGCAACGACCACGCAATGCGCGATCGGCCTGCCGAGCTGTCGGGCTGCGAAGCTGTCGAGCAGCCGATGCGGCCACGCGCTGCAAGTCACCTGCAGGAAGGAGGCGCCTTGTTGGCGGCTCTCGAGCGCTGTCTCGGCGCTGCCGCGAAATGCAGCGGCCAACTCCGCCACCTTGTCGAGAGCAACCGGGTCGTCCGCGTTCCGCCAGGCATGCACGAATAACACCGCATCCACCCACGCTCCGCCGCGCGAGATGGCGGCCTCGACATAGTCGACCAGCCGGTCGGCATTACGGACAGTGCCTTCCTCCACCGCCCATTCGAGCCCGTGACTGTAACTGAACGCGCCGGTCGGATAGCTCGGCGAGGACCAGGTGAGGAGTTGATAGAGCGCGGTCACCTCACTCATGGGCATGCTCGGGGTGGTGGGGGTGAGCTGCGTGAGCGCTGCGAGCGTGACCCGCGATGGCGTGGCCATAGGCTCCGGGCTCAGGAGTAAACGGCGCGAGAAGCATTTCCACCGTAGCGCCGAGGCCGATCAGCATCTGTGCGATGACGGCGTCTTCCCGAATCAGGATCGCGTCGCTCTCGAGTTGAGCCGCCAGGTGTCGATTACCGATGTGCCATGCCAATCGCATCAGGGTGGCGGTGTCGGCCGTCGTGATTCTGGCCAGTGGCTCGGCGGCAGCTTCGATGCGTACCACGGTACCGTCATCGAGTCTCAACGCGTCCCCCGCGCGGAGCACCGTGGCGCGCGGCAGGTCCAGCAGAAACGCGATGCCGCCGGA
Source organism: Steroidobacteraceae bacterium (assembly GCA_035277965.1). GTDB lineage: Bacteria > Pseudomonadota > Gammaproteobacteria > Steroidobacterales > Steroidobacteraceae > 13-2-20CM-66-19. The sequence continues at coordinate 20,990 of DATEJM010000096.1, read as the reverse complement.
GCTCACGTATCGGAATCGGCGACGATGTCTTTCGTCATACGAGAGCACGATCCGATCCGACGCCTCACCCGCGAGCCAGCTGCCGGCGCGGAGCAATTCGGTGACGAGGCATATATGCGACATGGCCGGTCTCAGAAGAGAAAGTAGCGCTGGGCCATCGGCAAGACCTCAGCGGGCTCACACGTCAGCAGCTCACCGTCGGCGCGCACTTCGTAGGTTTCCGGATCCACCTCGATTCGAGGCGTCGCCGAATTCAACACCATGTCCGCCTTGCCGATCCCGCTGCGAGTGTTCGCGACGGGAACCGCGGTTCGCCGCAAGGCGAGGCGGGTCTCGCCACCGGAATCCGCGAACGAGCGACTGACAAAGAGCAACGACGCCTGCGCGCCCGCCTGACCGAGGACCCCGAACATGGGGCGGTAGTGCACCGGCTGGGGAGTCGGAATGCTCGCGTTGGGATCGCCCATCGGGGCAGCAGCAATGCTGCCGCCCTTCAGCACGAGATCCGGCTTCACGCCGAAGAAAGCGGGCGACCAGATCACGAGATCCGCGAGCTTGCCCACCTCGATCGAGCCGACGTGCGCGCGGATCCCGTGGGCGATCGCCGGGTTGATCGTGTATTTCGCGATGTAGCGCCGGGCGCGGAAGTTGTCCGCGCCGTGGCTGTCCGGTTGGAGAGGGCCACGCTGTCGCTTCATCTTGTCGGCCGTCTGCCAGCAGCGGATGACGGTTTCTCCGACACGCCCCATGGCCTGACTGTCGGAGCTCATCATCGAGAATGCGCCGAGGTCGTGGAGGATGTCCTCCGCTGCGATCGTCTCCTTGCGGATGCGGCTTTCCGCGAACGCAACATCCTCGGAGATCCGTGGATCGAGATGGTGACAGACCATGAGCATGTCGAGATGCTCGTCGAGCGTGTTCACCGTGTAGGGTCGCGTGGGATTCGTGCTCGACGGGAGGACGTTCGGCAGACCGCAGACGCGGATGATGTCCGGGGCGTGGCCGCCACCCGCGCCCTCGGTATGAAATGCGTGAATCGTCCTGCCCTTGAAGGCGGCGATCGTGCTCTCCACGAAGCCCGATTCGTTCAGCGTATCCGAGTGCAGCGTCACCTGTACGTCCATGGCGTCCGCGACGCTCAGGCAGCAATCGATCGCAGCGGGGGTCGTGCCCCAGTCCTCGTGGAGCTTCAGGCCGCAGGCACCCGCCTCGACCATTTCCGTGAGCGCCTGCGGGTCGCTGGCATTGCCCTTCCCGAACAGGCCAATGTTCATCGGGAGCGACTCGGCGGCTTCCAACATGCGCGCCAGGTGCCAGGGCCCCGGGGTGCAGGTAGTCGCCAGCGTGCCGTGGGCAGGGCCGGTTCCGCCGCCCAGCAGGGTCGTCACGCCCGCGTACAGCGCATGCTCGATCTGCTGGGGACAGATGAAATGGATGTGAGCATCGATGGCACCGGCGGTCACGATCTTGCCCTCGGCCGCAATCACCTCCGTTCCGGGTCCGATGACGATGTCCACAGCGGGCTGGATGTCAGGATTGCCGGCCTTGCCGATCCGGACGATCCGACCATCCCGCAGACCGATGTCCGCCTTGATCACACCCCAGTGATCGAGAATGACGGCATTGGTGATCACCGTGTCCACGGCCCCTCGAGCCCGGCTCGCCTGGCTCTGACCCATGCCGTCCCGGATCACCTTGCCGCCGCCGAATTTGACCTCCTCGCCGTAAAGAGTCCTGTCTGCCTCGATGCGGACGAAGAGCTCGGTATCCGCCAGGCGAATGCGATCTCCGGTCGTAGGACCGTACATCGCGGCATAGGAGCGTCTGCTGATGCTCTCGGGCATACCCTCAGGTCCCGGCCAATGGGCCCATCACTTGGCCTCTGAACCCCATCACGCGCCGCGCACCCGCGTATGCGACGAGCCGGACCAGTCGCGACTGCCCCGGCTCGAAACGGATGGCGGTGCCCGCCGCGATGTCCAGCCGCATACCGAGCGCCCGCTCGCGATCGAATTGCAGCGCCGGATTGACCTCGAAGAAGTGATAGTGACTGCCGACCTGCACGGGCCGGTCGCCCGTATTCGCCACGGGCACCTCGAGGGTGGCGCGATCCGCGTTGAGGGTGATTTCGCCATCGGCTGCGAGAACTTCGCCCGGAATCATGCTTTCACCGGATGGGCTGGTGGACCGTGACGAGCTTGGTCCCGTCGGGAAAGGTCGCCTCTACCTGAATGTCATGGATCATCTCCGGGACGCCTTCCATCACCTGCTGACGCGTCAGCACCTTCGCGCCGGCTTGCATGAGACTCGCAACGCTGCGTCCATCGCGAGCCCCTTCCACGACCACGTCGGTGATCAAGGCAACCGCTTCCGGGTGATTGAGCTTTACACCTCGTTCGAGGCGACGCCGCGCGACGACCGCGGCCATGCAGACGAGGAGCTTGTCTTTTTCCCGAGGCGTCAGATTCATTACTCTCCCCGTCAGCAATACCAGACCCGCGGCAGTCGCGTCGGCAGCCGGGCCACCGACTGCCGAATGCCGCCGACCAGCCGCATGACCGTCGAGCGCAGCTCATCGGCTCGATCGCTCAGCAAGCGCGCCACCAGCACGCCGTTCACCACAGTCGCCCCGCATCGCACGGAGCTTTCCGCCAGGAGGCGCCGAGCCCCATCCAATCGTTTGACGGCATCGTCACCGACGTACAGCACCGTGGAACAAGCAACCGCTGTGCCAAAAGAAAACGGGGCTCGACGCTGTGCGTGCACATCGCCCTCGAGACGGGAGCCATCCGCCCACACGAGCCGACCGTCACGGTGGATGCGGCGGCTGTCATGCAGCAAGCCCGCATCGAAGGACTCACTCATCGCCGTGCGGCCGAACACCATGCTCTCGACGGCCAGCAGCCGGCCTCCCGCAGCGACATCCGCACAAAAACTACGTCGTAGCCGCGAGCCGTTGAAGAGGATCGTCTCTTGCGCCAGCCACTCCGCGTATCCGTCTCTTTCCACTTGGCAGCTCATGCTCACGTGCGTCTCCTCGCCAGAGACGGCGGCTCTGTAGATCTTCTCGGCGGCCTGCGAAGTTACGGTCGCACGCGCTTCTGCGCCTACGACGACATTTACCTGCACCCGGTCGCCAGCCGTCAGTCCTCCGCTAGTCGTCAAGAGCACCGCCTGGAGAGGCTCGTCTGCTTCCGGAATCGGAAAGAGAACGCGGCAAGGCGCGCGCTGATAGAGATCGGTCAACACGGTCGTGCCCTTCGGGTCCGCGGTGAATTCGATCCGGGCTGCTCCGTCCACTCGCTCATGTTTCACGGTGTTCGATCCGGATGATCGCATCCCGTCGCGCGGCCGCATCTACGTCAAACGACGCAGACGGCTACGTCAAATAACCAATATCGCCAGTCGGGTGCGGTCCCCTAAGTTGGAGAGGAAGGCAGTGCCGCTAGCCCAGCGATTACGCACTGATGTGGACAGGGCTTGCACCAACCTTGTGCGGGGGCGGGGAGTTCGGTGTTTGCCGGCGGCGAGCCACCGGCGCTGGGCATGCGACATCGCAACGACAACCACGACAAGGGGTATCTCATGCAAGTTCATCGCACCACGACCCGCGGGGTGGCGGCCGCACTGCTCACGACCGCAGTGGGCGCGGCCGCGCTCGTCTCGCCACTCTCCTCGGCGAGGGCCGACGACAGTCCGCCGATCTCGATCGGCGCCGGCGTGCGCACCAGCTTCGACGTTACAGACCCGTCGGGCGGCAAGACCGTGAACGACTTCAATCTCGACAGCATCCGTCTCTATGTGAACGGGACGGTCACCGAGCACATCAAGTTCATGTTCAACACCGAGTACGAGGGCAGCCCGCCGGCCGGCAACAACAGCGTGCAAGTGCTGGATGCGGTGGGGCGCTTCGAGTTCTCGGACTACTTGAATGTCTGGGCCGGCCGATTTCTGCCGCCGAGCGACCGCGCGAATCTCTACGGGCCGTACTACTCGAACCAGTGGAGTGTCTACAAGGATGGCGTTCAGGACGGCTACCCCTCGACCGCGGTGGGCCGCGACAACGGCCTCGCGTACTGGGGCCAATTCGGAATGCTCAAGCTGTCGGCCGGCGTGTTCGATGTGCCGGGTACCACGGGGAGTTCCAAGGAGCTGTATGCCGCCCGCGCGCAGGTCGACCTCTGGGATCCCGAGGGCGGCTACTACCTGAACGGCACGTACTACGGCGACAAGGACCTGCTCGCGATCGGCCTCGCCGGCCAGAGCTCCGACACGGATCACGCCTACAGCGCCGACTTCCTGCTCGAGAAGAAGCTGCCGAATCTCGGTGTGATCAGCGTCGAATCCGAATACGCCAAGTACGACCACCTCGGCGGCTATGCGGCCGACAAGAGCGACGGCTATTACGGTCTCGTCAGCTATCTGTTTCCGCAGGTGATCGGCGTCGGCAAGTTCCAGCTTCTCGGCAAGTACGCCCACGCGAAATACCGGTTCGACACGAGTCCGATCGATGACGCGCAGAAGACCTACAACGTGGAGATCAACTACATCATCAAGCAATTCAATGCGCGGCTGAGTCTGTACTACCTGGACATCAAATACGACAACGACATCGTCGGCCGCGACAACAAGCAGTACGGAATCGGCGTGCAGCTGCAGATGTAACCCTACCGGATCGGGTCGCGGTGAATCGCCCGCAGGTCCTCGTAGCGGGCGGGAAGCCGCGGCCCGGTTCGCACCTCGATCCGCATTTACCGCAACGGAAAAATCTCAAGGGGCTTCTCATATGAATATCAGACGAACACTCGCCCGCGCGTTGCCCGTCATGGTCGGCGTGGCTGCCTGTGCGGTCGCACAGGCGGCGGACACCATCAAGGTCGGAATCCTCCATTCGCTGTCGGGCACGATGGCGATCAGCGAGACTACGCTCAAGGACACGGTCCTGATGCTGATCGATGAGCAGAACAAGAAAGGCGGCCTGCTCGGCAAGAAGCTCGAGCCGGTCGTGGTCGATCCGGCTTCGAACTGGCCGCTGTTCGCGGAGAAGGCCGCGGAGCTGCTGGAAAAGGACAAAGTCGCCGTCGTGTTCGGCTGCTGGACCTCGGTATCGCGCAAATCCGTGCTGCCGGTGTTCGAGAAGGACAACGGATTGCTCTTCTATCCGGTGCAATACGAGGGTGAGGAGTCCTCCAAGAACGTGATCTATACGGGCGCGGCTCCGAATCAGCAGGCCATTCCGGCCGTGGACTACCTCGCGAAGGAAGTCGGCGTGAAGCGCTGGGTCCTGGCGGGAACGGACTACGTCTACCCGCGCACGACCAACAAGATCCTCGAGGCCTACCTCAAGTCCAAAGGGGTCAAGGACGAGGACATCATGATCAACTACACGCCGTTCGGTCATTCCGACTGGCAGAGCATCGTTGCTCAGATCAAGAAATTCGGCTCCGCGGGCAAGAAGACGGCGGTGGTCTCGACCATCAACGGCGATGCCAACGTGCCGTTCTACAAGGAGCTCGCCAACCAGAAGATCTCGGCCGAGGACATTCCCGTCGTGGCGTTCTCCGTAGGCGAGGAAGAGTTGTCCGGTCTGGACACGAAACCCCTGGTCGGCCATCTGGCGGCATGGAACTACTTCATGAGCATCCATTCGCCGGCGAACAAGGAGTGGATCAAGAAGTGGCATGCCTATGTCAAGAATGACAAGCGCACGTTCAACGATCCCATGGAGGCTCATGTCATCGGCTTCAACCTGTGGGTGCAGGCGGTGAAGAAGGCCGGCACGACGGATACGACCAAGGTCATCGATGCCCTGCCGGGGCTCGAGACACCGAATCTCACCGGCGGTGTGGCGAAGCTCTTGCCCAATCACCACATCACCAAGCCGGTCTACATCGGCGAAGTGCGCGCGGACGGCCAGTTCGATGTCGTCTGGCAGACCCAGGGCGAGGTCCCGGGCGATGCCTGGTCCGACTATCTGCCCGGCAGTCGGGACATCGAGGCCGACTGGGTGACCCTCAAGTGCGGCAACTACAACACCAAGACGAAGGTGTGCTCGGGTCAGAACTACAAGTGACCAGGTAAAAGTGGGCCCCGGCTTGCGCCGGGGCCCACCGAGTAAGGAGTTCCGCGGTGCGAACCGTGACGAGATCGATCCGGACCACTTTGGCGCTGGCGCTACTCGCGGTCGCGCAGCTCTCGCACGGCGCAGACCAGGACTTTGCCGCCACGCTGCAAACTCTGCCGGGTGCGAGCTACGCGGAGAAGGACGAACTCATCAAGGAGCTCGCGGCGGCGCGAGCTCCCGGAACGCGGGCATTTCTGTCCGCCCTGCTCGAAGGACAGGTGTACACGCGGACCAGCGACGCGAAGATATTCATCGCACATTCCGACGCGGCGGGTCTCGTGCTGACCGATCCGCTATCGGGCAAGCCCGGCGGCACCGCCGCCGCGGACGGGTTCGAGAAAGTGGGGATCAACAATCGACTGCGCAAGACGCTGCGCGTGGCCATCGCGCAGTTCGATCTCGCAAGCCCCGACGTCGCGACCCGCTCGGCTGCCGTCGATGAGATGCTTCGATCCCTCGATGACACGACGGTGAAGCTCCTCCGTGAGCGAGTCATCGTCGAGGCGAATGCCGGCATCAAGCGTTCCATCGAGACCGGCCTCGCGTTAGCCGATCTCAGCGATGGATCGGCGCAAGCCCGCCTGGCGGCAATCGGCAAGCTGCGTGGCAGCCTCAATCCGGATGTCCATAACCGCCTCACCGAGCTGTCAGATCCGGCGAACGAGTCCGATCCTGCCGTGCGTGCCGCAGCCGCCGCTGCCGTGCGCCACATCGATTCATGGCGGACCTTCTATTCCGGGGTGCAGACGTTGTTCTTCGGTCTGAGTCTGGGCTCGGTGCTGGTGCTCGCCGCCATCGGCCTGGCGATCACGTTCGGCGTCATGGGAGTCATCAACATGGCGCATGGTGAGCTCATGATGCTCGGTGCGTACACGACCTATGTGACGCAACTGCTGATGCCCAATCACATCGGGGCGTCAGTCATCGTCGCGGTTCCCGCAGCCTTCCTCGTCTCCGGTCTCTTCGGCGTCGCGATCGAGCGGGGGATCGTGCGCTTCCTGTACGGCCGGCCCCTCGAAACGCTGCTGGCCACGTTCGGCCTGAGTCTCGTGCTCCAGCAGCTGGTCCGCGACGTCTTCAGCGCGAACAACCGGCCGGTGGAGACTCCACAATGGATGACCGGCACGTGGGACATCAACGAGGCACTGTCCATCACCAACAACCGTCTCGTGATCGTCCTGTTCACCGTCTGGGTGTTCGCCATCCTGCTGCTCGTTTTGAAGTACACCCGGCTGGGTCTCGAGGTCCGAGCGGTCTCGCAGAACAGGCCGATGGCGCGGGCCATGGGCATTCGCGCCGAATGGGTCGATGCGCTGACGTTCGGGCTCGGATCGGGCATTGCCGGGGTCGCCGGCGTCGCTCTCAGTCAGCTCACGAACGTAGGGCCGAACCTGGGCCAGTCGTACATCGTCGACTCCTTCATGGTGGTTGTGTTCGGGGGCGTCGGCAATCTCTGGGGCACGCTGATCAGCGGTATGTCTCTCGGTATCGTCAACAAGGTGCTCGAGCCCTACGCGGGTGCCGTACTCGGGAAGATTCTCGTGCTCGTGTTCCTGATTCTGTTCATACAGCGCCGGCCGCGCGGGCTCTTCCCGCAGAAGGGCCGGGCAGCGGAAGGTTAGCGTGGCGGCCGCAGGCATGGTGCTGAGCGACGCCGGCGCAGCGCGAGTCATGGATTTCGACCGACCCACCTGGGCGCTCCTCGGGCTCTTGGCTCTTCTGACGGTCGGGGTACCGATGTTGAATCTGGTGGTACCCGATTCGTCCGGACTGCATCTGAGCACCTACACGGTGACACTCCTCGGCAAGTACATGACGTACGCCATCCTCGCGATCTCCGTCGATCTCGTGTGGGGATACTGCGGCATTCTGAGCCTCGGCCATGCGGCATTCTTCGCGCTCGGCGGATATGCGATCGGCATGTACCTGATGCGCGAGATCGGCGACCGGGGCGTCTACGGCAATCCGCTGCTGCCGGACTTCATGGTGTTCCTCAACTGGAAAGAGCTGCCGTGGTACTGGCACGGCTTTGATAGGTTCGGGTTCGCGGCGGTCATGGTCGTCATCGTGCCCGGAACTCTCGCGCTCGTATTCGGGTGGCTGGCATTCCGGTCTCGCGTCACGGGCGTCTATCTGTCCATCATCACGCAGGCGCTGACCTATGCGTTGATGCTGGCCTTCTTCCGCAACGACATGGGTTTCGGGGGCAACAACGGGTTCACGGACTTCAAGGACATTCTGGGTTTCGACCTGCACTCCCAGGCCACCCGCGTGGCTCTCTTCGTGACCACGGCGATCGCACTGGCGGCGAGCTATCTCGTGTGTCGCTACATCGTCGCATCGCGGGCCGGCAGAGTCATTCAGGCGGTGCGCGATGCGGAAAGCCGCACGCGCTTCATCGGCTACCGGGTCGAGTCGTACAAGCTGTGGGTGTTTGCCTTCTCCGCCGTGCTCGCCGGCCTGGCGGGAGCGCTGTATGTGCCGCAGGTGGGGATCATCAATCCGGGTGAGTTTGCTCCCATCAACTCGATCGAAGTCGTGATCTGGGTGGCCGTGGGAGGACGCAGCACGCTTTACGGACCGATCGCCGGCGCGCTCCTGGTCAACTACGCGAAGACTTTCCTCACCGGAGCCTTTCCCGAGATCTGGCTGTACTTCCTCGGTACTCTCTTCGTGCTGGTGACGATCTTTCTGCCGCACGGCGTGCTCGGCGTCTTCCAGGGCAGGAGCCGCTCCCGATGAACGCTCGCGACATCATCGGTCGGCTCTCCGGTCGCTCACGCAGCGCAAATCCACCCCGGATCGGGCCAATCGTCACGGGCGATCCACTGACGGCCGGACCGGATGCCTCGCACGGGATCATCCTCTATCTCGAGGGCATCACGGTCAGCTTCGATGGCTTCAAGGCTCTCGATGCCCTGACGCTCTACATCCGGACCGGAGAGCTCCGGTGCATCATCGGACCGAACGGGGCCGGTAAGACGACCATGATGGACGTCATTACCGGCAAGACGCGCCCCGATGAAGGCTCGGCCTGGTTCGGTCAGACAATCGATCTGCTCGCCCATACGGAGCCGGAAATCGCCCAGGCCGGTATCGGCCGCAAGTTCCAGAAACCAACCGTATTCGAGCGCCATACCGTCCTCGAGAACCTCGAGCTCGCGATGACGGGCGCGAAGTCGGTCTGGCGCACACTGCTCGCCCGGCTCTCCGGGGAGCAGCGCGAGCGGATCGACGCAGTCCTGGAAATCATCCGCCTCACCGAGTTGCGGCAGGCGCTCGCGGGCACGCTGTCCCACGGGCAGAAGCAATGGCTCGAGATCGGCATGCTCCTGATGCAAGACCCGCAACTGCTGCTGGTCGATGAGCCGGTTGCAGGCATGACGCCACAGGAGACCGAACGGACCGCGGAGCTCCTGACATCGCTCGCAGGCAGGCATTCGGTTGTCGTGGTCGAGCATGACATGGACTTCGTAAGGTCCATCGCGAATCGCGTGACGGTCCTTCATGAGGGCCGCGTGCTCGCCGAGGGCAGCATCGACGAGGTGCAGGCAAATCCCCAGGTCGTGGAAGTCTACCTGGGCGAGTGAGCGGCATGCTGCAGATCAAGGGTCTGAATCAATACTATGGCGGCAGCCACACGCTATGGGACCTCGACATGGGGATCGAGAGAGGCTCCTGCACCTGCCTCATGGGACGCAACGGGATGGGCAAGACCACCCTGCTGAGATGCATCATGGGATTGCTGCCGCTGGCGAGCGGCACCGTCGAGCTCGAGGGCAAGCCGCTGCAGACGTTACCTGCGCACGCTCGTGCACGGCTGCAGGTGGGATACGTTCCCCAGGGGCGGGAGATTTTCTCTCAGCTCACCGTAGAGGAGAATCTGCGAGTGGGACTGGCGGCGCGCACCGACGGATCCGATCGGGTGCCGGCCGCGATCTACGAGCTGTTCCCCGTCCTGCGCAGGATGCTGAACCGCCGGGGAGGGGACCTGTCGGGCGGCCAGCAGCAACAGCTCGCCATCGGGCGGGCGCTCGTGATCGAGCCGAAGCTGCTGATCCTGGATGAGCCCACGGAAGGCATCCAGCCGAACATCGTGCACGAGATCGGCGACGTCATCGGTCGGCTGCGCAACACGGGGATCACGGTGCTGCTCGTCGAGCAGAAACTGCCGTTCGCGCGCCGCGTCGCCAGTGATTTCCGGATTCTCGACAAGGGGCGACTGGTCATGTCGGGGGCGATCGGCCAGCTCACCGATGCTCTCGTCCACAAGCACCTGACAGTATGACGCTCTCATCCGCAAGCACTTTGACAGCATGAGGAGCCACGAGCCTGCGCAGAAAGGGGTCCCTCGGGCCCGCTGACCCTGGCGGCCGCGCTGATTGCTAAAATGCACCCTGGACCTTAAACAAGGGGTGCCTCAATGAACGAGCAGGTCGAAACGCTGGCCCAGGTCAAGCGGACCGCCGTCGATCTGGCGATCCGCTTCGGTCCGAAGCTGCTCGTGGCCATCCTGATCCTGTTCGTCGGTGTCGCCGTCAGCCGCTGGGTGAGCCGGTGGCTCGTCAGGGGCTTGCGGCGCATCGAGCTCGAGCCGCCGGTTCGCGCCCTTCTCGGGCGCATTGCCTGGATTGCGGTCTTCGCGCTCTTCGCGATCATGGCGCTGCAGAACCTGGGAGTGGAGCTATTGCCGCTGCTCGCGGGCCTGGGAGTCGCCGGCGCCGGCATTGCTCTTGCGACGCAGGGCGTTCTCAGCAACCTCGTCGCCGGCCTGTCCATCATCTTCACGAAGCCCTACCGAGTCGGGGAATATATCTCGATCGTCGGCGTGGAAGGCACCGTCGAGAGCATCACGCTCTTCAGCACGACGCTCGGCCATAACGACCGCTCGCGGATCGTCGTGCCGAACCGCAAGATCGCCGGCGAGATCCTGCACAACTACGGCAGAATCCGGCAGCTCGACGTGCTCGTGGGCGTCGGGTACGAGACCGATATCCAGGTAGCGCTCAGCTCGATACACGAGATTCTGAGTGGCAATGCTCGTGTCCTGCGCGAGCCCGCACCGGTCATCCAGACCACGCAGCTGGGCGATTCAGCCATCAGTATCGCGGTGCGACCGTGGGTGGGCGTGATCGACCAAGGGGCGGCCACCAGTGAGATCAATAATGCGCTGCTCGCGACGTTTCGCGAGCGGGGCATTTCGATTCCCGCGCCTCAGCGCGAGGTGCGACTCATCGGTACGGAAGGGCTGCGGATCGATTCCCGTGATCCGCAACGACAGGGCTGATCCCCGGCAGTGCGTTTCTTACTGAGGTGCGCAAAATGACTGAGCTGATGCCCGCCGTGTTTTTCGGACACGGCAATCCGATGTATGCCCTCGAGCCCAACTCCATTACCGAGGGTTGGAGTCGTGTCGCGGCGAGTCTGCCCCGGCCGCGAGCCGTTCTCGCCATCTCTGCGCATTGGTTCGTGCCGGGAACGGCCGTCACGGCCAACGAGCGGCCGCGGACCATTCATGACTTCGGAGGATTTCCTCGGGAGCTGTATCAGGTGCAGTATCCGGCTCCCGGGTCGGCTGACCTCGCGCGACGCGTCCAGGAGCTGATTACGCAGGTGCCTGTCTCACCCGTCGAGTCATGGGGTCTCGACCACGGAACCTGGTCGGTCCTGAAATACATGTATCCGGGAGCGGACGTCCCTGTCGTGCAGTTGAGTCTCGATGACCGCCAATCGCCTGCGGCGCATTTCGCGTTGGGGGCGCAGCTGGCGCCGCTACGTCGGGAGGGCATTCTCCTGATGGGCAGCGGCAATCTCGTGCATAACATCGAGGCGTATGCCTGGGGTCAACATCTCACCGAGCCGTATGACTGGGCGGCACGCTTCGAGACCCAGGCGCGCCGGCTGATCGAGTCCGCAGACACGCAGGCACTGATCGAATACCGGCAACTGGGGCCGGATGCGGCGCTGGCCATTCCAACGCCCGATCACTACCTGCCGCTGTTGTACGTCCTCGGCTCCCGACAGCCCGATGAGCCGGTGTCATTCCCGGTCGAAGGCTTCGATGGTGGCTCGGTGTCGATGCTGGCGGTACGAGTAGGCTGATGGCCCCCCGGCCCCAACGGATCCAGCCCCAGCGAACGTCGTGCATCCGGGGGATGCGTCACGACCCGGCGTGCTGCGTCATCGACGCAACAAACGATTCTCAGCGCGATCCATCCAGCGGAAAATGCCCGAAGATCTCGCGCGCCGGCGCAAGGTCCAGAAACCGGCCCTTGTTGTCACCCACGGCGTAGACGACTGCAAAAGACACATCGCTGGCCAGAACGGCACGGATGAGACCGGCCAGGTCGCGATGCGACAGCCACTTGGCGGCCATCCTCTTCTCCGCCGCGGCGTCGCGCTTCCATGGCAGCATGGATCGACGCGGCACAGGCGAATCCGTCTCCGTGACGGCGCCGATCCGGATGCACGCCACCCGCATCCCAAAGTTGTCGCTGTAGTAACGCCCGAGCGCCTCCCCGAACACCTTGCTGACCGCATACAGACTATCGGGCCGCGGCGGCAGATCCGCGCCTAACGGTGCGCGGGACTCCCCATCCGCAGCTGGATGCGGCATCTTGTTGTACATCCCCACGACGTGATGCGAGCTTGCGAAAATCACGCGCTGGCAGCCGGCCTGCCGCGCCGCTTCGAATACCTTGTACGTGCCGTCGATGTTGTTACGTTCGACGTCTTGCCACGGCGATTGGGGGGAAACGCTCGCCGCGAGATGAATGACGGCCTGGCAGCCTGCCAGGGCCCCCTTCAACCGCGCGAGATCCGTGATATCCAGGTTGATATCGGCGTCGGCCCTGTCCAGGCGGACGATCTCGTAGGATTGCGAGAGGTCGGGGCAGAGCCGCCGCCCAATGACTCCGCTTGCACCGGTTACTGCCACGCGCTGCATTCGCCCCTCCGATATCACTTTATAGGCAAGCCAGGCTTCTTCAGGAACGAGAGTGCCGGCTCCATATTACCCGTACCACGCGATCAGCATCCTGCCGGGCTGCGAGCCACCTCTCAATCCGCTCGTCCGCGCCTTGCCCGGGCCGGGAAGCCTCTGCGATGCTGGAACGGGATACCCGCCAGTCACCCCTGCAGTTGCCCCTCGTGACGGCGATTCCACCAGGAGATCTCTGTGGCGATGGAGCGAGCCGAATTCGAGACTCTCGTGACCCGCAACGAAGAGCTCGCGCGGCGGGCGCCGGCTGCCTACCGCCGGCGCGTGTTCGGCCTGGCGGCCGTCGGGTATCTCTATCTGGGGTTGGTCGTATTATTCCTGCTCGTGCTGCTCGTCCTGGCCGCGCTGAGCGTCGTCTATCTACGCGCCGTCGCGATAAAACTTCTCGTCGTCACAGGCGCGCCGCTCTGGATGGTGTTGCGAGCGATGTGGGTGAAGCTCGAGCCGCCTGCGGGACTGCGGTTGACGCGGGAACGCGTTCCGGAGTTGTTTAAAGAGCTGGATGGATTGCGGCGCCGATTGCGCACGCCTCGAATCCGCCATGTGCTCCTCACTCCCGATTTCAATGCCGCCGTCACGCAAATCCCGCGGCTGGGATTGCTCGGCTGGCATGAGAGCTATCTGTTGCTCGGTCTGCCTCTGATGAAGGCTCTGACCGTCGAGCAGTTTCGAGCCGTCCTGGCGCACGAGCTCGGCCACCTGTCAGGGGGGCATGCCAGCTCCGGTAACCGGATCTATCGGCTACGCCGCATCTGGCAGCGTCTGGATGCCACGTTCACGGCGACTCCGCATTGGGGCTCTGCGCTGATCCGGCCGTTCTTCCAGCGCTACATCCCCTATTTCGTGGCGACTTCGTTCCCGCTCGCGCGCGCCAATGAATACGCAGCCGACGCCGCGTCGGTTCGCCTTACCTCGGCTCGCAGCGCCGCCCAAGCACTGACCGCGGTCAATCTCGTTGGCAGCTACCTCGACGAAAAGTATTGGCCACGCATCAGCGCAGCCACGAAGGACGTCTCTCAGCCGGCCTTTGCACCCTTCGCGGACTTCTCGGCACACGCGGTTGCGGAGATGCCTGCGACGGAGCTCCTGAAGTGGCGGGAAACCGCACTCGGCATCAAGACCTCATATGCCGATACGCACCCGTCGCTGGCTGACCGACTCGAGGCCATCGGCGCGGAAGCAGAATTCGCGCCGCCGCTTCAGGGTAGCGATGCCGCGAAGCTGCTCGGGCCCGAAGCATCTCGATTGGAGGGCGTCCTCGACGATCAGTGGCGTCAGAGGGTAGCCGACGCATGGCGCCGCGCGCACGAACGGTCGCAGGCCAATCGCAGCCGCCTGACGGAGCTGCGTACACGGGCGAGCCAGGCTGAGCTGGATGAGCACGCGAGCCTCGAGTTGGCCGAGTTGGAAGAAGAGGCCGGGGAGGGCTCTACGGCTGCCCTGGCCATGCTGCGCGTGCTGACGCAGAGGTTTCCCGACTCCCTGCCGGTGCGGTTTGCCCTCGCGAGTCAGCTTCTGCGAAACGACGACGCGGAAGGGATCGCGTTGATGGAATCAACCATCGGTGCGACCGTAGATGCGCTTCTGGCGGGCGCGCAGCTGCTGCGGGACTACTACTGGCGCACCAAAGAGACCGAGCTCGCCCAGAAATGGCATGAGCGCTGGGTGCAGCGCGCCAACGTTCTCCAAGCTGCCCAACAAGAGCGTAGTCAGTGCCGCACAACTGATCGGCTCGTGGGACATGAGCTGTCGGCCGAGGTTGTGGCCCGGCTCGTGCAACAGCTCGAGTCCATTCCAGAGTTGACGCGTGTGTACCTCGCACGCAAGCTCACCAAGCATCTCCCAGAGACACCCCTGTACGTGCTGGGGTTCGAGTGCACGAAATGGTGGAGGCTTGCGGACAAAGCCACTGCCCACGCGGTCCAGCAACGAATCCGGCAGGAAGTCGAGTTCCCTGGCGAGACACTGATTGCGAATGTCGAGCGCGCCAACGCACGGTTCGCGAAGAAGTTTCGCCGCGTAAAAGGCTCGCGAATTCTGTAGCGGAAGTTTCAACGCGCGAGCTGCGCCCAGTTGTGGCCAGAGCTACTCTGGACAGTGGATGAGGAGCGCTTTGTGACCATCGGCGCCGATTCCCAAGGCACCGTTCTGATCAGTTCTGATCATCGTGTACAGCTATGTCGGCGAGAACCGGCGGATCATTTCAGCTCGCAAGGCGAGCCGCGGCGAACGCAAACGGTATGAGGAAGGCTATGCGTAAAGAATACGATTTTTCCAAAGGTAAGCGCGGTCCGGTGGTCGCGCCAGTCAAAGGCAAGACACGGATTACCATCCGCGTCGATGATGACCTGCTGGCTTGGTTCAAGGCTCAAGTGCATGCCGCCGGCGGCGGCAACTATCAGACGCTCATGAACGCAGCGCTGCGCGAACACATCAACCGACAGAACGAGCCGTTGGAAAAAACACTGCGGCGGATTCTGCGCGAGGAGCTGCGGCACGCAGCTGCGTGAGGCTACGCCTCAGTTGCGGGACATCCCCTGGCGGCGGCGAGACGGAGTAACATCGTCTTAAGGAGAGACGGTGAGCTCTTGTGCTCCAGAAGAACGTATGCGAAGGCGTTCTGGCCGGTGTTCAGCTGGACATGGAACAACAGATCCGAGTGGTGCTGTCGCGGTTTCTCATCCACGAATGAGCCAGGCAGCCGCTCGGGCGGATCGCAGGTGAGCAACCCAATGTGCTCGGATGGCAGATGTTCGCGCAGAAACGTACCAGCGGCCTGCTGATCACTCAGCACTTGCTTGAAGAACGCATCGTGAATGTTGGCGACCTGCGAAGACATGGTTCGCACATTCAAACAAGAATCGCGCTGGAGAGTAGGCGCGTATTTCTAGCGAAAATGACCAATAATGCGCAACGCGAGTCCGTGCTCTGCGCGATGAGTTACCGTGTACCGGTCTGCGTGGGGAGAGCGCGGTAACGTGGCTCCAAGAACAGCAACCCGTATATCGCTTTGAGTTTGCCCAGTCAGGTAACGAATTCACTTCACAATATGTCGAATCGGATATCGGGTTTCCGGTAACGGAGGCAGCGGGGCGTTCGCGGAGGCTGTTCGGTGGGTTGGGCGCGACCTCGAACCTGCGTCGGCCTCGGCGGAGCGCGGCACATTTCGACGGCCCAGGGCCTCGAATGGCGGCTTGTCGCTCGAGAGCGATGAGTCGATAATGGCTATCCAGATAGCCATCTTGAATCATAGCCGTATGAAGCAGCAAGAGTATTCAGTAGCCGAAGCGCGCGACCGCCTCGCGGAGTTGATCCACGAGGCCGAGCATGGGCGGCCGATTCGCATCACGCGTCGAGGCAAGCGTGCGGCCGTGCTGGTCTCGGAAGAGGAGTTTCAGAGGTCGCGGGGGCGACAAAAGCAGGGGCCAGGAGATGCGATCCTGGCGTGGCGAAAGAAATACGGCGGCGTGGAACTGACGGATGCGCAGATCGACGGGTGGCGGGATCGAAGCATCGGCCGAGTTCCGGATTTCTCAGGCAAGGAGTAGCACGAGGTGATCTTCGTGGTAGACACCAACACGCTCTCAGAGCCGATGAAGCCGGAGCCTAATCGGAAGGTGCTATCGCTGCTGACGAGTAGGCAGTTCGATTGGGGAACGAGCGCGACCGCGTGGGAGGAATTCACTCTGGGGATTCGGGTGCTATCGACGTCGGCGCGGCGGAATGAGCTCGAGGCGTACCGCCGCGGCCTGCTGAACGGGGGATTGGAAATCGTGCCGTTCGATGCGCCGGCAGCAGACTGGATGGCGAGTGAGCGGGCACGGCTGCTGAAGAAGGGGGCGACACCGGCATACCGAGATGCGCAGATTGCCGCGGTAGCCGCTTCAAGGGCGTTGGTCCTGGTGACGCGCAACGTGGAAGACTTCAAAGGATTCCGGGGCCTCAAGATTCAGAACTGGTTCGCTTGAGGTTGACACTTGGCGCCCTCCAAAGTGGAAAGTGACAGTAATTGGGAGTCTGCTTATCCCTCGCCGAGGGTCCGACGGCGGATGGCGGAGTAGGGAGGGCAAAGGACCATGATCCGTGCGGCCCGACGTTCATGTGGGCGGGGGTGACTTTGAATTGGAACTACGTGAAAATTAAGGACATCCGTTTGCGCTGAGCCCTGCGAAGGGTCGCGCTCAAACTTGCACTGGACTGGGCTCTATTTTTGGTTCAGCGTCGCGCATGAAGCCTTTCGCTCCTCGCCTCGAAATCCTTCCGCCAGCTCAGCGGCAGCTCTGGAACGAGCTGTCCGAAACCCCGCGGGAATTCGTCCTGTACGGCGGAACGGCCCTGGCGCTCCATCTGGGCCACCGGCATTCCGTCGATTTCGATTTCTTCGGCAACCGCGCGCTCGATATCTCCAAGATCGAGCAGGAAGTCCCGTTTCTGAAGGGTGCCAACATTGTTCAGCGGGAGAAGAATACGCTGAGTGCGATCGTAGATCGCGGTGGGCCGGTCAAGGTCTCCTTCTTCGGGTTACCGAACCTGCCCCGACTTTTCCCGCCGCCCGTGGCGAAGGACAACGGGCTGGCTGTTGCCTCTCTATTGGATCTCGCCGGCACCAAGGCGTCCGTTGTTCAGATGCGAGCTGAGGCCAAGGATTACATCGATATCGATGCCCTGATCACCAAGGGAAAAGTTGAGTTGCCATTCGCCTTGTCTGCGGCCCAAAAGCTCTACGGCCCGACCTTCAACCCGCAGATCACCTTGAAGGCGCTTTCGTTCTTCGATGACGGAGATCTGCGTCAACTTCCAGATGATATGAAGTTACGTCTCGTCACTGCGGCACGCAATGTCGACCTTGACCGCTTGCCCAGCCTTGACAATCCAACTCGGGAGATCGATCAGGACCACGGCCACGAGTTATGAAACCCATTCCTGCTACGCCGCAGACATTGTTAGTTGCGCCACGGATCATCTGGTTCGAGCCGCCTGAGAGGGCGCTTGCGGATCCGATCCGATTCTTGGCCTACGCGATGACCTACGCCAGGCATGAGGACATGAGGGTCATTCGCCAGTATGTTTCAGATGATGATTTTCGCGAGGCACTTGATCGCGCACCGCCCGGCATAATCGATCCTCGCTCCTGGGCGTACTGGAACTCGAAGATGGGGCGTTATCCAGCTCCGCCGCTGCCAAAGCGGCGTTTTGGAGAAAGCGACAGCGCCGTCGTTTTGACTGAATCCATTAGCACAGCCGACTCATCGCGCGACCCGGAGGAGCTTCGCAAAGCCGGGCGCGAAGCGTGGCTAAAAATGCGACAGCAACAACCGCGAGAGGATCTCGAACAGGTTCGCCGTCGCGCGCGCGAGGATTGGCTTGCCAACAAGCTTGAGCCGGGTAAGAAGAAAAAGTAGACGGAACCAGCCTGCTTATCCGATCAGTCGATCAGTTCGGGTACGACGCTCAGAACCGACCCAGCTTATGCCAGCTATTTGTCATAATATATATTATGCGCAACTCAGGAAACTGCTAAGGAAAGCGGTCAAAGTTCAGCGACAGAAATACGGAACATTTTGGCCGTAAATGTGGAACATCCTGCCTAGCCTTTGCCTATATGTCCGGACTTCCCGCCACTGTCGAAATTCCGCTCTCGACCGATGCCCACGGAGCGATCCGCGTGCGCGGCACCCGCGTACTGCTGGACGTCATCATTGTCGCTTTCCAGGACGGCGCGACGCTCGAGGACATTGTGCAGAAGTTCCCAAGCGTCGCACTGCCGGACGTATACCTCGTCATCGCACACTATCTGACCCATACCGCGGAGATCGATGCCTATCTAGCCAAGCGTCAGGCAGAAGCCGCCGAGCTGCAACGCGCGATCGAGACGCGCTTCAACCCAGTGGGTATTCGTGCACGCCTTCTCGCTCGTCAACGCCGCACACGTTGACTAACATCTGACACGCGTTTCGAACTGCGCGTCAGGCCGACTTATGGAGTTCTTGGGCACAAAGTTGCATACCAAACGGCACTAAAGTTGACAGCGGTTCGTCTGTCGCGATGTTTCTGGCGCGGCTGGAGCTCGAGAGGCTGGCGGGGTACGAGGGGGAGTACGATATCGATCGGGAGGGCTCGGCGCTGTGGACCCTGTCACTGGTAGAGAACTCCGGCTGGCTCCTGCATTGGGGCCGCTCGTGGACGCCCTCCGATCAATACAAGCTGAGCGGCGTGGACCCGGCGATTAGCGACGCACTCGACGGCATTGGGGTGCCGATCTGCCGAAATTACCGCCGGCTCGGGTCCGTCTCGTTGCGCCGATCCCGGGAGATTTGGGAGGTGCTTCGCGCGTCGCGATCCCCATCTGCTATTAGCAGTTCTGCATAGGCTTGCATGCTTGTTGCGCAATTCCGCCGACGGGCTGCGTCCCTTGAGCTGCTTGGCATGGCGTCGCGTTCGATCTTTCTGACCGCTTCAGCTTAAGACGCAACTGACCAGCCACGGTATCATGCCCCATCAACTCGCGGCTGCCCATTATCCTTTGCCAGCTCCATTCGCGCACGTTGCTCGTGAAGCCAACTTTCAAGTTGCTGTGCGGTCGGTAGTTCAAGCTGGTAGCGAGTCACAAAGACATCATCGGTGCCCGCTGTAGCGAACCGAACCACCTCAGCATCCCGCTCCGCGCACAGGAGAATGCCAACTGGCGGATTCTCGTCCGGATGTGCGACGTGTTCGGCGAGGTAGTTGACGTAAAAGCGCAGCTGGCCTGCATGTTCAGGCAGAAACTCGCCGAGCTTGAGGTCTATTGCAACTAGGCAGCGAAGACGTCGGTGGAAGAACAACAGGTCGAGGTAGTGATGTCTGTTTCCTATTGTTATCCGGAATTGCCGACCGATGAAGCAGAACTCGCGTCCGAGTTCAAGCATAAACTGCTGAAGATGATCAAGCAGTGCCTGTTCGAGGGTCCCTTCTGTCATCGTCATGCGTTGTTCGATGCCCAGGAACTCAAATACGTATGGATCTCGGAGCTGCGCTTCTGGAGTATTTGGGACGGTTCCCTGACGGGCGAGTTCGAGAATCTCGTCGCGTTTCTCACTCAGGCCGATGCGCTCGAACAAGAGGCTGTCTTGCTGGCGTTGTAGGTTCCGAACCGACCATCGTTCTTTCAGGCAGTAGAGCTCGTAGAAGGCACGCCGCGACAGTTCGTCGATGCGCGACAGCTCCAGCAGATGGGAAAACGTTAGCTCGGTAAAAAGCCTCATCAGCCAGGCCGAGTCCCGCCACGGTAGATGCCTGTGTTCGGCCGCCCGCCGAGCCAAGCTCGGAAACAGTAAAGCCGGTGATTCGGCAGACGTCTGCCGAATCCCAAATCGCTGGGCGGCTGGGAAAAGACCTAATCTGCGTCCCAGACCGAAGCCATCGAGTCCGGCATACGCGAGCGCCACTTGCCGAAAGTTCTTGAGATTCCGAGCGGACAACCCCTTGCAGCCGGTGCCCGTCAGGGCATCGGCGAGTCGTAGCAGCAGGCGCTCGCCGTAGGCGGCGCGATCTTCTCCTGACTGCTCGAATTCTACAACACCGGCACCGATGATCCAGTTACGTAGACTAAGAGCTTGCTGGACCAAACGACCAGCGCTCATACGTGCGACGTCGTCGACTTCGGCGATGTGCGTCACCAAATCCAGGAATTTCATACGGCGCCCTCTTTCCAAACTCGACGGCGCGCGTCAAGGAAAAACGTCGATTGCTCACGCATGTTGATTCGAAGAAAGTAGATCGTGCAGGCGCGAATCATACTCGCAATCGTTAATTGTTTGTAAATTGATAAACTAACTGTGCGGTCTGCGGAAACATCGGAAAACGCAGAGCTAACGACGTTAGCTA
>DATEJM010000095.1:0-25180 GCA_035277965.1 Steroidobacteraceae bacterium | reverse complement strand
CCTCCGACCTTTCGATCGGCACGCCGAGCGTGCAACACCTCGCCAAGCGCGCGGTATATGTGCATGTGGACACGGTTCCCGGGCAAGCGATCGCTCGAATGTTTACAGCCAGATGAAGTGTGATTTTATCAACCATGGATGTCTTGACACTCGCGATGTCGCGGCGTACAGGTTGGTCCACCGGGAAGGTGCGACGCCGGATGACGGCTCGAGTCGGCCATGGATGGCCATTGCGCACATGGAGGGTGTCATGACGATCTCGTCTGCTTTTGCCGCAATCGATCCGCCCGATCGTGTTTTGATTTTCGATACGACGCTTCGCGACGGCGAGCAAGCTCCGGGTTGCAGCATGACGCTGCCGGAGAAGTTGCGTGTGGCACGTGCGCTGGCGGATCTTGGTGTGGATATCATCGAGGCCGGCTTTCCGGCGGCGTCACGGGGCGATTGGGAATCGGTGCATGCCGTGGCACTTGAAGTCCGGGACGCCACCATCTGCGGGCTGGCGCGGTGCAACCGGGAGGACATCGACCGCGCGGCGAAGGCGTTGCGCGATGCCCAGTATCCCCGGATCCACGTTTTTCTCGCGACCAGCGCGATCCATCGGCAATACAAGCTGAACATGGCGCGGGAAGAGATCGTGCGTACGGCCGTCGAGGCGGTTCAGCACGCACGTGATCTGTGCGACGACGTCGAGTTCTCGCCCGAAGACGCCTCACGGACGGAGCTCGAATTTCTGGCGGAGGTGGTCGAGGCGGTGGTCGAGGCCGGCGCGACGACCGTCAACATTCCTGACACCGTCGGGTACACCGTGCCCGATGAGTTCTCGGAGCTGTTTCGCTACTTGAAGAACAACGTGTCCGGCATCGATCGGGTCCGTCTCTCCGCTCATTGCCACAACGACCTCGGCATGGCGGTTGCCAATAGCTTGACGGCCGTGGTGGCGGGTGCCCGGCAAGTCGAGTGCACGATCAATGGTATTGGCGAGCGGGCGGGGAACTGTTCTCTGGAGGAAGTCGTGATGGCACTGAAGACCCGTAGCGCCTTCTTCGATGTGACCACCGGCGTTCGCACGCACCGGCTGTACTCCGCTGCACAGCTCGTCTCGCACGTCACCGACATGCCCATTCCGCGAAACAAGGCCATCGTGGGTGAGAATGCGTTCGCACACGAAGCGGGCATCCATCAGCACGGCATGCTCCGGCACCACTCGACCTACGAGATCCTGCGTCCCGAGGATGTCGGTCTGCAGCGCAGTGAGCTGGTGCTGGGGAAGCACAGCGGGCGCCATGCATTCCGTGAGCGCGTGAAGGCACTGGGCATCCAGGTAGACGAGCGTGCCCTGGATGAGTCCTTCGAGCGATTCAAGGCGCTCGCGGATCGCAAGAAGCGGGTCTGCGACGCCGACATCCGCCGTCTCGTCGAGAGGCGGCCAATGTTGGAGCGGGAGTTGGCCCCGTGAGGGCGGCGGAGAGCCGGGCCCGCCGGATCAGTCCGCCGCACCATTCATCTTGAGCTGCTTCATCTTCTGCGTGAGCGTATTGCGGCCCCACCCGATGACCTCGGATGCTTCGCGCCGGTGTCCCTGGGTTCGCTTCAGGGCTGCCTTGATCAGCACTCGCTCGAACTGCGGCTGGGCTTCATCCAGCAGCGGGCCCTTGCCGCTCATCGCATATCGGTCTGCCCAGCTCGCGAACGCGGTGGTCCACGTATCTCCCCTGGCATGGGCAAACTCACCTTGCAGCTCGGAAGGGAGATCCTCCACCGTAACCTC
The DNA here is from genome assembly GCA_035277965.1 of Steroidobacteraceae bacterium. Taxonomy (GTDB): domain Bacteria; phylum Pseudomonadota; class Gammaproteobacteria; order Steroidobacterales; family Steroidobacteraceae; genus 13-2-20CM-66-19. Next base: position 23,409 of record DATEJM010000095.1, on the reverse strand, counting down.
GCTTCCCGGAGCGAGCACGGAAATGCGCATGCAGAGATTGACGAGCTCGCGGACGTTCCCCGGCCATGCGTAGGAGATCATGCGTTCCGCGGCGGCCTTGCTCAGTGCTTTCGGCTCGACCCGCAGCTCCTGGGCCGCTGCCTTTAAATAGTGGCTCAGCAGGTGTGGGATGTCCTCCGATCGAGCTCGTAGCGGCGGCACCTCGATCCGGATGACGTTCAGGCGATGATAGAGGTCCTCACGGAAGAGGCTGCGTGCGACCTGTTGCTGCAGATTGCGGTGCGTGGCGGCGATCACGCGGACGTTGGCGAGGACAGGTGTCTGTCCGCCAACGCGATAAAACTCTCCCTCCGCCAGCACGCGCAGCAGGCGGGTCTGCAGTGGTAATGACATGTCGCCGATCTCGTCGAGGAAGAGGGTGCCGGCTTCGGCCTGCTCGAAGCGCCCGCAATGCCGGGTCTGCGCGCCCGTGAATGACCCCTTCTCGTGTCCGAAGAGCTCCGATTCCAGCAGATCGGCGGGAACGGCCGAGGTGTTGAGGGCGATGAAGGGGTTGCCGGCCCGGGGGCTGTTCTCATGAAGCGCCCTGGCCACCAACTCCTTGCCGGTCCCCGACTCGCCCGTGATGAGTACCGTCACGTTCGAGCGTGCCAGGCGGCCAATCGCCCTGAAGACCTGTTGCATGGCAGGCGCACTGCCCAGGAGCTCGGCGGGCCGCGGCGTCCGTTCGCTGCGGTTGCCCTCTTCGCGGACGCGCGCGTTAGCCGCTGATCGCACCAGTGCGAGAGCCTGATCGAGATCGAAGGGTTTCGGCAAATACTCGAAGGCGCCGCTCTCATAAGCGGATACCGCGTTGTCGAGATCGGAGTACGCCGTCATGACGATGACCGGCAGCGCAGGGCGCGATTCTCTGATCCTTTTCAGCAGCTCGAGTCCCGACTGGCCCGGCATCCGGATATCGGTGATGAGCACGTCGGGCGCATCGTTGCGCAGCGCGTCCAGTGCGGGCTGGGCCGCATCGAAGGCCCGCGGCGTCATCCCGCCATTGCGTAGGGCTCGCTCCAACACCCAGCAGACGGATGCGTCGTCGTCTACCAGCCAGACGCGCAATCCGTGCTCGGTGCTCTGAGTCCCTGAGCCGATCTGGTCCATGATCCCTACTCCCGTGACGATCCTGTCAACCGACGAAAAAACTGTGCGCTCGGATCTGCAACTCTGTCAAGCACGCCCGAACAGATGGCGCGATTTTCGAGCGTCAATCGGACGATGGTCGCGCGCGAGTTTGTCAGTCTGATGGCGGCGCCGATGATCGTGACCGCTTTGCGTGCCGCTCTCCCGACCATCGCCCTGCCGATGCCGAGTGAATGGCGTGCACGGATGTTGGTTTATCTCGTGGGAGCCGCCATCGCGACAGATATGTTGGTCTGTGGCGACACTGTGCGGGCGTGCAAGCGTGGCTGTGGAGGAGGGGACGCTCGGCCGGCACTGAGGCGTTCGATGCGTCGGGGCATCCTGAATCGGCTGCGCACCGGGATGCCGGGGCCTTGACTCTGGCGGGGTAGGCTGTTCGGACCCTGGCCTCCCTGAGGCGGCCAACTCCGATCCGGCCCCCGAGCTCCTCGAGCCCGGCCACTCCGATTCAGCCACTCCGATTCAGCCAGGGGCCCCCGACTCCGATTCGGCCAGGGCAGGGGGAGGAGAGTCCGCGGACCCGACTCGGGGCGTGCCGCGCCATGGTTGGCGGCCCGGGAAACGGGTGCATCCGCTATAATTAGCGGCCCGGCCCACCCGATTATTCAGCGCCGCATTCGCGCGAGCACGTTTCGTGCGCTTTTTACGGAGCGAAAGTGGCGGAACTGGTAGACGCACTGGATTTAGGTTCCAGCGGGGAAACCCGTGCGGGTTCGAGTCCCGCCTTTCGCATGTAAGCGCCGCGGCGTGAAGAATTCGGCAATGGCACGGCGGGGAGCGGTCTCCCTCCCCTATGAATGGGCTCCAAGAGGTTTTGAGTCATGCAGGTATCTTTGACAGCCAGCAACGGTCTCGAGCGCCGGCTCGAAGTGGCCGTCCCGGCAACTGAGGTCGCGAGCGAAGTCGAGCAGCGGCTGAGGAGCCTCTCGCGCACGGCCCGCCTGAAGGGCTTCCGGCCCGGAAAGGCCCCCTATGCCGTCATCCGCAAGCAGTTCGGCGATCAGGTGCACGCGGAAGTGGTGACGGATCTCATGCGCAGCTCCTTTCAGCAGGCGCTGACCCAGGAGAACCTGAAGCCCGCCGGCGGTCCGCGCATCGAGCCGATCGAGATGGGTCCGGACGCGGGTCTCAAGTACGCGGCGATCTTCGAGGTGATGCCCGAGATCACCGTCAAGCCGCCGGAAGGTCTGGCGATCGAGCGCCCGAAGGCGCAGATCACCGAGGCCGATATCGATGCGATGATCGAGAGCATGCGTAAGCAGCGGCCAGTGTTCACTGCCGTGGAGCGGCCGGCTCAGGACACCGACCGGGTGACGCTCGATTTCGACGGCACGATCAATGGTCAGCCGTTCGAAGGCGGTGAGGGACGCGACATCCCGGTCATCGTGGGCTCGCGGCAGTCGGTCGCCGAGCTCGAGGACGCAGTGAAAGGAGCCTCCACGGGAGAGAACCGGTCGGTTGCCCTTTCTTTTCCGGCGGAGCACCCCAACAAACAGCTCGCGGGCCAGACGGCGGAGCTCCGAGTCACCATAAAGAAGGTGGAGGAGCAGAGCCTTCCGGCAGTGGACGACGAGTTCAGTCGCGCGTACGGTGTGGAAGCAGGTGGTGTCGAGGCTTTGCGCGCCGAAGTGCGCAAGAGCATGGAGCGAGAGCTGGCCGAGAATATTCGCAACCGGATCCGGGTGCAGGTAATGGACGCGCTCTATCGCGAGAACACCCTGGAAGTGCCCCGCGCTATGTTGGACGAGCAGGTGCAGCAGCTTCAGGCCGATGCGCTGCGCCGTATGGGCGCCAAAGAGGGAGCTCCGCCTCCGCCTCGTGAGCCGTTCGAGGAACCGGCGCGTCGCCGTGTGGCCCTCGGCCTTCTTCTGGGCCAGATCGTCCAGTCCGAGAGCCTGAAAGTCGATCGGCAACGGGTTCAGGCCCGGCTCAGCGAGCTGGTGGCCAATTATCCGAATGCGGATGAGGCCAGGCGTGCATACCTTCAAAGCGCGGACGCGATGCGTCAGATAGAGTCTTCGGTACTCGAGGATCAGGTCATCGACTGGGTGCTCGAGCGGGCCCAGGTGACCGACCGGCCCATGAGCTTCCAGGAGCTGACCGGCTTCGGCGAAGCCCAGGCCGCGCAGAAGTGAGCGTCGCGAGCAAAGGTGAGGCCCGGAAGGGGCGACCCTTTCGCTCGCGGACGACGGAGTGATGTCCGCGGAAATGGCCGGAGCCATTTCCGCCAAATATTGAGAGAGCCACCATGAACGAACGTGCCCTGAACCTCGTCCCCATCGTCGTCGAGCAGACCGCGCGCGGCGAGCGGGCTTATGACATTTATTCCCGGCTCCTCAAGGAGCGGGTGATCTTCGCCGTGGGCCCGGTGGACGATTACATGGCGAATATCATCATCGCCCAGATGCTGTTCCTGGAGTCGGAGAATCCCGAGAAGGACATCAATCTCTACATCAATTCGCCGGGCGGCGTCGTGACCTCGGGCCTGGCCATTTACGACACGATGCAGTTCATCAAGCCGGACGTCAGCACCATTTGCATCGGCCAGGCGGCCAGCATGGGTGCGGTGCTCCTGGCTGCCGGGGCGGCCGGCAAGCGCTTCTGCCTGCCGCATGCGCGGGTCATGATCCACCAGCCCCTCGGGGGCTTCCAGGGCCAGGCGGCGGACATGGAGATCCATGCCAAGGAGATGCTGGAAACCCGTGACCGACTCAACAAAATCCTCGCCAAGCACACCGGCCAGAGCGTGGAGCGCATCAAGCAGGACACGGACCGCGACCGGTTCATGGACTGGAACGATGCAGTGCGCTACGGTCTGGTGGACCGTGTCCTCGAGAAGCGCGGGGAGGCTGTGGCGACCACGCCCGCGAAATAGTGAAATTCGTCATACAATTCTCGGCCGATACAAGGGCTTACCTGTGCTCCGATGCTTTGCTTCGCGGCCGGGCAGCGTGCTATAAGAACTTGCGCCCGGTGTCTTTTCTCTTGCGATGAGCGCCGGGGCTTTGCTTCATGAGGACCTTCGATGAGTGAAGATTCCCGCGGCGGCCGGCACGACGATGGAAAGCTTCTCTATTGCTCCTTCTGCGGGAAGAGCCAGCACGAGGTCCGCAAGCTCATCGCCGGCCCGTCCGTTTTCGTCTGCGATGAGTGCGTAGAGCTCTGCAACGACATCATCCGTGAGGAGCTGGAGGATCGCGCCGAGCGGGCGCGCGACAAGCTCCCGAAGCCGCACGAGATCAAGAAAGTCCTCGACGAGTATGTGATCGGCCAGGAGCGCGCAAAGAAGACGCTCTCGGTCGCCGTCTACAACCACTACAAGCGGTTGCAGACGCGCACCTCCGGCCCGCGCTCGAAGGATGATGTCGAGATCGCGAAGAGCAACATCCTGCTCATCGGGCCGACCGGCTGCGGCAAGACCCTGTTGGCCGAGACGCTCGCGCGGCTGCTGAATGTCCCCTTCACGATCGCGGACGCGACGACCCTCACCGAGGCCGGCTATGTCGGCGAGGATGTCGAGAACATCATTCAGAAGCTGCTGCAGAAGTGCGACTACGACGTCGAGAAGGCGCAGACGGGCATCGTCTATATCGATGAGATCGACAAGATCTCGCGGAAGTCGGACAACCCGTCGATCACGCGCGACGTTTCCGGCGAGGGCGTGCAGCAGGCGTTGCTGAAGCTCATCGAGGGAACGATTGCCTCCGTGCCTCCTCAGGGCGGTCGCAAGCACCCACAGCAGGAATTTCTGCAGGTGGACACCTCGAACATCCTGTTCATCTGCGGCGGCGCCTTCGCGGGCCTCGAGAAGATCATTCTCAACCGCACACAGAAGAGCGGAATCGGTTTCACGTCCGAAGTGCGCGACGTCAATGTCCGTCCGCATGGCAGTGACCTCTTCCACGACGTCGAGCCCGAGGACCTGATCAAGTACGGCCTGATTCCCGAGTTCGTGGGACGTCTGCCGGTCGTGGCGACGCTGGATGAGCTCGACGAGGTCGCGCTGATCTCGATCCTGACCGAACCGAAGAACGCGCTGACCAAGCAGTATCGGCGGCTCTTCGAGATGGAAGGCGCCGAGCTCGAGTTCCGCGACGAGGCCCTGCGGGCCGTGGCGCACCGCGCCATGCAGCGCAAGACCGGCGCGCGAGGACTGCGCACGATTCTCGAGACGGTGCTGCTCGACACCATGTACGAGCTGCCGTCGATGCGGAACGTGGCCAAGGTTGTGATTGACGAGACGGTGATCGAGGGGCAGACGAAGCCTTACGTGGTGTATGGCTCCGAGGACGGTCGTCTGGCCGCCGTCGACGAGCCCCGGCGAGCGTCCGGGACGAATCATCACTGAGCACGGCTTTCACCCTGCTTTGCCTCGACCGTTGAAAGGCGGCGTCGGGGCTTCATTTCCCGTTAAACTGCAATTTGCGAATCTGGGCCTGCGGTCGTTCCGCAGGCCTCGTTCCATTTTCTCATCGAGGGCTTGATCGTGTCCGATCCCACTACGCCAAGCACGCCGTCTTCCGTCCCCGGTATCGAAAAAGTACCGGTGCTGCCGCTGCGGGATGTGGTCGTCTACCCGCACATGGTCATCCCGCTGTTCGTCGGTCGCGAGAAGTCTATCCAGGCGCTGGATGTCGCCATGCGCACGGACAAGCGCATCATGCTCGTGGCGCAGAAGCAGGCGGACGTTGACGACCCGAAGGCGGATGATCTCTACCGCATTGGAACCGTCGCAACGATCCTGCAACTCCTCAAGCTGCCTGACGGGACGGTCAAGGTGCTGGTCGAAGGAGTCGACCGTGCGCGCATCGAGGCTTTGCACGCCGGCGAGTATTACTCGTCGGATGTGACTCTGCTGCCCGACACCGAGGTCTACGACGAGCGCGAAATGGATGTGCTTGCGCGTTCGGTGATCTCCCAGTTCGAGCAGTACGTCAAGCTCAACAAGAAAGTGCCGCCGGAAGTGTTGACGGCGCTGGCCGGTATCGAGCACGCGGGCCGGTTGGCGGACACGGTCGCGGCCCACATGTCTTTGAAGCTCGCTGAGAAGCAGAAGGTCCTCGAGATCCTCGACGTCAGGAAGCGCTTGGAGCACATCCTCGTCGCCATCGAGGGCGAGATGGACGTGCTGCAGATCGAGAAGCGCATTCGCGGCCGCGTCAAAGCGCAGATGGAGAAGAGCCAGCGCGAGTACTACCTGAATGAGCAGATGAAGGCCATTCAGAAAGAGCTCGGCGAGATGGACGAGGGTGGCAACGAGATCACCGAGCTCGAGCAGAAGATCGCCAAGGCCGGCATGCCGAAGGAGGCACGCGAGAAGGCTACGGGCGAGCTGAACAAGCTGAAGATGATGTCGCCGATGTCAGCCGAGGCGACCGTCGTGCGCAACTACATCGACTGGCTGGTCAAGGTTCCCTGGAAGAAGCGCACGAAGATCATCAAGGACATTGCGCGCGCGGAGAAGGTGCTGGACGAGGATCACTTTGGCCTGGAGAAGGTCAAGGAGCGCATCGTCGAGTATCTGGCCGTCCAGCAGCGCGTAGACAAGTTGCGTGGCCCGATCCTGTGCCTGGTGGGGCCGCCCGGTGTCGGCAAGACCTCGCTGGGTCAGAGCATCGCCCGCTCGACGAACCGCAAATTCGTGCGCATGTCGCTCGGCGGCGTGCGTGACGAGGCGGAGATCCGCGGACATCGCCGCACCTACATCGGCTCGATGCCCGGCAAGATCGTACAGAACATGGCGAAGGCCGCGGTCCACAACCCGCTGTTCCTGCTGGACGAAGTCGACAAGATGTCGATGGACTTCCGGGGCGACCCCTCGTCGGCTCTGCTCGAGGTCCTGGACCCGGAGCAGAACACGACGTTCAACGATCACTATCTCGAGGTCGATCTCGACCTGTCCGAAGTGATGTTCGTCTGCACGGCCAACAGCCTGAACATTCCGGCGCCGTTGCTCGACCGCATGGAGGTCATCCGTCTGCCCGGCTACACGGAAGATGAGAAGATGAACATCGCGCGGCGGTACCTCGTGCCGAAGCAGATGAAGAACAATGGCCTGAAGCCGGATGAGCTGAAGGTCTCCGATGCGGCGCTGCTCGATATCGTGCGCTACTACACGCGCGAGGCTGGCGTTCGCAATCTCGAGCGCGAGGTGGCAAAGATCGGTCGCAAGGCCGTCAAACAGATGCTCCTGCACAAGAAGGAGCAGAAGTCGGTGGCGGTCACACCGCGCAATCTCGACAAGTTCCTGGGGGTGCGCCGGTTCCGCTACGGCAAGGCCGAGGATCTCGATCGCGTGGGTCAGGTGACCGGGCTTGCCTGGACCGAAGTGGGCGGCGAGCTGCTGACCATCGAGGCCGCCGTCGTCCCGGGCAAGGGCAAGCTCCAGCACACCGGCCAGCTTGGCGAGGTCATGCAGGAGTCGATTCAGGCGGCGATGACCGTGGTTCGTAGCCGTGCCCAGGTATTGGGACTCGAGAGCGAGTTCTACCAGAAGCTGGACGTCCATCTGCACATCCCCGAGGGCGCGACCCCGAAGGATGGGCCGAGCGCAGGCATCGGTATGTGCACCGCACTCGTGTCGGCATTGACGAAGATCCCGGTGCGCTCGGATGTCGCCATGACCGGCGAGATCACCTTGCGCGGCGAGGTCCTGCCGATCGGGGGACTGAAGGAGAAGCTGCTCGCGGCGCACCGTGGCGGGATCAAGACCGTGTTGATTCCGGACGAGAATCAGAAGGACCTGGTCGAGATTCCGGACAATATCAAGGGCAACCTCGAGATCAAGCCGGTCAAGTGGATCGACGAGGTGCTGGCCGTCGCGCTGACTCAACAGCCCACGCTGACCGCCACGCCGACTCCCGTCTCAGTGCCGTCGGACGGCGACAAGCGGACGCGCCGCAACGGCCGCAAGTCGATCAAACAGCCCGTTCCCGCCCACTAGCCTACCTGGCCCAAGTCCGGGGCCTGCGATCGCAGGCTCCGGCTGCCGCCGCGGCGGCGATCATCGCGCCGCTTACGCGGCACGCTCACATGGCGGCACGACGCACTTCAATCACGGACCGAATGCGACGTCGTTCTTCACGGGACCCGTGGCCGGCTTCCGGCGTCGGCCAGGCGTATGCGCTCGTACTTCAACTCGCGCGCGGCAACGCCCGGCTTGACGCTACCGTCCGGCTGGGGCACCGCGATCGGCGCAATCGCGACTTTCGTGAGCCCCTGTTGGGTCGTCAGCCCGATCCTCCGGGCCGTGCCCGGCGACAGATCGACGAGTCGACCTTTCACATACGGACCGCGATCCTTGATGGTAATGACCGCGCTCTTGCCGCTCTCCAGGTTGGTGACTTTCGCTGTCGTGCCCAGAGGCAACGTTCGGCTGGCGGCATTGGGGCCCTGCGGGTCCATCGGCTCGCCGTTGGCCATCTGTCGCCCCGCGAAACTCTTCGCGTAGAAGGAGGCGACCCCAACGCGCTTCTTGCCGGTGAAGTCCGGACGAGGCTTCGCCCCCGCCTGCGGCGGGTGATTGATGGCCTCGACGGCGGTCTGCGATCTGGGCCTTTCCTGTGCTGGAACCCTGAGCGCCAGCCCCGCGCTCGTCATGAGGAGGGCCAGGCAGGCAGCTTTGGCTCGATCTCGCATCACAGCCACCTCAAAGGGTCGTCTCGTTACTGATAACAATCTAAAATGCACCCCTCCGGTTCCCGCTGGGGGGATTGGATTCTCTGGTAAAATCAGCGAATTACGCGATTTAAGTGGGTGCTTAGCTCAGCTGGTAGAGCGTCGCCCTTACAAGGCGAATGTCGGCGGTTCGATCCCGTCAGCACCCACCACTTCCTGGCTTCACCTCTCCTTGGGCCGCGCTGGTCGGCGGCTTCCCCCCGCCGTCAACTCTGAGCGATCAGGCGGGCGGCATCGGGTGGTGAGCGCTTCTGGACGTCTTCGTCGTCTTCAGCATGGGAATGTCGCCTCCCGATATCTGCACGGACGAGTCTGAGTCCGGATACGCGGCCGCGGAGTCGCAGTGATCCAGGCAATAGACCACGGTAGTACGGAACACGGTCGTGGGATTGACATCGCGCGAGCCGAGCTCGTACCGGGTACCCCGCACCAGGCGCAATGCGGTCGCCTGCAGGATCACATCGGCGTCGGACCTGACGATCTTCGCGTCCATCGTATTACCGGAAGCGTCGATGCGGAACTCGATGAGCAATCGCCCTTCGAGATGCCGGATCTTGGCGAACTCAGGGTAGTAGGAGACCTCCGGCAGATGTCGCAGCAGCGTACGCAGTTGGGCGGGCTGCAACGGATTCGTGGCCACGGAGGCATCCTGCGCGTTGCCAATAGCCACCACCGCGCTTGCCGCGGCAGCGAGGAATACACGGGTTCTCAGCATAAAATAGGAAACTCGGCTGGAGGGACTGTGACTCGAGCGCTCGCGACCTCGCGGGTCGTCTTGCGCTACTTCTTGTGTGAGCAACTATAACATGCTCGCCCAACAAGAAGAGAGAGTACCGGCGCACAATCACCGCCGTTCCCTGACGGAGGGCTAGATTACCTGCCAGCATAGGTTAAATGCCAGCGCGGCGCGTCCATTTGTAATACTCCCCGCCATGCGGTCCCTCATTGTCATCGTCATTGCGTCGCTGTTCCTGACGGCGCGCGTCCTTGCCGCGTCCTCTTCGCAGGACTCTCCCCGAAACAATACCGAGGACGTCGATTCGTTGGCGTTGGTCACTGTCGTCGGTGTCACTCCATTGGCCGGAACCGATATCCCCACGCAGAAGCTGCCCTATTACACGCAGTCGGCCAATGACGATTCGCTGCGCCGCTCGCAGGCGTTGGATGTGACCGATTTCATGAGCAGTCACCTCGCGGGCGTAGCCCTGAACCAGTCTCAGGGCAATCCGCTCCAGCCCGATCTGCAGTTCCGCGGCTACACGGCGACACCCCTGCTCGGCGGGTCCGAAGGCGTCTCGGTGTACGTGGACGGTGTTCGCGTCAACGAGGTCTTCGGGGATACCGTCAACTGGGATTTGATCCCCGAGGCCGCGATCGAGCGCTTGAGCCTGCTTTCCGGAGCCAACCCGATCTTCGGTCTGAATACCCTCGGCGGCGCGGTCTCGATCCAAACCAAGACGGGATTCAGCGATCCGGGGACGCGTGCCGAGTACTACGACGGCTCCTTCGGGCGCAGTGAGGGCACGGCCGAGACCGGCGGACACGCCGGGACCTGGGGCTGGTACGTCATGGGAACCTATTTCGACGAGAAGGGATGGCGCGATTTTTCGCCCAGCCGGGCCGCGAATCTCTATGGAACCCTTTCCTGGCGAGGCTCGCAGGCATCACTCGATCTGCACGCGGGACGAGGTAACACGAATCTGGCGGGCAACGGGGCTGCGCCGTTCGAGGAGCTTGCGCGGCGTTACGAGAGCATTTTCACCGCGCCGGACCAGACCGGCAATACGCTCACGGTGCTCAGTCTGCAGGGTAGTCTCGAGCTGGCGCCTGCCCGCAAGCTGTCCTTCAACGCCTACCATCGCGCGGTCAACACCCAGTCCTTGAATGCAGATGCGACGGACGCCCAGCCGTGTGACGATGATGCCAACATTCTTTGCGATGAGGCCGGCACTCCCGAGCGGGATCAGAACGGGCAGCCGCTTCCCGTCAGCCTCGACGCGATCAACAATCTCAGTGGCCGGCACCAAAGAGCCGATGGTGGGACGCTTCAGATGACCCTAAAGGACCCCGTCGCCGGGCTCGATAATCTGCTGGTGCTGGGTGCGGACTACGTGCGCGGGCGCGTTGGATTTGATACGGAAGCTCAGGCATCCACGCTCGGACCGCATCTGCAGGTTGCCCAGAACACCGGGATCCTGATTCCGGACGCTTCGCTGCGTGTGGAGAGTGGCACCAGCGCGACGGGCCTGTTTTTCACCGACACGCTCACAGCCATCCCAGGGCTCGCCGTCACGGTATCCGGGCGCTGGAATCGTACCCGCGTCACGATCGGCGATGTGCTGGGAAGCCATCCCGATCTGAACGGCGGGCATACGTATGCCCGTTTCAATCCCGCCGCGGGAGTCACGTATCAGATCGCTCCGGCCCTGAATGTATATGCCGGCTACAGCGAATCGACCCGGGCCCCGACACCCGTGGAGCTGACCTGCGCCTCGGAGAATGCTCCCTGCAAGCTACCCAACCAGTTTCTCGCCGACCCGTCCTTGCGGGAGGTGGTCGCGGGGAGCTGGGAGGTGGGGGTGCGCGGGGTACTCAACACCGGTGAGGGGACTTCGGGCTCCGGGATGCCGCTTTCCGTCCCGCCCGCACGCGTGACCTGGCACGCCGGTCTCTTTCGGACTACGAACGAGGACGACATCCTGTTCCAGACCACGGGTGGTGCGAGCTCGAACGAGGGATTTTTCGCGAACGTAGGGAGCACCCGGCGTCAGGGAGCGGAGCTGACTGTCGAGATGACATCAGCGGACGATCGTCTCCACGCGTATGCGAACTACACGTTCCTGGACGCGACCTACCGTTCGGGATTTGTCGAGGCCAGCGCCAATCACCCCGACGCGGACGATGATGGCAACATCACCGTCCCGACCGGCGCGCGCATTCCGAGCTTGCCCCGCCACAACTTCAAGCTGGGGATGGACTCTACGTTCTGGCGACGCCTCAGTATCGGCGGCGATCTCGTCAGCAGCTCTGGCCAATATCTGCGAGGAGACGAGGCGAACCTGCTCGGGCAGGTCCCGGGTTACACCGTCGTGAATCTGCGGGCCGCTGTCGCCATTACCGATCACCTCAGTGTCTACGGTCACGTGGACAATGTGTTTGACCGTCACTACTACACATTCGGCATCCTGGGCAGACCCGGCGAGGTCTTTGCGGATTTCAGCGACCCGCGCTTCCTGAGCCCCGCCCAGACACGCGGCGCATGGGTCGGCGTGCGGTTAGTACTGTAGCCCGCGCAATCGTGCCTCACATCTCGTCTGCTGGGCGACGCCAGTCCACTGCGCCGAAACGCTGATGGCCGAGCAACGTGTAGCCGAGAGACAGCATGTCCACCGTTTGCCGCGAGCTCGGCAGGTCGGAATAGTGTCCGTCGCGCTGCGAGCGCTCATAGCGCAACGTGATGCCATGCAGGTCGAACACTCGCACTGTGAGCGCGACGTCGAATCGACTGATCGTCTCAGCGCCAGTGCTCTCGGTGGCCGCCAGCCGGCTGATGTAGTAGCCACGCGCCGTGGCGTCCAGCGCGGCCCGGTCTCCCATGACGAGACGCAGAGCCAACACGGATTCCGGCGCGATACCATAGTGATAGTTGCGCTGGCCCTCGCCGAGGGGGCTCGACCTCGTGACGCCCGAGCCGTGGATCACACCTCCGGCGGCGTAGCCGACCCCACCAAGGGCTGTGCCGTGCAAGGCGATTGAGTCCGATAGCCACCATTGGCCGGTCGTGCCGATGGCGCCGGCAACATTCGAGACGCGAAAGATGTTGGGAGCGGCGTAATCGTACAGGCCGTATGCCCCCCAGATGCCGCGGTAGGCAGCGCCGACCTGGTAGTCGGCTCCGTACAGCAGGCCCCGACTGAAGACCGACTCGACGCCATTGGTCGTGTCCCCTGTGAGCTCGAGGTTGAAGTAGTCGAACGGCCGGTCGTACGTATAGCCGGGCTTGCCGGGCAGCCCGTAAGCCATGGTGAAGGAGGCGGTTGCGCCGGCGCGCTTGAATCGCTGGCTCGCGGGCGGCGCGGTCGGGTCGGCGTTGAAGTTGATGTTGGAGCTGAAGTGGCTCTGCAGGTCGCCGCTCAGGTCCACCCGCGTGAACACGGCGGGATCGTGGCTCTGAAACACCGGGTCGAAGCGGTGGCCGTACACCAGGCGGTTGAACCCGGTGGCGGGTGAAATGATCGCCGCGCCGAGCTCGTGCCACCAGTGGCCCGTGCCGTTCGAGCTCTCCAGCAGGAGGCTGGCGATACGGAACAGCGGCTCACCCAGGAAGTTGCCGCCGATGCCGGTCGCGATCTGATCGTTGATGGAGGGTGCCGTGTTCTCGCCGGACTCCTCCCACAGCAGACTGCCTGCGAACGTGTAGGCGGAGGCTTCCCAGAAAGTCAGGCCCGCGGATCGCGCCAAGCCCTGGTAAATGGATCCCTGATACGGATGCAGAAACTGGTTGGTCGAGAACTTGTCGTTGTCCACGACCCAGTTGCGATGCCAGTTGGCGCTGATGTTCGTGAGGGGGGAGGGGTAGGTGGCCGCATCGATCGCGTAGTGGTCGTAGCGATTCAATAGGAGCTGAAAAGCCGGGATCTCGTACGCCGGGACCAGGAAACTGCGCGCATCCCCGGTGCCCCATTGCAGAACCGGTAGCGGTGGTGGGGCGTCGAAGGCGGTGGGAGCCACCTTGGCCGGAGTCGTTTGTGGCTCCGCGTCGGCCGCCTCGCAGGGCGGGGTTCCCGCCATCGCAATCGCAGCCAAGCCCAGCCAAGCTCGCCAGTACGCTCGGATCATGGTCGCGCAGGCTCCTCCTGCACGCCCTTACTCGTATGTCAGCCAGGCCTTGATCGGTACGTAGTCGTTGTCCGACAGGAGTTACTGGCGGCGAAACAGCCGGTCGGCCACGTAGGGGTTGGTCTTGCGCTCCTGTCCGAACGTCGATACAGGACCGTGGCCGGGCACGAAGCTCACGTCATCGCCGAGCGGAAACAGATTCTCCCGGATCGACCTGATGAGAGCAGCCTGATTGCCACGCGGTAGATCGGTGCGGCCAATGGATCCGGCAAAGAGCACATCCCCCACAAAAGCGACACGCTGGCCCTCGTGGACAAATGCAACGTGCCCCGGGGTATGCCCCGGACAGTGCTTGACCTTGAGAACCTCCCCGCCCACCCTGACCTCGTCATCCTGGTCGAGCCAGCGCGTCGGGGTGAAGGTCTCGCAGGGCGGAAAGCCGAACATCCGGCAGTGCGAGGGCAGCTCGTCGATCAGGAACTGGTCGTCGCGGTGGGGTCCCTCGATGGGAAGCTGCTTGAGAGAGGCGAGCTCCGCCGTGGCTGCCGCATGATCGAGGTGGGCGTGGGTCAGCAGGATCTTTTCGAGATGGAGCCCTTCGCGATCCACCTCGGCCAGCACACGCTCGAGGTCCCCGCCGGGGTCGACCACGGCCGCCGCTTGGGTCTGCTCGTCCCAGATAATGGAGCAGTTCTGTTGGAAAGGGGTGACCGGGACGACGATGGCTTTCATGAACGGATATCCACAACTTCACCCCATTTTGCGCGATCTCATTATGGGCCAAGGCCCAGCGCAGGGGCGAGTAACTGGCCCGCGGGGCGAGCACTGGCCCGCGGGGCGAGCACTGGCCCGCGGGGGCGGCTTGTGCCTGCCGCACACCTCCGTCAGCATCGGGGCATCGTATAGGGCATCGACGACCGAGGGATAGGGGCGAGTGGAGACCTCCAAGCCTGTTCAGGCGATTGATTTACCGGACAACGCCCGTCCCACCGCGGGCGCTACCATCGCCGCCACCCCCGACGCCCCCGCCGTGCGCTTCGAGAAGTACACCCCGGCCCTTTATCTGCTGTTCGGTCTGCTCTGGCTGCTCAATATCCATTCGACCCTGCTGACCGAGCCGGACGAGGGGCGCTACGCCGAAATACCGCGCGAGATGCTGGTATCCGGTGACTGGGTGACACCGCATCTGAACGGAATCGTCTATTTCGAGAAGCCGCCGCTGCAGTACTGGATTACCGCGGCTGCCTACGCAGTCTTCGGAACGGAGCCGTGGGTGTCCCGATTGTGGACCTGGGTATCGAGTGGTCTCGGAGCGCTCGTGTGTGTGCTGGCCGGCACCTGGCTGTTCGGGCGGCAAGCGGGTCTGCTGGCCGGGATGATCCTTCTGAGCTCGCCCCTGTATTTCGTGGTCGGGCACATCAACACTCTGGATGCGGGCCTGACGCTCTGGATGACGGTCAGCATGCTCGCATTGCTCGTGGCGAAGGCGCGGGTCTCGACGCGCCCGCCGCCGCGCGTATGGATGTGGGTGGCTTGGGCGGCCGCTGCGCTCGGCTTTCTGAGCAAGGGACCCATTGCGCTGGCGATCCCGGTCCTGACGATGCTCGCCTATGCCGCCCTGACGCGCAGCCTCACGATCTTCAAGGATTGCGAGTTGGTGCGCGGCGGCGCCTTGTTCACCGTGATTGCGCTGCCCTGGTATGCCCTAGCGGCGGCTCGCAACCCCGAGTTCCTCAACTTCTTCTTCGTTCACGAGAACCTCGCGCGCTACGCCACCAATGGGCATGCGCGTACCGCGCCCTGGTGGTTTCTCGTCGTCGTGCTGTTCGCTGGCATGTTGCCGTGGATCACGGCCGCGCTGCGTGGCTGGTACGAAGCGATCGTCGCGACGAAGCGCGATGCGTTCTCGCCCCTGACTTACCTCGCAGTCCATGCGGCGGTGCTGTTGTTATTCTTTTCCGCCTCGAGCTCGAAGCTCGCTCCCTATATTGCACCCGCGACGCCCGCGCTGGCTCTGCTCGCGGCAGTCTGGATCGACCGCAGAGCCGGCACGAGTGGGTTCCTGGCATCCGCCGCCGTGGGCGGCTGTGTCTTTCTCGCCGGCGCGCCGCTCCTGCTGTGGCGCCTGCGTTCGGGTGGCGAGGGCGCGGAGAGTGAGCAGTTCCTCCCTTGGGTCGTCGCTGCCGGCGTCGTGTGGTTACTGGGCGCGCTGATCGCGATGCTGGTTCGCAGACGCTTGCCGGCTGCGGCTCCAGCGGTGATCGTGGCACTCGCATGCCTGGTTGGACTGCAGCTCTTGATGTCCGGGTTGCCGGTGTTTGCCACCAGCCGCAGCGCCCAGCCCGTCGCCGCCGCGCTCGAGCGCTCGGATTCCCGCCACGCTCCGCTCTACATGGTGGGGACCTATCTGCAGGGGTTGCCCTTCTATCTGCGCCGCACGGCGATCGTCGTCGACTACACGGGTGAGCTGGAAGTTCAACTCGATCACCGACAGCGGAACTGGCTGCCCTCCCTGGAGGTCTTCGCCAACCGCTGGCGCCAGGAGGAGCGACCGGTGGCGGTGATAGATCGTCGTCACTGGAACGATGTCGTAAGCCTCGGGTTGTCGCTCGAGAGGCTGTATGAAGACAGCCGGCTGATCGTCGTTCGCAAGGGCTCGTCGCCGGCCGCGGCCTCAGTATTCCAGGTGCAGCCGTAGACCCCAGAACCGGACCGGCCCCCGGTCCTGGTTGTAGCCGGGATTGTGGATGAGCTGGAAATCCGGGCTGAATTGCAGACGGACGGGGGATTGCGAGGTCGCCTGCCACGTGTACTGGGCCTGGTAGTACATCTCGAGAATCTGCTCGCGACCGTACCGAAGGTGGCCGTCTCCGAGCACGAAGCCTGAGCCGCCCGCTGCCAGGTAATCCTGATGAGGCCGGGACAGACCCTCGATGGCCACTGCGGCCGCGAAATGGTCTTCCGCGCGGCGCCAATGCACGCCCGAAAGCTGCCCTCCGAAGCTCACCAGGCGGTCGACCTCGGTGAACGCAAAGCTCTCCGTCTTGCCGTCGTTCCAGCCCAGGCGTATGAATGCCCCGGTCTCGCCATCGTCGGCAACGGGCTGCTCGGCATTCAGGCCGAAACCATACTTGTGACGTCCCGGGCGGTCATCGGCTGCGATGTCCGGTATCGCGCCGGCGGCGGCAGCGATCGCCAGCTCCTCGCGATAATCACCCATGCCGGCGGTGTTGCGATACGCCAGTAACCGGACGATTGTGGCGGTAGGAGCCCTCACGGTGAGCTCCAGGTTCTCACCGCGCGCCGTACTCAGCGATTGAACCAGCTCCTGTCCGTTCGCATGCCTCGGCATCCGGTACACGCCGTATTTGATCGACCAGGTCGGGGCGACGAAGCCGAGCACGAGTCCATCGGTGTAGCCCCGCGTATTGGCCGCATAGTCCCACGCCGTGTTGTCCCACAACGACCAGTTCATGAATTCGGTGCGGGTGGAGCCCGCATAGCGGTTCCTGTCGAAATCATCCGAAACCGCCATGCGCCCGATCTTGAGCTCGAGGCGCGTGGTGGGCTCCTGTCCGGGCAGTTGGTCCTGGGCCCGCTCGACCGCGGCAGTGCCGCCGCCGAGCGGCAGCAGAAATCGGGCGAATGCCCGGGCGACGTACGGTGTTTTCCTGAGTCCCGCGGCCCCCTCACGCACGACATCGCCATTCGTCAGGCCGCCGAGGCCGGTGGCGTTACTGACTCCGGCCCCCATGAATTTCTCGACGTCGCAGTAGAGCTGAGTCCATTCGGTCGGCGCCCATCCTGCATAGACGCCCAAGGTGTGGCTCGGCTGCCGGTCTCCCTCGGGGTTGAGGCTCAATTTGCCTGCGTAAGGGGAAACGAGCCGGGTCTGGTCCTGCAGGACGTACGTGTATTGAGCGCCGACGAGCACCGGCACGGGGATAGGAAGGGCCATGCCGCTCAGTATGCCCAATGGATCGCCGCTGATGTGGCAGGACATTGCAGAGAGTAGAGACAGACAAGCGGCAGGCCGCGGGCCGACGCTCTGCCGCCCAACGGTCGTCCGCGGCCCACGCGATGTAGCTACCCGCCGGCGACGATCCGATCGATGATCGCCTGCAGGGCGCCCGGCTCTGCGGGCTTGACGAGGTGATGCTCGAACCCCGCCTCGAGCGCCTTGCTGCGGTCGGCTTCCTCACCCCAACCCGTCAGCGCCACGAGATAGGTCTGGTTGCCCCAGGGACGCCCTTTTATACGCCGCGCCGTCTCGTAGCCGTTGAGGACCGGCATTCCTATATCCAGCAAGACGAGCTGCGGCTCGAAGCTGTCTCCAGCCAATAGTGCCTCCGCGCCATCGTGCACCGCCCGGACTTCGTGCCCGTCCAGCCGAAGCATCAACGCCAGCGTCTGCGCGGCATCGCGGTTGTCATCGGCCACCAGGATCCGCAGGCCCGGCCCTGGGGTATGCGTCGGCGCCTCGGGTGGGTGCACGTCCGCCAGATTGGGCGCGGCGGCTCTCGGTAACCTCACTGTGAAGCGACTGCCTCGATCCGCGCCATCGCTCTCGGCCATGACCGAGCCGTCATGCAGCTCGACCAGACGTTTGACCAGCGTGAGTCCGATGCCCAGCCCATCATAGGTACCGTGACCGTGTCCGGGCCGATCCACCTGAGCAAACAGATCGAAGATGCGCTCCGTCATTTCCGCCGGGATGCCGACACCCTCATCGATGACTCGGACCACGATCTCCTCATCCTCGAGCCGCCCTTCGAGCCGGATAGGACTGCCCGCCGCCGAGTACTTCGATGCGTTGTTGAGCAAATTGGCAAATACCTGAGCCGCGCGGTGCGCATCCGCCTTCAGGTAAAGGCCTTCGCCCGCCATCGAGATGCGCAGCGGGTGCTGCTTACCCTCGAGCTGCGGACGCGCGATCTCGAGCGCCATCTGGATGACCTTTGTGAGCTCGATCGAATCGCGGCGAAGCTCGATCTTGCCCTGAGTGATGCGCGACAGATCCACGAGGTCGTCGATGAGGCGTGTGAGATGCCTGAGCTGCCGCTCGACGATCACGCGTGCCGCAGCCACCGTCGCCACATCACCTTCGGCCACCCGCATGATCTGCATGGCGTTGCGGATCGGCGCGAGGGGATTGCGGAGCTCGTGCGCGAGGATAGCGAGGAACTCTTCGTTCCGGCCTCGCGAGGTCAGTCGTAGCAGAGCGCAGGGGGACTGCGCAGGTCCGATCCGCATGGCGTAACCGTCCGCGCGGTATGCGATCGCCTCGCCACTGTTCGGTTTCAGTGCGATGGTACCTGGTGCACTACGCTCTTGCGCGCGTGTGCACGAACGTACGTACTCCGCAGCCTGGGCGGGCGCGTTCGCGACAAAGTCCCGCAGTAACGATCCAACGAGCTCGTCGCGCGACCGACCGAGCTCGCTCAGCAGGGCGCGATTGACGGCAAGGATCTCGCTGTTCGCGGCCACGAGCAGTGCGGGCTCGGGCAGAACATCCAACAGCGCCTGGGTCTGTTCGTGCAGCAGCATGCGCGCTTCGCGCTCGAAGGGGCGGGCATTGTCAGCCGAATCCTCGTTTGCCGCAATGCGTACCGCCGAACGTTACGCGTCGCATCAAGGTCCGCCTACGCAATCAGTTTCCATACCGATGCATCGCCTCAAGGACAAGCCACAGTTCGAGGCGGGGAGAGCCCTCCAGGGGCCGCTCGGGACCAACACCGATTCAAACCTGTCGCAACCGCGTGACGAGCTGGTGTGGCGGAGGTGGTGATCGCTGGGCTGCCCTGCATTCCGCGTCCGCATATCGCGCGTCATCCGGAGTTGATTCGCTACAGGGCGATCAGTGCACGCAGTCACGAGGGTCGGCGCGGACGTGTGCCGCTTTACCGCGATCCTTAGTCAGGCCAGGAGAGGCCGCGATGCGGGCAGGCCGTGCCGCGCGCGGCCATTCAGGGGGCGCGGTCGTGATGCATGAGAAAGAGCTTGTGGCGTTATTCGTCAATCGTTTAGGATTCGCCCCCTGCCGAGGGGCGCCCGGCTGCCGCAGTGCAATACCCCGCCTGCCAGCCTTCGTTAAGGTGCGATTTTGCTCGGAATTTGTCTCAAGCCGGAGCGGTAGTTCAGCTGGTTAGAATACCGGCCTGTCACGCCGGGGGTCGCGGGTTCGAGTCCCGTCCGCTCCGCCAGTTAAGCTATTGAAATGCTTAATTTTTCTCCAACTGAGCCGACCCCACCCCTCCTCTAGTGACCGTGTAGTGACCAAATCCGGGGACGGGAGGGGATAGGAGGGGAGGTGGAGCCCTTCGATCTTCGTCGCCGAAGGCTCAGCGACCATTGACTGCTTGATGATCTCGATATCCGCCTGGTTTGCCCCTTCGATCCAGACACCGTAGCGGCTGTACATGACCTGTACGCTGTGCCCGTGCTGCCGCGAGCACCACAGCGGATTCTTGCCGATCATGAGATGCCAGCTGACACACGAATGGCGTGCGTTATAGGGATCGCGGTATCGGATGCTTAACTGGTCAATCACGTAACGCCAGCGCATGTAGGGGTACTTGAGCGAACGAATGGGAGCGCCATCGTCTTTGAAGAAGACGAAGTCGTGATTGATCCTGCCGGCGCCTACATAGCGTTCCCTTAAAGCGAGTTGACGTCGAAGTACAGCCAGCGCCCGCGGGCACAATTCCACCGTCCGATCTTCACTCGTTTTCGTCCGATCCTTGTCTCGACCCAGCACGATGACATGCCGAACGGTGATCGTGCCCTGCTGCAAATCGCATTCACCGACACGGAGTGCGATCTGTTCAGACTGACGCAGCCCCGTGAAGAACCGAAACTCGTCGAAGTTGCCCATGGGCTCACCCCACTCGGCGTGGACGCCGAGAATGAGGACCTCCGCCTCTTGAATGGTGAAGGGATCAACTGGGGGGCGATCCTTCTTCAGGATCCGAAAGCAGTCCAGTCCCGCGGCCGGGTTGCTTAGATCCGGGTGATCCTTGTAGCCGAATTCGAAAGCACAGCGCAGCGGGCTCACGCCGTTGTTATAGGTCTTCTTCGATTTCCACCCCTGCGCGGTAGCAATGGCCAGCAACTCCGAATAGACGACGCTCGTGAACTCGCGCTGGCCCAGCTTGGGGCGCCAGGCGCGCTTCAAAATTTTGCGATAGCCATTCAACGTGGAAAACGCCATGTCATCGCACGCAACACGCATCTCGCAGTGATCGAGGAACACATCGAATAGCTCATTACAAGTGCGCCCCCGCTGGGCGGGTTGTGGCTTGGCAGGGTCTTTCTTCGGAATGCATTTCCGCTGCGAGGCCGGCAGGCTCTTCTTAAAGCGATAATCCGGAAATTCCTCTTCGAGTTTGAAGTGGGGGTCCCACTTCATGCGCCGCTTCATGTCGGCTAGCTGTTGCTCCGCTCGCCGCAAGTTCGCTTCACTCGGCACTCGAGGCAGTGTTATTCGATAGCGTTTTCCCTCGCTATAGAAATCAAACTCAATGCCATCGTGACCCTTTGCGCGTACAGCGCCTATCGACCTTCTACCCACCTTTCATACCCGGGAACGTTGAGGAGGATTCGACCATCGGGCGCTCGGATCCAGACTTTGCCTTCGATCCAATCGCCGCGCTCGATTTTACGCTCGATCGCCTTGATGGTGTACCCGGTGATCGCCTCGGCGAGTGGTAATAGCACGTACTTCGCTGGAGCAACAGCTATGGGTTTTTCGTCGGACATGCCGTTCAAGTCACAATCTGACTCTAAATCAAAACATGACTGCGGGAGCACGATTCCAAAACCCTGCAGCACCTCTGCGATCAACATGCCAGAAGAGGGTACGTGCTGGCAGGCCAAATTGGGTATTTCACGCGTTCCGCATAGTTCGTACGCGGATATCGGCTACTGATTCGGCCGGTAGTAACTACATATGGCAATCGTCATTGGTCATCTGGGAAACCCGATCCCGCATTACGCGTGCACTTATCGCCCCAACCTTTCGCCCGCCGGGGGGTCTGTAGGGTGCCCACGCGACTTCGCCTGGCGAATCGCATTCGACATTTCTCTCCCGAGCCGCGGGAGCGCAGAGGAGGGGGTAGCTCGCGTTAGAGGCTGGCTGATGGCCTATACCAACGCCAAGCACGAAGATGGAGACGGGACTCGATAAGCAAATTCAAACTCACCAACGAACAATTCTGCGCACCAGCTCATCGGGCTCCATCTGCAGAGCCCGCGCTATGCGGATTAGATCGGAAGCGCGGATGACTCGACGGCCGATTTCCAGGTCGGCAACCTGTTCCGGTTTCCATCGCAATCTGCGCGCCAGTTCCTTACGGCTAACATCGAGATCCTCCCGGCTCGCTTTCAGGACGGTCGCGATCCGGTGCTCGAGACGCTTTCGTTCTGCTTCGCCTTTGTCTGGTCTCTCCACGCTGCGCCCTTCGATTCAACGACGGGCGCTATCTACAGGCTCCTTCGGCCCCCTCTACGCATTCGAGTAAATATCTACTGGATCACGTAAATTATTACGTGCATACTATGCCTGGCGGGACGAGCGATTGGTTGTGCTCCGCAGCACGAATGACCGGGCCGAAGCGTGACAGCGTGCTGAGTTTATCGACTTTGGTCGCGGCTCCGGGTCAGATTGGTGGTCTGGGAAGGAGGAGGGGCCGCGACATCGGGAGCACTAAGAACACTCCCGGAACCCACGCGCGAGGGCAATGACTGGCTCGGCTCGGGGTTGGCTTCAATTCCTGAGACGTCCCGTGATGACTTGGCAATGAGCGGATGATGGAAACGGAATGACCATGACTCAAGCCAATATCGACACCCAGCTCGCCTGGGTTATATCGGTTGTACAAGGCTTGCCCGACGATCTCCGCCACGTGATTACACTGCGACACGTCTACGGCTTCAATCAGCTCCAGATCGCCGCTTATCTTCACATCAGCGCCGAAGAGGTTCACGTACACCTCGTCAGGGCCGCGCAATGCATCGCGGACGCGATGGACGATGTCGCACTTCAAGCCAATTCGAACAGCTGTCCCACACCAGGGTCCCGAGCCCAAGCGGAACCCGCGTGTTGAAATCCCTACATGAGTTGCGCGCCGCACCGAGGCCGGCTTGGTTTGCCTGCGAATTGTTCCGCGGTGTGGTGCAACAAAACGTGCTCCTTCGCCGGCGGCGCACCCCGAAAGGGTCACGCGTCGATCCCGTGCCCTTCTCTCGGCCGGCGCGCGACTCATTTCCAGGCCCGTTGCTCGCACGAGCCCCAGAATCCCTCCGCCGGGACACTCCGTCGGCGGACAGCCGTCCGGCGGTTCCCTTTCTCGCAGCGGTCTGCACGTGTCTCCTGTCCGCCTGTACCACAGGGACGGTTCCAAAGGAACCGGAGCCGATCCCTGCGGAGCTCATTCCACCCGGCTACTCCGCGGCAGATTGTCGGATCACTGAACCTGGCGGCGCCATTACAGAGACGGGGCCCGACGGCCGTCCGATGACAGTCGGTGAGCGCAAACCGACGGTGCAATGTCACAAACATGATGAGGGCCAGGTAACCATGACCTCCACACCGGTCTGCTACACCAAGCGCGGGAAAGAGTTACCGCTGTCAGACTGCTGCATGAACCCTGACGGATCCAAGATTCCTTCCTGCGAGCCGAAGCTGCAGCCGGTTGGTGAGTA
>DATEJM010000094.1:0-24149 GCA_035277965.1 Steroidobacteraceae bacterium | reverse complement strand
TGCCGGCAGCGCTGGTGGCGGCGGCACTGGGCATCTTCGCGTATGCGAGCGGCAATGCCGTATACGCGCACTATCTGCAGATTCCGGAGATACGCGGAGCGGGCGAGCTCCTGATTTTCTGCGCGGCACTCGCCGGTGCGGGTCTGGGCTTTCTGTGGTTCAACTCGTATCCCGCGCAGGTGTTTATGGGGGATGTCGGTGCTCTGGCCATCGGGGGCGCCATAGGTGTGATCGCCGTGATCGTGCGCCAGGAGGTAGTCGCCCTGCTGATGGGCGGGGTATTCGTGCTGGAGACGGCGTCGGTCATCCTGCAGGTGGCCTCCTTCAAACTCACGGGCAAGCGCCTGTTCCGCATGGCTCCCATCCATCATCACTTCGAGCTCAAGGGCTGGGCGGAGCCGAAGGTGATCGTGCGCTTCTGGATCATCTCGCTGCTGCTGGTGCTCTTCGGCCTGGCGACGTTGAAACTGCGATGAGCCCCGAGCAGATCAAACCCTCATCCGCCGTCATTGCAGGCCTCGGCCGTACGGGACTCGCCTGTGCCCGGTATCTGCGTGCGTTGGGCTGGAACGTGGCGGTCACGGACAGTCGCGAGAATCCTCCGCAGCTCGATGAGCTGAGGAAGCTCGACCCGCAGATCCCCGTGCGGGTCGGGGGTCTCGATACACAGTTCTTGCGCGATGCGGTCTGCGTCATCGCATCGCCTGGCCTGCCGCTGACGGATCCTTTCTTTCAGGAGGCGCGCCGTCGAGGCCTGGAAGTCGTCGGTGACATCGAGCTGTTCGCGCGCGCCGCCGACGCTCCCGTCGCGGGCATCACCGGCACGAACGGCAAGAGCACCGTGACGACCCTCGTCGGCCGCATGGCCGAGCGGGCGGGGTTGCAGGTGCGGGTGGGCGGCAATCTCGGTACGCCGGCTCTCGATCTGTTGACGGCGTCCCTGAGTGAGACGCAGCGATCACAGCTCTATGTGCTCGAGCTGTCCAGCTTCCAGCTCGAGGCGACGACGACGCTCGATCTCAAAGCCGCCGCCGTATTGAATGTCACCCCGGACCACCTCGACCGCTACGTGTCGCTAGAGGCCTATGCAGAAGCCAAGGCGCGCATCTTTGCGCGCTGCGATACCGCCGTCATCAACCTGGACGATCCACTCGTCGTTGCGATGCCGCGCCCTGGGCAACAGACCGTCAGCTTCTCGCTCCGCGCAGCCATCGGCGCGGACTATTGCGTCGCCGAGCGTCAGGCACCCGCGGGCAAACAGTGGTGGCTCATGCGCCGCGAAGAGCCGCTGCTGCCCCTCAACGCACTCAAAATCAAAGGGCTGCACAACGCCGCCAACGCCCTCGCGGCTCTCGCCCTCGGTGAGGCGCTCGCGCTGCCGCTGTCCGCGATGCTGACCGAGCTGGCCGCTTTCCCGGGCCTGCCGCATCGCTCGCAGTGGGTCGCCGATGTGCGGGGGGTCACCTACATCAACGACTCAAAGGGCACGAACGTCGGAGCCACGCTCGCCGCCGTCGGCGGCCTTCGAGGTCCGCTGATCATGATCGCGGGCGGCGATGGCAAGAACCAGGACTTCACACCGCTCGCGGCGGCTTTCCGCGGCAAGGTTCGCCGGGCGATTCTGATCGGACGCGATGCCGCGGCCATCGAAGTCGCCGTACGCGATGTTTGTCCGACCGAGCGGTGCCACAGCCTCGAGGAGGCCGTGGTGGCCGCCGCGAGAATCGCGCGTCCCGGAGATACGGTTCTGCTCTCGCCGGCGTGCGCCAGTCTCGACATGTTCAGGGACTACACGCATCGCGGCGCGGTGTTCGAGCAGGCCGTCAAGGAGCTGGCAGCATGACCAGCGCCACCATGACGTACGCCCGTTCGGGAGGCCGTCCCGGCGCGGTCCACCTGGACACGGTGACTCTCTCTCTGGTACTTGCGATCGTGCTTCTCGGCCTCGTGATGGTGACATCCGCGTCGGTGTCCGTCGCGAGTCAGGAGAACGGCGAGGCGTTCTACTTCCTCGAGCGGCAGCTTTTCCTGACGCTCATCGGTGTGGGTTGCGCAGCGGTGCTGTTTTGCATCCGCACCGATCTCCTGGAGCGCATGTCCGTGCCGCTGCTGGTCACGGCGATGGCATTGTTGTTCGTGGTGCTGATTCCGGGGCTCGGGCATTCGGTCAACGGCAGCCGGCGCTGGCTGCGTCTCCTCGGATTCAACTTCCAGGTCTCCGAGCTGTCGCGCGTCCTCGTGCTCGTGTACCTCGCGAGCTACGCCGTGCGCAAAGAGGAAGAGTTGCGCACGACCCTGACGGGCCTCGCCAAGCCGCTCGGTCTCCTGGTCGTGGTCGGCGCCTTGTTGCTCGTCGAGCCGGATTTTGGCGCTGCGACCGTACTGTTTGCGACCGGGTTCGGGCTTCTGTTCCTCGCTGGAGCCCGCTTGCGCTACATCGTGATCATGACGGTGGCCGCCACTTCAGGATTCGCGGTGCTGGCGGTGACCTCGAGCTACCGCATGAGGCGCCTGACGGCATTCCTCGACCCGTGGGCGGACCCCTACAACAGCGGTTTCCAGTTGACTCAGTCGCTGATCGCAATCGGTCGCGGGCAGTGGTTCGGCGTCGGACTCGGCGAGAGCGTGCAGAAGCTCTTCTATCTGCCCGAGGCCCACACCGATTTTCTCTTCGCGGTGCTGGCGGAGGAGTTGGGCCTGGCAGGGGTCGTTCTCACGCTCGCCCTGTTCCTCGGCCTCATTGGGCGCAGCTTCTACATCGCGCGATTGGCCTCGAACGCCGGCCTCAAGTTTCAATCCTACCTCGCCGCGAGCTTCGGTCTGTGGGTCGGGATCCAGGCGTTCATCAACATCGGCGTGAACATGGGGGTCCTGCCCACGAAGGGCCTCACGTTGCCCCTCATGAGCTACGGGCGCTCGAGCCTCATCGTGTCGCTCGCATGGGTGGGATTACTGTTGCGCGTGTATCACGAAGCGATGCTGGAGCAGCGCGGATCGGCGACCGTGCGCGGCCGGCGCGAGCCGACTCTGGATGGCCCCGCCGTGGCGCGTCGCCGTCAGGAGGCGAGCGAATGAGCAGCTCGCGTCCCATCATGATCATGGCTGGCGGCACCGGCGGGCATGTCTTCCCTGCGCTTGCCCTGGCCCGGCTGCTGCGCGCGCGCTCATTCGACATCGTCTGGCTCGGGACCCGGCGCGGACTCGAGGCGCGCGTCGTGCCGGCCGACAACATTCCGATCGAGTGGTTGTCGGTGGGCGGGCTGCGCGGCAAAGGGCTCACCACCCTGTTGGCCGCACCGTTTCGTCTGGCCCTGGCGCTGACACAGGCGCTGCGCGTGATGTGGCGCCATCGTCCGATCATGGTGGTGGGCTTGGGAGGCTTCGTCACGGGTCCGGGAGGCATCGCCGCGTGGCTCACTCGCCGGCCCTTGGTCATACACGAACAGAACGCGGTCGCCGGCTTCACGAACCGGTGTCTGTCCCACCTGGCCCGCGAGGTCCTCGAGGCGTTTCCCAACAGCTTCGGCCGCGATGTCCGCGCCCGCGCGATCGGCAATCCGGTACGCCAGGACATCACTGCGCTAGCTCCGCCCGCGGCCCGATTCGCGGCTCGCAGCGGCGCGATTCGCGTGCTGGTCATCGGCGGTAGCCAGGGCGCTGCACGCCTGAATGCAGTGGTGCCTTTTGCGCTCGCCAGACTCCAGAAGGCCCGTGCCGGCGGCGCCGCCCTCGATATCGAAATTCGCCATCAGGCCGGCGAGCGCTGGATAGATGCGGCGCGCCAGAGCTACACGAATGCAGGCGTGCGCGCCGACGTAAAGCCCTTCATCGAGAACATGGCGGAAGCGTACGCCTGGGCCGATCTGGTGATCTGCCGCTCGGGCGCGTTGACTGTGTCCGAGCTCGCGGCCGCCGGCGTCGGCTCCATCCTCGTCCCGTTCCCAGCCGCGGTGGACGATCATCAGACCCACAACGCGCAGTATCTGGTGACCGAAGGCGCTGCGGTGCTCATCGCGGATCGCGATCTGACAGCGGAGCGTCTGGCCGACGAGCTGCAGGGTCTTTGCGCCGGCCGCGGCAAGCTGCTTGCCATGGCGGAGCGTGCGCGCCTGCTCGCCAAGCCGCGGGCGGCCGAGGATCTTGCGGCATCCTGTCTCGCGCTCGTGGGGGTCGGCGCATGACTCGCGAGCGCCGCACTCAAATCGAGCGGCCGTCGCAGGAGCGACGGATCGCTCCCGACAAACGCGACCGCATGCGCCGGATCAACACGATCCATCTCGTCGGCATCGGCGGCAGCGGTATGGGCGGGATCGCCGAGGTCCTGATCAACCTGGGCTATCAGGTCCAGGGTTCGGACGTGAAGCCGAACGCCGTCACCGATCGGCTCATGCGGCTCGGTGCGCGCGTGGCATTCGGCCACGATGCCCAGAACATCAGCGGCGCGGATGTGGTGGTGGTATCGAGCGCCGTGGCCTCTGGAAATCCAGAGGTCGATCGCGCGCTCGCGGAGCGTATTCCCGTCGTGCCGCGCGCCGAGATGTTGGGCGAGCTGATGCGCTTCCGCTACTCGATCGCGGTCGCCGGCACACACGGCAAGACCACGACGACCAGCCTCGTGGCCAGCATCCTCGCCGAGGGCGGCGAGGACCCCACCTTCGTCATCGGTGGCCGGCTGAAGAGCGCCGGCAGCAACGCGCGCCTCGGAGCGGGCCGCTATCTCGTCGCCGAAGCGGATGAGAGCGATGCTTCATTCACGCATCTGCAACCGCTGATCGCGATAGTGACCAATATCGACAACGACCATCTGGTCACGCACGGCGGCAACTTCGAGCTCTTGAAGCAAAGCTTCGTCAGTTTCCTGCACAACCTGCCTTTCTACGGACTGGCGGTGCTGTGTCTGGACGACCAGAACGTGCGCAGCGTCCTGCGAGATGTCGGTCGGCCCATCCTGACGTACGGTCTGAGCGAGGGTGCGGACGTTCGTGCCGTCAACGTCCGGCGCGACGGGCTGCAAACGCGGTTCGACGTGTTGCGCTCGTCAGGCAGCCCACTCGACGTCACGGTGAATCTGCCTGGCATCCACAATGTCCTGAACTCTCTCGCTGCCATCGTCGTTGCGTTGGAGGTCGGCATCGCGGACGAAGCGATCCAGCGCGCCCTGTCGACCTTCGAGGGCATCGATAGACGGCTGCAACACATCGCGGACGTCGACACCTGCGCCGGGCGAGTGACGATCATCGATGACTACGGCCATCATCCGACCGAGGTGATGGCGACGCTCGAGGCGATACGGCAGGGCTACCCCGGCCGGCGGCTCGTGCTGGCCTTCCAGCCGCACCGCTACACCCGCACACACGATCTGATCGACGATTTCAGCAAGGCGCTGTCGACTGCCGATGCCCTGTTGGTGACCGAGGTCTATGCGGCGGGCGAGGCCGCCATCCCGGGTGCCGACGGGCGGGCCATCTGCCGCGCGGTGCGCGGCCGGGGCCTGGTCGAGCCTGTTTTTGTGGAGAGAGCCGAGGATCTGGCGGAATCGCTCACGGATGTGATCCGTGACGGAGACGTCATCGTCACCATGGGCGCTGGTCACATCAGCGCAGTCTCACACGAACTGCCCGCGCAGCTAGCTGCACAGGGCTTGCGCCGGAGGTCGCCGTGACCGTGGCAGTCGCACCCGAATATCTACCGCGCGTGAAGCGTAACGAGCCGATGAGTCGCCACACCTCGTGGCACGTCGGAGGACCGGCAGACCTCTTTTTCAAACCTCGGGATCGCTCCGACCTCGCGTCTTTCCTGAAGACCGTGTCGAGCGAGGTCCCCATCCACTGGATCGGTCTCGGCAGCAATGTGTTGATTCGCGACGGCGGCCTCCGCGGCGTGGTGGTCAGCACTCAGGGTGCTTTCGAGCGTATGGATCGACTGAGTCAGACTGACGTATACGGCGAGGCCGGCGTGGCCTGCGCCCGGATCGCGAAGCAATGCATCAAGTGGGGCCTCGGGCCCGCGGAGTTCTTCGCCGGCATCCCGGGCACGCTGGGTGGCGCGCTTGCGATGAACGCGGGCGCCTTCGGCGGCGAGACCTGGCGGCACGTCGTGGAAGTGCAGACCATGGATCGGCACGGCAACGAGCGCATCCGTCCGGCCAGCGCCTACCAGGTCGACTATCGGCATGTGGTGGGGCCGGAGCCGGACGAGTGGTTCGTCGGGGCGCGCTTGCGGTTCGAGCGCAAGCCCGGAGTGAACGAGGCCGAGGTTCGCGCCCTTCTGGATCGTCGCAAATCCTCGCAACCGATCGGGGAATGGAGCTGCGGCTCCGTCTTCACGAATCCGCCCGGCGATTTCGCCGCGCGCCTGATCGAGAGCGCTGGGCTGAAGGGCTTTCGGATCGGCGATGCCTCCGTCTCGCAGAAGCATGCCAACTTCATCATCAACCACGGTCAGGCGACCGCGGCGGACCTGGAGCGGCTGATCGCTCACGTGCAGGAAGTCGTCGAGCGCCTGTACGGGATTCATCTCACGACCGAGGTGCGGATTCTGGGGGCCGGCGGCTGATGCGACTCGTACGAGATTCCAGCGCCGCGCAGCGAATCACCGATCCCCGGCAGTTCGGCCGCGTGGCGGTGTTGCTGGGCGGCGATTCCACCGAGCGTGAGATCTCGCTGCTCAGCGGCCGTGCGGTGCTGGCAGCTCTGCTGCGGCGGGGAGTCAACGCCGAGCCGTTCGATCCCAGCGAGCGCGCGTTGACAGAGCTGCCGGTTGGTTTTGACCGCGTCTGGATTGCGCTGCACGGCCCGGGCGGCGAGGACGGCACCTTGCAGGGCGCGCTCGAATATCTGGGCGTGCCCTACACCGGCAGTGGGGTCATGGGCTCGGCGATCGGCATGGACAAGCTGCGTACCAAACGCCTCGCGCAGGCCATAGGAGTGGCCACCGCGGAGAGCGTGGTGCTGCGTGGGCCGCAGGACTTCGAGGTCGCGGTGGAGAGGCTCGGCGTGCCGATGATCGTCAAGCCGGCGACGCAGGGCTCGAGTGTGGGCATGAGCAAGGTGCAGCGGACCGAGGATCTTCCCGCAGCCTACAAACTGGCGGCCGGCATCGAGAACAGTGTTTTCGCGGAAGCCTGGATTCCCGGCAAGGAGTACACGGTCGCCGTTCTTCAGGGACGCGCGCTGCCCTCCATCCGCATCGAGACACCGCAGACCTTCTACAACTACGAGGCCAAATACTTTCGCGACGACACGCGGTACTACTGCCCGTCTGGACTGTCTGCCCCTGCGGAGCAGCACCTGGGGAATCTCGCGGTCGCAGCCTTCGAGGCGGTGGGAGCGGAGGGGTGGGGCCGCGCGGACTTCATCATGGACGCGACCGGACGTCCCCTGCTGCTCGAGGTCAACACCGTGCCAGGCATGACGGATCACAGCCTCGTGCCGATGGCTGCTCGTTCCGTGGACATCGATTTCGACGAGCTCGCCTGGCGCGTGCTCGAGACCAGCCTCAGCCGCCGCCGGTCCTGAAGGAAAGCGCCGTCAATGTTGAGTCGCCCGAAAAACCGCCGCAAGCAAGCCGAACGACGCTGGAATCTGCCCCAGATTCCCTGGCGCCGCATCGCGGT
The DNA here is from genome assembly GCA_035277965.1 of Steroidobacteraceae bacterium. GTDB lineage: Bacteria > Pseudomonadota > Gammaproteobacteria > Steroidobacterales > Steroidobacteraceae > 13-2-20CM-66-19. The sequence continues at coordinate 16,534 of DATEJM010000094.1, read as the reverse complement.
CGTGGCGGGCGGCATGGCGGGTGTCATGTGCGTCGCGCTGCTGGGGAGCTGGGCGTTCGATCAGCCGATCCAGTCGATCTCGGTCGCCGGGCAATTCCAGCGCGTCGCGCCGATGGACGTCGAACGGGTGGTCAAACAGCAGTTGCGCGGGGCCGGCCTGTTGAGTGTGGACCTCGAGGCGGTGCGGCGCGCGATTCACACCCTGCCCTGGGTCGATGCCGTCAGCGTTCAGCGGGCGTGGCCGCGCGGCTTGCGGGTCCTGGTGATCGAGCAGGTGGCCGCCGCCCGCTGGGGCGAGCGCGGCCTGCTCAACACGCGGGGCGAGCTGTTTGCCACCGACGAGCGCCACGTGCCGCCCGAGCTGGCAGAGCTGACCGGTCCGGACGGCAAGCAATCCGAGGTCGCGCAACGATATCTCGCGGCGCAGAGCCGGCTCGCGCAGGCGGGGTTGCGAGTCACCGCCATGCGGCTCGATGCCCGCGGCGCGTGGGAGTTCGATCTGTCGAATGGCGTGACGGTGCGGCTCGGCCGGCGCCAGATCGAGGAGCGCTTCGAAAAATTCCTGGATTCGGCGCTGAAGCTCGTGACGCAACGTTCCCAGGATATCTCTTACGTGGACATGCGCTACACCAACGGATTCGCAATCGGTTGGCGGGGCGGCGTGTCCCACAGCATGAAACAAGACGGTGGCCGGGATGCTTAAGCGCTCGGAAAGAAATCTCATAGTCGGCCTCGACATCGGCACTTCGAAGGTCGTGGCATTGGTCGGCGAAGTCGGCCTCGATGGCGCCATCGAGGTCCTCGGCGTGGGATCGCATCCCTCGCGGGGCCTGAAGAAAGGGGTGGTCGTCAACATCGAATCGACCGTCCAGTCCATCCAGCGGGCCGTCGAAGAGGCGGAGTTGATGGCGGGTTGCGAGATCCATTCGGTGTTCGCCGGGATCGCGGGCAGCCACGTGCGCAGTCTGAACTCGCACGGCGTCGTGGCCATCCGCGACAAGGAAGTCACCCACGGCGATGTCGAGCACGTCATCGACGCGGCCAAGGCGGTGGCCATTCCCGCCGACCAGAAGATCCTTCACGTACTGCCTCAGGAGTTCATCGTCGACGGGCAGGAAGGCATCCGCGACCCCATCGGGATGTCAGGCGTGCGCCTCGAAGCGAAGGTTCACATCGTGACCGGCGCCGACAGCGCCGCCCAGAACATCGAGAAGTGCATCCAGCGCTGTGGCCTCGAAGTGGACGACGTCGTCCTCGAGCAGCTCGCTTCGAGCTTTGCCGTCCTCACCGACGACGAGAAAGAGCTCGGCGTGTGCCTGGTGGATATCGGTGGCGGCACGACTGACCTCGCCGTCTTTGCGAACGGCGCCATCCGTCACACCGCCGTGATTCCGATTGCCGGCGACCAAGTCACCAATGACATCGCCGTCTCCATGCGCACTCCCACCCAATACGCCGAGGACATCAAGATCCGCTACGCGTGCGCCTTGTCGCAGCTCGCCAATCCTGACGAGAGCATCGAGGTGCCTAGCGTAGGCGACCGTCCCGCGCGCCGTCTGGCGCGCCAGACCCTCGCGGAGATCGTCGAGCCGCGCTACGAGGAGCTCTTCGGCCTCGTGCGCGAAGAGTTGCGGCGCAGCGGCTTCGAAGAAGTCATCGCCGCGGGAATCGTGCTGACGGGCGGCAGCGCCAAGATGGAGGGTTGCATCGAGCTCGCGGAAGAGGTTTTCCACGTGCCGGTGAGGCTCGGGCTTCCACAGTCCGTCCAGGGGCTCTCCGACGTCGTGCGCAATCCGATTTACTCGACGGGTGTAGGCCTTCTGCAGTACGCCCGTGACAACGCTTTGCCCGCACGGCGCGGGCGCTCCCTGGGCGGTAACGCCAAATCCGTCCTGGACCGCATGCGGTCCTGGTTCCAGGGGAACTTTTGATGCTGACAGACGAGACGATGAAGCCGGGGAAACGGGTATCGCTGCCCGACGGGGGTCCGTGGGTCACCACGGACTTCCTCGAGCGGTCGGGCCGCGGCACTCGCAGGACGCTTGCAATCAAGGATGAGCGAAACCAACCAATTGTGTGATTGTCGAGAGGAGCGCGAAACTATGTTTGAACTGATGGACGCATACAGCCAGAGCGCCGTCATCAAAGTGATCGGAGTGGGCGGCGGCGGCGGGAACGCCGTGGCGCACATGGTCACGAGCGGGATCGACGGAGTCGAATTCATGTGCATCAACACCGATGCGCAGGCCCTGAAGCACGCGAAGGTGAAGACCGCCCTGCAGATCGGGTGCAACATCACCAAGGGTCTCGGCGCGGGAGCCGATCCCGAGGTCGGCCGGCAGGCCGCCATGGAGGACCGCGATCGGATCGTCGAGCTCGTCGAGGGCTGCGACATGTTGTTCATCACGGCCGGCATGGGCGGCGGAACCGGCACCGGCGCCGCGCCGGTCGTGGCCCAGGTCGCCAAGGAGCTCGGCATCCTCACCGTCGCGGTGGTCACCAAGCCCTTCGAGATGGAGGGAGGCAAGCGCTCCTTCGTGGCGGACCACGGCATCTCGGAGCTGGGCAAGTACTGCGACTCGCTGATCACGATCCCGAACCAGAAGCTGCTGACGGTGCTGGGCCCCCAGACGACGCTGCTCGATGCGTTCAAGTCGGCGAATCAAGTGCTGCAGGGAGCCGTTCAGGGCATTGCCGAGCTGATCACCCGGCCAGGCCTGATCAACGTTGACTTCGCGGACGTCCGCACCGTGATGGCCGAGACCGGCATGGCGATGATGGGCTCGGGCTCGGCCAGCGGCGAGGGTCGCGCTCGCGAGGCTGCCGAGGCCGCCGTCTCCTCGCCGTTGCTCGAGGACATCAATCTCGCGGGTGCCCACGGCATCCTGGTCAACGTCACCGCCGGCATGGATCTGTCGATCGGCGAGTTCCAGGAAGTGGGCACGATCGTCAAGCAATTTGCCTCTGAAGACGCCACGGTCGTGGTCGGCACGGTCATCGACCCCGAGCTGTCGAATCAAGTGCGCGTCACCGTGGTGGCCACCGGTCTCGGCAGGCCCGCCAGTGCGGCTCGCGCACCGGCTCCGGTGCCGCACCGCGAGGCGGGTGCGCGGGAGGTCCCGGCGTATCGCGACATGCCGTCGCGGGAGCCGCCCATGCGCGTCGTGCGGCGGGGCCCCCTCTCGCACAGCGACTACGCGGCTCTTGATAAGCCCACGGTTCAGCGTCAGCGTGCGGTGGGCGACGGGTTGCGGCAGGAGGTCGAGGCCGAGGATCTGCTGGATATCCCGGCATTCCTGCGGCGGCAGGCCGACTGAGGGCGGTGTCCGATGGAGTCGCTTTTTAGGCTGTGATAGGTTAACGCGCCTTCTTGCATCGCACGGGGGCACCTCTCGCTCGAGGTGCCCCCGGCCGGCGACTCCATAAGAGACAAGCACTCAGTACCTACATGGTTGGACAAAGGACGCTGAAGAACTCGATCCGGGCCACGGGAGTGGGTCTGCACACGGGTCGAAAAGTGTTGATGACTCTGCGCCCCGCGCCTGCGGACGCCGGTATCGTCTTCAGGCGCACCGACCTGGCGGAGCCAACGGACATCCGCGCTCATGCCGAGAACGTGGGCGACACCATGTTAGGGACGACGCTGGGTAACGGCGAGGCGCGAGTTTCGACGGTGGAGCACTTGCTGTCCGCCTTCGCAGGTCTCGGCATCGACAATGCCATCGTCGAGGTGAGCGCGGCGGAGGTGCCGATCATGGATGGCAGCGCGGGTCCTTTCGTGTTCCTGTTGCAGTCCGCGGGCATCGAGGAGCAGCGCAAGCCCAAGCGCTTCATCCGGGTCAAGAAGCGTGTCCGGGTCGATGACGGCGACAAATGGGCGCAGTTCGATCCGTTCGATGGCTTCAAGGTCAATTTCGAGATCGAGTTCAATCACCCGATCTTCAAGCGCCGCGCCCAGAAAGCGTCGATGGATTTCTCGACGACCTCGTACCTGAAGGAGGTCAGCCGCGCCCGCACCTTCGGGTTCATGCGCGATCTGGAGACGATGCGGGCCCACAATCTGGCGCTCGGCGGCAATCTGGACAATGCCATCGTGCTGGATGACTTCCGGGTGCTCAACGAGGACGGGCTTCGCTACGAGGACGAGTTCGTGAAGCACAAGATCCTCGATGCGATCGGTGACCTGTACCTGCTCGGGCACAGTCTGATCGGCGAGTTCAGCGGCCACAAATCCGGCCATGCCATCAACAACCGGCTGCTGCGCACGCTGCTGGCCGATCGCACCGCGTGGGAAGAAGTTGTGTTTGAGACGTACGCGGAGGCGCCGATCTCGTATATCGAGGCGCCCGCGTTGCCAGCATCGTCGAGCTGACCTCCATACAGGCACAGGATGTGCCCGCCGCCACAGGTGGCGAGAGCCAGGCGAAAACCACGCTTTTCGCCTGGCTCCACGCTGGGCCGGACAGGATGTCCGGATCCAGCGTTATCAAACTACGCGCGCGGCAGGACGCGCACCGCCACGCCGAGAATCAGCGGCTGCGCCGCGCGTATCTGCGCCTCGAGGTCGTGAATCGCATAGCGCAGCCGCGCCGACCATGCCGCGGATTCCGCGAAGACCACGAGTGTCCCCTCGCTCTCGACGACACCTGACATATGGCGGCACAGCGGGGCCGGCAGGTGCTCATTCAGCCAGCGGCTCCAGTAACTGCGGCGCTCCACCTGGTCCGTGACGCGGGTCAGTGTGGGAGACCGCCTGGCCAGGAGGTCCTTTACAGAATCTGTGCGCGGGGCCGGCCGCGGTGCAACGGAACTGTGGAAACGGGAGCCGTTGCGCTTGTTTCGACGCGTCTGTTTGGGCATAGTCCTAGTCGCTGATAAGTACATCTGCCGAAAGTGGTATAGGCACTCTCGGCTTACGGGCAAACCCGCCGAAAGGCGGGGACGCAAAGCCACCGGTCTAAAGCGAGGAGCCATGACAGCGGGGTTGCCGGCAAGGTGCATTTTTGCACCCGTTGAGGTTTTTGATAAGCCGAACCAACGAGAACAGGGCGGCTCACGCCCGGGCCAGGCCCTTGCATCGGGATTGCGTCGCCTGCCCGCCTTTTTGGGGTGTTATACGGGTCGGGAGCGCAGGCCATGAACGTCATTTTATTTTCCAAGCGCGAAGGCCGCGCCCATCACCTCAATCTCGCTCATCCGGTGACGCTCGGCGTCATCGCGGCTCTGGCGCTCGGGATCCTGGGAACGGCCTTTGTCCTCGGCATGCAGCTCGGACGGGGAAGCGGCGGTCATCTGGCCCGCAGCGAGTCGGATCGCTGGGCGAGCGTGCTGGCCGACCAGAAGCGCCAGATCGCCGAGTTGAAAGAACGCGTGCAGGAGCGTGTCGATGCGATGGCGATGCGCATGGGGGAGATCAATGCCCACGTGATCCGCCTCGATGCCTTGGGCAAGCGCCTGACCGAAATGGCGGATATCGACAGCCGCGAGTTCGATTTCGATACGGCTCCTCCGACCGGCGGCCCCGAGGCCGATGGCGGCGGTGTCAGTGCTCAGATTCCGGATCTGTCCGTGATGCTCTCCGATCTCGAGCACACGGTGGATCTGCGGGATTCGCAGCTCAGCGCGCTCGAGAACGTGATTCTCTCTCGCGAGTTGAAGGAGCAGATCCATCCCGAGGGCCGTCCGGTCGCGGCGGGCTTCATTTCCTCCTATTTCGGCGAGCGCCAGGACCCGTTCACCGGCCATGAGGCCTACCACAAGGGCGTGGACTTCGCGGGTACCGCCGGAGCGAGTGTGGTTGCCGTTGCCGCGGGGGTTGTGACCTGGTCCGGCGAGCGCACCGGCTACGGCAATCTCGTCGAGATCAACCACGGAGACGGCTACGTCACGCGGTACGCGCACAACTCGCGGACGCTCGTGACCGTCGGTCAGACCGTGAAGCGCGGCGATGCGGTCGCGTTGATGGGATCCACCGGGCGCTCCACCGGGCCCCACGTGCACTTCGAAGTCCTGCGCAACGGCCGCCAGGTAGACCCGCTGACCTTCATCGGGAAATAGCCGGGCGCTGTCTTTTTCCGCATTGCGGAGCATCGCTGCGCGCGAGGCCTGTCATCGCGCCTCGCGGGTCCGGTTCCAGGTTGAACTCGTCGCCTGTCCCGCCGCCCTAAACTTAAGGCGATGGGCGTCTATTCGCGTAGAATACCGCTCCCCAAACGGACCTCGGTAAGCGCTAAAGGCTTGTCGAGGAAGCCTTTTTTCTTCAGGAAGTGCGCTTTGCTGAAAGTTCTCACGCGCGTCTTCGGCAGCCGCAATGAGCGGGTGGTGCGCGGCTATGGCCGCTACGTCCGGGCTGCCAATGAGCTGGAGCCCCCGATCCAGGCTCTCAGCGATGAGGCGCTGAGCGCGAAGACGGATGAGTTTCGTCGCCGGCTCAAAGAGGGGGCCAGGACGGAAGACCTGCTCGCCGAGGCGTTTGCAGTGGTTCGCGAGGCCGCTCGCCGCACTTTGAAGATGCGTCACTTCGATGTGCAGCTCGTCGGTGGCATCACGCTGCACGAGGGGAAGATCGCCGAGATGCGCACCGGCGAGGGCAAGACGCTGATGTCCACGCTGCCCGCGTACCTGAATGCGCTGAGCGGCGAAGGCGTCCATATCGTCACGGTCAACGAGTATCTGGCCCAGCGCGACGCCGACTGGATGGGCCCGATCTACCGATTTCTGGGCCTCACGGTGGGCGTGATCAAGAACTCCCAGAGCTCCGCGGAGAAGCGGGCAGCCTATGCCTGCGACATCACCTGCGGGACGAACAACGAGTTTGGCTTCGATTATCTGCGCGACAACCTGGCCTACCGTCTGGAGGACCGCGTTCAACGCGGGCTCGCTTATGCGATCGTGGACGAGGTGGACTCGATCCTCATCGATGAGGCGCGCACGCCGCTCATCATCTCCGGTCCCGCCGAGGAGAGCACGGAGCTGTATCTGCGGATCAATGAGCTCGTGCCGCGCCTCAAGCGGCAGCTCGAAGAGACCGGTCCCGGTGATTTCTTCGTCGAGGAGAAGACGAAGCAGGTTCACATCACGGAAGAGGGCCACGAGCACGTCGAATCGTTGATGTTCGAGGCTGGATTGTTGCGCGAGGGCGAGAGCCTCTACGACCCCGCCAACATCCGTTTGATGCATCACCTGAACGCCGCTCTGCGCGCACACGCTTTGTACAAGCGGGACGTCGAGTACATCGTCCGCGGTGGCGAGGTGATCATCGTCGACGAGTTCACGGGGCGCACGATGCCCGGCCGGCGTTGGTCGGATGGGCTGCATCAGGCAGTCGAGGCGAAAGAGGGCGTGCGGGTTCGTGAAGAGAACCAGACCGTCGCCTCGATCACCTTCCAGAACTACTTCCGCCTGTACAAGAAGCTCGCCGGGATGACCGGCACCGCCGACACGGAAGCCCCGGAGTTCCTGCAGATCTATGGTCTCGAGGTGGTCGTGGTGCCGACCCACCGCCCGATGATCCGCAAGGACCAGCCGGACTTCGTGTACCTCAGCCAGAAGGACAAGTTCCAGGCCATCATCGAGGACATCCGCGACTGTGTCGAGCGCGAGCAGCCGGTTCTGGTGGGCACCACCTCGATCGAGACGTCCGAGTTTCTCGCCAGCCTCCTGCAGAAGGAGAATGTGACCCACCAGGTGCTGAACGCCAAACAGCACGAGCGTGAGGCGCAGATCGTCGCGCAGGCCGGCCGGCCGGCGGCGGTGACCATCGCCACCAACATGGCCGGCCGTGGCACGGACATCGTGCTCGGCGGCAATCTCGAGGCCGAGCTCCATTCTCTCGGCGAGATCGACGATGAGACCCGCACCCGGGTGCGCGCGGAGTGGCAGGCGCGGCATGACAAGGTGCTGGCAGCCGGAGGCCTCCACATCGTCGGCACCGAGCGCCACGAGTCACGCCGCATCGACAACCAGCTGCGCGGCCGCTCCGGCCGGCAAGGCGATCCGGGCTCGAGCCGCTTCTACCTGTCCATGGAGGACAACCTGATGCGCATCTTCGGCGATCCGATGCGCACCAAGCGTCTGCTGCAGTTCGCAGGCATGAAGGAAGGCGAGGTCATCGAGAGCGGCATGCTCACGCGCCAGATCGAGAAGGCGCAGCGCAAGGTCGAATCGCACAACTTCGACGTCCGCAAGCAATTGCTCCTGTTCGATGACGTCGCCAACGATCAGCGCAAGGTCGTCTATCAACAGCGGACCGAGATCATGGGCACCGAGGATCTCTCGGCGGCCATTCGCGGCATCATGGAGGAGTCCGTTGGCACGCTCGTGGAGCAGTTCCTTCCGAAGGGAGCCTCGCCCGACGACTGGGACCTCGCCGGCCTGTCCGACGCCATCGCGAAGGACTTCAACGTCAGAGTCGATCCAAAGGCGTGGCTGGAGGAGGATCGGGATCTGGAGGAGCCCGCGCTGCGCGGGCGGCTGGTCCGGACCGTGTGCGATGCCTACGACGCCAAGGTCGCTCGCATCGGCGCACCGATCATGCGCCACATCGAAAAGGACATGATGCTGAAGACCCTGGATCAGCATTGGCGCGAGCACCTGGCGGCGATGGACTATCTGCGTCAGGGCATTCACCTGCGGGGCTATGCTCAGAAGGACTACCGCTTCGAGTACAAGCGCGAGGCGTTCGAGTTGTTCGCGGCCATGCTCGATCGCGTGAAGTTCGAGACCGTGTCCGTGATGACGAAGATCGAAGTCCGGACGCAGGAAGAGATCGATCAGGAGGAGGAGGAGCGCCGCAAGCGACTCATGCGCGCGCTTCAGGCACAACACGCGGAGGTTCAATCAGCGCTGTCCGTGGAAGTGCCTTCGCCGCAGCAAGCTCCCGAAGCAACTGCGGGCGGCGGGCTCACCTCGCAGCCGAGATCCCTAGGGGGAATGCCCCCCCTGCCTCCGGCCGCGGAGCCGCAGGGTACCTTTGTTCGCGGCGAGCGAAAGATCGGTCGTAACGAGCCCTGCCCGTGCGGCTCGGGGAAGAAGTTCAAGCACTGCCATGGGGCACTCTCCAGCGTCGAGTAAGGTGCCACTGGGCACTATCCTCGTCGTTGCCGCGGCGCTCTTTGACGCCCAAGGCCGCGTGCTGATCGCCGAGCGGCCGGCCGGCAAGCACATGGCCGGCCGGTGGGAGTTCCCGGGCGGCAAAGTCGCAGCAGGAGAGGCCGAATCGACGGCGCTGGCGCGCGAGCTGCGCGAGGAGCTCGGTGTGGAGGTTCACTCCAGCCGTCACTTCATGCGCCTGCATCATGAGTACGCAGATCGCCGCGTCGAGCTTTCCATGTGGATCGTGGACGCGTTCTCGGGCGAGCCGCGCTCGCTCGATGGTCAGCGCCTCAAGTGGGTGGCGACTGCGCAGCTTGCCCAGGAGGACCTCCTCGAGGCGGACCGTCCATTCATCGAAGCCCTGCAAAGGGGTGTGGCGAGTGCCGGCGCGGTGACGCCTCCACGCTAGAGGCCACGGCCGACCCCCCAGCCGCGGTCTGTGTAGAATGAGGGTCAACTCAGCTAATCGATGGATTCACATGGCAGCCCAGAATGAGCTTCCCGAGGTCAAAATCGACCCAGCCGACCTGTATCGGGAGGAAATCTTCACCGACCGCCGGGCGGGAACCATCCGGCGCCTGACGCCCATCAAGGTGGATGGCTCGACGGATGGGGCGCGTGCTGTGCTTTTCTCCGGGCAGACGCAGCTGCTGACGCCAGCTGGTGTGCTCCCTCTGGTGTTCGAGATCGAGGCGAAGACGCTCGAGGAAGCGCTGAGCAAGTTCCCGGCAGGGGTCAAAGTGGCTCTCGAGCAGGCGATTGACGAGGCACGCGAGATGCGGCGCGAGGCCGCTTCACGGATCGTGGTGCCGGAAGTCGGCGGCGGCGGGATCGGCCCGGCCCCCGGCGCGGGCGGCGGGAAGATCAAGTTTCCGTAGGTCAACGATCGCCGTCTGCGCTCCTGGCGCGCACCCGGTCGCGTCTTGCAAAATGGAGACTCAAATGCCATTCTGAGTCTCAAAATGGCATTTGTACCGCGTTTTTTATCTCCAAGCCGGGACCCCTTCTTCTTGCTCGGGCCGCGCGGCACTGGCAAAACCCTGTGGTGCGCGCACCAGTATCCGGACGCTCTGCGGATCGACCTGCTCGATCCGGCCACCTTGCGCCAGCTCTCCGCTCAACCCGAGCGGTTGGTCGAGCTCGCGACCGGCACCCCTCGCCAGCAGATCGTCATCGACGAGATCCAGAAACTGCCGCAGCTGCTGGAGGTCGTGCATCTGCTCATCGAGCGCAAAACGGGCCAGCAGTTCATCCTGACGGGATCCAGCGCGCGCAAGCTCCGGCGCCACGGCATCAATTTGCTCGGCGGACGCGCGGCGCAAAAGCACCTCCATCCGTATATGGCTGCAGAACTGGGTAGCCGCTTCAATCTCGCCGCCGCGCTGCGCCGGGGCATGTTGCCGGTCGTCTGGGCTGCCAACGATCCAATCGCGATTCTGGATGCCTACAACGGACTGTATCTGCGAGAGGAAGTGCAGATGGAGGGGCTCGTCCGCAATGTCGGCTCCTTCGCGCGCTTTCTGGAGGGGATGAGCTTCGCGCATGGAGCCGTGTTGAATCTCGCCGCCATCGCGCGTGATTGCCAGGTCAACCGCAAGACCGCGGAAGGCTACCTCGAGATCCTGGAAGATCTGTTGCTCGGCTTCCATCTCGAAGTGTTCGCGAAACGCGCCAAGCGCGCGGTAGCGGCCCATCCGAAGTTCTATTTCTTCGATACGGGAGTCTTTCGCGCCAACCGGCCCGCAGGCCCCCTGGACCCTCCCGCCGAGATCGAGGGGGCTGCGCTCGAAGGCCTCGTCGCCCAGCACCTGCGGGCCTGGTGCGCCTACTCTGGAGGCCGGCATGAGCTCTTTTACTGGCAGACTCGCTCTCGGGCCGAGGTCGACTTCGTCGTGTACGGTGAGTCGGGGCTCTACGCCGTGGAAGTGAAGAGATCCAGTCGGATTCGGCCGGAAGATCTGACCGCTCTGAGAGCGTTCGGTGAAGATTATCCGCAGAGTCGTCGCTATTTGCTTCATGGCGGGAAGGACCGGCTCAAGCGCGACGACGTGCTGTGTGTGCCTTGCGAGGAGTTTCTGCTGGCCCTGCGCCCGGATCACTTCCCGAAGTGATCGTCGAGGAAACGAACGATCGTCTCGTAGGCATGCAGCCCCGTGTCGGCACGGCGCAGCAGCCCATGCTTGGCGCCTGGATACGTCATCATGTCGAAGGGCTTGTTCAAGTCCTGCAGCGTCTTGAACAGCGCTGTGCTGTGAGTGAACAGCACGTTGTCGTCCGCCATCCCGTGCATGATCAACAGCGGCCCTCGCAGATTGTTGGCGTAGGTGGCCACGCTGCTTGCGTCGTACGCGCCGGGATTGGCCTGCGGCGTGCCCATGAAGCGCTCGGTGTAGTGGGTGTCATAGAGTCGCCAGTCAGTGACGGGAGCGCCTGACACGCCTGCAGCAAACACTTCCGGCGCCTGCATCATGCACATCAGCGCCAGGTAGCCGCCGTAGCTCCAGCCGAACACACCGACGCGGGAGGGATCAACGTAGGGCAGCGTCTCGAGAAACCTGACTCCCGCGACCTGATCCTGCACTTCCACCGATCCGAGCCGGCGATAGAGTGCTCGCTCGAAACGCGTACCCCTGAACGCAGTGCCGCGGTTGTCGAGCGTGAACACGACATAGCCGTGCTGCACCAGATACTCTCGGAAGAAGCCGTCCATGCCGGCCCACGCACGGCGCACGCGCTGCGACCCTGGTCCGCCATAGACGTCAACGATGACGGGGTAGCGCCGACCCGGTGTCAGGTCTCGCGGCTTCAGCAGCTCGTAGTAGAGCAGCTCGCCGTCACGGGCCCGAATGGAACCGAATTCAGGCGACACATGCGAGTCCTGATAGGCCGCGTAGGGGTGCTCTGCGGTCAGCTCATTCGGCAGCAGCGCCGCCACGACGCTTCCATCCATCGAGCGAAGAGTGACGGATGGAGGCCGGTCGGGCGTCGAGAACGTATCCAGGAAGAGATGCGCACTCGTTGACACGGCGGCACTGTGCCAACCGGCCTCCGCCGTGATCCGTTGCATCGGCGCGGCGGGATCTCGCAGGGAGACGCTGTAAAGATGCCTCTCGAGTGGCGACTCGGCGTTGGCCATGAAATAGACCACGCCCTTCTCCTCGTCCACGCCGCGCATGCCGTGCGAGTCGATGTCACCGGTGACCTCCCACTTGCCGTGGGTGATGGCGCGTATGAGCTTGCCGTCGTCTCTGTACAGGTAGAGTTGCTGGTGGCCGCTGCGGCTCGAGGCCCAGATGAAGTAAGGGGCTCGCTCCAGAAGGGTGAGATCGTCGTTCAGATCGATCCAGGTGTCGCTGCGCTCCGTCAGCAGCTCGTGTGTAATGCCCGCAGCGACGTCGGCTTTCAGCAACGTCAGAGTTTTCTGATCGCGGCTCTCACGCTGCACCGCGAGCGCCGTGGAGTCAGGGAACCAGTTGACTCGCGCGAGATAGAAGTCGCTCGTTCCCAGGCTGATGTTGACCGGCGAGGAGGCTTCCTCATCGATCTTCGCCACCAGGAGTTGCACGCTCGCGTTCAGCGCACCGGCGGCAGGGTATCGTTGGCGCACGATCCGAGTGCCACCGGCAAAAGTATCCAGGCGTTCAATCTCCGGGATGCGTGTCTCGTCCACACGCGTGAAGGCGATCTTCTTCTCATCGGGCGCCCACCAGTAGCCCGTGCGGCGTCCCATCTCTTCCTGGGCGATGAATTCCGCGACGCCGAAGCTGATCGGTCCGCCTCCCTCGCGTGTCAGCGGGCGCTCAGTGTCGTGCGCGAGGTCATAGACGAAGAGGTTCTGGTCGCGCACGAAACTGACGTAGCGACCGCGCGGCGAGAATCGGGCGTCCGTCACATTGCCGCCTTTGAGGGCGAGGCGCCTGGCTGGGCTCTCCGGGTTGCTCAGGTCGTAGATGGATAGCTCGCCGCCCATCGGTATCAGCGCAAAGCGTGAATCCGGCGAGAGCTCGTATTCGACGATGCCGGATAGGGCCGCGGTGCGTTGCCGCTCGCGCCGCTGCTCCTCTTCCTGGGACAAATTGTCGGTCGGAGCGAGCTGCTTCGCTTCGACGAGGCGTCGATGCTCCCGCCTACCGATATCGTAAGCCCACAGGTCGAGGCGATCCTTGCTCTCGTCGGAGCCGCGCAGGTAGGTCACCCTCTGTCCGTCCGGCGAGATGCGGACTGATCTGAGCACGGGACCTGAGAGATCCGGGGCAGCGAACAGCCGCTCCAGAGTGAGCGTCGCGGCGGCAGAGCGGGTGGACAGCATCGTGAGCAGGATGAGTGGCCCCAGACGTGAGGCGAGTCGAAGGAGCAACTCGGGTAGCGCGTTGTTAGACTGTCGAACCATGAAAAGCATCGGAGAGTTTAGGCATGAAGCGTCTGCGGCGCCATGTTCGAGTGTGCTCGCTCGGCGTCCTCGCCTGGCTGGTGGCGTGTGCCCATACAAATCTGGGGCCGGCCGAGCCGGCAGTGGGTAATGGCCCACACGGGGAAGCCGTGGCCAACCCGAGCGACGTGGCCGTCGGTATGAAGCCCAACGCCGGGACGCGCCTGGTCTATCCGCTGACGCCCAGGACCAGCGCGACAGACAGCTACAACGGAACCGTGGTCGCCGATCCATATCGGTGGCTCGAGGACACGCAATCCGAGCAGACGCGCAAGTGGGTCGAGGCCGAGAATGCCCTCGCGCAGCCGCAGCTCGAGAAAATCCCACAGCGCGCGTGGGTCAAAGAGCGCCTGACGCAGCTCTGGAACTACGAGCGCTTTGAGCCGCCCGTGAAGGAAGGCGGCCGCTACTTCTACCTACACAACGACGGACACCAGAACCAGAACGTCCTGTTCGTCTCCGAGCACCTGGAGGGGCCCGGACGGGTGCTGTTCGACCCCAACGCGCTCAGAGAGGACGCGACGGTGGCTCTCGCGGAGTTCACCCCTAGCCCCAAGGGCAATCTCGTTGCTTACGCGATCTCCGATGCAGGCACGGATTGGGAGACATGGCGATTTCGGCACGCGGAGGATGGCACCGACTTGCCCGACACGCTGCGCTACACGAAATTCTGGGGCGTCTCGTGGGCGCGCGACGGCTCGGGTGTTTACTACAGCCGATATCCTGCACTCCCCGACGGAAGAGGCGATGACGCCGGCCGACCGGCGATCTACTTTCATCGGCTGGGCGCGCAGCAGAGTCAGGACGAACTGGTCTACGCCGTTACCGATCATCCCACCCGCATTCCCGCGGGACGCGTGACTGAGGATGGACGCTTTCTCGTCATCAGCCTGTTCGATGGCTACGATCGCAACGGCGTCAATGTGCTGGATTTGCACCCGCCGGGTCGTCGAGCCCGACCCCTCTTCAGTGCCTGGGACGCCCTCTACACATTCATCGGCTCGCATGGCGACGAGCTTCTGTTCGTCACCACGAAAGACGCGCCGCGCGGCAGGGTAGTCTCGATCGACGCCCACTCGACTGCGGGTGCGCTGATGACGACGGTCGTGCCGGAGCAGGACGCTAGCCTCGAGTCTGCAAGCTACATCGGCGGACGGATCATCTGCCGCTATGTGCAGGATGCTCACGCCGTGGTGAAGCTCTACGAGGCGACAGGGAGGGAAGTTGCCACGGTGCCCCTGCCGGGGCTCGGAAGCGTGGCGGGGTTGGATGGTGAAGGGAAAGACCCGGAGACGTTTTTCTCGTACACCGACCACCTCACGCCGTCCCAGATCTATCGGTACGAGACCCGGACCCACACGCTGAGCCTGTGGCGGAAGCCGACTATTCCGGCTTCCACCGAGCAGTACGTCACGGAGCAGGTTTTCTACAGCAGTCAGGATGGCACCAAGATCCCGATGTTCATCACTCACCGCCGCGACCTGGTGAGAAATGGCGACCAGCCCACGCTGTTATACGGTTACGGCGGATTCGACGTATCGTTGACGCCTGGATTCAGGCCGACGGTGTTGGCCTGGCTGGAGATGGGAGGTGTCTACGCGGAGGCCAATCTGCGCGGGGGCGGGGAATACGGTGAGTCGTGGCATCAGGCGGGGACGCTTGCCAACAAGCAGAATGTCTTCGATGACTTCATATCGGCCGCCGAGTATCTGATTCACTCGGGATATACGCGCTCGGGCCGGCTCGCTATTCATGGCCGCAGCAACGGCGGTCTCCTCGTGGGAGCCGTGCTCACGCAGCGTCCCGACCTGTTTGGAGCCGCGCTGCCCGCTGTCGGCGTGCTCGACATGCTGCGCTACCAGACCGCAAGCGCGAACGCTCGTCAGTGGTCATCCGACTACGGGCTGAGCGACAACCCCGACCAGTTTCAGGCGCTCTACGCATACTCGCCGTATCACAACGTCAAGCAGGGGAGTTGCTATCCGCCGACGCTCATCACGACGGCCGATCATGACGATCGCGTCGTGCCTTGGCATAGCTATAAGTTCGCTGCTGCCTTGCAAGCGGCGCAGATCTGCTCGAAACCGATATTGATCCGTATCGAGACGCGAGCCGGCCACGGAGCCGGTAAGCCGCTGTGGATGCAGATCGAGGATTTTGCGGATCAGTGGGCGTTCGCGGCGCAGGCGCTGGGGATGCCGGCTCCCTAATCTGGCCTTGGAGGGAGGCAGGATTTCAAGAGATCTTGCCTTGATAAAAGGCAAGGTTGCCCCCTCTTTTGACGAGCATTTATGGTATCGTATACCATATGGGAAAGGCGACCCTCATCTTCCGGGACAAGCAGATTGACCCGGGTGATGGTTCGATCACGGAGATGGTCCTATGGCAGACCGACGAGCCCGTGCCTGGGTGTAAGCACCGCTTCAAGTACCGACTATTCTACGGATACCCCGATCGGCCGCTCGTGCGCTATGACAACGAGCGCGGCAAGGGCGATCATCGACACCTCCAAGGACTCGAGGAGCCCTATGGCTTCAGGGGCGAGAAGCAGCTCATTGAGGATTTCCTGGCGGACCGACGGCGCCTCGGAGGGAGGTAAGTAAGATGGCTAAGCGACGTATCCAGGTTCACGTGGGCACCGCCGAGGATATGGGTCGGCGCTTTGTCGATGCATGGCGCCGGACTGAGCGCGGCGAGCGCGTGCGCGAGGAGCACCTAACCTTCGTAGATTTCAAGCAATTGCTTGGCACGCTCTCGGATGAGAGGCTGCGGTTGCTGAAGGAAGTTCGACGCGAGAGCGCCGATTCGGTGCGCCAGCTTGCTGAGCGTCTTGGGCGCGATTACAAGAATGTGCATGATGACGTCGAGCGTTTGACGGCCGCTGGGCTGCTCGAGCGCGAGGACGGACATGTCATGGCTCCTTACGAGACCATTCTGGCAGAAATGTCGCTCACCCCGTGATCTGATCGAGCGGCCGCTCGCTGGCGTACCGAAGACGAGCCGCAAACCGTT
>DATEJM010000093.1:0-3856 GCA_035277965.1 Steroidobacteraceae bacterium | reverse complement strand
GCCTAAGGTCGAAGTCGCGACCGCCGCGCTCGTAAGCGGCGCCACGGACAGCTCCGACCCTTCAGGTCCCACCGCCTTTGTGTCAAACACCCAGGACCGAATCACGACGACGAGCGTTCCCCTCATTGAACCGGCCCACGTCGTGGCCCTCCCGAAAGGCCAGGCTTTTGCCTTGACCGAAGGCGGAGTGCTATGGAAAGTGCGTATTCCGCTCCCGAAGCCTGATGCCGATGAGATCCTGCCGGAGGACTTGAAGCGCTTAGCCGCTTCCATGCGCGAACGGTACGCGGATACGGAAGCCTCGATCGGTGGCTGGTGGAAGGGTACTGGGGCTCCCGATCCTAACGATACCAAGCTCCCGAACATCCTGACCGAAGGGACGGGGGATTCGGGGGCTCCGGCGCAACGCTCCGATGGCTGATCCGGTAAAGATCGCACAGCGTGAGAAAGCCGCCCCGCCCAACCTCGTGGTGGGTCTCCTCACACTCCCACTGCGACTCTTCGGCGCGCTCTGCGGGTCGCTTCTCCTCTCGGTACTCATCGAGTGCTTAGGGATGCACTTTCTCTGGCAATCCGCGAGTTGGCATCACGCTCAAGCGATGCTCCAATACGAGCTGCACCAGATATCAAGCCAATTCACCGAGAGCTTGATTCTCTCACATCCTGCCGAGACCGCTCGTGAGCTGATCTCGATCGTTCGGGCAAAGCTCTTTGGAACGCGCCTGGCCGACTGGGAAGCCCAGGCAAGCACGCATCCACTCGCAAGTCTCCCTCACATTGAGGTTATCCGACACGCTTTCTCACTCGCGTTCGCGAGTGTGAAGCCCTATGCGCTGGCGGCGAGCTACACAGTCCTGACCTTCCTGGCACGCCTGCTCGTGATCGCACTGACCACACCGCTTTATTTCGTCGCCGCTTTCGTCGGCCTCGTCGACGGCCTTGTACGTCGTGACCTTCGGCGGTTCAGCTCCGCTCACGAATCGGGCTTCATCTATCACCGTGCTAAGGCCGCAATCGTACCAGCCGCCCTCTTGCCCTGGGTTACATACCTCGCGATGCCAGTAAGCGTCTCGCCGCTTCTGATCCTCCTCCCGGGCGCCATTCTCCTCGCGTTCACCGTCAACGTGACCACAGCTCACTTCAAGAAGTATCTCTAGGGCAATCGCGCGCCCCCTGCGGCGACAAATTCAACCTCTCAGACTAATCCGGTGAGCCGCGTGTACCGATTGAGAGGAGCGCCGCCGAATTGGCTCCATCACCATGTCCTCATCGTGGTCACCAAGAGGAGGAACGTGAGAGACAGGCGCAGCCCCGCGACGAGCGTGCGGCACCGTGCGATCGCCATCGCCCCGCTCGTCGTTGCGTTCGCCGCGGGGCTCGGCGCGCCATCTCTGGCGCGTGCGGCCGACGCCGCCTCCGAGCGGGCAGACCTCGCCGTCATCCTGCGCGAGCTCAATCTGATCGACCGCCTGGCAGATAACGCTGAGGCGTCGGCGCTGCAGAAGAGCCGCTACCACTTCGATTATCGTCGCCTTCGCGGCGACGTCAGCTGCGTTCGATCTGGAATCCACGATTACTTGGCTCCACCTCGCTCCCAGCCACGCGACCCGGTGGTGTTGAGCGGCGAGTACCGTGAGGGGAGTCCTACGCCATGAGCGCCGATGAGGAGACGGCGTTTCTCGCCGCGAGCGGCTTTCAGGCGTCCGACTGCGCAACGCTCCTCCTGAGCTTCGTCTTCGCCGTGCTCCTTCTCTGGGGCGTATGGGCCATGCGAAGCGCCTACGGCGGCTGGGCCGACGGACAGATCTCCCAGCGCCAGTTCTTTCTCGTCATCGTGCGCTTCGCAGCGATGTACGTCGTGCTGAGTTACCTCCTCCTCTCCTGAAGTCAGGTTGACGCCCTATGAAGATTCTCGTGTCGCATCGCCGCTTCGGCCTTTGGGCCATTGCCTTACCTCTGCTCTCGTTCGCCACTGCCCTGACCCCAGTAGCGCATGCCGCGGGACTCCCCACCCTTCAGCCACCGTCCCAGGGCAATGGCAGCGGCATCATCCAGACGCTTCAGAACTACGGGTACGACATTGTCATGCTGGTGTCGCTCCTCGTAATCGCGAGCATGTTCATCGGAGTCTGCTATCACGCCTATAACACGTACTCCGAGATCCACACGGGACGGAAGACTTGGGGTGAGTTCGGATTGACGGTCGCCGTCGGGGCCATGCTGCTTGTCGTCGGCATCTGGCTCCTGACGAATGCCACCTCGATCCTCTAACGCCGTGTACGGTGCCACCGCTGCGCGCAGCGCACACGCTGCGGCCAGTCCAAACATGACGAACGCGGGTCGGGACTCCACAGTGACCTTTCTGCCGAACCGCTTGAACCGCCAGCCGGTGATCGTGCGGGGACTCACGGCCGATGAGCTTTGGGTCACGACGGGCCTCTTCGCCGCGGTGGGATTGGGCTTAGGCGTGCCGCTTGCCATTCTGTTGCGCAGCCTCGCCACGGCACCGGCCGTCATCGTGGTCTCGGTGGCCGTCGGCCTCTTCGTCGGAGGAGGGGTGATCCGGAGATTCAAGCGCGGCAGACCCGATACGTGGATCTATCGGACCCTCGAGTGGCAGCTCTGCGTGCGCTTTCCGGCGCTCTCTGCGCGCGTGGGGTTGGGGCCTCTCATCACCCGCTCCGGCCGCTGGACCACCCGGCGCGCGCGCACCGCTTAAGCCTTCATGAGCCGCTTTCGCAACGAAGTCGCGCACCTTCAGGCGCACGTGAAGTCGCTCAGGCTCTGCGCCGCGGCGCTCTTTGGGGCGATGATGCTTTGTGGGCTCGGCTGGTGGCATACGCCACGGGATCTCACTATCCATATCCCTCCGGACCTGCGCTCGGGGAGCGTGCGCAAGTGGTGGGATGTCCCTCCGGAAGACGTGTACGCCTTCGCCCTCTACGTCTTTGAGGAGATCAATCGCTGGCCATCGAACGGCGAGGTGGACTACCCGAGGAACATCTACACGCTCTCGCCCTACTTGACGCCCGAGTGCCAGAGATATCTCAGACAAGATGCCGCGTGGCGCGGCGCACACAACGAGCTCCGAGACCGCCTACGCGGGGTCTTTGAGATTCCCGGCCGCGGATACGGCCATGATCCCACCCGCCGCGTCCAGGTGCTCTCGAGCGACGGCTGGATCGTCGCGCTCGACCTCGATGTGGATGAGTACTACCGCGGCGACCTGGTAAAACGCGCCTTCGTGCGCTATCCCATTCGGGTCGTGCGCTACGACGTCGATCCCGAACACAACCCCTGGGGCCTGGCGCTTGACTGCTTTGCGAGTCCGCCGGAGCGCATCCCGACACCCACTCCCTCGACCTCGAGCAAGCACGGCGTCGCTCCATGAGACCCTCCCTCGCTCTGCTTCTTCTCCTCTGTCTGTGCGTGACCACCGAGACCCGAGCGGTTGAGATGCTGCATTGGGATCGGCTCCCGCTCGGCATCCAGCTCGTCGTGGGCGATGAGC
The DNA here is from genome assembly GCA_035277965.1 of Steroidobacteraceae bacterium. Taxonomy (GTDB): domain Bacteria; phylum Pseudomonadota; class Gammaproteobacteria; order Steroidobacterales; family Steroidobacteraceae; genus 13-2-20CM-66-19. The sequence continues at coordinate 345 of DATEJM010000093.1, read as the reverse complement.
GCGTCGTAATCGTGGGTCGCCCGGTCCGAGTCGGGCTTGCCGACTCGCTCGACGGGCGGCTCCGCGTCCAAAGCGCCGATGGCGCCGTTTACCTCCTCGCCACGGCGCCGATCGAAAGCACGCGGCTCGAGGTTCAAGACCTTCGCACGGGGGAACTGATACTCCTAGACGTCACGGCACGCCGCCCTACGCGCGACCAGGTGTCGCTTGAACCGATCCGGATCATCGATGACATGGCTGCAAGCGCGAATCAGGCTGCACTCGGGGGCTCTGGAACACAGCGCGCCAGCAACTCGACCGATCAGGCGATGCCGCCCACGCCGCTTGCCGTGGCGCTCATCCGCT
>DATEJM010000092.1:0-4554 GCA_035277965.1 Steroidobacteraceae bacterium | reverse complement strand
CAGGAAATTCAGGAGGTTCGGCATCTGCTCGAGATCGGACGGAACATTCGAGTTGTCGCGTTCCAGGTGCACGTTGTCGAACTGGATATAGACAATGTGCTGGATCGACGGATTGTTGAGATGGCACTGTCCCGGGGAATTGCCGAAAGCCTGGGTAGCGCCCAGGCTCAGGCTGGCGCTCAGCGCCACCGCGAGCATGAGCTTCATGAGCTCGCTCGCCATCTTCGATACGCGCGCCGTCAGCGTGCGCGTGCAGGTCTTTGCATGAATCATGTGTGGCTCCCCTATCACGTCGCAACAGTGGGCTGGCACGTCGCAACAGCGGCCTTGCGCCGCCGCAATCCAGCAAGCGACAGCAGTCCAGAGCCGAGCAACCATCCAGCCGCGGGCAGCGGCACCGGACTCGTCTGAATGGCGACGGAGGTCGGATCGAGGACGATCTGCGACGCGCTCTGCTGGATCGCCGTGAGAACGGCCTTCCCCGAGGCCAGACTGGCAAGCTCGCCCGCCGTGAATGTAAAGGCCCACGGCACGTCTGCGAGACCGGAGGCCGACGCGCAGGCGCTGTCGCAGCTCGCGACGGCAATTCCGTTCAGGGTCAAATCTACCTGCGCGCTGCCGCTCCCCAGCGTATTACTGCCAAAGTCACCTGACAGAGTGGCTGAGGTGATCGTCTCGCCGGCCGGCACGCTGAAATCGAATTCTCCGATCTGCACCGCAGACCCCGGGAAAGGGCCGCTCGCGGGAGCGTTGAAGTAAGTCGTCCCATCCGTTGATTGGTTCGTCGGACTGAACGCGGCGCTCGTATCGAGCGAGCCATTGATCGTTGTCGCGTGGGCGGTACCCGCCGCGATCGCAAGCGCGGCAGCAAACCCTGCGCTGCCGACGACCTTCTTCAGGCGCCTCTGAATCAAGCATGTCATGGAACACTCCTCCCCTGTGATAGCGAAGACAAATGCCACCGGTCACGCCCGCGCCACGATGAGTGACGGTGCGCCCAGAACCGAGCCGATCGGCTGTTATCTTCCGGGAAGGGCTGTTGCGGGAATGTTTCTGTTTGATGATTTCCTGTGGGGCCTTCGCACCCAACTAACAGGTAGCGGCAGCCGGATGGCCGCGGCGTTCGAGCCCCGTGGGCAGCAAGAGCCGGTGGCCATGCCATGACGCTGCCCCGAAAGCTCGGCAGTTCCGTAAATGCATGACGCTCAGCGGGCTCAAAGCGTTCCCTCGTAGAGGCTGGCCAGTGCGAGGGTGAGGCCGATCGATCGGAACTCAACGCCTGCATCCGGAGCTTCGGCCACGATGGGCCTCCACTCCTCGCTGCGACGATGCACCGTCACGCACTGTGTGCGCTGCGCGACGATCACATACTCCTCCAGCGACGGTATGAACCGATAGTTGAGCAGCTTCTCCCGGCGGTCGATCGACTGCGTTGACGGTGAAAGCACCTCCACGATCAGTCGCGAATCCTGGGGTATCGGCTGCTCCATCTCCTGAGGCCCGCATGCGACCAGTACATCCGGGCAATACACGATGTCGGCTCGATCGACCTTCAACTGCACCTTGATGTTCGATACGTACGCCTTGCAGGGACCGCCCTTCAGATGAGCGTGAAAAGCGGCATGCAGATTGCCGAGGATCGCCTGGTGCCGCAGCACCGGGGTCGTCATCGCGAAGATCTGTCCCGCGATGTACTCGTGATTGATCGGGCTGTGCTCCTCCCACTTCAGGTATTCGTCGACGGTCATGAAAGACACACCAGCGGGTGCGGCAGCGTACGCTGGGGCAGATTCAGCAACGTGGTATGAAAGAGGGGAAGACTCCAGCACCCATTCCAGGAGTGTCACACGCTCCCCGAAGGGGAGCTGCCCGATTGCGTGTTGGATATCTTGAAGAGTGTTCATGTTGCTTCCTCGAGTCGGGATTCATCCGGACTGTATACCGGGCTACCGCATATCGGATCAACACGAATTTCTGCCAAAACACGCACGATTTCCGCGTCTGTACCGGCGTCCTCAGACAGCGTCCGCAGACGCGACTCAACACGACGTATCTCCTGACGCGACGTTGATGCGTACTGGACTCAGACACGAGGCATCGACTGTCCCGCGACAAATGGCCACTTCGCATCGCTTGGGGTAGCTGCCTCGGTGGCTGGATCGCGGCAAACTGCTCATCTATACTCACTCGACCCTTCCGCTTCAGAGTCGCCATGATCGCCGTCTTCACACCCACTCGTATGCGCATCACGATCGAGCGCTATCAGAAGATGGTGGCAACCGGCGTGTTGACTCCGAGCGACCGTGTCGAGCTCATCGAAGGAGAAATTCTCGACATGGCACCCATTGGAACGCGGCACGCAAGCGTCACGGGTCGTCTACTCAAGTGGTTGGTGTTGGCTCTCGGGGACAGGACCATCGTCCGAGCGGGGAACCCCATTGATCTGGGCGATCTGTCCGAGCCTGAGCCGGACCTGCTCGTGCTGAAGCCTCGAGCGGATGACTACGTGCGTGCTCACCCACGGGCGGAAGATGCTGTGCTGCTCGTCGAGGTAGCCGATACTTCACTGACCTTCGACCAGGGTCGCAAGCGCGACCTCTATGCGAAATTTGGGGTGGCTGAGTATTGGGTCATCGACGTCAACAGCCAGCGCATCCACGTGCACCTGACTCCGCTGCACGGGGTGTACCAGCAGATCCGGGAATACACGATCGAGGATGCAGTCTCGCCACAGGCGTGGCCCGAGGTGACCATCATGGTTCGTGAGCTGTTCGCCTGACGGGACTACTTGCCCGGCTTTTTCGTCGGCCGCTGCCAGCTCTCGAGGGTAACCTGCTTCGGCCGCGCGATCGTGAGCCCCCCCGCGGGCACCTCGCGCATCACTGCGGAGCCAGCCGCGATGGTCGCCCCTTTGCCGACGGTGATCGGCGCCACCAATACACTGTTGGAGCCCGTATGGGCATCGTCTCCGATCACAGTGCGGTGCTTGTTGGCTCCGTCGTAGTTCGCAATGATGGTGCCGGCGCCGATGTTGACACGCTCGCCGACCTGAGCGTCGCCGACATAGGCGAGATGATTCGCCTTGGCCCCGGCCGCCATGCTCGAGTTCTTGACTTCGACGAAGTTGCCGATGTGCACTCCGCTACCTAGCGTCGACGTCGGGCGGAAGCGGGCGAACGGACCGATGTTGCAGGACGGCCCGATCGTGGCACTGTCGATCACGCAGCTGGGAAATACTTCGGTATCGGCGCCGATCTCACTGTTGCGAATGACACAGTTGGGCCCGACTCGCACACGATCCCCGAGCTTGACGTCACCCTCCAGGACCACATTGATGTCCAGGAAGACATCGGCCCCATGCGTCACCGTCCCGCGCACATCGAGCCGCTCGGGATCTGCAACGGTCACGCCCGCGAGCATGAGCTGCTGAGCCGTCTGCCGGCGGTGCGCGGCTTCGAGGTCCGCGAGCTGCGCCTTGTCGTTCACACCCAGCACTTCCGTAAGCGTGGGCGCCAGCAGCGGTTGCACGCTGAGTCGGTCACGGACAGCGCTGGCGATGATGTCGGTGAGGTAGTATTCGGCTTGTGAGTTCGTATTTTTCAGGGCGGCCAGCCATTTCTTCAATCGGCCGGCCGGGGCGGCGAGCACCCCGCTGTTGGACTCGCGGATCTTCAGCTCTCTGCTCGATGCGTCGCGTTGCTCGACCACTTTTCTGACGCCGCCGCGAGCATCGCGCACGATCCGGCCGTAGCCGGTGGGGTCGTCCGGCATCATCGTCAATAGCGCGACACGCTTAGCCCCAGCGAGTGCCACGAGGCTCGACAAGGTCACGCTGTTGATGAGCGGCACATCGCCGTACAGGACCAGGACAATGTGGTCGTCGGGGATGGCAGGCATCGCCTGCAACACTGCATGGCCGGTGCCGAGTCTCTCGGCCTGCAACACCCACGTCACGGCCTCCCCGGCAAGAGCGTCGCGCACGCGATCGCCACCATGTCCATATACGACGTGGATGTCCTGCGGCCCGAGCTTGCGGGCCGCATCGAGGACGTGCTCGAGGAGAGGTTTTCCTGCGAGCGGCTGCAGCACCTTCGGCAAGTCGGACTTCATCCGCTTCCCCTGGCCGGCGGCCAGGATGACCACCGACAGAGGGGCGCGATCGGCACCGGAACGTTCCGGGGCGCCGTTGCGGTGACTCGTCGTTGTCCGGCCTTTCGGTCGCGGTGCGGACCGGGCCTTGCCTCGTTGCTTGCGCATGCGCATGTCACTACTCCGCGGACGCGGGGTCCGCGTCAATGCGAGGAGGAAATTGTAGCCTGACGCGCCGGCTGCGCGGTGCTCTCGAGCTCGAGCAACTTGGCGCGCATGTGGGCACCCATGAACATCTGCGGATTCGAGGCGATCTTGTGCTCCGTCGTCTCGCGCTGATGGATGAGGCCGGAGGCTTTGTGAAATGCGTCCTCGAGCGTGCGTGTCGTGGGTACCGAGTCGCGCAGAAACGCCTCGCCGAAATACGTCAGGTCGCGGTCATCGTCGCAGCCGAAAGAGCTGTGT